>CANEZL010000032.1 GCA_947444195.1 Methylobacteriaceae bacterium | reverse complement strand
GGATCGGGGGAGGGGCGGTGGTCGCCGAAGGAGGCGAGCAGGCTGTCCAGCGGCCGGGTGCGCAGGGCCTCGACCACGGCCGGGGTGATGTCGATGATCTCGTAGCGCGCGAACAGGCCCTCGGGCGTGGCCACCTCGGCCCCGCTCTCAACGGCACGCGACGTCGGACCCGCCGCAGGTAGCACCGAACAGCCGCCCAGAAGGGCCGCCGTCAGCGCGGCGAGCGCTGGTTTACGCACCATCACGAAACTCCCATTCCCGGCAGCGGCCGAGAGGCCCGGCGCGGAGGCCGGCACGGATCAGACCACAGCAATGGCCGAGGTCGCTTTAACGGACCGTTCAGGCCGCCGGTATCGTAGGTCCATCCGACGGCAATGCGACGCGACCGTGGCACGGTCACGCTTGCGCCGGGCCGGGCGTCGCCGGCGCGGTCGATTCCGGGGCGAGCGTGTCCCTGAGGCGACGCCCGAGGGCGTCGGCCGTGCGGTCGATCCGGCGCGGCGCCCCCTGCGGACCGCCGAAGCGGAACAGCGCGTAGTCCGTGCTGGTGTCGCCGAAGCCCGGCCGGCAAGTGGGCAGCGAGGGCGCGTGATCGCCGAACACGCAGAGCACCGCCCGCTCGCCCGCGAGGCCCGCCACCAGATCCTCCACCATCCGGCCGGTGCCGGCCACGTGGTGCAGGTACTGCGCCAGGGGATCGTCGATGCCGGGGAGCCGCCCTGGCTTCCAGGGACCGTGGTTCTCCATGGTCACGCTGAACAGGAACAGGGGACCGCGCCGCGCCCGCACCTCTTCGAGGATATGCGCGCCCAGCGCCACGTCGGACATGTAGGGGCCGACCCGCGGCGCTCCGGCGAAGTCCTCCTCCATGACGAGGCGCCGGAAGCCGAGGCGGCGCATCACCTGCGCGCGCTGGAAGAAGTCCCGGTGGAAGGGGTGCACGAAGGCGGTGTCGTAGCCGGCTCCCGCCGCGATCCGCGCGAGGCTGGTCGGCTCGTCGCCGCCTCCCGCCAGATAGGGGTCGAACCGGCCGAAGCCGAGGGAGTCCGCGTCGCGGCCGGTGAGGACCGCGTGCTCGCTGCGCATGGTGTAGGCGCCGTGGGCCGGTACGCGCAGGCGGCCGTACTCGCTCGCTCGGCTCCGGATCAGCTCCATCAGCGGCAGGGGCGGCCCGCCGAGGCGCTCCGGATCGACGAAGGATTCGAGCTGGATCACCACCACGACCGGCTCGCCCGGCAGCGTCGGCACGGCCGGGAGCGGCTCGGCCGCCGCCGCCTCGGTCCGGTGTCGCAGGGCGTAGGCGGCCAGGGTGGCGGGCAGGCCGACCCGGCCGATGTCCCGCTCCGGCTCGGGCCGTGGGAAACGGCGCGCGAGCCAGCCGGAGACGGGCGGGCGCAGGGCCGCGAGGACGAGGGCGGAGAGCGCCGCCGGCAGGGCGACGACCGCGATCAGGCTCGCCGCCGCGGAGGACGGCAGCAGGGTCGGCTCCAGCCAGAACCACAGGGCGATCGCCGCGATGGAGACGAGTGCCGGTCCCGCGATGATCGGGCTCGTCACCGGCGGGATGTAGTAGAGTTGGGGATGGCGCGGCACCTGCGGCAGCAGGGCGAAGTCGCTGAAGACCAGGGGCTCGCCGATCACCGCCCGCTTCATCCGGCTGACGATGACGAGGCCGGCCACGGTCAGCACGGTGCTGAGGCCCGCGAGCCAGGGCCGCCAGGAGAACACGAACCAGGCGAGGGTCAGCAGCGCGTACGAGCCGAAGCGCATGGCGAGGTCGGCGGGCCGGTGCCCGAAGGGCTCCGATCCGCCCCGGCGCTCGATGGCGGCCGAGACGAGGCAGGCCGCCGCCAGGGCCAGGAGGAGCGTCATGGCTGCCCGTCCCGGCCGGGCGCGCCCGGGCGGATGCCGCGGCGGGCGCGCAGGCGCCGCACGATCGGGTTGAGCAGGCGGTAGCGGGCCTGCATCGTCAGCAGCGCGATCCGCCCCTGCGCCAGGGCGCTGGGACCCGTCGCGGCGCGCTCGGCGCTCAGCCGGTCGAGGAGTTGCTCGGGCTCGCAGGGCTTCATCGCGACGGGGTCGAGATAGCGCGGGTAGAGGATCAGCGTGCCGGCCACGAGCTCGTCCAGGGCGAGCCGGCGGCCGCGGTCGGCGCCGGGCGCCAGATCCTCGCTGAGGCCCCAGCCCGCGTAGAACGGCCGCCCGTGCGTGGTGACGCCGAGCCCGCGGATCAGCGCCTCGAAGCCCGCGAGCGAGGTCATCGTCTCCACGTGGTGCACGCGGTCGAGGAGGTCGACGATGCTGATCCCGGGCACGAGCCGGTCGGCCAGCGCCAGCGCCTCCGCTTCCGGAATCGCCCCGGGCCGGAAGCCCGCCTCCACGTCGGGATGCGGCTTGTAGAGCAGGAAGGCGTTCGGGTGCCGGGCGCGGGCGGCGGCGAGCAGCGCCCGGTTGCTGCGCACGTGCGGCGAGCCGAACTGCACCGAAGCGTCGTCCTCCACCTGCCCCGGGACCAGCACGATCCGGCGGTCCGCGGGCCAGTCGCGGGTGCCGGCATCGAGGCCGACATTGTACTTGCTGAGGCGGCGCGCCACGACCTCCTCGCGCAGGCGCCCGGCCCGGGCCAGGAGCTCGGGCGTGAAGGCGGTCTCCTTCAGGATCAGGGCGAGCCGGCTGTCCCGGCGCGGGTCGTAGTAGATGCCGGCATCGTCCACCACGACGGAGGCGCCGGGGCGCAGACTCGCCCCGAGGCCGACGGAGCGCAGGAAGCCGTCCTCCACCCGGGCCAGGGGCAGGCCGGCCTCGGCGCAGGCGCTCTCCAGGGTGGCCGGCATGCGCGTCGCCCAGGCCAGCACCCGCGCGTCGTGCCGCTTCGCCTGGGCCAGCGCGTCCGCGGCGGTCATGGTGTGGATCGGCGGCCCGGCGGGGCCCGCCCCGAACACGTTCAGCGCCGGCCGCTTCCAGCGCGACATGCCCACATAGACGACGCGGCGGTCATTCTCCCCGAAGCGGGCGGCGAGCCAGGCGACGCGGGCGGCGCAGTCCTCGGCGTCGATCGGCCGGCGCGTCCAGGGATCGAAGTGGTGGACCCGCTCCGCCCCGTCCGGCATGCGGAGGCGCAGGCTGGCGAGGCCGGTCTCCGGGCTGTCGTAGGGGCTCAGCAGCGGCCCTGGGGCGACGGCGAGGACCGGGCGCCCCGCCAGCCGCAGCAGGCGCGCCACGGGCGCCTCTGCGCCCCAGACCGCGGCGACGGCGCTCCCGCCGATCGGACCGAACGCCCAGCCGGTGGCGGCCTCGATCTCGGCGCGCAGGCGCCCGATCGTGGGTCCGGTGGAGTAGAGCGCGCTCGGGGCCGGTCGCATGTCTCGCTCGTTCATGGGGCGCGGTGGCCCCCTGCGCCCGCCTGTAGCGCATTTTCCGCGGGAGGGCGCCCCGCGGCGGCGGCAGGCGACCGTATTGTGCGATGCGGCAATCGCGGGTCCGCGGGGCGCCTGTGATTTGCGGGGAACCGTGGCGGCCGGCCGCGAGCCGGACATATGGCCGCCGCGATTCGTACCTAGAGCGCTCCCTGCCGCCCCGGTGATGGCAGCCCGGAGGAATGCCACCTGGCGTTGCGATCCGGTCACAAGCGCCGAAATTCACAGGGTAGGGCGGCTCGGGTGGATTGCCCGCGGCTCCGGCCCGTGTAAGCCGTTGATTTGACTGCCGCCGGGGCGATCGTCCAGCGGTTCGGGGAAGGATGGAAGCGTCGCGGAATGCTGCAGCCTCGCCCAGACACCGCCTCCGTCGTCCCCGCGATCCGCGTCCCGGCCGAGCCGGATCCGTGGCGCGAGACGGAGCGGCTCGACGGCGTGACCCGCGGTGACGGCCCCGCCACCTTCCTCTTCCTCCAGGGCATCGCCACCCCCTTCTTCTCGGATCTCGGCGCCGCGCTGACGGCACGGGGATACCGGGTGCGCCGCATCAATTTCTGCTCGGGCGACTGGCTGTTCTGGCGGGGCGCCTCGGACCATTACCGCGGCTCGCGCAAGGCCTGGCCTGCCTATCTCGACGCCTATCTGCAGCGCGAGAGCGTCACCGACATCGTCCTGTTCGGCGATTGCCGGCCCTTCCACGCCGTGGCCCGGGAGATCGCCCAGCGCCTCGGCCTGCGCGTCCACGTCTTCGAGGAAGGCTACATCCGCCCGAACTGGATCACCTGCGAACTCGGCGGCGTGAACGGCTACTCCTCGCTGCCGCGCACCGCCGAGACGGTGCGGGCGCTGGCGCGGCGCCTGCCGCAGCCGGGCCGGGCCCTGCCCTCCACCGGGGACATGGCGCGCCGCAGCCTCTGGGACGTGAGCTACAACCTCGCCAACATCCTGTTCCCGTACCTCTATCCGAACTTCCGCAGCCACCGGCCGACGCATATCGCGATGGAATATGCGGGCTGGATCAAGAAGTTCTCCCGCCGCGCCCGCACCCGCCGCGAGGCCGCCCGCTGCGCCGAGATCTACCACGCGGTCGGCTGCGACTACTTCCTGCTGCCGCTCCAACTCGACAGCGACTACCAGATCCGCGTCCACTCCCCCTTCCTCGGGGTCGAGGGCTTCATGGACCGGGTGATCAAGTCCTTCGCCGAGGCCTCGCAGGCGCCGACGCGCCTCCTCGTGAAGCTGCACCCCCTCGACAGCGGCCTGATCAACTGGCGCCGCTTCGCCCGCGCCTCGGCCCGCCGCCACGGCGTCAGCGAGCGGCTGGACTTCATCGACGGCGGCGACCTGCCCGCCCTGATCGCGGGGGCGCGCGGCGTCGTCATCGTGAACTCCACCGTCGGCATGCTCTCCCTGGAGATGGGCCGGCCGACGCACGCGGTCGGGACCGCGATCTACAACATGGCCGGGCTCACCCATCAGGGCGAGCTCGACGGGTTCTGGACGGACCCGACGCCGCCGGAGATGGATCTGGTCGCCGATTTCCGGCGGGTCGTCCTCCACCGCACGCAGGTCAACGGCGGCTTCTTCTCGAAGGAGGCCATCGCCCGGGCGGTCGCGGGCACCCTGCCCCGGCTGGAGGCCGCGCTGCCCGACACCATGGTCGCCGCCGCGCGCGCGGTCCGCGAGCGGGCCGAGGCCGAGGGCCGGCTCGCGCCGGTCTATTGAGCCCGCGCGCCTGTTGATCTCGCGGTGTGCCGCGGGGTAGCAGGCCTATCCATGCCCCACATCCTGATCACCGGCGCGTCGAGCGGCATCGGCGCGGCGCTCGCCCGGCACTACGCCGCCCCCGGCAGCCGGCTCCGGCTCGTCGCCCGCGACCCCGATCGCCTCGACGCGGTCGCCGCCGCCTGCCGGCAGGCCGGCGCCGAGGTGGAGACCGCCCGCCTCGACGTGCGCGACCGGGCCGCCGTGCGCTGCCTTCTCGAAGAGGCGGACGCGCGGGCGCCGCTCGATCTCGTGATCGTGAACGCCGCCATCAACGGCGGCCATCCCACCGGCGACGTGGAGACCGAGGCGGTGGCCTTCGAGACGGCGGACATCAACCTCGGCGGCGCGCTCAACGTGATGCTGCCGGCGCTGACCCTGATGCTGGGGCGCGGGCACGGCCAGATCGCGCTGATGTCCTCGCTCGCGGCCTTCGCGCCCCTGCCGGACGCGCCGTCCTATAGCGGCGCCAAGGCCGCCCTCCTCGCCCACGGCCTCGCGCTCCGCGAGAAGGTCCGCGCCCGCGGCGTGAAGGTCAACGTGGTGACGCCGGGCTACGTGAAGACGCCCATGGGCGGCGACTACAAGGGCTGGCGCCCCTTCGAGATGAGCGCCGAGGCGGCGGCCGCCCGCATCGCCCGCGGCCTCGCCCGGGACCGGGACATCGTCGCCTTCCCGATGCGGCTCGCGATCCTCGCCCGCGGGGCCGGCCTGCTGCCGGAGAGCCTGCGGCGCCTCGGGATGCACGGGTTCCGCTTCCAGATCCGGAAGCGGCGCTGATGGCGCGCGCCCGGATCGCGCTCTTCGTCCTGGAGGCGCTGCCGAACGCCCGCGCCGTGCGCCGGTTCGTCGCCGATTACGCCCGCGAGATCGCCTTCGTCGGCCTATCGAACGCGGAGCGTCCGGCGACCGGCGGACTCGTCGGGCAGGTGCGGCGCCACCTCGTGCGGTCGGGGCCGGACTTCCTGCCCTATCTCGCCGTGAATTTCGGCCTGCCGGACCTGCTGCGGCCCCTGGCCCCCGTGACCCAGGCCCTCTGCCGCACCGGCGACGTCACCGAGGCGACGCCCCTTGCCCGGCTCTGCGCCCGGCACGGCATTCCGACCCTGAGGGTCGACGACGTGAACGGGCCCGAGGTGGCCGCGGCCCTGCGGACCCACGCGCCGGACCTCATCGTCACCTATCACTTCGACCAGATCCTCGGGGCGGAGACCATCGCCGCGGCGCGCCTCGGGGGCATCAACGCCCATCCGGGCCTGCTGCCGCGCCATCGCGGACCGGTACCGACGATCCATGCCCTGGCCGAGGGGGGCGACGCCTTCGGCATGACCCTGCACCGCCTCGTGCCGCGCATCGATGCCGGCGCGATCCTGGCGCAGGAGCGCTACGCCCTCGCACCGAACGTCACCGCCACGCAGGCGAGCGTGCAACTACACCAGCGCGGCGTGCTGATGCTGCAGAACCTGCTCGACCGCATCGGTCGCGACGGGGCCGTGCCGGAGGGCGAGGTCGCCCCGCCCCTGCCCTACTGCCCCTTTCCCGACCGGGCCATGCTCAAGGGGATGCGCCGCCGCGGGCTGAAGCTCGTCGATTCGGGCGACGTGATGGACGCGCTCACGCTCAACGCGACGGTGTGATCGGGCGCTCTTTCGGGGGATGTCTGATCCTCGTCAAGCCGAGACGCGCTCACCCGCGCCCCCGCAGATGCACACTTCGCTTCCAGAGGACAACCCCTTGTAAAACGCGCGCTTTCCCCTCTCCTTTGCGGGGAAGGGCCAGAGGTGGGGGTTGGTTCAGGATCGAGCGTTCCGGTGCCGTCTGCACCACCCCCACCGCCAACTCCTCCCCACCCGGATCGGGCTTGCCCGATCCGGGCGAGCAGGGTGCGGATCTCGGGCAAGCCCGAGATCCGGGGGGAGGAGAGGCGCGCTACTTTCAAAGGGAGAGAATGGTCAGACCGAAGATGCGTGAAAGCGGCAGGCCCGCCTCAACAGGCCTGCCCCTCCACTCATCTCAGCGCGAGAACTTCTTGTACTTGATCTTCTTCGGCATGATCGAGTCGGCGCCGAGGCGGCGCATCTTGTCGGCCTCGTAATCCGAGAAGTTCCCCTCGAACCATTCCACGTGGCTGTCGCCCTCGAAGGCGAGGATGTGCGTGGCGATGCGGTTCAGGAACCAGCGATCGTGGCTGATGATCACCGCGCAGCCGGCGTAATCCTCCAGGGCGTCCTCGAGGGCGCGCAGGGTCTCCATGTCGAGGTCGTTGGTCGGCTCGTCGAGGAGCAGCACGTTGGCGCCGCCCTTCAGGGTGCGGGCGAGGTGCACGCGGTTGCGCTCACCGCCCGACAGCGTGCCGACCTTCTTCTGCTGGTCGCCGCCCTTGAAGGCGAAGGCCGCGCAATAGGCGCGGGAATTGATCTCGCGCTTGTTGAAATAGATGATGTCGTTGCCGCCCGAGACCTCCTGCCAGACGGTGGCCGTCGGATCGAGGGCGTCGCGCGACTGGTCGACGTAGCCGAGCTTCACCGTCTCGCCGACCTCGATCTTGCCGCCATCGGGCTTCTCCTGGCCGGTGATCATCTTGAACAGGGTGGTCTTGCCGGCGCCGTTCGGACCGATCACCCCGACGATGCCGCCCGGCGGCAGCTTGAACGACAGATCCTCGATCAGCAGGCGATCGCCGAACGCCTTCGAGAGATGCTCGAACTCGATGACGTTGTTGCCCAGCCGCTCGTCGATCGGGATGACGATCTGGGCCGCGGCGTCGACCTTGTTGTTCTGCTTGGCGACCAGCTCCTCGTAGCGGGTGATGCGCGCCTTCGACTTGGTCTGGCGGGCCTTCGGCGAGGCCGCGATCCATTCCTGCTCGCGGGCGATGGAGCGCTGGCGGGCCATGTCCTCGCGGCCCTCCTGCTCCAGGCGCTTCTGCTTCTGCACCAGCCAGGCCGAGTAGTTGCCCTCGTAGGGGATGCCCTTGCCGCGATCGAGCTCCAGGATCCAGCCGGTGACGTTGTCGAGGAAGTAGCGGTCGTGGGTCACGATCAGGATCGCGCCGGGATACGAGCGCAGGTGCCCTTCGAGCCAGTTCACCGTCTCGGCGTCGAGGTGGTTGGTGGGCTCGTCGAGGAGCAGGAGTTCCGGCTCCCAGAGGAGCAGGCGGCACAGGGCGATGCGGCGGCGCTCGCCGCCCGACAGGGTGGCGACCGGCTGCTCGTCGCTCGGGCAGCCCAGGGCCTCCATGGCCTGGTCCACCTTCGAATCGAGCTCCCAGAGGTTGAGGGCCTCGATCCGGTCCTGAAGCTCGGTCATCTCGTCGGCGGTCTCCTCCGAGTAGTTCATGGCGAGCTCGTTGTAGCGGTCGAGCATGGCCTGCTTCTCGGCCACGCCCTCCATCACGTTCTCGCGCACCGACTTGTTCGGATCGAGCTGCGGCTCCTGCGGCAGGTAGCCGACGCGCGCGCCCTGCGCGACCCAGCCGTCGCCGGTGAAGTCCTTGTCGATGCCGGCCATGATCTTCAGCAGCGTCGACTTGCCGGAGCCGTTGATGCCCAGGACGCCGATCTTGGCGTCGGGGTAGAAGGACAGGTTGACGCTGTCGAGGACCTTCTTGCCCCCCGTATAGGCCTTGGTCAGGCCACGCATGTGGTAGATGAATTCGCGGGCCATCGCGGGATATCCTCAAGCTTCGTGCCGGCGCGGCGGCGCGGTCCGGGCCGCCCGGGCGGACGGTACGGGGACGGGCGCGGGCCGGTGCCCGGTTCCGCCGGGTCGCCAGCCGCCGTGGCGTGACATGATCCCGCCCGAGTATCAGGCCGGGCCGGACCCGGCAAGGATGGGGATCCGGCCGCTCACGTGAAAGGGTTGCGGACCCGCGTCGGCGCGGGCTGGGCGGGTTCGGCGGCCCGATCCGGCAGGTCCGCCGATTCGAGGGCGGCGAGGACCGCGTCGGCCGCGCGCTTCAGGTCCCGCGCCAGGGCGAGGCCGGCGCGGTCGCGGGGGATCTCGAGGCTGCCGTGAAGGGCGATGCGGGCGCGGCCGTTCTCGAAGCTGAGGCCGCCGATCGTGTGCACCGAGGCCTCGTCCGCGAAGGGCTCGAAACGGGTGTCGTGCGCCATGGCGGGCCTCTTCTGGAGCGCCCTCCGCCGAAGTGGACGCCGGTGCGGCGCAAGAGAACGCGCGAAAACAATAACTTAGGGCCGTGGACGATGGCAACGCGATCGGGAACGGCTCTAGAAGATCGAGCGGAGGACGTCGCGGAGCGCCTTTCCGAAGGCGCGGGCGAGTTCGCGGAAGAACCAGTCCTGCCACGTGTCCGAGCGGGGCCGGCGCTCGGCGGCGTCGCCGCGGGCGAACTCGCGCGGCTCGGGCAGGTCCATCGCGCGGGCCTTGAGGTCCGCGGAAAGGCCCGGGAAGACGTCGATGCCGGTGGCTCCGCGCAACTCGTCGAGGGAGACGGCGCGCCACGCGCCCCCGCCCCGGTTCGGGGCGAGATAGGCGCCGGCCTCCCCTCGGGCGGGATCGTAGAGGGCCTTGTAGAGTTGGGTCGGCACGAGGACCCGGCTCTTGATCGCGTCCACCGAGCCGCCGTTGAAGGCCGCGCCGGTCACCACGTAGAGCGCGCCCCGCTCGCCCGCGAGGCGGCGCACGCTCTCCTCGATGCCGGACCAGAGGCCGCGGTTGAACGCCCGGTTCTGGGGTACGACGTTGGCGAGGCTGAAGGATTCCGCCTGCGCCTGCGGGCTCGGCATGTCGCCCGCCGGCGCCAGATGGCCCCGGTCGAACCCCGAATGGACGTAGTCCTCCAGCTGCGAGCGATCCCCCGGTGGAAGCCTGTCCTCCTCGTGGAAGGCGTCGTCGCGCGCCACCGCGCGCGCCGCCACGATGCTCGCCCGGGTCAGATGCTCCGCGGCGTAGAGGGGCGTGCGCGAGGCGCCGGAATGGAGCACGGCAAAGGCCTCGAAGCAGAGCAGCCGGGTGCGGACGGCGAGCTTCGGGTTGGTGAGTACCGGCAGGCGATCCCCGGCGAACAGGCCGGGACAGGCCTCCTCGGCCGAGGCGGGTACGGCCAGCACCGCGAGGAGCAGGCAGAGGGCCGGCCCCGAGGCGCGGCTCCCGCTCGTTCGCGACGGCCCGCGCGGGGCCGGGAGCGCCTTCGATCCACGGGGTCCTAGTAGCATACCCGCACCCGGCGCGGCCCCTGCGGCGTCGGGCGCTCGCGCCAGCCGCAGGGGCGGCCGAGGCGTCCCTCGAAGGGGTGGACGTCCCGGTCCGGGCCGCCGGGGACCGTCCGCGGCGGGCAAGCGCCGAGCATGGCGCACGGGAATGTGAGGTTGCCGTCCACCGGTCGCGGAGCGGCGTAAGCTTGGCCGGAAAAGACCACCGCTCCTGCAACCAGAATCGTGTATAGACGAAGGGGGTTCAACGCCGGGCCTCATGTTGCCGCGAGGGCACGAAAGCGTAAAAAATCGTCGCCCAACATTGATCGAGGCGCCGATCGTCCGTAACTGGCACTATCATGACAGCGGCCGTTCCGGCTGTCGTCTCCGGATTCGCGCCGCATCGGGCGCGGTCGCGCGCTCCGCCCCTGCGGCGGAGCCGGCGGGAGATGGCGCTGGCCGGCCGGGCTTCAAGAATGGGTGCGATCCTTGGCCGAGAGAGAGAGCGTGAGTTCGGTATTGGACGGTCTTCCGGATCCGTCGGCGCTGCGTGGTTTGCCGGAGGGCCAGCTTCAGGCCGTGGCGGACGCGGTGCGGGCCGAGATGGTGGACGCGGTCTCGGTGACCGGGGGGCATCTGGGCTCGGGGCTGGGCGTGGTCGAGCTGACCGTGGCCCTGCACCACGTCTTCGACACCCCCGACGACCGCATCATCTGGGACGTCGGGCACCAGGCCTACCCCCACAAGATCCTCACCGGCCGCCGCGACCGCATCCGTACGCTGCGCCAGGGCGGGGGGCTCTCGGGCTTCACCAAGCGGAGCGAGAGCGTCTACGACCCCTTCGGCGCGGCCCACTCCTCCACCTCGATCTCGGCCGGGCTCGGCATGGCGGTCGCCCGCGACCTCGACGCCGCCGCCGCCAAGGCGGCGGGCCGCGAGGCGCCGAAGCGCCGCAACGTCATCGCGGTGATCGGCGACGGCTCGATGTCGGCGGGCATGGCCTACGAGGCCATGAACAATGCCGGCGCCCTGCACTCGCGCCTCATCGTCATCCTCAACGACAACGACATGTCGATCGCGCCCCCCGTGGGCGCCATGTCGGCCTACTTCGCCAGGCTCGCCTCGGGGGGCACCTACCGCAGCTTGCGCGAGACCGCCAAGCAGCTCGGCCAGCTCCTGCCCAAGGCCCTCTACCAGCGCGCGGCCGCGGCGGAAGAGTACGCCCGCTCCCTGGTGGTGGGCGGGGGCACGATGTTCGAGGAGATGGGCTTCCACTATGTCGGCCCGGTGGACGGGCACAACCTCGACCACCTGCTGCCGATCCTGAAGAACGTGCGCGACGCCGAGCACGGCCCGATCCTGCTGCACGTGGTCACGCAGAAGGGCAAGGGCTACGCCCCCGCCGAGGCCTCGGCCGACCGCTACCACGGGGTGGTGAAGTTCGACGTGGTCTCGGGCGTGCAGGCCAAGGCCAAGCCGAACGCGCCGGCCTACACGCGGGTGTTCGGCGAGAGCCTGATCAAGGCGGCGGACGCCGACCCGAAGGTGGTGGCGATCACCGCGGCGATGCCCGGCGGCACGGGCATCGACCTGTTCGGCAAGGCGCATCCGGCCCGCACCTTCGACGTGGGCATCGCCGAGCAGCACGCGGTGACGTTTGCCGGCGGTCTGGCGACGGAGGGCTACAAGCCGTTCGTGGCAATCTACTCGACCTTCCTGCAGCGGGCCTACGACCAGGTCGTGCACGACGTGGCCCTGCAGAACCTGCCCGTGCGCTTCTGCCTGGACCGGGCGGGCCTGGTGGGGGCGGATGGCGCCACGCATGCGGGCGCGTTCGATCTGGCCTATCTGTGCTGCCTGCCGAACATGACGGTGATGGCGGCCGCCGACGAGGCGGAGCTGGTGCACATGGTGGCGACCCAGCACGCCCACGACACGGGTCCGATCGCCCTGCGCTACCCGCGCGGCGAGGGGGTGGGCGTGGAGCTGCCGGAGCGGGGCGAGCCCCTGCCGATCGGGCGGGGCCGTGTGGTGCGCCGTCCCGAGGGGGCGCGGGTGGCGCTGCTGTCGCTGGGCACGCGGCTCGGCGAAGCCTTGAAGGCGGCCGACGCGCTGGCGGATGGCGGTGTTGCGGTGAGCGTGGCGGATGCGCGGTTTGCCAAGCCGCTGGACGAGGCCCTGATCCTGGATCTGGCGGGCAGCCACGAGGTTCTGGTGACGCTGGAGGAGGGCTCGCGGGGGGGCTTCGGTGCGATGGTTCTGCACCTTCTCGCCGAGCGGGGGGCGCTGGACGGGGGCCGGGTTCGGGTGCGGACGATGACGCTGCCGGACCTGTACCAGGACCACGACACCCCCGACCGCATGTACGCCGAGGCCGGCCTCGACGCGAGCGCCATCGTCCGGACCGTCAAGGATACCCTCCCCGAGCAGAAGGACGGACGCTCGCGGCTGCGCCTCGCCTGAAGGCCCTCCCCGCCGGGCCGGCGCGCGATCCTTCCGGGGATTGCGGCCGGCCGTGCGCCGGCTCCGCTTGTTCCCGCCCGCGAAGGGTGACACAAGCGGTTCATGTTGCGATGCGGTATCCGGGTGATTCGGAGCCTCGGGTCAGGGCGTCCGGCCGCGGACGGGCCTGCCCCGAAGCGTTTCCCTTCCTGATGATTCGAGCGTGATGGCAGAGGCGACTGAGACCGGCCCCGTGCTGATCACCGGCGCGAGCGGCTTCCTGGGTTCCGCCCTCGTGGACGTGTTCCGCAGGGCGGGCTTTCCCGTCCGCGTCCTCGTGCGTGCCTCCAGCCCGCGCCGCAACCTCACCTGGACCGACGTGGAATTCGCCGAGGGCGACATGCGCGATGCCGCCGCCGTGGCCGCGGCGATGCGGGGGCAGCGCTACCTCGTCCACGCGGCGGCCGATTACCGCCTGTGGGCGCCCGACATGGAGGAGATCGTCCGCACGAACCGCGAGGGCACCCGCATCATGATGCAGGCCGCCCTCGACGCCGGCGTCGAGCGGGTCGTCTACACGTCGAGCGTCGCCACGATTCGCCCGCCCGCCGACGGCATCACCCCCTCCGACGAGACCATGCCCCTGACGCCGGAGACGGCGATCGGCGCCTACAAGCGCAGCAAGGTCGTGGCCGAGCGCGTGGTCGAGGAGATGGTCGCGCAGAGCGGCCTGCCCGCGGTGATCGTGAACCCCTCGACCCCGATCGGCCCGCGCGACGTGAAGCCGACGCCCACCGGGCGGATCATCCAGGAAGCCGCGCTCGGCAAGATGCCGGCCTTCGTCGATACGGGCCTCAACCTCGCCCATGTCGACGACGTGGCGGCCGGCCACCTGCTGGCCCTGCGCCGGGGCCGCATCGGCGAGCGCTACATCCTCGGCGGCGAGAACGTCCTGCTCTCGGCCATGCTCGCCGACATCGCCGGCATGGTCGGCCGCAAGCCGCCCACGGTGAACCTGCCCCGCGGGGTGGTCTACCCGATCGCCTTCTTCGCCGAACTCGCGGCGCGGGTGACCGGCAAGCAGCCCTTCGCCACGATCGACGGTATCCGCATGTCGCGCTACCGCATGTTCTTCTCGGACGCGAAGGCGCGGGCGGAGCTCGGCTACACCGCCCGGCCCTACCGGGAGGGATTGTCCGACGCGATCGCGTGGTTCCGCGAGGCGGGGTACCTGCGATGAGCACCGGCCTCGACACGGCGACGGCGGCGCGCTCCGGCAAGGGGCACAAGGACGAGAACTTCCCCGTCGCCTCGCACCTGATCCATCCGAAGAACCGCCCGGCGATCCTGGCCTTCTACTACTACGTCCGGGCGGGCGACGACATCGCCGACCACAAGGGCCTCTCCCCCGAGCGCAAGGTCGCGATGCTCGACGGGCTGGCCGACGCGCTCACCGGCGCCGGGCCGTCCGATCCCGAGGCGGCCCCCCTCAAGGCGGAACTCGCCGCCCGCGGCCTGCCGCCGCTGCACGCGCTCGAACTCCTCGACGCGTTCCGGATGGACGCGCGCAAGAACCGCTACGCCGACTGGGACGATCTGATCCACTATTGCCGCTACTCGGCGATGCCGGTGGGCCGCTACGTGCTCGACGTGCACGGCGAGGATCCGGCCCGGGTCTACGCCGCCTCGGACGCGATCTGCGCCGCGCTGCAGGTGCTCAATCACCTGCAGGATTGCGGCAAGGACTTCCGCAACCTCGACCGCGTCTACATCCCGCAGGACACGCTGGCCAAGCATGGCGCGGACGTGGCGATGCTGGGCGCCGACAGGGCGAGCCCGCAGCTCCTGGCGGTGATCCGGGACCTGGCCGCGCGCACCCTCGCGCTCCTCGAGGAGGGACGCGCGCTGCCCGACCTCATCGACGACACCCGGCTCTCGCTGGAGATCGCCGCGATCCACCGCCTCGCCGTGCTGCTGACCCGCGGCCTCCTCACCCGCGATCCGCTCTCGGAGAAGGTCCATCACGGCAAGGCCGCCTTCGCGCTGAACGCCTTCGCGGCGGTCGCCGGAGCGCTGGCGCGCCGCCCCTTCCGCGGCCGCACCGTGCGCGCGGCCGGCCAGGAGCACGCCCGCTCATGACCGCCCTCGCCGATCCCGCCGTGCCCGCCGCCGAGGCTCCTGCCCTGCCGGCCTCGGGCTCCTCCTTCTACACCGCCATGCGCCTGCTGCCGAAGGCGCGGCGCGAGGCGATGTACGCGGTCTACGCCTTCTGCCGGGCGGTGGACGACGTGGCCGACGACGGCGGGCCGGCCGACATCCGGGCGGCCGAGCTCGACCGCTGGCGGGCCGACATCGACGCCCTCTACGAGGGCCGCCCGCCCGCGCGGGTTCGCGACCTCGTCGGGCCGGTGGCGCAGTACGGCCTGAAGCGCGAGGATTTCCACGCGGTGATCGACGGCATGGCGATGGATGCCTTCGAGGACATCGTGGCCCCCGATGCCGCCACCCTCGATCTCTACTGCGACCGGGTGGCGAGCGCGGTGGGCCGCCTCTCCGTGCGCATCTTCGGCATGCCGGAGGCCGACGGCATCCGCCTCGCCTGGCACCAGGGCCGCGCGCTCCAGCTCACCAACATCCTGCGCGACATCGACGAGGATGCCGAGCGCGGGCGCCTCTACCTGCCGCGCGAGCGGCTCGCGGCGATCGGGCTCGCCGCGCCGACACCGGCCGCCGCGATCGCGCATCCGCGGATCGGCGAGGTCTGCGCCGGCCTCGCCGCGGAGGCGGAGGGCCACTACCGGGAGACCTGGGCGATCATCCGCCGCCATCCCCGCCGGGTGACCAAGGCGGCGCGCCTGATGGCGGCGGCCTACCGCCTCTATCTGGATGCCCTGCTGAAGCGCGGCTGGGCCACTCCCCGCGCCCGGGTGAAGCCCGGCAAGCTCGCCCTCCTCGGCGTCGCCCTGCGGCACGGGCTGGTCTGATGGGCACCACACACGTCGTCGGCGCCGGCCTGGCCGGCCTCTCCGCGGCCGTCGCGATCGCGGAAGGCGGCGGGCGCGTCGTCCTGCACGAGGCCGCCAAGCAGGCCGGCGGGCGCTGCCGCTCCTACTACGACCCGACCCTCGGGCTCACCATCGACAACGGCAACCACCTGCTCCTCTCGGGCAACGCGGACGCCCTCGATTTCCTGAAGGTGGTCGGCGCCCCCGCCGACGCCCTCACCGGGCCCGACGAGGCGGTGTTCGATTTCGCCGACCTCGCCACCGGCGAGCGCTGGGCCCTGCGGCCCAATGCCGGCCGGCTGCCCTGGTGGGTGCTGAGCCCGAGCCGGCGCGTGCCCGGCACCCGCGCCCGCGACTACCTCGCGCCGCTCGGCATCCTGAAGGCCGCCGCCGGCAAGGCGGACGGCGCGGGCGGCACGATCGGCGCGGCGATGCCCTGCTCCGGCACGCTCTACGACCGGCTCTGGCACCCGGTGCTCCTCGCTGCCCTCAACACCGATCCGGCCGAGAGCGATGTGGGCTTGGCCGCCACCATCCTGCGCGAGACCCTGGGCGCGGGCGGGCGGGCCTGCCGCCCCCTGGTCGCCGTGGGCGGCCTCTCGGCGGCCTTCGTCGATCCGGCCGTGACCTATCTGGCGGCGCGGGGCGGCGAGATCCGCTTCGGCCGCCGCCTGCGCGGGCTCGGCCTCGGCGCGGGGCGCATCGAGAGCCTCGCCTTCTCGGACGAGACGACGCCGGTCGGTCCCGACGATTCGGTTGTGCTCGCCCTGCCCTCCTGGGTGGCGACCGACCTGCTGCCCGGCCTGCCCGCGCCGCAGGCCTTCCGCTCCATCGTCAACGCGCATTTCGCCCGCGTCCCGGCGCCGGGCAGCCCGCTCTTTCTCGGCGTAGTGAACAGCCTGACCGAGTGGCTCTTCGCCTATCCCGACCGCTACTCGGTGACGATCAGCGGGGCCGACCGGCTGCTCGACGTCTCCCGCGAGGACCTCGCGCAGCGGATCTGGGGCGAGATCGCGAAACTCGGCGACCTTGCTCCGGAACTGCCAAGCTGGCAGATCGTCAAGGAGAAGCGGGCGACCTTCGCCGCGACGCCGGAAGAGGCCGCGCGGCGGCCGGGCCCGGCGACGGCCTACGACAATCTCGTCCTGGCAGGCGACTGGACCGCGACCGGCCTGCCTTCGACGATCGAGGGAGCCATCCGCTCCGGAAAGACCGCCGCGCGCGCTCTTGCGTGCGGTGCAGCACGCACGCGTGCGGCGGCTTGAGGCATGGGACGGTCGACACGCGACCCGAAGAGGCGAGGACGATGAGAGAGGCGGTGAGCAAGATCGAGGCGCTGCAGCGTCCGAAGACGCAGGGGATCTCCCTCGACGCGGTCGAGCGGGGGATCGTCCAGGCGACGCGGGCGCTGACCAACCTCGCCGATGCCGACGGCCATATCTGCTTCGAGCTGGAGGCCGACGCCACCATCCCGTCCGAGTACATCCTCTTCCACCAGTTCCGCGGCACCGCGGCGCCCGAGGGCGTCGAGCCGAAGATCGGCAACTACCTGCGCCGCACGCAAGGGCCCCATGGCGGCTGGGCGCTGGTGCACGAGGGCCCGTTCGATATCAGCGCCAGCGTGAAGGCCTATTTCGCGCTGAAGATGATCGGCGACGACATCGAGGCGCCGCACATGCGCCGGGCCCGCGAGGCGATCCTCTCGCGCGGCGGTGCCGCCAACGCCAACGTCTTCACCCGCATCCTGCTCGCCCTCTACGGCGAGGTGCCGTGGCGCGCGGTGCCGGTGATGCCGGTGGAGGTGATGTTCCTGCCGAAGTGGTTCCCGTTCCACCTCGACAAGGTCAGCTACTGGGCGCGCTGCACCATGGTGCCGCTCTTCGTGCTCCAGGCCACGAAGCCGCGGGCGAAGAACGCGCGCGGCATCGGCATCCAGGAACTGTTCATCACGCCCCCCGAGAGCGTGCGCCACTGGCCGGGCAGCCCCCACGCCCACTGGCCCTGGACGCCGATCTTCGGCTTCATCGACCGCGTCCTCCAGCGCACCGAGAACCACTTCCACAAGGGCCTGCGCAAGCGCGCCATGGAGAAGGCCCGCGCCTGGGTGAGCGAGCGCCTGAACGGCGAGGACGGCCTCGGCGCGATCTTCCCGGCCATGGTCAACTCGGTGCTGATGTACGAGGTGATGGGCTACCAGGCTGACCATCCGCAGGTTCGCATCGCCTGCGAGGCCATCGAGAAGCTCGTCGTCGTGAAGGCGAACGAGGCCTATGTGCAGCCCTGCGTCTCCCCGGTCTGGGACACGGCGCTCGCGAGCCACGCGCTGCTGGAGGCCGGCGGCCTCGACGCCGAGGCGCAGGCGCGGGCCGGCCTCGACTGGCTGAAGCCCCGGCAGGTCCTCGACATCAAGGGCGACTGGGCGGCGACCAAGCCGGACGTGCGCCCCGGCGGCTGGGCCTTCCAGTACGCCAACGCCCATTACCCCGATCTCGACGACACCGCCGTGGTGGTGATGGCGATGGACCGGGCCATGCGCCAGCACGGCCTCGTCGCCGGCATGCCGGACTACAAGATGGCCATCGCCCGCGCCCGCGAATGGGTCGAGGGGCTGCAGTCGAAGGACGGCGGCTGGGCGGCCTTCGACGCCGACAACAACCACATGTACCTCAACCACATCCCGTTCTCGGATCACGGCGCCCTGCTCGATCCGCCGACCGCGGACGTCACCGCCCGCGTGGTCTCCATGCTGGCGCAGCTCGGCGAGACGCGGGCGACCTCGAAGGCGCTCGACCGCGGCGTCGAATACCTCCTGAACGATCAGGAGGCGGACGGCTCGTGGTACGGCCGCTGGGGCATGAACTTCATCTACGGCACGTGGTCGGTGCTCTGCGCGCTGAACGCCGCCGGCGTCGATCCGCGGAGCCCCGAGATCCGCAAGTCGGTGGCCTGGCTCGTCCGCATCCAGAACCCGGATGGTGGCTGGGGCGAGGACGCGTCGAGCTACAAGATCGATCCGGCCTTCGAGCCGGGCTCGTCCACGGCCTCGCAGACCGCCTGGGCGCTGCTCGCCCTGATGGCCGCGGGCGAGTCCGACGACCCGGCCGTGACCCGCGGCATCAACTTCCTCACCCGCACGCAGGGCGCGGACGGGTTCTGGAACGAGGAGCGCTACACGGCGACCGGGTTCCCGCGGGTGTTCTACCTGCGCTACCACGGCTACCCGAAGTTCTTCCCGCTCTGGGCGATGGCGCGCTACCGCAACCTGAAGCGCGGCAATTCCCGCCAGGTCCAGTTCGGCATGTGAGGCCTGGGATGTGAGGCTCGGGCCCGTCCGGCCTCATACGGGCCGGACGGGCTGGCGCAGGATCGTCCTCAGCTTCGCGGGCTCGGTGCGCCGCGGGTCGCTGAGGTAGATCTCGTGATGGGCGCCGTTGAAGGTCAGGCCGAGCCCCGGCATGACCTCCGCGTGCAGGTGCCGCAGGATCGGTCCCACCGCGTCGTAGGGGCCGACATGCAGGGTCTGGAGCGCCCTGCCCTCCGCGTAGGGCTCGAAGCGCAGCGTCTACGGCCGATCGGAGCGCGTGGCGGCTGATTTGGCGACGGCGTCCGCGAAGATCGCGGGGGTGACGAAGTCGGGCGCCATGATCATCACCGTCCAGCGCCAGCGATCCTTCTCCCGACGCACGAAGGCCGCGGGATCCTCCGACCACCAGAGGGCTTCGAGGGGCGGCACCACGTCGTCGCGCCCGAGGCCGCTTTTGGCGGCGAACTTCATCGCGTAGCTGACGCCGTACAGCCACTCCACCCCCGCGCGATAGGCGGCGGCCGTGTTCGGATCGCCCGCGCCGTCGACCTTCACGAAGCCGAAGATCGGCACCGCAACCTCCGCGAACCGCCCGGGGGGCGGATCGAACAGGGCGCGATGGGCCCGCTTCAGATCGATCTTCCTCATCCGTCCGGCTTCCGGAGCGTGCTGCCTTCTCCCGGAAACATCGGCACGCTCCATCCTCTCGGGGCCGCACGATGATCCCGGGAAAACCGGATTCCATTCTCTCGCATCGCGCCCGAGGCGCGCGGCGGACCTCGGCGGCTCCGGGATCGCCGCGGGCTGGCCCGAATCACCGCGGTATGAAAGACGACCGCGTGACGGGCGTCAGGCCCGTTCCCGATCCCGCTGCCGGATTCCATGACGCGCCCCGAGCCCGCCTCCCACAACGCGATCGACAGGGACCGCTCGCGCGGGCGGGACCTCCCCGTCCTTGCGGTGACGGGGCTGGCCAAGGAGCGCCGGCTGGCCGCCGGACCCGGCGTCGAGGCCGTCGGTGCCGGCGGAAACCCGGTGCGCCTCGCCGCACTCCTCGCCGCGCGCGACCTGCCCGGCTGCCGCGCGGTGATGAGCATCGGGATCGCGGGCGGGCTCGATCCGGATCTCGCACCCGGCGACGTGGTGGTGGCCTCCGGCATCGTCGCGGAGGGGCGGCGCTACCCCGCCGATCCGGTCATCGCCGCCTCTCTCCAGGTTCGGCTCGGGCCCTCCGTGAGGTGCGGCGACCTCGCGGGCGTCGATGCCGCGGTGCTGGGGCCTAGGGAGAAGGCCGATCTCCGGGTGCGCACGGGCGCCCTGGCGGTGGACATGGAATCCCATGTGGCGGCCGCCTTCGCCGAGCGGCACGGCCTGCCCTTCGCCGCCCTCCGAGTGGTCTGCGATCCGGCGGAGCGGGCGCTGCCCGCCTTCGTGGCCCACGCGCTGAAGCCCGACGGTGAGCCCGATATCGGCGCGGTGCTGGGTGCCCTGGTGCGCGACCCGACGCGGATCGGCGTGATCCTGCGCCTCGCCCGCGACTCGAGCGCCGCCTTCGCCGCCCTCACCCGCTGCCGCGCGCGGCTCGGGCCCGCCCTCGGCGTGCCGGCGGAGGCGATGGCGGGCGACGCCTGACGGGCGGGGCGATCCGCGCCGGACCGCCCCGGACCGGTCTCACCACTGGTAGCGCAGGCCCGCCGTGACGCCGTGGGCGGTGCCGGAGCGCAGGCCGATGGCTGCCTGATAGTCCACGCGCCAGCCGAGCCGGTCGGTGAGGCTGCCCTGCAGGCCCGCGCCGGCGGTGACGAAGTCGTCCCGCAGGAAGGGCACCGCCACGGCGGCGCTGGCGAGGCTGTTCTCGACGCTGGCGAGGCGGACCGCGCCGAAGCTGCCCTGGGGGCCGGTGGCGAGGTTGTAGGCGACGCGCACCGAGGGGATCACCCCGCCGAAGCCGAGGAAGGCCGCCTCGCCGCCGAAGCGGGCCGTGGTCTGCAGCACGGTGAGGCCGCGATAGGCGATGTTGTTGCCCGCGGCCCCGCTCTCGGTGAAGCCGTCGACCTGTCCGGACAGGTGGGTGATGCCGGCGAACGGCGTCAGCAGGAGGTTGGCGGCCCGGAACGGCACGCCCACCTCGCCGTCGAGGGCGACCGCGCTGCCGCTCGTGCGGCCGGCGGCGGTGAGCCCGTAGGCGCCCGGACGGCGGATCCGGTCGAGGCTGACGTCGGGCGTGCCGCCGACGATGCCCTGCGCGTAGAAGGCCGGTCCGTAATAGCCCGCATAGGCCGAGAGCGTGTAGGCGCTGTGCTCCTGCCGGAAGCCGCCCGGACGGCTCAGCGTGCCGCCGCCGCCGCCCACCGAGACGCCCGCCCGCCAGGGGCCTTCGAGGGGCAGGTCGAGGCCCACCGTGCCCTGCGCGATGGTCCGGTCGAGGGTGGCGCCGCCGTTGCGGGGCTGGTCGGCGAAGACGAAGTCGCCCCCGACCCAGAGACCCCAGCCCTGGCCCCACGGGCCCGCGGTGCCGGCGGCCCGGCGCAGGGCCGAGAGGTGATCCTGCACGCCGCGGGTGGAGGAGGCGGCAAAGCCCAGCGTCGCGCTGCCGAGGCCCTGCAGCACGGTGGGCGCGGTGGCCCGCATCACCGCGAGCGAGAGCGGATCGACGTAGGTGGGCAGGGTGAGCCGGTAGGCGAGGATCACCGAATCGTTGTTGATCCCGGCATCGTAGGTGCCGCCGTTGATGACGCCCTGGCGGGTGAGGAAGTCGTTGTCGTTGCCCACCAGCAGGAAGTAGTCGTTCGGCGCCCGCTCGCTGAGGACGGGCACGAGGCCGAGCGCCTCGAACTTCTCCGAGAGCGTGGTCTGGGTCGCCGGGTTGGTGTTGAGGTTCATGCCGAACCGGCCGAGCTGGATCGGGTTCAGCAGGTTGACGACCTGGGTCGTCTCCACCGGCCGGATATCCGCCCGCAGCGTGCCGTTCGGCGAGACCTGGCCGGTGACGGCGTCGGCGGCGGTGCCGACGATGTTGGTGGCCTGCGAGATGTCCACGAGCAGGATGCTCTTGAACACGATCGGCGTGGTGTTGCCGGTGCCGAGCCCGTTCGAATCGCGGGCGAGGACGAGGAACTGGGTGTCGTTGAGGGCGATCATCTCGCTCTGCGCCGCGGTGCGGTTGGCCGCGCCCCCATTGCCGTTGTCGCGGTAGACCGGCAGCTGGAGGACGTACTCGCGCGACGGCGCCGTGGGGACCGGGTTCGCGGCGATATCGTAGACGAGGAGGCGCGTGTTGAGGCGCGTCTGCTGGTTGGCGGTGGAATCCTGGACCGTGGCGCTCTGGAGGATCGCCACGAGGCTGCGGCCGTCCGGCGTGAGCGAGAGGGCCTCGAGGCCCTGGTTGTTGCGCCGGCCGCTGTCGGGCGCCGCCAGGGAGTTGAAGTTGAGGGCGCCGCCCGTGCGCGGCCGCAGGGCCTCCGGCACGCCGAGCACGCCCTGGAGCTGCCCGTTGGCGTTGAAGTAGTAGATGTTCGGGCCGTACTCGTCGCTGACGTAGAACGAGCCGTCGAGGCGACGGGCGAGGCCTTCCGCGTCGAGGCTGATCCGGCCGGCGCTCGCGCCGGTCGCGGCCGAGGGCAGCACCGTGCCGAGCTGCGTCGTGGTGCCCGCGGCGGGATCGAGGCCGCTGAAGCGCCGGCCCTGCGCGTCGGTGAGCACGATGCCGCCGTTCGGCGTCAGGGTGATCTGGCGCTGGGAGGCCGTGGATTGCGGCAGGTTCGCGCCGGGGTCGGGCGTGAAGGTCAGGGTGAAGCGGTTGAGGCGCCCGGCATAGTCCGTGAACAGGCCCCCGTCCGGATTGTTGTAGCCGCGGTCGGGCAGCGTGTAGAGCGTGCCGCTGTAGCTCTCCCCCGTCCGGCGCCAGGTCGCGAGGTCCATCGCGAGCGCGGAGAACGAGCCCAGGGTGTCGCCGAGGAAGTCGCGGGTGGTGGCCGGCAGCCGGCCCACGCCCTGGAGGCCCTGGTTGACGATCGTGGTCCGGTTGAGGGTGGCCGAGACCGGGCCGTCCACCGCCTGGATGTTCGGCGTCGTCGCCGAGATCGTCTGTGCCGCGGCACCCCCCGCCAGCGCGGCGAGCATGCCGAATGAACCCGCGGCGCGCGCAGCGCCGTTGCCGAACTTGATCACCTCTGGCCCCCTCAGGCTCTAAGCTTGGCCGCAGCTAGGGGGTGTCCGTAACAGCTGGATGTCAGTGGGATGAAGGGCGTTCCTCGCACGTGCGCCGGCAGGTCGTGTTGCCGGCCTGCAACGCCGCGCGGGCCGCCCAGACGACGAGACCCGCGCGGGGGGCCGCGCGGGTCTTCGAAGACGCGAATGAGGGCGTGCCGGTCAGGCGGCCGAGCGCTTGCGGGCTTCCTGCTTGGTATCGACGCCCGAGGCTTTGATCTCGGAGAGCTTCTGGGCGACGTTGCGCGAGAACACGAACTCGGCGGGGCGCTGCCCTTCCAGGCTGATCTCCGGAGCCATCTCGCCCTCGGTGCGGATGCCGCGGATGGCGTGGACCAGCGGCTTCCAGGGCTTGCGGACCGAATCGACCACCGAGGACGCCTCGTAGCCCGAATGGACCATGCAGTCGGCGCACTTCTCATAGTTGCCGGTGCCGTAGGCGTCCCAGTCCGTCTCCTCCATCAGCTCCTTGAAGGTGGCGGCGTAGCCCTCGCCGAGCAGGTAGCAGGGCTTCTGCCAGCCGAACACGGTGCGGGTCGGGTTGCCCCAGGGCGTGCAGTGGTAGCTCTGGTTGCCCGCCAGGAAGTCGAGGAACAGGCCGGACTGCTGGAAGGTCCACTTCTCGCGGCCCTTCTCCTTGCCGTGCCGGAACACGCCGCGGAACAGGTCCTTGGTCGCCTTGCGGTTGAGGAAGTGCTGCTGGTCGGGGGCGCGCTCGTAGGCGTAGCCCGGCGAGACGGTGATGCCGTCGATGCCCATGCGGGTCACCGAATCGAAGAAGTCGGCGATCTTGTCGGCGGACGAGTTGTTGAAGAAAGTGCAGTTGATGGTGACCCGGAAGCCCATCTCCTTGGCCTTCTTGATCGCCGCCACGGCCTTGTCGTAGACGCCGCGCTGGCAGACCGACTGGTCGTGCATCTCCTTGTCGCCGTCGAGATGGATCGACCAGGTGAAGTACGGGGAGGGCTTGTACTCCTTGATCTTCTTCTCGAGGAGCAGCGCGTTCGTGCACACGATCGCGAACTTCTTCTGATCGATGATGCCCTGCACGATCTGCGGCAGGTCCTTGTGCAGCAGCGGCTCGCCGCCCGCGATCACCACGACGGGCGCGCCGCACTCGCGCACGGATTCCAGGGCCTCGGCCACGGGAAGGCGCTTGTTCAGGATCTCGTCCGGATAGTCGATCTTACCGCAGCCCGCGCAGGCGAGATTGCAGCGGAACAGGGGCTCCATCATCATCACGAGCGGGTAGCGCTTGCGACCGGTGAGATGCTGCTTGAGGATGTAGCCGCCGATCTTCGCGACATACCGGAGGGGGATTCCCAAGATGTGGCTCCTGTTCTGTTGGCCCCGGCTCTTCGGGGCTGCTTAACGCGAAAAAGTCCTCGGTTCCAGCGTCGTAGCCTGGAACGGATCTCGAAAGGGCGCCGTCGTGCCCGCCATCGCGCCGATGTTTCCGCCCTGAAGCAACGGGGCCACAGGCGATCGGTCGGCCCGGGCGCCGGCGATCCGCGATGCGGCCGGTTTCTCCCTGAAGATTGCGCGCGACAGAACCGGCGAATGCGTCGGTATTGCGACGGCCCGCATTCGACATCCCGTCGACCCGGCGGTGCGGTGCGTTATCGCACAGGCTCGTACCGCAGTGCAAACTGAGGCGTGGAGAACCCCTCGGTTTGCAATCCGGGGCCCACATCATTACTGAGCGCCGGACCCGCTCCATGGCATGGTGCGGGGCCGCCGGCCTATGGCCGGGGCCGCCCATGGCACGAGCCAAGTGGCACGAGCCAGGGCCGTTCGCGACGCCCCGGGACGCCGAACCGTACCCGACGGGCGGAGGAGCGCAAGCGCGGCAGGGAACATCCGGCCGCGTCCGCGCGTCTCGAAACGTTGACCGGAAGCGCGCGTCGGCGGCGCATCGTGAAGAGGGACTGCCCGCGCGGCCTGCGCCGGGTTCGATCCCAGGCAGGCAGGATACTCGTGATCGAACGACTCGTCGCGTCCTCCGTCCGGCACCGCTGGATCGTCATCGCCCTCGTGGCCCTGTTGACCGCGGCGAGCGGCGGCCTGTCGGCCCACCTCTTCCGCATCAACACCGACGTGGAACGGCTGATCGATGCCAAGGAACCCTGGCGCCAGGACGAGATCGAGTACGAGAAGGCCTTCCCGCAGCGCACCAACACCGTGGTCGCCGTCATCGACGGACGCACGCCGGAGGAAGCCGAGGAGGCGGCCTCCGCCCTCACCAAGGCGCTCGCCGTCCATAAGAACCTGATCGAGACCGTCTACCGGCCGGACGGGGGCCCGTTCTACGACCGGAACGGCCTGCTCCTGATGTCCCAGGCCGAACTGCAGAAGACCACCGAGCAGCTCGTCCAGCAGCAGGGCCTCCTCGGGCCGCTGGCCTCGGACCCGTCCCTGCGCGGGGTGATGCGCGTCCTCACCCTCGGCGCCCGCGGCGTGAAGGGGGGCGACGCCAAGATCGAGGATCTCGAGAAGCCCATGGGGCGGATCGATTCGGTGCTGGAGAAGGTGCTGAAGGGCGAGCCCGCCCGCCTCTCCTGGCAGATGCTGCTCTCCGGCGGCGAGACCCGGAGCACGGACCTTCGCAAGTTCGTGATGATCAAGCCGGTGCTGGACTTCAACGCCCTGCAGCCCGGCTACACGGCGACGAAGCTCATCCGCAACGTGGCCAAGGAGCTCAAGATCGCGCCGGAATACGGCCTCACCATGCGCCTGACCGGGCCGGTGGCCGTGGCCGACGACGAGTTCGCCACCCTCTCCGACGACGCCTTCCTGAACAACGCCGTCACCGTCGGCGCCATCGTCCTGTTCCTGTGGCTGGCCCTGCGCTCGGGCCCGCTGGTGATCGCCGTGATGATCACCACCTTCGCCGGCCTCATCGTCACGGCGGCGCTCGGCCTCGTGATGGTGGGGGAGCTCAACCCGATCTCGGTGGCCTTCGCCGCCCTCTTCGTGGGGCTCGGCATCGATTTCGGCATCCAGTTCGCGGTGCGCTACCGGGCCGACCGCTACGAGCAGGAGACCATCGAGCAGGCGATCCGGGCGGCCGCGCGCGGCGTCGGCTGGTCCCTGACGCTGGCGGCGGTCTCGCTCATCGCCGGCTTCTTCGCCTTCCTGCCCACCGCCTTCCGCGGCGTGTCCGAGCTCGGCCTCATCGCCGGCGCCGGCATGATCGTCGCCTACCTGTTCTCGCTCACCCTGCTCCCGGCGCTCATCGCCGTGTTCAAGCCCCGGGGCGAGAAGGAGGCCGTGCGCACCTCCTGGCTCGCGGGCGTCGACCCCTGGATCATCGCCAACCGCAAGGCGGTGCTGATCGGCGTCGGGCTGGTGACGGTGGCGGGCCTGCCGCTCCTCTGGAAGCTGCCCTTCGATTCGAACCCGATGCACCTGCGCAGCCCGAAGGTCGAATCGATCGCCACCTATCTCGACCTCATCAAGGACCCCGCCACCAGCCCGAACGTCATCGACGTGCTCGCGCCCGACGTGGCGGCGGTGCCGGACCTGACGAAGAGGCTCGCCGCCCTCCCCTCGGTGGCGGACATCATGAGCATCGACACCTTCGTCCCGCGCGACCAGGACAAGAAGCTCGCCCTCGTCGCCGACACGGCGCAGCTGCTCGACCCGGTGCTCAGCCCCACGCGCCGGCCGCCGCCGCCCACCGATGCCGAGAACGTGAAGGCCCTGAAGGACGCCGCCGCCGCCCTCAACGGCATCGCCACCGGCAGCACCGCCGGGGCGCAGACCGCG
The DNA here is from genome assembly GCA_947444195.1 of Methylobacteriaceae bacterium. GTDB lineage: Bacteria > Pseudomonadota > Alphaproteobacteria > Rhizobiales > Beijerinckiaceae > Methylobacterium. Next base: position 32,072 of record CANEZL010000032.1, on the reverse strand, counting down.
CGGCGGCTCGCCGGCACCCTCGACCGGCTCGCCGAGGCCCCCGTGGCCAAGCGCGAGGCGGCCTCCGTGGCGCTGACGACGGATCTCGGGCCCCTGCTCCGGCGCCTGCGCGAACTGCTCCACCCCGAGCGGATCACCCTGGCCAACCTGCCGCCGCAGCTGAAGGCGGAATGGGTCGCCGCCGACGGCCGCGCCCGGATCGAGGTCCACCCGAAGGGCAACTCGAACGACGACGCGGTCCTGCGCAACTTCGCCAACGAGGTGCGCACCGTGGCGCCCCACGCCACCGGCGCGCCGGTGGCCACCACGGCGTCGAGCTACACGATCCTGGGCGCCTTCGTTCAGGCCGGCCTGACCGCCTTCGTGCTGATCTTCATCATCCTCTCGGTGGCGCTCCGCAAACCCTGGGACGTGGCGATGACGCTCGGCCCCCTGGTGCTGGCGACCCTGTGGACGCTGATGGCGCTCTACGTGGTGGGCATGCCGCTCAACTTCGCCAACATCATCGCGCTGCCGCTGATGCTGGCGGTGGGCGTGGCCTTCCACATCTACTACGTGATCGCCTGGCGGGCGGGCGTGCACGACATGCTGGCCTCGAGCCTGACCCGGGCGATCTTCTTCTCGGCGCTGACCACGGGCACGGCGTTCGGCTCCCTCGTCCTGTCGAGCCATCCCGGCACGGCCAGCATGGGCAAGCTGCTCGCCCTGTCCCTGTTCTTCACGCTGGTGGCGGCCTTCTTCGTGGTCCCGGCCTTCCTCGGGCCCCCGCCCGTCCAGCCGGACACGGACCGGCCCGAGGGCGACGCCGCGGGCAAGGACCCGATGATCCGCCGCCAGATGGCGGCGGAGGCGGCCAAGTAGGCGTCGATACGGAAACTGGACGGCGGGGTCGGCCACCCCTACCCTGCCGCCATGGACCGGATCGACCTCAACGACGCGGATCTCGATCTCGCCGCCCTCGCCCGCCGGGTCGAGAAGGGTGAGACTATCATCGTGACCCGCGATGGCGAGCCCGTGGCGGATCTCGTGCCCCACCGTCGCCGCGGCGGCCTCGATTTCGAGGCAGGGGACGCGTTCCTCAGGGCGCGTGGCCTGGACAATCCATTCGGTTACGTGGCGGAAGACTTCGATGCACCTCTGCCGGAGGATTTCTTGATCCTTCCCGAATCGTGAGACTCCTTGTCGACAGCCATATTCTTCTGGCGCTGACGCCTCGACGTCGGGGCAATCTGGATCCAATTCTCGTGGACGTTCTCCGCCGTCCTGACGCTGAAGTCTGGATCAGCGTCGCCAGCCTATGGGAGATCGCGATCAAGACGCGGCTTGGAAAGCTCGATCCCGGAATGCCGCTGGCCGATCTGGCCCCATATGGCCGAAGCCTCGGCATGGATCTTCTCCCGGTCAACGCCGCCCACGCGATCACGGAGGTTGATCCGCTTCCTCCAACACGCGATCCCTTCGACCGCATGCTTCTCGCGCAGTGCCTCGTGGAAGGGTGCAGACTGATCACCGTCGACGGCGCGTTGCGGAATCATCCTCTCGCGTGGCGTCTTTCCTGAGAAATCAATTCAGGAAGTCCGAGAAGCCGCCGAGCACCGCTCCGCTCGTCGCCAGCGCGGCGCGGGCCTCGGGGGCGATGAGCGCGTCGCGCTCCGCGGCATAGGCGTAGCCCGGGGCCTCGCCGACGAAGCCGCCCGCGGTCGCCGGATGGGTGTAGAGCTCGGTCAGCCCGTCCGGCAGGGCGGCCAGGAGAGCGGCGACCCGCTTCGGGGTCATCGCGCCCGACCATGCGAGGCCGAGGGTCCGGTCCGGCACGCGGAGGCCGGCCTGACGCGCACGCACCGCGAGGAGCGCGGCCCAGGGCGCGGTGTCGAGGGCGGGCCGCGTGGGCGTGCCCGGCTCGGCCCGGCGCAGGGCGTGGCGCGGCTCGCGCGGCACCCGCAGCGCCCGCATGCCGTAGTCGCGCCCGATCCGCAGCACGGCTCCCGCGACGAGCGGGTGGATGTGGAAGTGCTTGTGGGCGTTGACGTGGTCGAGGGGCAGGCCGGTCGCCCGGTAGGCCTCGAACTGCGCGCGGATCTCCGCCGCGAGCTGCCGCCTTGCGGCGGGCTTCAGGGCGAGATCGAGGCCGAGGCGCTCCATGTCCCGCCGCATCAGGCCCCGCCCGTCCGTGAGATCGGGCAGTTCGGCGGGGGGAAGCGTCGGCCAGGCCTCGACCAGCACGAGATGCAGGCCGACGCGTAGGGAAGGCAACCGCCTGGCCCGCTCCACCGCATCCCCGGCGGCGGGCGCCGAGACCATCAGGCTCGCGGCGCTGAGGATGCCCTCGCGATGGGCCTGCTCGACGGCCTCGTTGACCTCGCGGCTCAGGCCGAAATCGTCGGCGGTGACGACAAGCCGTTTCACGCGGCCCTCCTGTCATGATGTTTCCGGTCGATCACCCGGGTCGCCGGGAGCTCTCCTTACCCTTGCGAGCGGGGCAATCGCGTTTGGCGATCCGATTTCCGCGGCCCGGAGCGCCGCAGGCGAGCCCAACATCCAGAACCACCGCAACGCGCACTCTGGACGCCTAGAGCACGATGCGGAAAAGTGGAATCCGGTTTTCCGGAATCATCGTGCGACCGCAGAGATAGAGCATGCTGTCGTTTCCGTGAAAAAGCAGCATGCTCGAGGTGCGCATGGATCCGGGCTCCGCTCTACCGGCCTGGGATGATGGGTGGTGCCATATGCGATCACCCTACCCGCCGAGGGCGAAGGGAAGGCGCGGTCCCGACGGCAAAAAGGCCCGCGCCGCGGATGCGGCCGGGCCTGATTGCAGGTCTGGATCCGCCCGCGCCGGGGCGCGGGGCCGTGTCTTACGAGGCGACGGCGGGGGCGGCGGTCTGCTGGCCCTGCGCCGGGCTGGCGGAGGGGAAGCCGGGGCGGCGGCCGGCGCCGGCGAAGCGGGGCTTCGGCTTCGGCGCGGCGATCAGCCCCTCGCGGATCGCGGTCTTGCGGGCCTGCTTGCGGGCGCGGCGGACGGCCTCGGCCTTCTCGCGCGCCTTGCGCACGGAGGGCTTCTCGTAGGCCTTGCGCTGCTTCATCTCACGGAAGATGCCTTCGCGCTGCATCTTCTTCTTGAGGACGCGGAGCGCCTGATCGACGTTGTTGTCGCGAACGAGTACCTGCAACGGACTGGATCCTCTGGAACTTGCAACCGGTCTGGGGCGGTTCGGGCCGGATCCGGACGCTGTAAACCGAAAACGCCCCTGTCCCGGGGATCGCCCGGGCGGGACGCGGCGCGCAACGTCTCGATTCGGCGCGATGTACGCACCTTGCGGCTGCCTTTACACCAAGTGCGGACGAGTTCCAACCAGCCCGACGGATCATGACGAGCCACGCGCAGCAATTCGCCAGCGACAACTATTCCGGCATCTGTCCGGAGGCCTGGGCCGCGATGGCGGCGGCCAATCGCGGGCACGCCCCCGCCTACGGCGAGGACGCCTGGACGGCGCGGGCGGCCGACGCCTTCCGCGCCCTGTTCGAGACCGAATGCGAGGTGTTCTTCGCCTTCAACGGCACCGCCGCCAACGCGCTGGCGCTCGCCAGCTTGTGCCAATCCTACCACAGCGTGATCTGCGCCGACTCGGCCCATGTGGAGACCGACGAGTGCGGCGCGCCGGAATTCTTCTCCAACGGCTCGAAGCTCCTCGTCGCCCGCACCGAGGGCGGCAAGCTCACCCCGGACGCGATCCGGGCGCTCACCCGGCGCACGGACATCCACTTCCCGAAGCCCCGCGTCGTCACCGTGACCCAGCCGACCGAGACGGGGCAGGTCTACACCCTCGAGGAACTCGCGAGCCTCTCGGCGACCTGCCGGGCGCTCGGCCTCAGCCTGCACATGGACGGCGCCCGCTTCGCCAATGCCTGCGCGAGCCTCGGCTGCTCGCCCGCCGACATGACCTGGCGCGCGGGCGTCGACGTGCTCTGCTTCGGCGGCACCAAGAACGGCATGCATGCGGGCGAGGCGGTGGTGTTCTTCCACCGCGCGATGGCGGAGGATTTCGGTTACCGCTGCAAGCAGGCGGGCCAGCTCGCCTCCAAGATGCGCTTCCTCGCCGCCCCCTGGGTCGGCATGCTGGAGGACGGCGCCTGGCTGCGCAACGCCGCCCACGCCAATGCCTGCGCCCGGCGCTTCGCGGAAGCCGTCTCGGACCTGCCCGGCGTCGCGCTGCTCTTCCCCGTCGAGGCGAACGCGGTGTTCCTGGCGATGCCGGCGGCGGCCATGGAGGCCCTGCGGGCGCGGGGCTGGCGCTTCTACACCTTCATCGGCGGCGGCGCCCGCTTCATGTTCGCCTGGGACGCCGAACCGGCCCGGATCGACGCGCTGATCGCCGATCTCCGCGCGGTCGCCGCGGAGAACTGATGCCGGGTGTCCGGAGGTCGTATCGACCGAGCCCGCGCGGCGCCTGAGCGAAGCCCAGATCCGCCATTCCGAAGGGATCAACCGGATTTGGTATGAGCCCTCCGGGAACCCGATCTTCAGGCCAGCCAGTCCGGGACCCGGTCGAGGCCGATCAGTTCCTCGTAGGTCTGGCGCGGGCGCACGACGGCGGCCTCCGCGTCCCGCACCAGCACCTCGGGCACGAGGCGGCGGGTGTTGTAGGTGCCGGCTTGGACGGCGCCGTAGGCGCCCGCCGTCATCACCGCGATCAGATCCCCGGGCTTCACCGCGGCCATCTCGCGGTTGAGGGCGAGGTAGTCCCCGGTCTCGCAGACCGGGCCGACCACGTCCGCGGTGATGCGCTCCGCTTCCGCCGCCGGCTCCGCGACGGGGCGGATGGCGTGGTAGGCCTCGTAGAGGGTCGGGCGGATCAGGTCGTTCATCGCGGCGTCCACGATGACGAAGGTGCGCCCCTCCGATTGCTTCACGTAAGTGACGCGGGTGACGAGGATGCCGGCATTGCCCGCGATCATCCGGCCGATCTCGAAGACGGGGCGCAGACCGAGCGGCGCGAAATGCGGGCGGAGCGTCGCGGCGAGCGCGGCGGGGTCCGGCGGGGGCGCGTTGTCGTCCCGGTAGGGGATGCCGAGGCCGCCGCCGAAATCGATGTGCTGCAGCCTGTGGCCCGCCGCCATCAGGTCGCGGGCGAGGCCCGCGAGCAGCCGGGCCGCACTCTCGAACGGCGCGAGATCGGTGATCTGGCTGCCGATATGCATGTCGACGCCGTGCACGGCGAGGCCCGGAAGGGCCGCGGCCTGCGCGTAGACCTCCGGCGCCCGCGTGATCGGGATGCCGAACTTGTTCTCGTACTTGCCGGTGGAGATCTTGGCATGCGTCCCGGCATCCACGTCCGGGTTCACGCGGATGGAGATCGATGCGGTGGTGGACAGGCTCTGCGCCACCTCGGAGAGGGCGGCGAGTTCCGGCTCGCTCTCCACGTTGAAGCAGAGGATGCCGGCCTTCAGGCCCGCCGCCATCTCCGCGCGGGTCTTGCCGACGCCGGAGAACACGATGCGCTCGCCCGGCACGCCGGCGGCCAGCGCCCGGCGCAGCTCGCCTTCCGAGACGATGTCCATGCCCGCGCCCTGGCGGGCGAGCGTTCGCAGCACCGCCTGGTTCGAGTTAGCCTTCATGGCGAAGCAGACCAGCGCCTCGTCCGCGGCGAAGGCCTCGGCGAAGACCCGGTAGTGCCGTTCCAGGGTGGCGGTGCTGTAGCAGTAGAAGGGCGTGCCGACGCGCTCGGCGAGGGGCGTCAGGTCCACCTCCTCGGCGTGGAGGCGGCCGTCGCGGTAGTGGAAATGGTGCATCGTCTCGGCGGCTCCGGCGGGTGCCGGGCCCTTTTCACAGGAGGGGGTCGAGGATGAACGGATCCTTCGGGATCCGGAAGCCGCGCTTGGCCCCGCGGCTCGTCTCGACGGGGGCTTCGGTGCCCGCGGGGGGCACCGCGGAGAGGGCGAGCTCGTCGCCGGCCTGGACGGCGTCCACCTCCGGGCCGGCCGTGCCGCCGCCGAGGCCGACGCTGCCGGGCAGCTGGCGCGCGCCGGCGCGGCTGCCCCCCTGCGGCTGGGCCGAAGCCTGGGGCGCGGCGGCCTGCGGCGCTTCGAGGGCGCCGCGCCGGCCGCAGCCGGACACGGTGAGCGCGAGGCCGATCGCGGCAAGAAGCGTCAGGACACGGGTCGGGGGCATCAGGCGGGGGTCCGGCAGGTCTCGTCCGAGGGCGCCCCTCGGGAGGCGGCAGGGCACTCTAGCGGCGGATGCCCGCGGATGCGAGCGCGGCCAAGCCACAGCCGCCGGATCCACAGGCCGCCGGTCCGGCAGCACCCGCGCGTGCCCGCGGGCGGGATCAGCGCCGGTGCAGGAAGCTCCGCTCGCCGCGGGCGGCTTCCTCCACCTGCTGGATGGTGTCGAGCAGGTCGGCCATCCGCTTCGGGGCGGGCGCGGGCATGAGGCCTGCGACCTGGACCTTGCGATGCTCCGTCTTGCGCGAGCGCAGCTCGGCCTCGGTCAGCGCCCCGAAATCCCGATTCCGTCGACCGTTCATGGCAGCACCTCCGCATCCCGTTGGTGCCGCCGGCATGGTTAACGAGGCGTTACCATGCCGGCGCGGCGGGGCTTCAGCAGGTGAGGCGGCGGCCCTCGCGGCGGCCGAAGGTGCGGTAATGGGCGAGGCCCGATTCCATCTGGCCGTTGACGATGGCCTTCCGGACGTCGGGGTTGCAGCGCAGGTACTCGCGCTCGTCGAACGCGTAGTCGCCGCGCTCCCGGCGCCGCTGCTGCGGTCCGCGGTCGTCGTAATCGTAGCCGCCGCGGCCGCGCGAATCGTAGCCGCGGTCGCGCGAGCCGTAATCCCGGTCCCCGTATCCGTAGTCGCGGCCGCCATAGGGCTGGGCCGACGCCAGCTCCACCGGGCCGATCAGGCTCACACCCGCGACCAACACCGCCAGGAACGCTCTCATGCCGTAACCCCCTCAATCGCCGCTCGATGTTTCGCGCGCATGGATAGCGGCTCGCCCGTCCCGTCCACAAGCGGGAAAGACTGCGCGGGCGGCTCTCAGAACGCGAGCTTCATGCCGCCGACGAAGCTGCGCGGCGCGCCCGCGTAGATCGAGCCCGTGGTGGCGGCGAGCACGCCCGCGCCGTTCTGCAGCCCCGTGCCGGCGGCGATGGTGTTGGCGAGGTTCTGCGCCGAGGCGATGTAGGCGGTGTCGAACAGGTTGCGCACCTCGAGATAGAGGTTCAGCCGCTTCGCGTAGGCGCCCACGAGATCCGTGTCGTAGTGCACGTTGGCGTTGACGACGGCGTAGCCCGGCGCCCGCAGGAGGTTGGCGTTGTCCACGTAGAAATCGCTCTGCACCACGGTCTCGACGAAGGCGCCGAGCCCGGCGAGCGGCCCGGAGGGCACGTCGTAGCCGATGCGGGCGAGGAGCTGGTGGGCGGGCACGCCGGGGATCGTCCGGCCCGCCCGGTCGAAGCGGCGGCTCACGGCTCCGGCGCTGATCTGCTCCACGTAGCCGGTGTAGATCTGGTCGTTGAAGCCGTAGGCCGTGCTGGCCCGCCAGCCCGGCGCGAAGTCCCAGGCGGCGCCGAGCTCGATGCCGCGGTGCTCGGAGGCCGGTGCGTTGAAGGTGTAGGCCAGGAGCCCGGCGCCGGGGGATTGCGAGACGAGCTCGTTGCGGAAGAACTCGTAGAACCCGGTCAGGCTCACCGAGATCCCGGGCAGCGGCGTCCAGTCCGCGCCGAGGTCGAAGCCGAGATTCTCCTGCGTCCTCAGCTGGGTGTTGTTGCCCGGCAATCCCGCCGCGGTGACGAACAGGTTCGAGGCGGCGGGCGTGGTGTAGCCCGTCGCCGCGCGCCCGCGGAACTGCCACGCCGCGGAGGGGCGGTAGACCAGCGCCAGTTCCGGCGCGACGTTGAGGAAGCTGCGGTCGGCGTCGGCCACCGTGCGCGTCGTGCCGGCCGCCGTCGTCGCGTAGGCGATGTTCCGGCCGGTGATCGTGGTGTTCTCCGCCGAGACGCCGAGCACGCCCGTCCACAGGTCGGAGAGCGCGAGCTCCACCCGCGCCCGCCCGCCGAGATTGTCCTGCACCGCCTGCTGCTCGCCGATGAGCGCGCCGAGGCGCGGACCGCCGTAGGGCGCCCGGTTGTAGGTGGTGATGTGGTTGTCGATGGTGCTGTAGGCGAGCGCCACGTAGCCGACCGCTGGCAGGCCGAACAGGTCGCCGCGCCGGGTGACGTCGCTGAGGAAGTTCCAGGACGGGTACGAGCCGCGCGAGGCGGTGGTGTAGAAGGGCTGGTTGAAGTTGCGCTCGTCGAAACCTGCTTGCGTCCGCCACGTGGTGAAGGCGTCGATGTCGTGCTCCCAGCGCGCGGCCACGATGGTGCGCCGGTCGTTGCGCTGAAGGGAGGCCTCCGTCGCCGTCACCGGCACGGTGGGGCCGAAGGCGCCATTGAGGAAGTAGTTGTAGGTGGTGCAGCCGGGCGCGGCCGTCGCCGAAGCCGCGCAGCCGCGCTGGTAGGGGTTGATGCGGTACTGGTTCAGGGAGGCGCGCGCCGGGATGTCGGCGTGCAGTGCGTTGTTGATGACCTTCAGGGTGAAGCGGTTGTCGGGCGTGGGCGTGTAGCTCGCCAGCAGGTTGACCGTCTGCGTGTCGAAGCCGGCATTGTCCTGGTAGCCGTTGCCGCGCACGTCGCTCGCGAACAGGCCGATCTCGAAGGGGCCGCTCGCGCCGCCCACGGTGAAGTAGTTCGAGAGGTAGCCGTAGAACCCGGCATCGACGCCGACTTCGTAGCCGTCGATCTCGCGGCCCGTGCGCGTGCGGAAGGCGATGGCGCCGCCGGTGGCGTAGTTGCCGAACAGGGCCGATTGCGGTCCGCGGAACACGTCGATGCGGCTGTAGGCGCGCGGGTCGGTGAGGTCGAAGCGCGCGGCGCCGTCCGCTTGCGTCAGCACGAAGCCGTCCTCCAGCACGACGGTGTTCTTGATGACGCCGGTGGAGCGGGCGTTGTTGCCGCGGATCGAGACGATGACGTCGCGCGCGCCGTTGCCCTGGCGCACGGTGACGCCGGGGCTGTTGACGAGGACCGAGCCGATGCTGGTCGCCGGCCGGCCGGCGATCGTGTCCCGCCGGTCGATCCGGCTCACGATCTGCCCGACCGGGTTCTCGATCACGGCCGCCGCGGAGCCGGGGGGCGCGGCGACGCCGAAGGCCGGCGCGGGCAGGCGGGCCTCGCCCACGACGGAGAGTTCCTCCAGCACGACGCTGTCGGTGGGCTCCGCGCGGGCGGCAGGGGCGCAGAGGGCGGCGGGCAGGAGAAGGGCAAGGCGCGTGGCGCGGAAGGGCGCGCGGGCGCGGGAGAGGGACAGCATCGGAGGACAGGCTCGTCTGATCGGAGAACGTGAATGCAGGCGCGGAGCCCGCGTCGATCAGAGCGCGCGGGGTGGCCCCCGCGGCTGGACCGTCCGCTGCTGACGGTTCGGGCAGAGGCCGGGGGGCGGGATCGGCCACGCGGGCGCGGACCAGCGCAGGACCCGCGCGAGTTGGGGCGCGTCCGGCAGCGGCGGGCTCGTCGGGCCGGACGCGCAGAACGGGCAGGCCGCGCAGGCGCCCTGCGCCGGGCCCTGCGCGTCGAGGCTCGCCGGAGCGAGCCCGCGCCCGCAGATGGCCGCGAGACCCGGATCGGCGGGGGCTGACAGGCGCAGCGCGAGGCCCGGCGCGACGGACTGCACCCAGAGGGCGAGGAGCAGCGCGAGCACGGCGGGGATGCGGGCGGGGGGCACGGGAGCAGGGCCCGGCACGACCGTTTCAGGCCGGGCTTCTCCGTGCGCCGCGCAGGGCGGCGAGGCCGAGATCGATCCCGATCATCGCGAGGATGGCGAGGCCCGTCAGCGGGAACAGCGCGCCGAGGGCCACCACGATCAGGGTCGCGCCCGCGACGACGCGCCGGTCGCCCGGCCAGGGGGGCACCCCGAGGCCGCCGGGGGGGCGGCGCTTCCACCACATCGTCGCCGCGCTCACGCAGAGCAGGATCGTGGCGAGGCAGACGGCGAGCATGGCGAGCTGGTTCGGCCGCCCCCAATGCTCGCCCTTGTGCAGGCCGATGCCGTACTGGATCGCCCGCGCCACGAAGCCGAGATCGGCGAAGCGCACGTCGACGAGGGGCCGGCCGCTATACTGGTCGAGGGAAATCATGCGCTGGCGGGCGACGTCGCGGGGATAGGCGGCGGCGGCGTAGATCCCGGTCTCGCCCACCGGCAGCGCCAGCTCGAAGCCGCGGGGCATGCCGAGCCCGCGCAGGATCGCCACCGCCCGGTCGGGGCCGATGGCGTCCGGGCCGGGCTGGGAGAGCGGGGCCGGCGCGTCCTGCATGGCCCAGCCCACCTCGCCGAGGAGCGCGCGCATGGGCACGGTGGAGACCGCCTTGTCGGCCCAGAGCGCGCGGGGCTGGCCGAGGCCGGCCTCGTTCGACAGGGCGCGCACCTGCTGCCCCCACCAGATCGACCAGGGCAGGCCCGTGGCGGCGAGGAAGAGGAGCCCGCCGCCGGCCACGAGGCCGGTGACGGCGTGCAGGTCCCGCCACCAGATCCGCCGGGCCGGGTTGCCGCGGATTGTGACGGCCCCGCCCTCGCCCCGCGGCCACCAGAGATAGAGACCGGTGAGGACGAGGATGATGGCAAAGCCCGCCACCACCTCGATCACGCCGTTGGCCACGGGCCCGAAATAGCTGAGGCTGTGCAGCCGCCGCACCACCATCATGACGGTGTCGTCCGCCCCCACCCGGTCGAGCACGTCGCCGGTATAGGGGTCGAGAGAGACGTGGATCCGGCGCCCGTTCTCCAGCAGGGCGACCACGGCCGAGGTGGAGGCGTCGACCGGATCGATGAAGGAGACCGGCCGCCCCTCGGGCACGGCCTGCGTGGCGTTGAAGATCAGCCGGTCCGTGCTCAGGGGGGCGCCCGGGCCGGGCACGACCACGCTCCGGTGGGTGAAGGTGCGCTCGATCTCGTCCTTGAACAGGTAGAGGGCGCCCGTCGCGGACAGCAGGATCAGGAAGGGCAGGCAGAGCAGGCCGGCATAGAAGTGCCAGCGCCAGACGGCGCGGTAGACGGCCGCGCGCGCGGCACGGGGGTGTGGCGCTGCGGTCGCGTGTGCGACGGCGCCGGCCAGGGAATGCGACATGGTGGGTCCGAGCCTCGAGCGATCCTGGGGTGATCGGTCAGGCGGCGGGCGGACCTCGCGGAGGGATGGCGGGATCGGGGGGCGCACGGGCCGCCACTTCGGCGTTCGCGCGCCAGACGATCGGGGTCGCCGCGGAACGCGTCGGCGCGGACAGGACGGCCTCGGCGACGGGGAGCAGGGCAGGCAACGGATGGGCGACGCGCGCCGGCATGCAGCAGGCGTGCTGGCCGCACGGGACCCGGTCGTCGCCGGAGGAACCGCCGCCGTGCTCGGCGCAGATCACCTCGGCCGGGAATACCCCCGGCCCCACCGGCAGCAGCGCGCCGAGAAAGGCCTGCAGCACGAGCGCGTAGAGCGCGGCCACGGCGATGGCCGCGCGCCCCCGTGCCGATCCTGACAGGCGCCCGCGCATGGGATCGTCTTGGCCGTGGCAGCGGGATCCGTCAATACGCTCCTCAGTGCCCGGCCCCGGCCGGCGGCGCGGAGCGCGGCCGCCGGATCAGCGGCGTGGCGCAGGCCATGGCCAGGAACAGGCCGGTGAGGACGAGGAACACGTCCTCGAAGGCCATCACCAGCCCCTGCACCCGCACCGTGTTGGTCATCGCTCTGAGCGCCATGCCGCCGGCATCGCCCCCCAGCACCTCGAACTGGCGGCGCATGGCGTCGAGGCGCTCCAGCGCCGCCCCGTTCGCCCAGGTGAAGCGCTCGTGCAGGCGCACGAGATGCAGGTCCCAGCAGTCGTTCAGCAGCGTGTTGATGAGCGCGAGGCCCACCGCCCCGCCGAGATTGCGCGTGAGGTTGTAGAGGCCGGACGCGTTCTTCATCCGCTCCGGCGGCAGGGTGCCGAGCGCGATGTTGTTGATCGGGATCATGCAAAGCATCAGCGAGCAGCCGCGCAGCACCTGCGGCCAGAGCAGCTCCCAGAAGTCCCAGTCCTTGGTGAGCCCGGTGACGATCCACGTGCCCGCCGCGAAGCCCGCGAAACCCGCCGCCATCAGGATCCGCGGATCGACCTTGCCGAGGAACCGGCCCGCGATCGGCGCGGTGGCGAACATGCACAGCCCCGACACGAACATCGTCTCGCCGATCTGCAGCGCCGAGTAGCCGCGCACGCGGGCGAGATAGACGGGGTAGAGATAGGTGAGCCCGTAGAGGCCGATGCCCATCACGAAGCTGAAGGTGCAGCCCGCCGCGAAGTTGCGGTCCGAGAAGGCGCGCAGGTCCACGATGGGCTGGCGCGCCGTGAAGACGCGCCAGAAGAACAGGAGCCCCGCCAAAGCGCAGATCACGGCGCAGACGAGGACCGCCTCGTCCTGAAGCCAGTCGTGGTTCGGCCCCTCTTCCAGCACGTATTCCAGGCAGCCGAGGAAGCCCGCCATGAAGGCGAGGCCCGCCCAGTCGAAGGCCTTGAGCAGGTCGAGGTTCGGCCGGTCGAAATCGACCAGGATCCAGGTCGAGACCGTGACGAAGATGCCCGGCACGATGTTGATGAGGAACAGCCAGTGCCAGGAGAACAGGTCGGTGAGATAGCCGCCGACCGTCGGGCCGATGGTGGGGGCGAGCGTCGCCACGAGGCCGATCATCGGCGAGACGATGGAGCGCTTCGAGGGCGGGAAGATCGTGAAGGCCGAGGCGAACACGGTGGGGATCATGCCGCCGCCGATGAAGCCCTGGAGCGCGCGCCAGACGATCATCTCGCCGATGGACGAGGAGGTGGCGCACATCAGGCTCATCAGGGTGAAGCCGCCGGCGGAGACCGCGAACATCCAGCGCGTGGAGAGCACCCGCGACAGGGTGCCCGACAGCGGGATCGAGATCACCTCGGCGATGAGGTAGCTCGTCTGCACCCAGGGGATCTCGTCGCCCGACGCCGAGAGCCCGGCCTGGATCTCGTTGAGCGAGGCCGAGACGATCTGGATGTCGAGGATCGCCATGAACATCCCGAAGACCATGCACAGGAACGCCACCATGCGGCGGCGGTCGAGGGGCGGGTCGGCGGCGGGAGCGGCGGCGAGCATTGCGGTGGCGGCCATGGGGCGCCTCGGTGGTCTCAGAAGAGGGCGGATGGAGGCGCGGGCCAGCGCAGGCCGACCGAGCGGATCGTCACCGGTGCGCGGCGAGCCTCTGGACGGGGGCGTCGGCGCCCTCGCGGGTGTCGACCTTCACCACCACCGAGAGGCCGGGGCGCAGCAGGCCCTCGCGGGCGACGTCCGCGGGCACGTGGATACGCACGGGCAGGCGCTGCACGATCTTGGTGAAGTTGCCCGTTGCGTTGTCGGGGGGCAGCAGGCTGAAGACCGAGCCCGAGGCGGGCGACAGCGATTCCACCGTGCCGACGATCTCCCGGTCGGGATAGGCGTCCACGTGGATCAGGACCTCCTGGCCCGGCCGCATGCGGGCGAGCTGCGTCTCCTTGAAGTTCGCGTCCACCCGCACGCTCTGGAGGGGCACGAGCGCCGCGATCCGCGAGCCCGGCGAGACGTAGGCGCCGGCCTCCACGGCCTTGTTGCCGACGACGCCGTCGAAGGGTGCGCGGATCACCGCGAAGTCGAGGTCGCGCCGGGCCCGCTCCACCGCCGTGCGGAGCTCGGCCGCGAGGCTCTCGGCCTCCCTCCCCTGCGCCTGGAGCACCGCCACGTTCGCCCGCGCCGCCAGGAGCGCGGCCTCGGCGCCCTTCACCGCGGCCTCGGTGCGGTCGCGGTCGGCCCGCGCCTGATCGAGGCGGGACTTCGCCACGTAGTCGGCCTGCATCTGCGTGGCGCGGGTGAAATCGGCCGCCGCCCGCACGGCATCGGCCCGGGCCGCCTCGATCTGGGCCGCCCCTTGCGCCACTTGGGCCTGCGCGGCCTCAGCCTGCCGGCCGATCCGCGCGATCGTGCTCTCCTGCGTGGCGAGCTTGTCCTGCGCGGCCTGGAGAGCGAGGCGGTAATCGCCGTCGTCCAGGCGGGCGATCACCGCGCCCTGCCTGACCCTCTCACCGTTCACCACGGGGACGGCGGCGAGATAGCCGGGAATCTTGGCGGCGAGCACCGAGATGTCGGCCTGCACATAGGCGTCGTCGGTGCTCACGAAGAAGCGCCCAACCGTCCACCACTGCCAGCCGGCATAGGCCCCGCCGCCGAGGGCGGCGCAGAGGACGAGGGGCAGAAGGACGCGCCGCACGGACCGGCGCTTCACGGGCGCGGCGGCCACCGGCATGGCAGGAGCCGCCGGAGCCGGCAGGCGCGGCGCGGACGGGCCGCCGGCCTCCGCCTGCTCCACGACCTCGACCGTGCTATCGGGCCGACCGGCATCCTCGCGCAGGGACATGGAGGCTGATCCTCGCTCATTGACCGAACCGTTCGGTCATTCCGGGGACCAAGTTGACGGCCGCCGGGGCATCGCGCTAACTACCACTGACCGAACGGTTCGGTCAATCTGGACGATGGACGATCACGGCATGGCGGTCTCGGAGAAGCGGCAGCAGGCGACCGAGCCCGACAAGCGGCGGCAGATCCTGGAGGGCGCGCGCCAGGTCTTCATGAGTGCTGGGTTCGACGGGGCGAGCATGGGCGGGGTCGCCCGGGCCGCCGGCGTCTCCAAGGGCACGCTCTACGTCTACTTCGACAGCAAGGAGGCGCTGTTCGAGGCCCTGACGGTGGCGGAGAAGGCGGGGCTCGCCGAGGCCCTGTTCAGCCTGGACGCGCGCGACCCCGACGTGCGGGCGGTGCTGACCCGGCTCGGGGCGCTCTATCTCACGATGATGGCGCGGCCCGAGCACGTGGCGATCATCCGCATGGTGATCGGGGCCTGCGAGAAGTTTCCGCGCTTCGGCAAGGCCTTCTACGAGGCCGGCCCCGCCTGCGGCACCGGCCGGCTCAAGGACTATCTCGACGCGCAGGTCGCCGCCGGCCAGCTGCGGGCCGCCGACACCGAACTCGCCGCCAAGCACTTCCTGCATCTCTGCCAGGCCGGGATGCTGACCCGCCTGCTGTTCAACGCGGGCGACGCGCCGACCGAAGGCGAGATCCGCCACCGCGTCGACGAGGCGGTGCGGATCTTCCTCGCGGGCTACGGGCCGGAAGGATGAGGGCCTGTTCGATCAGGCCTCTCCCATCCTCGGCCTTATCCTAAGAGCCTATTTGATGTGTTATGCTGGCCCCGAGTGATCGCTTCGATATGTTTTCCTCCGTCATTCCGGATCGCTCGAAGAGCGAGTCCGGAATCCATGAACACGGCTGTTCCTAACTTGGCCGCTTCAGTGTGCATGGATCCTGGGCTCTGTTCCACAGCCCCGGGATGACGGGGCGGGCGCCGTGATCCGCTTGCGCTTCAGGCCACGCGCTCGATCTGCTCCTCGTCGCAGATCACGCCCGCCGAGCCCTCGAACTCCGCGCTGATGTCGTTGGAGGCCTGGGCCGGGGCAGGGAGAGCGCGGTCCTTGGCGAAGGTGGAGAGGAACAGCCGCATCACGTGGCGCACGCCGGCATCGTTGATGGTGCGCTGGTCCTCGTTGTAGTAGCGCCCCGCATTCACGTTGCTGGTGACGATGTCGTAGGCGGGGAAGTAGACGGCCCGCGGGTCGTTGCCCGCGCAAGCCTCCCCCGCCGCCACGCGCAGCACGGATTTGGAGTAGCTGTTCGATTCCATCACGTGCCGGTCCATGTAGGTGGCGATCATCGGCACCGGAGACACGGTGAGGATGATCCGCGCACCCGGGTTCACGCTCCAGAGCCGATCGAGGAAGCCGCGCAGGTCGCCGAGCACCTCGGCCGCGCCGGCGTTCACGCACTCGTAGAGGGCGGGGTCGAAGGTGCCGCCGGCGACCCCCGGCGCCAGGGGGAGCGCCGCCCCGTCGCCGCGCCAGCGCCAGCCCTCCGTGAGCCCGAGCGTCAGCACGAACACGTCCAGCGTCTCGAACAGGTGGCGCACGGCGGCGAGATGTTCGTCGCGGGCGGCGACCACTTCCGCCTCGCTCGCGAAGCCCGCGGGCTCGACGGTGGGCCGGAACGGGTCGACGTAGCGCCCGTCCTCGCGCAGCCACGCCTTCAGTTCCGGCTCGAACTGCCCGTAGGCCCGGTCGAAGAGCTGCACGAACTGGCGCGTGTAGTAGAGGTTGCCGTAGCGCGCGGAGAAGGTGCCGAACTGGCGCGCCTGGGCCTCGGCCGGGCTCGCGCCCTCCGGTGCCTGCTCGGTCAGGTAGTAGTTGAAGCCGGCCTCGCGCAGGGCCTCGGCCACCCGCTGGGCGAAGCAGGAGCCCCCCGTGGCGACCCGGTCGGTGCGCGCGATGGCGAAGGTCTCGCGCGGGTGCGGGTTGACCGCGAAGGGCGGCACGTTGGTGACGACCTTGCGCCAGAATCGCTCGGCCGGTAGACCCGTATACGGATTTGTAGCCATTCCCGACCCTTCAATTGCAACGTCTGCGGCGGTCGCCGCGCCCATCTAGGCGCAGGCACCCCGCTTCCGCGAGACCCGGCGCGCATCTTGGACCTGCACGACCTGCCTCGGCGCGCCCGCAGCGCGCTCACCTTGTCGGCACCATCCTGGGCAACACCGTGGCGCGCCAAGGCCGAGGCCGACCCGCGGAAGGGCCCGAGCGTGGCGGTGCTCGGCAATTGCCAGGCCCGCGGCGTAGCCCAGGCCATGCGCCTGTTCGCGCCCGATTGCCGGGTCACCTACTTCTCGATGGGGACGCTGAAGCGCGACCACGGCGACCTCGACGGGCTGGCGCGGACCCTCGCGACCTTCGATCACCTCTTCTCGCAGGCCTTCCCGGGCGGCCTCCTGCCGGGGGGCGATTCAGGCACCCTCCAGATGCGCGAGAAGCGCGTGCGGATGTTCCCGACGATCGTGTTCTCGGCCTTCCACCCGGACATGGTCTATGCCGGCCGCACCCACAACCTCGCCGACCAGAAGCTCGCACCCTCGCCGCTGGGCCAGTACCACTCGGCCATCGCGCTCTGCGCCCACCGCCTCGGCCTCGACGTGGCGCAGACCGCCCGCCTGTTCCGCGCGGACGTGTTCGAGCGCCTGGGCTATCTCGACCACTGGGATCCGGCGGTGCGGGAACTCCTGACGAGTTCCGCGGGGATCGGCTTCGCCCTGGACCGGGAGATGAGCCGCTGGGGCCGGCGCGGCGCCTTCATGCACGTCATCAACCACCCCAAGGCCTTCGTCCTCGGCGACATCGCCCGCCGGCTCCTGGAGGAGAGCGGCTTCACGCCCGAGCCCGTGGCGGTGGAGGACTATCTCGGCGACGAGCTCGCCCGCGACGTGGTCTGGCCGGTCTACCCGCCGGTGGCCGAACTGTTCGGCCTCACCGGGTCGTACCTGTTCAAGCGCAAGCCCGGCGGCGGGGAGTTCCCCCGCCTCTACGACCTGCACGGCTTCATCGCCGAGAGCTTCGCGCTCTACGAGGGTCGGGCCCCCGAGGAGATCGCCTGCCCGCGGGTGGACAGCTGGGCGGCCGAGCCCTGGATCGCCGAGATCTTTCTGGCCGAGAAGGCCGGTGCACGGCCGGCCTGACGGGAGTCGGGGGAGCGAAGCAGAGCCTCGAGGAGGTCTCCAGGTATCTTGGGGCCTTCCGGAATCACCCTTCGAGGCCGCCGACGCGGTCCTCGGGACAGCGGCGCGACGCGCTTCCGGAACGCTCAGCCGGCGGCGCGCAGGCCCTCGTCGGCGATGCCGTCCGCCATCATCCGGACCAGGGCGTTGACCTCCCGGATCTGGAACGGCTTGCGCAGGTAGAGGCTGCCCGGCACCGCCCGCGGATCGCCGCTCTCCCCCGTCGAGGTATAGACCACCGGCCGGTCGGGATGCCGGGCCCGGAACGCCTCGGCCACGGTCCAGCCGTCGATCAGGCCCGGCAGGTTGATGTCGGTGAACAGCCAGTCGATCTCGGCCCCGCGCGCGCGCAGGATCGTCAGAGCCGCCTCGCCGCTCGAGGCTTCGAGCACCCCTATCCCCCGCGAGGTGCAGAGCTGGGAGACGATCTCGAGGAGAATGTAGCTGTCTTCGACGACGAGGACGTTCTGTGCGAGAGCCATGGACCGGTCCGGGGTGATGGTCGGCAATACATCGTGGTCAATTTGGTTGAGACCCCGTTAAATGCCGGATCGCGCGCCGGCTGCATAGTCACCGTGCGGTGAACGCGCCCCCGGGAGCGGTGTCGCCACCCCTTTGCAGACCCTCTTCTTGCCGAACCGGCAACGGGCGCTCCGCCCCCGGCACCTGTGGCGGGATCTCGACACCGGCCCCCAGGCTCGGCCGGAGAGAGGAGGCCGCCTCGACGGTGCCGCAATCCGGGCCTGTCTGGACCGGCGAGACCCGGAGGCCGGCGATCATGTGCGGGGGCGCACGGCGTGAGGGCCGGAGCACGGGCTCGAAAGCCGTCCTCAAGGTTGACGGAACCTTCGCTTAACCGCGCCGACCGTATGAAGACCGGCGAGAACAGAAGAGGCGGGCCTGCCCCGGAGACCGGAACCGGCCTTCGGCCCCGCTTCGAGGAGCTTTGAGTGTGATGAACCGACCCTCGCGTCTGCGCGCCGCCTCCCTCGGCCTCGCGCTCTGCGCGGCCCTCAGCGTCGCCGCCTGCAGCAACGACAAGGACCTCGCCGATGCCTCCGGCTTCGGCGGCGCCGGCGGTCGCGGCGGGGCGGGCGCCCCCGGCAGCGCGCAGGACTTCGTCGTCAACGTGGGCGACCGCGTCTTCTTCGAATCCGATTCCACGGACCTGACGCCCACCGCGACCGCGACCCTCGACAAGCAGGCCGCCTGGCTCCAGCGCTACCCGCGCTACTCCTTCCTCATCGAGGGCCATGCCGACGAGCGCGGGACGCGCGAGTACAACTTCTCCCTGGGCGCCCGCCGGGCCCAGGCGGTGAACGACTACCTCGCCTCGCGCGGCATCGCCGCCGGCCGCATCCGCACGGTCTCCTACGGCAAGGAGCGGCCCGTGGCCGTGTGCAACGACATCTCGTGCTGGTCGCAGAACCGCCGCGCCGTCACCGTGCTCGACCGCGGCGCCGGCTCCTGAGGCGCCGGGGCGACCGTATTTTTGCCGCGCCGACGCGCTTCTGCTAACGGCCCCGGGGATGCCCTTCCCGGGACGCGTCTCCCGCCGCCGCGGACTCCGCGGCGACCCGGGCGAGGCGCCGAGAAAGAACCGACCGTGCCGCACGCCATGCTCGCCCGCCTCCTGCTCACGACCTGCCTCGCCGCCGCCGTCTGGCCCGCATCGGCCCAGGACGCGTCCGAGTTCGTGGTGCGCCTCGGCCGCCTGGAGAACCAGTCGCGGATGATGGCCGGCCAGATCGAGACGCTGCAGTACGAGAACCGCCAGCTCAAGGAGCAACTGCGCAAGTTCCAGGAGGACGTCGAGTACCGGCTGCAGGAGGGCAAGGGCGGCAAGCCCGCGCCCGCCAATCCCGGCACGGTGAACGGCGTCAATCCGGGCTCCGGCAACCCCGCCGCCAAGCCGCAGAAGCGCGGCGACGCCTTCGATCCCGCCCAGAATCCGGGCCAGCCGGGCGCTCCCCAGCAGCTCGGCACCACGACGCCTTCGGTGCCGCTCGCCGCCGAGCAGCCGCCGGCTGTGGCCGCCCGCCCGCTGCCGCGCGGGGCCATCGACACCGCCGAGGAGGCCGAGGCGGCCGGGGCCGCGGCCGGCTACGGCGAGCCCGTGGACCTCGCCCCGCCCGCGCGCATCGGCACCACCGGGGCGCTGCCGGAGCGGCCGGCCGGCAGCGTGGCTGCCACCGCCACCGGCGATGCCCGCTCCGACTACGAGACCGCGCTCGCCGACATCCAGGGCCGCCGCTACGAGCAGGCGGAGATGACCCTGCGCCAGTTCATCCAGTCCCATCCCCGCGACGGCCGCGTGCCCGCGGCGACCTACTGGCTGGGCGAGAGCTACCTGCAGCGCAGCCGCAACCGCGAGGCGGCGGAGCAGTTCCTGAAGGTCTCCACCGATTACGCCCGCTCGCCGCAGGCGCCCGAGGCGATGCTGAAGCTCGGCATCTCCCTGAACGCCCTCGGCGCCCGCGAGCAGGCTTGCGCCACCCTGGCCGAGCTGGAGCGGAAGTTCCCGAGCGCGGGCCAGAGCGTGCGCCACGGGGTGGCGCGGGAGCAGAAGCGCGCCCGCTGCACCGCTTGAGCGGGAGCGCCCTCGAGCGACGCCTGCGCGAGGCCCTCGCGCCCCATCTCGGCGAGCCCTGCCTTCTCGCCGTGTCGGGCGGGCCGGATTCCACCGCCCTGCTGCACGCCGCCGCCACGCAGGGCCGCGCGGGCGCCCTGTCCGTCGCCACCGTCGATCACGGCCTGCGCCCCGAATCCCGCGGCGAGGCGGAGGCGGTCGCCGGGCTCGCCGCGGCGCTCGGCCTGCCGCACCGCATCCTGGCCTGGGCCGGGCCGCATCCGGCAACCGGCCTCCAGGCCGCCGCCCGCGACGCGCGCTACGCACTCCTCGCCCGGCACGCGGCGGAACGGGGCTGCACCCGGATCCTCACCGCCCATACCCGCGACGATCAGGCCGAGACCCTGATCATGCGGCTCGTGCGCGGCAGCGGCCCGGCGGGCCTCGCCGGGATGCGCCCCGAGCGGGCGCTGGCGCCGGGCCTGACGCTGGCCCGGCCCTTCCTCGATCTCCGCAAGGACGACCTCGTCGCGTGGTGCGCGGAGCACGGCCTCGCCTATCTCCGCGACCCGTCGAACGCCGACCCGCGCTTCGCCCGCGCCCGCCTGCGCCGCCTGATGCCGCTCCTCGAAGGGGAGGGTCTGAGCGTGGAGCGCCTCGCCCGCCTCGCCGAGCGCGCGGCCCGGGACGAGGCCGCCCTGCGCGCGATCGCCGAGGACGCCCTCGCGCGCCTCGCGCGGCCGGCCCCGAAGGACAGCATCCACATCGACGGGCGGGGCCTCGTCGCCCTGCCCGAGGCCGTGGCGCTGCGGGTGCTCGACCGGGCCCTGATCCGGGCCGGCGCACGGATGGGACGCCTGGAACGCCTCGAGCGCCTCGACGCCGCCCTGCGCGCCGCCCTCGAGGCCGGCCTGCCCCTGCGCTGCACCGCCCGCGGCCTCCTGGTCACCGCGGATCGGGCCGGGCTCGTCGGCCTCGCCCCTGCGCCCCCACGCCGCCGCGGTATGCCCGCCGCGGACCCCGTCGAGTTACTTGGCAACGGATAGGCCACTGCCTACATTGGACCGGCGCGCCGGATCGTCCCGCACGATCGGGCGAGGGGGCCTGCGCGCGTCAAGGATTGTAGATGAACCCGAATTTTCGCAATTTTGCCTTGTGGGTCGTCATCTTCCTGCTCGTGCTCGCCCTCGTGACCCTGTTCCAGAACCCGGGTCATCGCGGCGGCGGGAGCGAGATCGCCTACAGCCAACTGCTGAACGATGCCGATTCCGGAAAGATCCAGTCCGTGGTCATCTCCGGGCAGGACGTCAGCGGCACCTATGTGGGCGGCGGCAGCTTCACCAGCTACGCGCCGAACGATCCGAGCCTCGTCTCGAAGCTGCAGGGCAAGGGCGTGCAGATCACCGCCCGGCCGCCCTCCGACAACACGCCCTGGTTCATCCAGCTTCTGGTGAGCTGGCTGCCGATCCTCGTCTTCATCGGCGCCTGGATCTTCCTCTCGCGCCAGATGCAGTCCGGCGCCGGCCGCGCCATGGGCTTCGGCAAGTCGAAGGCCAAGCTCCTGAACGAGGCCCATGGCCGCGTCTCCTTCGAGGACGTGGCGGGCGTCGAGGAGGCCAAGGAAGATCTCCAGGAGATCGTCGAGTTCCTGCGCGATCCCCAGAAGTTCCAGCGCCTCGGCGGCCGCATCCCCCGCGGCGTGCTCCTCGTCGGCCCCCCCGGCACCGGCAAGACGCTCATCGCCCGCGCGGTGGCGGGGGAGGCCAACGTGCCCTTCTTCACCATCTCCGGCTCGGACTTCGTCGAGATGTTCGTCGGCGTCGGCGCCTCCCGCGTGCGCGACATGTTCGAGCAGGCGAAGAAGAACGCCCCCTGCATCATCTTCATCGACGAGATCGACGCGGTTGGCCGCCACCGCGGCGCCGGCCTCGGCGGCGGCAACGACGAGCGCGAGCAGACCCTCAACCAGCTTCTGGTGGAGATGGACGGCTTCGAGGCCAACGAGGGCGTCATCATCATCGCGGCGACCAACCGCCCCGACGTGCTCGACCCGGCGCTCCTGCGTCCCGGCCGCTTCGACCGCCAGATCATGGTGCCGAACCCGGACGTGACCGGCCGCGAGCGCATCCTGCGCGTCCACGTGCGCAAGGTGCCGCTGGCGCCCGACGTCGACCTCAAGACCATCGCCCGCGGCACCCCCGGCTTCTCGGGCGCCGACCTGATGAACCTCGTCAACGAGTCGGCTCTGCTCGCGGCGCGTCGCGGCAAGCGCATCGTCACGATGCACGAGTTCGAGGACGCCAAGGACAAGGTGATGATGGGTGCCGAGCGCCGCACCCTGGTCATGACCGAGGACGAGAAGCGGCTCACCGCCTACCACGAGAGCGGCCACGCCATCGTCGCGCTCAACGTGCCGGCGACCGACCCCGTCCACAAGGCGACGATCATCCCGCGCGGCCGGGCTCTGGGCATGGTCATGCAGCTCCCCGAGCGCGACAAGCTCTCGATGAGCTACGAGCAGATGACCTCGCGCCTCGCCATCATGATGGGCGGCCGCATCGCCGAGGAGATGACCTTCGGCCCCGAGAAGGTCACCTCGGGCGCGCAGTCGGACATCGAGCAGGCCACGCGCCTCGCGAAGATGATGGTCACCCGCTGGGGCTTCTCGCCCGAGCTCGGCACCGTCGCCTACGGCGACAACAACGACGAAGTCTTCCTCGGCATGTCGATGGGCCGCCAGCAGACGGTCTCGGAGGCGACCGCCCAGAAAATCGACGCCGAGGTGCGCCGTCTCGTCGAGGCCGGCCTCGAGGAGGCGCGCCGCCTCCTGCACGAGCGCAAGGACGACCTCGAGACGCTGGCCCAGGGCCTTCTCGAGTACGAGACCCTGAGCGGCGAGGAGATCCGCAACATGCTGAAGGGCCAGCCCCCCGTCCGCGACGGCGGCGACGTGCCCCCGACCCCGGCCCGCGGCTCCTCGGTTCCCTCCGCCGGCCGCGGCCGGCCGAAGGAGAACGACGGCGGCCTGGAGCCGCAACCGCAGGCCTGACGGTCGGTCGAAGTGCTTGAAACGGCGGGGCTTGCCCCGCCGTTCCGCTTTTCGGGGCGACGGATCGGGGCCGCCCGGGCGCGTAACCATCGATTCGCCACGCTTCGATACCAGCCGTACAGGCGCGCTGCGCTATAAGGGGCCCGTGCAACCGGGATCGACGGCTGTGAGAAAATATTTCGGAACCGACGGTATTCGCGGCCGCGCCAACGGCGTGATCACGCCGGAACTGGCGCTGAAGGTCGGTCAGGCGGCGGGCCTCGTGTTCCAGCGGGGCGATCACCGCCACCGGGTCGTCATCGGCAAGGACACGCGGCTCTCCGGCTACATGATCGAGACGGCGCTCGTCGCCGGCTTCACCTCGGTGGGCATGGACGTGCTGCTGCTCGGGCCCGTCCCCACCCCGGCGGTGGCGATGCTCGCCCGCTCCATGCGCGCCGATCTCGGCGTGATGATCTCCGCCTCGCACAACCCCTACGAGGACAACGGCATCAAGCTGTTCGGCCCGGACGGGTTCAAGCTCAACGACGCGATCGAGCGCGAGATCGAGGCGCTGATCGACGCCGAACTGCACAAGCGCCTCTCGGGATCGCAGGATCTCGGCCGCGCCAAGCGCATCGAGAGCGTGCATGCCCGCTACGTCGAGTTCGCCAAGCGCACGCTGCCCCGCTCCGTCACCCTCGACGGCCTGCGCGTGGTGGTGGATTGCGCCAACGGCGCCGGCTACCGGGTGGCGCCGGAGACCCTGTGGGAACTGGGCGCCGAGGTGATCGCCATCGGCACCGAGCCGGACGGGTTCAACATCAACCGCGACGTGGGCTCCACCGCGCCGTCCGCCCTCGTCGAGAAGGTGCGGGAGCGCCGCGCCGATATCGGCATCGCCCTCGACGGCGACGCCGACCGCGTGCTGATCGTGGACGAGAAGGGCCGCGTGGTCGACGGCGACCAGCTCATGGCCGTGGTCGCGCGCTCCTGGCAGGAGGACGGTCTCCTGGCCAAGCCCGGGATCGTGGCCACCATCATGTCGAATCTGGGTCTCGAACGCTTCCTCGGCGGTCGCGGCCTCACCCTGGCCCGCACGGCGGTGGGCGACCGCTACGTGCTGGAGCACATGCGCGAGCACGGCTACAATCTCGGCGGCGAGCAGTCCGGCCACATCATCATGTCGGACTACACCACCACCGGCGACGGCCTCGTGGCCGCCCTCCAGATCCTCAGCGTCGTGCAGCGCCAGGGCCGCCCGGTGAGCGAGGTCTGCCACTGCTTCGATCCGCTGCCCCAGATCCTGAAGAACGTGCGCTACCGCTCCGGCGAGCCCCTGCGCCAGGACAGCGTCGTCACCGCCATCGAGCAGGCCCGCGAGCGCCTGGGCAACGAGGGCCGTCTCGTCATCCGTCCCTCCGGCACCGAGCCGGTGATCCGGGTGATGGCCGAGGGCGACGACCGCACCCTGGTGGCCGAGGTGGTGGACGAGGTGGTCGACGCGGTCACCCGCGCCGCGGCCTGAGCGGCTCCCGTTCCGCGAGAGGATGAACCGAGCGGGCGCGCTCGCCCGGTTCACGAGTTGGCTGTGCCGTCGAGAACGATACGGACCACCCCTTCGACTGCGTCGAGGAGGCTGCGGCTTAGAGCGTCGTTTCGGCATCGTCTTTCTCCGGAAGCCGGAGACCACCTTTCGGGACGATGCTGTAGAGCAGCGGGCGTTGTGGGCAGGCCTTGATGGGTTGCCCTGTCCGTTCTCACCGGCTCCGGGCCAGACTCCCATCATCCTTCTGATCCGCCGAGAGGCGCGAGGCGCCTCCGCGCATCATTCCGGGCCGCGCGCGGATGTCGGGAAGCTGGCTTCCGGTCTTTCCCGCGGAGCACGAGAGATTTGCGCGGGACCAAGGGTTTGGGCGACACACCGAAGGCGGTTCCCGTGTAACGGGTGTTGCATCCGCGGCTCTGGCCCGGATCGCGTCGCATGCTGTAAACGTCGCGCGACCGCGGTCAGACGCATGTGGACGTCTCGCTGCGGGGCCGGGGCGACGCTGCGAAACGCTCCCCAATGCGGTGAGCATGTTGTTATTGGCCATTCCCAACCTCCAATGTGGTGCGGTGTAGCACACCTGGGAACCCGGCCTTGATTTTGAGGCTCGGATCTTCGAGAACTCGAAAGGTAGAGCGCGCGTCGCCTCAATGGAATCTGTTTGGATGGTAGAAAGCTTGACGTTTTAGTGCGAAGTTTTTCGCAGATACGGTGTAAAGATCTGCTCTTATCATTCAAATTTCAGAAATCCTCCACGCCATTCAATCCGGATCATTCGGCATCTTCTCAGGGATTTTTCATGACGAACCAGACAGCCGCAGACTATTGGAGCTCCAACTATTTCTCGGAAAGTTTCAATAGAAGCGAATGGCAGGCTCATCCTTATGCATTGGCCCGCCTGAAGTCGCTGTTGGATGATAAGGTTCGTGAGCAGTGGTTTGCGGATACTTACATCAGCGACAGAACGGTCAAGCGTGCCCTCGGAATCGGCGTCGGCCGCGCGGAAACCGAGATCGGATTGCTGGCGACCGGCAAGGTCGAGCATTATGATTTGTGGGATATCAGTCCCGTCGGGCTCGAACACGCGAAGGCCGTCGCCACGTCTCACGGCTGGGGCGATCGCGTCACGTGCCATCATGGCGACTTCTCGTCCTTCGACCTGAAGCCCGATACCTACGATCTGGTCACCTTCGTCGCATCTCTGCACCATTTCTCGGACCAGCCGGACATCCTCGGCAAGGTCCGACAGGGCCTGAAGCCGGGTGGCCTGCTCTGGGCCGCGAACGAGTACATCGGTCCCGATCGCTTCGATTACCCGCCCGAGCACAAGCGCATCGCCGAGCTGTTCCACGCGCGGCTTCCCGAGTCGCTGCGCAAGCACGGTCTGCCGCAAATCATCTTCCCGACCGCGGCCGAGGTCGAAGCTGCGGATCCGTCCGAATCGCCGGCTTCCTCGCAGATCGTGGATGCCATGCGGACGGTGTTCCCGAATTCCAAGGTCGTGTCGCTCTACGGATGCCTGCCTTTCACGCTGTTCTGGGGCCTCAATCACGATGCCCTGTACGATACCATCGAGGGTCGTGAACTGGTGCGGTTCGTCATGGACATGGATGTCGCCCTGACGGATGCAGGCGTGCTGCCGGCCTACTTCGCGCATCTCATCGGCTGGCGCGATTAAAAAGCGTCGCTGCCGCGGCTGAGAGGGCATCGGGCGAGGCGCGGGAGACGCCTTTCTACGAATGCATGACATCTCCTTGAAGAGGCCTTACGCCTCGACGTGAAGGTCTGGCGCAGTCTTGTGGGTCGACGCGGTCGCTCCGAGATCAACCGAGGCCGCCGGCAGCTGCCGCTCCCTGTTGGGCTTTCCGGTCACGAATCGGACGGCGGCAATTCCGATTGGGCGATCAGGATGTCGAGGGAGACGCGGACGATCTCCACCGGCTCCACGTCCTTGTCGCGCGCTTCCGCCTCGACCGCGGCACGATCGGCCGGCGGCAAGCCGTCGAGGACGGCCTGCGCGACTTCGAGGCTGGCGCGTCCGCGCTGTTCCGTCATCCCGATCCCCGTGCTGGATGCGCCCCCCGTCGCACCTGTCGGCGGCCGGTGTCCAGCATTCCGGGCCCTGTGGCCAGGGCGCCGTGCAAACAGGGGGGCCGGCTCCCCGGATGTCAGGCGGTCGCCACCTCGGCGAGGAAGGTGCGGACCTCGCCGTCCACCACGGTCGCCTGCTGCGACATGTCGGCGGCCACGGCGCTCGCGGCCTCGGCCGCCCGCCGGCTCGCGTCCACCGCCTGCCGCACCGCCGTCATCGCGGCCTGCGCGGTCCTCGACTGGCCCGAGGCCGCGTTCATCTCCGTGGCGATCGAGGCGACGGAGGCGCCCTGCTCCTCCATGGAGGCGGCCACCATCGCGGTGATGTCGGTCATCTCGACGACGGTGTGGCGCACGGATTCGATGCAGCCCACCGCCGCGGCGGCACCGCGCTGGATCGCGTCGATCTGGGCCGTGATCTGCTGCGTCGCCCGCGCGGTCTGGCCCGCCAGCGCCTTCACCTCCTGCGCGACGACCGCGAAGCCGCGGCCCGCCTCGCCGGCCCGCGCCGCCTCGATGGTGGCGTTCAGCGCCAGCAGGTTGGTCTGCGAGGCGATGCCCTGGATGAGCGTCACCACGTGGCCGATCTCCTGGATGCCGGTGTCGAGTTCGCCGAGCACGCCGACCACGCGGTCAGTCTCCGCGGCGGCGGTGCTCGCCACCCCCGTGGAGCGCGCGGTCACCGCCGACATCTGCGCAATCGAGGACGAGAGCTGGCTCGTGGCCGAGGCGATGCCGCCCACGTTGTCGGCGGCTTGATCCACCGCGCCGGCGGCGACGCCCGTGCGCTCGCTCAGGGCATCCGAGGCGGCGTGGAGCTGCGTGGCCACGCCGTCGAGATGGGTCACGGCCGCGCGCACCGTGCCGAGCGAGGCGGCAATGGCCGAATCGAAGGCGCGCACGCGCAGATCCACCTGATGCGCGCGCGCCGTGCGGGCCTCGGTGGAGCGCCTCTGCGCACCCGACAATTCCTCGCGCTGGACCGCGTTCTGCCGGAACACGAGGACCGAGCGCGCCATGGCGCCGATCTCGTCGGTGAGCGCGGCCTCGGGGACGCTGACGCCGTGGTCCCCGGCGGCGAGGCGATCCATCGTGGCGCGCAGGGCCGCCAGCGGGCGGCGGATGCCGCGGCCGATGGCGAAGGCCGCGGCGAGCGAGGCCAGCAGCGTCGCGCCGATGGCCAGGACGAGGATGCTCGTGATGCGCGCGCGGGCCGCAGCCAACGCGGTCTCGGCGGCCTCGCGCATGCCGGCGAGTTCGACGCGGATCTCGGCGAGGGCCGGCTCGACTAGGCCGAAGGTCGTGGTGAGCGTCGCCGCGCTCGCCTGCACGTCGCCCTCGCGGTCGCCCGCCTCCATGACCAGGGTGTACCAGGCATCGGCGAGGGCGCGGAACGCCGCGCGCTCGTCGCTGCCCTGGATCAGGCCGTTGGACGCCCGCTTCAGCCGGCCGCTCTCGCTGCCGATCGCCATCTGGCCCTGCGGCGTGACCGCGCCGAGGAAGTCGCGCTCGGCGCGGCGCAGATCCGCGTAGGCGATCCGGAGCCGGGCGGCACCGCCCTCGACGGCATCTCCGGCGAGCGTCTTCACGGCCTGGTCGAGGGCTGCCGCCGCGGCCTGCCGGCGGCCGGTGAGGCTCGTCGGGCCGTCGCCAGCCACGGCCTCGATCTTCTCGGAAAAGCCCGCGAACTGTCCCCGCTGCGCCGCGAGGACGCGCCCGAGCTTGGTCAGCCCCTCCGCCACCGGCGTGCCGGCGGCGCGCGCGTCGAGGCGCGCCAGCTCGGCCTCGGCCTCCGCGAGCTTGCCCGCGATGGCGGACACGGAGGAGGCGTCTCGGCTGTGGGCGAGGTCGCGCTGAGCGAGCTGGACCCGCATGAGGCCGGCATCGAAACGGCCGAGGTCGCGCTCCAGGGCGGCGGCGACGCGGTTGTCCTCGAAGGCGGCGTTCATCGCCCCGAATCCGTAGGACGCGCCGGCCCCGACCGCGACGAGGCCCAAGGCCCCGATGCAGGCGATGAGGTTGATCCGGGCGCCGACGCCGAGCCGGGGCCCGAAGTCCCGCAGACGGTTGCTCTTGGTTGCCGCAGGCATCGTGGCTCTTCTCTGCTTTCGGACGAGGTATGAGGCTCCGGCATTAGAAGTTGTTTAACGGGCCGTGCTTCGAGCCTGCATTTCAGAAAGTCCTTGCCCGTCGAGAGAAGACCGAGGGCTGCATCCTGGGAAATGCCTCCCGTAGGAATCGAAGCTTTTCTGGCCGGTGGCCTGGACTTCACGCACGCCCCGCAGCGGCGGCGCGCCATCGGCGCAGCGCGGCCCGATCCCCCGCGGGACGCCTCGCCAACGGGCCCGGTCCGGGCTATCCAGCGCCGCGCCGCCGTCCCTGCCGCCCGCACCGTGCGGCGGTCCGGACGGCCGGGCTTCCCCCACGCCGCCGCGAACCCATGATCCGTCTCGACAAGATCACCAAGCAGAACGGGCGCCAGCTCGTCTTCATCGAGGCCTCCGCCGCGCTCCAGCGGGGCGAGAAGGCCGGGCTCGTCGGCCCGAACGGGGCCGGCAAGACCACGCTGTTCCGGATGATCACCGGCGAGGAGACGCCGGACGAGGGGCAGGTCGCGCAGGATCGCGGCATCACCATCGGCTATTTCAGCCAGGATGTCGGCGAGATGGCCGGCCGCAGCGTCGTGGCCGAGGTCATGGACGGGGCCGGCCCCGTCAGCGCGGTCGCGGCCGAATTGAAGGAGCTGGAACTGGCCCTCGCCGATCCCGACCGGCTGGACGAGATGGAGGCGCTGGTCGAGCGCTACGGCGACGTGCAGGGCCGCTTCGAGGAACTCGGCGGCTACGGCCTGGAGGCGCGGGCCTTCGAGGTGCTGGCGGGCCTCGGCTTCAGCCAGGAGATGATGGACGGGGATGTGGGCCGCCTCTCGGGGGGCTGGAAGATGCGCGTGGCGCTGGCCCGTATCCTCCTGATGCGCCCCGACGTGATGCTCCTCGACGAGCCCTCCAACCACCTCGACATCGAGAGCCTGATCTGGCTGGAAAGCTTCCTGAAGGGCTACGACGGCGCCCTCATGATGACCTCGCACGACCGCGAGTTCATGAACCGCATCGTCACCAAGATCGTCGAGATCGATTCCGGCCAGCTCACCACCTTCTCGGGCGACTACGGCTTCTACGAGCAGCAGCGCGCCCAGAACGAGGCCCAGGCCCAGGCCCAATTCGAGCGGCAGCAGGCGATGCTCGCCAAGGAGATCGCCTTCATCGAGCGCTTCAAGGCCCGCGCCAGCCACGCCGCGCAGGTGCAGAGCCGGGTGAAGAAGCTCGACAAGATCGAGCGCGTGGAGCCGCCCCGCCGCCGCCAGTCCGTGGCCTTCGAGTTCCAGCCCGCCCCGCGCTCCGGCGAGGAGGTCGCGACGCTGAAGGGCGTGCACAAGCGCTACGGCAGCCGCACCATCTACGAGGGGCTCGACTTCGCGGTCCGCCGCAGGGAGCGCTGGTGCGTGATGGGCATCAACGGGGCCGGCAAGTCGACGCTCCTGAAGCTCGTCACCGGCTCGGCGGAACCCGATGCCGGCACGGTGGCGCTGGGGGCGAACGTGAAGCTCGGCTACTTCGCCCAGCACGCCATGGATCTCCTCGACGGCGAGCAGACCATCTTCGAGATGCTCGAGGAAACCTTCCCCCAGGCCGGCCAGGGCTCGCTGCGGGCGCTCGCCGGCTGCTTCGGCTTCTCGGGGGACGACGTGGAGAAGCGCTGCCGGGTGCTCTCGGGAGGCGAGAAGGCCCGCCTCGTCATGGCGCGGATGCTCTACGACCCGCCGAACTTCCTGGTGCTGGACGAGCCGACCAACCACCTCGACATGGGCACGAAGGAGATGCTGGTCGAGGCGCTCGCGAATTTCGAGGGCACGATGCTGTTCGTGAGCCACGACCGGCACTTCCTGGCCGCGCTCTCGAACCGCGTGCTGGAGGTGACGCCGGACGGCGTGCACACTTACGGCGGCGGCTACACCGAGTACGTCGCCCGCACCGGCCAGGAGGCGCCGGGCCTGCGGAGCTGAGGGTCCTCGGAGCCTGTTTGAGGTCCTCCGCCGGTCGTCATCATCTGTCTTGTGTCAGGAACGCGCGATCCGTCTGGCCGCACGGAAGAGAGAGCAGACGTGGACGCGCCATGAGGTACGCTTGGCAATCATCGACACGCAGAGCGTCAGGTGCATTGGGGTCCGTGGGCCGCGCGGCTACCATGGCGCCGAGAAAATAGTCGGGCGCAGGCGCGTGCTGATGGCCGATGCCGAGGGTTCACATTGTGGTGCCGGCCGATGGGCAGGACAGCGATACGCTGCCAACGCTGGACGGGGGCGTTTCCACTTCCTGGCGCCAAGCTCGCCCTCGCCTCCGGCGCCGTCGATGCGTGGTCGACCTGGGAGGTCTACACCTCGGCGGCCGAACTCGCTGGGCTGGTTCGCGTGGTGCGCGACGGCAACGGCTTCATCCCGGGCCTGAGCTTCGCGGTGGCGAGCCACGCGGCGCTCGTCTCGAAGCGGGCGCTGCTCGCCGACTACGCCGCCCGCCCCGAGCGCGCCTTGGCGTTGACGGTGCCGACGCCCTACGCCTAGGTCTGGTCGAAGCTGATCGGCCTGCCTGAGGCCGTGCGGCTGCGCTGGTTCAGGCGGGCGCGGTACCGGGCCCTTACCGATCGACGACGTCGTGATCGCCGACGAGCAGCGCATCTTCGACCTCTTCGTCCGCGCCGGGCTAATTTCCCAGGCCCAGGCACCGCGGGCCGGGGTGCTCCTCGATCCGACCTTTTCCGAAGCGCTCGCGGCCGTGCGATGATTGAGGCCGGAGGAAGCGACCACGCACGATCTCGGCAACGGCCATACCCCCGACCAGGACGGCCACGATCACCATCATGGGCACGATGCGCCCGACGGCCGCCGGAAGCATGACGGCATCCGGGTGATCCCCGGCGACCGGCTCAACCCCAACACGGCCCAGACCCCCGGCATGTTCCGGCAGGCCGCGGTCAACGCCGCCCGCGTCGGCGCGCAGAAGATCTGGGCCGGCACGGTGGCGATCGAGCCCGACGCCAAGACCGGCGTGCACCACCACGGCGCCCTCGAGAGCGTG
>CANEZL010000031.1 GCA_947444195.1 Methylobacteriaceae bacterium | reverse complement strand
GCCCTTCATCCCCCACCACCCGTCCGGTCGTCCCGGAGGGCAGTCTGCGAGAGCAAGCTTCAGGGGGTCAGAATTGGACGCCGATCCCCCGCATCAGGGGGTCAAAGTTGCACGCCGAAACACAGGCTGATTTCCGTCGTGCGACAGGCCCTTCTCACCCGCATCATCATCCTGCCGGGGAGCGATCAGTCATGCCCGTGAACCTGTTCAAAGGCGGCTTCAGTGACCGTAACTTCCCTGTCCAGCGCCTGGCGCGAGAGTTCGCGACTGGCCCTCCCTACGGAGGATCTTCCGATGACGTCCACTTTTCATCATCCAGCGTTGGGCGCGCAGGGGCCTGACGCCCGTTCCGGCCGGCACGGTATCGCCCCAGGACGGTGCCGCTCCCTGGTGAGCCCGGCCCGACTGTTCCCCGATCCCAACTCCCCCATGCCCCCGGCAAGCGTCGGTCGGTTCGAGGTCCTTAAAGCAGGCGCCTGAGAAGCCTGCAGGACTTTGCGCCACCGATTTGGCGGCCAGAACCGTGGCCGCCCGCCAGCGTCCGCCCGCGAAGGGCAACGGGGAGTTACCACCATGAACAGCGTGTTTAGGGACGTCGCCTTGGAGGGCGACGAAGGGGAAGTCGCGTCCCAAGTGGCCTGCGACGAAGTCGTGCTTCACTTCGAGCGCGTCTACACCGTCGCCGAGGTCGCGAAGAAGCTCAGCCTGTCGTCCGATCAGGTCATGAAGCACATCAACGACCACAACCTCATCGCGGTCAACGTTGGCCGTGGCTCGGAGCGCCGCATCCTACGCATCCTTGACGAGGATCTGGAAGGCTTCGTCCGGCGGCGACGAACTGGTGCCGTACCTCCAGAACCGCGCGCCGTCCGCACCAAGGCGTCTGTACGAAACGCAATGGCTTTCACCGGCGAGACATTCGCTGAACGCCGGGCGGCCCGTCTCGCAGGGAGGAAGTAGTCATGAGCGTTTGGAAGCCTAAGAAGTCTCCGTTCTGGCACATGGACTTCAAGGTGGGCCGCAAGCGGATCCACGGAACGACCAAGTGCAGGAACGAGAAGGAGGCACGTGCGGTCGCTCGTCGGCGTCGTTCCGAGGAGAACCGCAAGCTTGTCCTTCAAGGCGGCAAGGTCGCCCGGGACATGACCCTGGCCGAGGCCTTCGACCGCTACATGAACCTCAAGGGCAAGTTCACCTCGGCCGCCGACGATGTCGAGCGCGAGCTAAACTGGATCCTGGACCAAGCAGGAGACGATCTACTCGTCACCGATTTCGATGATCTCCTGCTCGAAGAATTGGTGGCGAAGAAGCGCAGTCTGACGAGATCGTGGGCGAATGATAGCAAGAAGCTATCGCCTATGACTGTCAACCAGACGGTGACGCAGCTCATCAAGCGGGTCTTCAACAGGGTGAAGAAGACCTGGAAGATCCCGCTGCCGGACGAGCCGGATTATGAAATCCACATGCTGAAGGAGGCTCCGCGCGTACGAGAGCTAAGCCTCGACGAGGAGGAGCGGCTGCTGGAAGCTTCAGCGGGTACGGGCTATGATGAACTAATCAAGTTCATCCTGGCTTCCGGGCTTAGGAAGGCTGATGCCCTGATTACCTGGGATCAGGTCGACCTACGTGCTGGCGTCATCCGCCTCATGCAAAAGGGTGACCGGCCGCATGAGGTTCGCATCACCCCAGTCATTAGGAGTTTGTTGGACCGGGCACGCGGTAAGGACGATGAGTTCGTTTGGACATATGTGGCCACGAATAAGTCGAAGCGATGCCCCGGTGGTCCAGGCACGATCTATCCGATCACCTATGCCGGACTTCACACCGCCTTCCGGTGGATAGCCAAGAAGGCCAAGGTCAAGAATTGCAGGATCCATGACCTGAGGAAGACGGCGGGCTCCCGATTTTACAGGGTGACTGGCGACATCGTGGCCGTGCAGATTTTTCTCGGCCACTCGAACATCACGATCACACGCAAGCACTACATGCACGTAGTGCCGCTTGACATCGCGAAGCGACTAGAGGCGTGCGAGGCTTTTTACGAGGGGCAGAGAGGAAAGGGAGGCGAAATTGCAAGGGCAGCATGATAAAAGTGCGAAATCATTGAGATGAGAAGCCGCCTCGTGGGCGGCTTCTTTTTCGCCGGCCAGGTACTGCCCCTACTATCTGCCTGCTCGCCCTCCTGGAGTTGGTCACACACATGCCGGTTCCAAAAGCTTTATGGCTGGCTTGATGGCACTCTGGGCTGCCTCGGCTGCAAATCGGCCCGCCGACCATGTCTTGAGGACCAGCCAATCCTCCGCCAGGAAAAATTCGCCGCCGAGCGACTCTGCGCCGCCTTCGACGAGACGAGCCTTCATCGCGTCCTCCCCCGCGATAGCGACGCGAGCGTTGGCGTAGGGCGGAGTGACAGACAGGTCGCCGGGCTTGATCACGCTCCAGCGAAACGCGCCGGCAGGATAGTTGCCCTGGATCTGATCTCGGCGAGACATCGGGCTTTTTGAGAACCCCACCTTGATGATGGTTTTGCCCTCCACCTTGGTGGGCGACCGACCGAGGTATGCGGCGACATCACCTTCGAGCTTCAGGATGTATAGGTACTTCGGACCGTCGGTCTCTCCGACCCAGTAGCCCTGGGTAGCCGGAGGAATAGCACGGCTGGGGGTTAGGGCGGCCTCCAAGGTCATGACCGACCCGTCAATCGGGTGCGTCTGGCCGTAGACCTCGACCTCGTAGACGTTCAGGCGGAAAAGCTCTTCGGCCTCCTCCGGCAGGACATGAACGCACGCGGCCCCGATGAACTGCGGGTCGGCGCTTCCATAAGCCTTCGGAAAAGTAGGAGTGAGGCTTTTGGGATGATCCGTGGAAAAGGGAACCAGGGGACAGGTCCACCTAGCATGTTATTGTTTTCGCTGATTTTTCTCCAAGCATGCCGTCTGCCTTTGGGTGTTCACTTTTCGGTCGCTTGAGCTCGTAAACCGACAGAGACGGCTGCAAATGGACCCAAACTCCCGAATTTCTCCCGAAATTTTCGCCCCTTTGGGAGCGGCGAGTTGGGCTCCCAATGACCGCTATGTGTGCTGGTGAGGCTGCCGGCGGTTGGCTGGATTTGCAACGGCGGCTGGGCTCAATTGGAGAATGCGCGCCGGGAGAGAACGCGTTTCTGGCCGAGGTCGGCAGAATCGTTTCAGCGAGGATTTCAAGTATGGGATACCCGAGAGGCCCACTCCTCCAGGCGCTCGCATCGCGCATCCTGAAGAACCTCGACCATGTCGAGAAGCATGCCCCTTCACTGTCGGCAGCCCATGATACGCCGCCCTACGCGGACACGCAGCTTCTGATCTCCCTCCTCGGGGTCATCGTCTTCCCGCACGAGCGTTCGGCGGAGGCCCTCGGGACGCTTCTGAGCGAGTACGGGCGACTCGATCAGATCCTTACCATCCAGCATCCTAAGAATGCTCGGAACGGCAACCTGATCGAACTCTCAGGTCCCGACGGGCAAGCCGAACGCGTCGATCCGAGCTCCATCGCGAACTTGCCGCGCCTCCTTCGTCACAGCATTGCGCACTTCAATGTCCTGCCGCTCGAACAGGACGGGAGGTTCTGTGGGATCCGCGTCTGGAACGTGAACGACCAAGACGTCATCACCTTCGTGGCAGACATCGATTTCGATGCATTCCGACCGCTTGCGAAACGGGTGTTGACGGAGTTGGCCGACCCCAGCCGGTACGACCTGAAGCTCGCGGACCCGGAGGACCCATTGAAGGTCCTAAAGCGTGAAGCTACGGAGCAGGGCTCGGAGACGAAGCCGAAGGCCAAGGTGCCCAAGCTCATCGACAACGTTTGGACCGGTCTCCTTGAAGCCTGTGGCGGAGACGAAGAGATTGCTCGGAATGAGATGACCGCGGTTCTCAAGCGGCGTACCGCCGAGCTCAAGTGGAGGCAGTAGCTGACGGCGATCGGCCATGGTGTGAACGGCCCGCGGGAAGTGGGGGGTGCGAGGTAGCTGGAAGCCCTATGACCAGCCTGGGTCGTGGTCACAAGGTGTCCGCTGACTTTCCTGCGGGAGGCGGCTTGCGAACCATGCAAGTCGTACAGGCCCGTCTCGGCGCTCCTCGAAAGCGAACATTCGTCGGCCTCCGCAACTTCCCTTGGGCTAGAGCAAGATTAGGCTACACACCCGAAAGCAAACATTCCACGCCATCCTTATTGGCTGCCACAGGCGGGACGATTAGCTAAATTCGAATCGTATGCCCTTAAATTCACCTACAGTCGGGCGGGACATGTCAGTCAAACTTGAGAAATCGTATTCCGCAAATGGTATGTCCCGGTGAATACCAAGAGCTAGGAAGAGAAATATTCTATTTACGCGAAGTCCGACCTTGTACAGGGCGTGGCTGTTTGTGACCACCTGATCCCTCAAATGACGGGGTGTGAATGATATGTTCGCGAATTTTTCAGAGTGCCCATTCCTAACCGCCCAGTCACGGAGAGCCAGCACAAGCTTTTTTCTATCTGCCGCGAGATGAAGGAGCGAATGTCCATAAAACGCATTCCGCAGCTGATTAATCAAATCAACATCAGCGTGAAATCTTTTTTCGAATCGTTTGACATCGGCCTTCTTGAGCGGGTCCCTTTTGTCTCGTGCAAGTCGCGCCGTTAGATAACGATTAAAATGTTGATCCCCTAAAGTGTAATGTTTGTTTCTTTTTCCGTGCCGCACATTTCCTAGGCATTCAAGAGAGAGCCCAAAGAACCCGATGTTCAACGGCATCATGTTGAAGCCCGACCGGACTGCAACAGAATAGTATATTAAGGCATTTCTTGAAAGTTCGAGCCTCCATTGCGGCCATCTTCTTTCTTCCATTCGCTTAGCTGCACGTAGAAATTTCTCCAACGTCTTTTTTTGAATCTGGAATGAGCCCCGTTCGTTATTAAATCTGGTGTCCTTGCTGCGAAATGGCTCTACTGCATCCTCTCCAACGTAGACAGACAACCAGAGAAGCAGATTGACCGGAATGGGCGCGTTTGCAGGCCCTCGTAACAAGTAGGCTTTTCCAGTCTCAAAATTCGCACCAGAAAAAATTATTTCGAATGAACTGCCTTCCCATAAAATCTGTATTTGCTGTGTATTAGTCAAATTAGTATAGCGAAGGTGGACCAGCTTCTCATTTATCGTCAGGATGACCTCCTCAAAAGCTACCCCCACGGTAGGCGACAGACGTAAGCTACCACGGGTCAGGCGTTTTATCTGGTCGATGTGACTTACTATCAAGCGAGCAAGCGGCCTTGTCGAGTGCGCGATTTGGGTCGTAAGCGGCTGGAACAGTTACGTTCGCTTCGCTGCTTTGTCGTTCAGAAGGGAACCAGCCGAAATTCACCCGTCTTGGACGTTGACGGGTCGGTCGTTGAGTAGAGCAAACAGATGACCCACGAGCAGAAGTAGCACCGACCTAGCTCCTCTGCCGAGAAATCTCCCGGGGTTTCAGGCGAGGTGCGGGAGATACCCTGGACCCGGCTGCACCGACCTTCTGTCGACGAAGATCGTACGCCGCTTCGGCGCGCCTGGATCGGACAGCTTCGGCGTGAGGGTGATGATCGCGACCTTCCAGTCCGGAATACCGGGAAGTGGGGCGTCCATGACGCCGACGAGGACGGTCGCGCCGCGACGCCGGAACTCGGCGACCGCGGTAAGCACCCCGTTGCACAGGTCGCGCCGCCGGTCAGGCTCGCCACCTTCGATGGCATGTGGACCCATCACCATGGAGGCAAGATCCGTCCATTCGGTCAGGCCCTCGACTTGTGCATCGTAGGCCGGCCCCAGCTCCGGACGGTGGATGAGGAACGCCTGTGATGCGGCGACCATGCGAACCTGGCGGTGGGTCTTGAACGGGCTGACCGCGACCGCTTCAAGATGGCCCAACTCCTCGACAGCCTGCGCTGCGGCTTCCTCCCGTGGAATGGGTATGCGCGGCTCAGTGAAGGCACCACACTCATAACCGAGCGCCTGGGCGATCCTGTCGAGGCTCTCGGCTCCGACCGGTTCGGCTCGTTCCACACGCTCGACGGTCGATAGCGAGACGCGTGCGAAATCCGCGAGTGTCTCCTTCTTCCATTGCCGCAGGCTCCGGCCCATCCGGGTCACCATGGCGACAAGCTCGACGGGCGGGACGTGGTACACCCCTTGTGGGGGATGGGGCATCGCTGCCAGCCGCTCAATGATCTCCTTGGGCGTCATGTCCTGCTCCTTCCGACGCAAGGAAGGTGGCCCTGGCTTCGCGGGCAAAGGAGCCCGAAAAACCCTTCAGGGCATCTTGGCTCACAAGCGAAGGCGGGTCGACAATCGAGTCGTAACGCCACGGCTGACGCGTTACGGCCGCGGCTACCTGATCAGGCGTCGCTGGAAGGCCGCAGGCGGCAGGCCGCGCAAATCACCCAACGCATTTATCGAGCCCGCAGCCTGCCTCGTGAGGCAATCGCCGACTTGGAGGCCAGGCTTATCCACACCTGGATCCGCGGGTACAAATCGGGGTCATATCCCCATTCGACGCAAGTCTCCGCTGAGCGGTGACAAGGACTTAGGGGGGTATAGGGGTAGGTGGCGGAGACGGAGGGATTCGAACCCTCGATACCCTTATTAGGGGTATGCTCATTTAGCAAACGAGTGCCTTCAGCCTCTCGGCCACGTCTCCGGCAGCACTGGCTCTAAGAGTTCCCCTCGCCCTGGTCAACCCGGTCGGGCGGGGCGACCGTCTGTGTGGCGGCGATGTGACGGCGCTCGTAGTGCTTGGCGACGCGCAGGTGGCGGGAGATGGCGTAGTTCATCGCCGTGAGGAAGCCGTAGACGCCGCGGACGAAGTGGCGCCGGCCGAGATAGGCCTTCAGGAAGTTGCCCGGCAGCTCCACGAAGATGCGCCAGCTCGGGATCACCACGCCGCGGGCGGCGAGGTCGTCGGCCTGCTGGTCGGAGTAGCGGTTGAGCTTGTCCAGCTGGTCGCCGAGCGAGCGCACGGAGAAATGGTGGATGACGCCGGGCAGGCGCCCCGGCTCCACGCCCGGTTCGAGCTCCACCCGGTCGTGGACCGGCGAGGGCGAGTAACGCCCGCGGTCCCGGCGGTAGAGGCGCACCGGGGTCAGGGTGTAGGCGAGCGGGTGCGGGCGGCGCTCGCCGGGGAAGATCTCGGCGATACCGATGCGCCAGGCGGGGCGCGACGGCTCGCCCGCGGCGAACAGGGCGCGGATCCGGCCCGCGAGATCGGCGGGCACCACCTCGTCGGCGTCGAGGTTCAGCAGCCAGACGTGGCGGCACTGCTCCTCGGCGAAGCGCTTCTGCGGGCCGTAGCCCGGCCAGGGGTTGTGGAGGACCCGGGCGCCCAGGCTCTCGGCCAGGGCCTGCGTCCCGTCCGTCGAGCCCGAATCGACCACGACGAGGTCGTCCGTCAGGTCCCGCACCGCCCGGATGGTGGCGCCGATGCGGTCGACCTCGTTCTTGCAGATGATGAAGACGGAGAGAGGCAGCGGGGGCATGGCCCGGCGAGCCCTATCGGGCGCGCGGGGTCCGCACAAGCTTCAGGCGCTCACGGCCTCGGCGAGGCGCTTGCGCTGCACCTTGCCGTTGGCCGTGCGCGGCAGCGCATCGAGGAAGCGGATCTCGCGCGGGCACTTGTAGGCGGCCAGCCGCTCCCGGCACCAGGCGAGGAGAACCTCGGCGTCGGGCCGGGCATCCGGCTGCAGCACCACGAAGCCGCAGACCACGCTGACGTCGGCGCGCACGCGCAGCTCCGCGACGCCGACCTCGGCCACGTCCGGATGGGTGGCCAGCACGCCCTCCACCTCGTTGGGCGAGACCCGGTAGCCCATGGCGTTCATCAGGTCGTCGTTGCGGCCCTCGAACCAGAGGTAGCCGTCCGCGTCCAGCCGGGCGAGGTCCCCGCCCACGAACCAGTTCCCGCGCAGCACCTGCGTCTCCTCGTCGGGCCGGTTCCAGTAGCCGAGCATCAGCCCCGGCTCGGAGCGGTGGACGGCGAGGAGGCCGATCTCCCCGGAAGGCAGGGGCTCGTGCGGCCCGTCCACGGGCAGGATCGCCACGCGGCGGCCGGGCTGCGGCCGCCCCGGCGAGCCGGGACGCACGGGGATCGTCGGGCCGCTCGACACGTAGGTGGAGATCTCGCTCATGCCGAGCGCCTCGTAGAGGGGCTTGCCCGTCGCCCGCGTCCAGGTCTCCAGGAGCTCCCCGGGCAGGGCCTCGCCCGCCGTGCAGCCGTGGCGCAGGGTCGAGAGGTCGTGGGCGGTGAGATCGCCGTATTTCAGGATCTGGCGGTAGAGGCTCGGCACCGCGGCGAACACGGTGGCCCCGTGGGCGGCGATGAGGCGGGGCCAAACGCCCGGATCGCGCGGGCCGTTGTAGAGCACCGCGGTGGCGCCCGCCGCCCAGGGGTCGGTGATGCCGACGCCGAGGGTGTAGGTCCAGTTCATGGTGCCGGCATGCAGCATCACGTCGGCCTCGGTGAGGCCGAGCCAGTGGGCGAGCATGGGCCGGCGGCCGTAGATGGTGCGGTGGGCGTGCAGCACCCCCTTCGGCCGGCTGGTGGTGCCGGAGGTGTAGACGAGGGTGGCCGGGTCGTCGGCGGCGGTGTCGGCGTAGTCGGGCAGCGGCTCGCCCGCCCTCATCGCGGCGATGTCGCGGGGTTCGAGGAGGATCCGCCCGGCGAGGGACGCGGGATCGACGGCGCAGCCGCTCGCCACCGCGACGGCGGCGGCGCCGGAATTCTCCATCAGGAAGGCGGCCTCGGCGGGCGTGAGCTGGGGCGAGGACGGCAGCGCCACGAGGCCGGCGGCCAGCGCGCCGAAATAGACCAGCACGTAATCGGCCTCGTTGCCCATGCGGATCATGATCCGGTCGCCGGGCTTCAGGCCGCGGGCGAGGAGGCCCGCCGCGATGCCGCGCACGGCCCGGTCGGCCTCGCCGAAGGTGAGGCTCGCGACCGCGCCGCCCTCCCCCACCATGACGAGGGCGGTCTTGTCGGGCCGCGCGGCCGCGTTGGCGCCCAGGCAGTAGCGCGCCGCGTTGAAGCGGGCGGGCGGATGGCGGTCGTCGGACACGGCGGCGCTCCCTCGGCGGAATTGCCACGCGTTTCGGCCATCCCGGGCCGTCCCGTCAACGCCGTCGCGGGCCGGAGCGGGCTCTCCCGCACCGTCCGCGATGACGGTTCAGCCCGGCTGACGCTCGAAGCGCCGGGCGATCTGGACCACGCTGTCGGCCATGGCGGATAGGGACATGTCGCCGCCGAGATCCAGCATCGCCACGTGCATGCCGAGCACGGGGACGAAGACCAGCGCCATCATGAAGGCGATCACCACCACGCTGTGGTCGGTGCGGGCACCGGCGCGCCGCGCCGCACGCCGGGAGGGTACGTTCGAGACAAACATGGCTCACCTCGTTTGCGACCAGCCGCCAGGGGCCGGTCGCGGGCGAGCCGATCGATCGATCAGGCGCGGTGCACGCGGGCGGCCACAGGCGGCGTGGTCGATCGACTACTGTCGTCGGGCATAGGGTTTCGTAGTTCCAATGAGACCGTGCGGCAGGCGCGACGCGCGAACCGATACGGACGCCTGCGCATGATGGGATGCGCGTGGTTCGTCAAGTCTTAATGTCGTGGAGGCGGTTTCGGTTGCCGCCGTCGCGGGGGATGGTTGGGGATCGTCCGGCCCACGGTTCAGGCCGGGGTGTCGCGGCTCAGCCACATGTAGCGGGCGAGCAGCGACCGGTACGGTGCGAAGGCGGCGGCGACCGGGAGCGTGTCGGTGCAGCCCGCGAGGCGGCGCAGGCTGCCCACCGCGGCCACGTCGCCGACGGGCCAGATGTCGGGGTCGAGGAAATGGAAGATGCCGACCATGTCGGCGGTCCAGGGCCCGACGCCGCGGATGGCGCAGAGCCGGCGGCTGCGCTCCCCATGGGGCAGGGCGGCGAGGTCGGCGCCGAGCAGGCCCGCCTCGTCGGCCGCCTGGATCGCCTGCAGCGCGCGCACCTTGTTGCCGGAGACCCCGCAGGCGCGCAGGCGCAGGGCCGCCTCGCCCGCCGGATCGGCGGCGAACAGGGCCCGGACCGCGCAGCCCCGCTCCGCCGCCGCCGCCTCGATCCGCCCCCAGATCGCCAGGGCGGCGCGGGTGGAGAGCTGCTGGTTGACGACCTCGAGGAAGAGGCGCTCGGCCACGCTGGCATGGCCGGCCGGCGGCAGAGCGATAGGCCCGAGGCGCAGGAAGGCCGCGTGCAGGGGCTCCGCCACCGCCGCGGCCGTGCGGCAGAGATGGGCATAGGTCTCCGGATCGACGCGCATCGCGGGCCCTCAGGCCCGCGCGGGCGGCCCCTTCAGGATCGCCTCGACCTCCTCCCGCGACTTGCCGCGCACGGGGTAGCCGAGCCCTTCGAGGCGGTCGATC
This sequence comes from Methylobacteriaceae bacterium, assembly GCA_947444195.1. Classification (GTDB taxonomy): domain Bacteria; phylum Pseudomonadota; class Alphaproteobacteria; order Rhizobiales; family Beijerinckiaceae; genus Methylobacterium. Next base: position 51,908 of record CANEZL010000031.1, on the reverse strand, counting down.
AGCGGAGCGCTGTCGGCCGCGGCGCAGGCCGCCCACTCGGCCAGCAGCGCGTTGGTGCGGACCAGCCGCTCGCCGGGCGCGAGGTCGGCATCCGTGGGCGTTCCTGAGGTCTTCTCTGCATCCGCGGCCATGGCGGCGCCTCCGTCGTCGGGAAATCCAGGCGCCGTTCCAACGCCGCAGGCGGTGCGACGATCCGTCCGTCGAACCGGAACCGCGGCGCGCGTCGGGGCCCGGCACCAAAGTGCCGACCGCGCGGGCAGGGAGTGACAATCGGGCTGCAGTTTCGTGCCGGATTGATTGACACCCCCCGGCGAATCTGCGCAAGTTTCCTCTGGTATACCGTCGACCAGAAAGTGGTACGCCCGTTACTCTAGCACTTCCCGGGTCCGCCGGCAGTGGATTTCGCGCGGCCGGAAGGTTTTCGAGGCAAAGCGTGGCCGTCGGGACCGCGAAGTCGAGATCACGGGCGGGAGAGACAGCGACGCCGACCTGGGGCGACCCCGCGCGCCGCACGGGCATCGTCACGGGCACGGCCGCGCCGGGACGGCCGGATCACGAACAAGAGACGTTAGGGAAGGAGAACGCCATGGACCGCAACGCCAACGACCGCATCGCGACCGCCGACATCGCGGCGAGCACCGTCGACACCCTCACCGAGGAGATGCGCCAAGCGGAGAGCGAGGGCGCGGTCACCGAGGAGCCGGAGCTCACCGACGGGTTCAACCTCGTCATCGACGCGCTGAAGCTCAACGGCATCGAGACGATCTACGGCGTTCCGGGCATCCCGATCACCGATCTCGGCCGCCTCGCGCAAGGCCGCGGCATGCGCGTGGTCTCCTTCCGCCACGAGCAGAACGCGGGCAACGCCGCCGCGATCGCGGGCTTCCTCACCAAGAAGCCGGGCGTCTGCCTCACGGTCTCGGCCCCGGGCTTCCTCAACGGCCTGACGGCGCTCGCCAACGCCACCACGAACTGCTTCCCGATGATCCTGATCTCGGGCTCCTCCGAGCGCGAGATCGTCGACCTGCAGCAGGGCGACTACGAGGAGATGGACCAGCTCGCCGTCGCCAAGCCGCTCTGCAAGGCCGCCTTCCGCGTGCTGCACGCCTGCGACATCGGCATCGGCGTGGCCCGCGCCATCCGCGCGGCCTGCTCGGGCCGTCCCGGCGGCGTCTATCTCGACCTGCCCGCCAAGCTGTTCTCGCAGGTGATGGACGCGGATGCGGGTACCAAGTCCCTCGTCAAGGTGATCGACCCGGCCCCGGCCCAGCGCCCCGGCGAGGACGCGATCCGTCGCGCCCTCGACGTGCTGAAGACCGCAGAGCGCCCCCTGATCGTGCTCGGCAAGGGCGCGGCCTACGCGCAGTGCGACGAGGCGGTGCGCGCGCTCGTGGAGCAGAGCGGCATCCCCTACGTGCCGATGAGCATGGCCAAGGGCCTCCTGCCCGACACGCACCCGCTCTCGGCGGGCGCGGCGCGCTCCACGGCGCTCAAGGATTCCGACGTCGTCCTGCTCGTGGGCGCCCGCCTGAACTGGCTCCTGTCGCACGGCAAGGGCAAGACCTGGGGCGCGCCGGGCTCGAAGAAGTTCATCCAGATCGACATCGAGCCGAAGGAGATGGACTCCAACGTCGAGATCGTCGCGCCGGTGGTGGGCGATATCGGCTCCTGCGTGCAGGCGCTCCTCGACGGCATGGGCAAGGACTGGCAGGCGCCGCCCGCCGCCTGGCTCGACACGCTGAAGTCCAAGAAGGAGGCCAACGTCGCCAAGATGGAGCAGAAGCTCCGTCGCAACGTGGCGCCGATGGACTTCCACGGCGCGCTCGGCGCCCTCAAGACCGTGATCAAGGAGCGTCCGGACGCGATCCTCGTCAACGAGGGCGCCAACACCCTCGACCTCGCCCGCGGCGTCATCGACATGTACCAGCCGCGCAAGCGCCTGGACGTGGGCACCTGGGGCGTGATGGGCATCGGCATGGGCTTCGCCGTCGCGGCGGCCATCGAGACCGGCAAGCCGGTTCTCGCGGTCGAGGGCGACTCGGCCTTCGGCTTCTCCGGCATGGAGGTGGAGACGATCTGCCGCTACGACCTGCCGGTCTGCATCGTGGTCTTCAACAACAACGGCATCTACCGCGGCACCGACACGGACCCGACCGGGCGCGATCCCGGCACCACCGTCTTCGTGAAGGATTCCCGCTACGACCGGATGATGGAGGCCTTCGGGGGCGTGGGCGTGAACGTCACCACCCCGGACGAGCTGAAGCGCGCCGTGGACGAGGCGATGGATTCGGGCAAGCCGACGCTCATCAACGCGGTGATCGATCCGCAGGCCGGCAGCGAGAGCGGCAATATCGGCAGCCTCAATCCCCAGAGCCAGCTGAAGAAGAAGGCCTGATCTCTCCGCGCGCCTGAAACGACACGTCCTCGCGCCGCGGACGACATCAGGAGAACGCCATGGGCGACGGCCCGCTGCTCGATCTCGGCCTCGCCGGCCGTCTGAGCTTCCGCCCGCGCCTGCCGCGGCGGGAGCCGCTGGCGCCGGGCCGGCACGATCTCGGCCTGTTCCCCGAGCGCGACGCCGTGCTGGTGGTGCCGGAGGGGGTCGATCCGCGGAAGCCCGCGCCCCTGGTGGTGCTCTTCCACGGCGGCGGCGGCAGCGCCGAGCGCATCCTGCCGATGCTGGAGGGCCATGCCCGGGCGCGGGGCTTCCTCCTGCTCGCGCCGCAATCGCTGTTCCCGACCTGGGATCTCGTGATCGCCGGCAACGGGCCGGACCGGGAGCGTCTCGACGACGCCCTGGCCTACGTCGCCGACCGCTTCCTCGTCGATCCGCACCGCCTCGCCTTCGCCGGGCACTCGGACGGCGGCAGCTACGCCATGTCCATGGGGATCACCAACGGCGACCTCGCGAGCCACGTGATCGTGTCCTCGGCGGGCTTCCTCACCGTGCAGATGCAGGCCGGGGCACCGCGCATCTTCCTGTCGCACGGCAGGCTGGACACCCAGATCCCCATCGACCGCAGCGCGCGGGTGCACGCGGCCAAGCTCCGCGCGGCGGGCTACGACCTCACCTATGTGGAGTACGAGGGCCCGCACGCCTACGACCCCGCCGTGGTGGCGCGGGCGGTCTCCTTCTTCCTCGACGATCCGGCGGAAGGCGAGGCCGCGGCGGGTTGAGGTCCCTCAAGCCGGGTTCGGCGCGGCGAGGACGGGCGCCGCGGATTCCGGCTCCGGCGCCTTCTCGGCCGCGTCGGCGAGGAGCGCCGCCACGAGGTCCGACTGGGAGACGATGCCCGCGAGGTTGCCGCGCCCGTCCACCACCGGCAGGTGGTGCAGGGCGTGGTCCGACATGCGCAGCACCGCCTCGGCGATGGTCATATCCGGCCGCACCGTCTCCACCGGAGTCGTCATGATGTCCTCGACGCTGCCGTAGGGTGCCCGTCCGCGCATCGCGGTGAGGCGCAGGCGCCGGGCGAGGCCGATGCGCGGGCCGCCGCCGTCCCAGACCGCCTTGTCCAGGATGTCGGTCTGCGTGACGATGCCGAGCACCTGCGCCCGCTCGTCGGTGACCGGCAGGACCTTGATGCGGTGGCGCCGCAGGAGGTCCAGCGCCTCGCGCAAGGGGGCCTCCGGCGCCACGGCCACCACGTCCCGCGACATGATCTGCCCGCAGGTGGTGCCGCCCGAGCGGCGCCGGTAGGAGCGCAGCTGCGCCTCGCGCAGGATGGCTTCGAGGTCGGCGCGGCCCACGTCGAGCACCTGGCCGTACTCGGCCAGCACCGCGTCGAGATCGGCCGAGGAGGCGCCCACGCGGCCGGCCGGCGGCGGGTCCGCGGTGCCGTGGCCGGTCATCGGCCGGGCCGGCACGTGCGGGTAGGTGCGGCCGGTGAGGTTGTTGAACAGGAGAGCGGCGGCGAGCAGCAGCAGGGAGTTCCCGCCCACCGGCCAGAGCACGAAGCCGTAGCCGAGATCGTGGATCGCGGAGCCGCCGAGCACCGCGGTGAGGGCCACCGCGCCGCTCGGGGGGTGCAGGCAGCGGGCGAGCGCCATCAGGGCGATGGCGCATCCGACGGCGAGCGCCGCGGCCAGCGCCGGATCGGCCACGAGGCGCCCGGCGGTGACGCCGACGAGGCTCGCGATCAGGTTGCCGCCGAGGATCGACCAGGGCTGGGCGAGGGGGCTGGCCGGCACCGCGAAGAGCAGCACCGCCGAGGCGCCCATCGGCGCGATCAGGCTCGGAAGGCCGGCCTCCGGCCCCAGCGCCGCGCGGCTGACCAGGGCGGTGGCCAGGATGCCCAGCAGCGCGCCCGCGGCGGAGCGGATCCGCTCGCGCGGGCTCACCGGCGCGAGATCGGGGACGAGGTGGCGCAGGCTGAAGCGCATGCGGGTATCCGGGAGCGAGACGGGGCCTGAAAACGGACGAAGGCGGCGCAACCCGCCGGGCGCGCCGCCTCCTCGACGGGCTGTCCTCCTACCCGCTCTCGACCGTCCGGGCACGAGGCCCGGATGGCGAGGGCGGCGGACCGCTATGCGGCAGGGGGCTCAGACGGCGCGCGCCTCGTGCAGGGCGGCGATCTGCTCCTGGGTGTAGCCGAGGTCCTTCAGCACGTCGTCGGTGTGCTCGCCCAGCAGCGGCGAGGCCTTCACCTCGACGTTCATGTCGGAGAACTTGATCGGGCTTCCGACGGTCAGGTACGAGCCGAGCTTCGGATGCGGGACCTCGACGATGGTGCCGCTGGCGCGCAGGGACGGATCGTCGGCGATCTCCTTCATCGTCAGGACCGGCGCGCAGGGGATGTCGAACTTGCGCAGGATGTCGACGGCCTCGAACTTGGTCTTGTCGGACAGCCAGTCCTCGATGGTGGCGAAGATCTCGAAGATCTTGTCCTGGCGGGCGCGGGGGGTGTTGTAGGCCGGATCGTCGATCCACTCCGGCTTGCCGAGCGCCTTGCAGATCGGGGCCCAGGCATGGCCCTGGATCGTGAAGTAGATGTAGGCGTTCGGGTCCGACTGCCAGCCCTTGCACTTCAGCACCCAGCCCGGCTGGCCGCCGCCGCCCGCGTTGCCGCCGCGCGGCACCACGTCGGAGAAGGTCCCGTGCGGGTACTGGGGATACTCCTCGAGGTAGCCCAGCGCGTCGAGGCGCTGCTGGTCGCGCAGCTTCACGCGGCAGAGGTTGATCACCGAGTCCTGCATCGACACGGCGACCTTCTGGCCCTTGCCGGTCCTGTTCTTCTGGTGGAGCGCCGTGAGGATGCCGATGGCCAGATGCATGCCGGTGTTCGAGTCGCCGAGGGCGGCCGCCGACACGGTGGGGGGGCCGTCCCAGAAGCCCGTGGTGGAGGCGGCGCCGCCCGCGCACTGGGCCACGTTCTCGTAGACCTTCAGGTCCTCGTAGTGGTGCCCGTCCGAGAAGCCCTTCACCGACGCCAGGATCATGCCGGAATTCAGCTCCTGGATGCGGGCCCAGGAGAAGCCCATGCGGTCGAGGGCGCCGGGGCCGAAATTCTCGACCATGACGTCCGATTCCTGGATGAGCTTCTCCAGGACTTCCTTGCCGGCCGGCGTCTTGGTGTCGAGGGTCAGCGAGCGCTTGTTGGAGTTCAGCATCGTGAAGTAGAGCGCGTCGGCGTCGTCCACGTGGCGGAGCTGCGTGCGGGTCACGTCGCCCGCGCCCGGGCGCTCGACCTTGATCACGTCCGCGCCGAACCAGGCGAGGAGCTGCGTGCAGGCCGGACCGGCCTGGACGTGCGTGAAATCGATGATCTTGATACCCTCGAGCGGTTTGCTCATCGTGTCGTTCTCCCTAAAATTCCAGGTTTCAGACTTGGAAACTGTTGTTCTTGTTGCTCTTATCTCTTGAGCGGGCTCAGACCGTCGCGGCGGCCTCGGCCTCGAGTTCCGCCAGACGGCGGCGCAGCCGGCGGTCCTCTTCCCAGCGGGCGGTGTCGTCGCGGATCACCGCGACGATGCCGGTGACGGCACCCGCCGCGTCGGTGACCATGCCCACCGTGAAGGCGATCGACAGGGGGCGGCCCTCCTTGTGCACGGCCGGGACGCGCAGCACCTCGGCGCCGTAGCGCGTCACGCCCGTGCGCATGGTCTCGTGGTAGCCCTGCCAGTGCCGGCGCTGGTGGCGCTCCGGCGTGATCAGGTCGAGGCTCTGGCCGAGGGCCTCCGCCGCGCCGAAGCCGAAGATGCGCTCGGCGGCCGGGCTCCACACCGTGATGATCCCGGCCGGATCGGACACGATCACGGCGTCCCCGGAGGCGGCGACGATCGCGGCGAAATCGATGTTCGAGGTCATGACACGCCGCTCCCGTTCTCATCGATTGCGGAGATGCGGGCCGGGCCTGCGCCCGGCTCCCGGCGCGCCCGGGAGCCGGCTGGCCAATCCCGAACGCGCGCTCGTCGTGGGTCGGGCCGGATCGCCCCGGCCATTCCGTCGTCAGACCGGAATCGGCTGACATTTCATAATGGTATGTGGTATGCCAAATGGCGTAGACCGGTCAACCCCCCGATCCGATCGCGGGTTACAGATCGGTCCGTCTGATCCGCGCGGCGGCGCCGGATCGGCAGCGGATGCGGTGGGGGCCGGGATCGTATGGCCGCCCCGCGCCTTGTCGATCCGAAGCCCGCGCGAGCCGGGATGTCGGGAGGCCGGGAAGCGATGGAAGCAGGACCGCGCGTGAGCTTGCGGCAATTGTCCGCCTACCGCTTCGAGGTCGATTTCGGCGCGGATCTGCCGCCCCTGCTCGCCGACGAGGCGGAGCCCATCGGCGGCGGCACGGGGCCCTTTCCCGAGCAGATGCTGATCGCCGCCGTCGCCAACTGCCTGTGCGCGAGCTTCGTGTTCGCCCTGGGCAAGTACAGGCAGGAGGCGCACGGGATCACCGCCCAGGCGCGGGCCGAGATCGGCCGCAACGCGGAGGGCCGCCTGCGCGTTCAGGGCATCGCGGTGGAGATCGCCCTCGGCGCGGAAGCCGGCGACCTCGACCGGATCGACCGCGTGCTCGCGCAGTTCGAGCGCTTCTGCACCGTGTCGGAGAGCGTGAAGGCCGGCGTGCCGGTCTCGGTCGGCGTAACCGATTCGGCCGGCCGGCGGCTGCGCTGAGGCGCCCTCCCCCGGAGTCCAGGACCACCGAGAGCAGCAACGGCCGGAATCGCCGGGCCGAACAGGGAGCAGAACCCATGACCGAGACCACCGCACGACCCGACCGCGCCCCGGCCCGCGTGCCGGAGGATCTGGCGCGGCTGTTCAACGAGCGGGCCAATGCCGGCGATGTCGAGGGACTGGTCGCCCTCTACGAGCCGGAGGCGGTGCTGGCGGTGGGCGACGTGGTGGCGACCGGGCGGGAGGCGATCCGCGGTTTCTACGCCGACCTTCTCGGCCGCCGCTCGGACTTCCCGATGCCGGACACCCCGCCCGCGATCCGCAACGGCGACGTCGCCCTGACCTGCGCGCGCCTGCCCAACGGCGTGATCTCCATGGAGGTCGCCCGCGCGCAGGAGGACGGCACTTGGCTCTGGTCCATCGACCAGCTCAAGCTGCGCGCCCTGTCGCCGGAACCCGACGCCCGGCGTTGACACCTGGAATGTCGTATACCAACCTTCCGGTGACGGGGCCGGCGGGAGTCAGCAGTCGATGGAGGACGGCGAGACCCTCGCCCTGGCACCCCTGCCGGCGAACGCCTCCCTGAGCACCCTCGCCTACCGGGCGATCAAGGACGCGCTCACCGCCCTCGACATCTACGCGCAGCCCGAGGCGGTCCGGCTCGACGCCAGGCGCCTCTCCCGCGACCTCGGGGTGAGCCGCACCCCCGTGCGCGAGGCGCTGATGGTGCTGGAGCAGGAGGGCTTCGTGCGCTGCGAGGCCCGCCGCGGCGTCTTCGTGGTCCGGCGCAGCCGGGCCGAGATCGTCGACATCCTCCACGCCTGGGCGGCGCTGGAGGGCATGGCCGCCCGGCTCGCCTGCGGACGGGCGAGCCCGGCACAGCTCGGCGCCCTGCCCGCCGCCTTTCCCGAGTTCTACGATCCGCCGCCGCCCGAGGCCGCGGGATCCTACGCGCGGGCCAACCTCCGCTTCCACCAGACGATCATCGCCTTGAGCGGCTGCCCGGTGATCGCGGAACTGGCCGGCAACCTCGCCATGCACGTGCGCAGCGTCCGCAACCGCGCCCTGGAGGACGGGCCCCGCACCGCGCATTCGAGGCGGGAGCACCGCGCCATCATCGCGGCGCTCGCCGCCCGGGACGCCGCCGGCGCCGAGAACCTCGTGCGCGCCCACGGGATGAGCCTCGCCGCCCTGGTGGAGGGCGGGGGCGCGGCCTTCCAGTAGGGCGGCGCCGTGCGCCTCGCGACCGCCGGCCTCACGGCGCCTCCCGCCCCATGAACGCGCCGATCAGGGCGAAATAGCCCGGCAGCAGCGCGGCGAGGACGTCCCGGCCCCGCGGCGTGAGGAAGACCTGCTTCGTCCGGGCGTCCCGGCCGCCCCGGATGCCGAGGAGGCCGGCCTTCTCCAGGGTCCTGATCGTCTCCGTCACCACCGGGCGCGAGACGTCCAGGCGGTCCGCGATCTCGCTGGGCAGCAGGCTGTCCCGGTCGGGCTCGCGGTCGATGACGATCAGGACCAGGAAGCGGGTCTGCGAGAGCGCGTGGGCGGCGAAATAGGCTTCGAGCTCGCGCATGAGCAGGCTCGCGCGCCTGAGGAGCCGGAGCGCGTCCTCGACGGCGCGGGTCTCCATTTCCGGGAAGCGGTCGTGATAGGCCCGGAGCATCTGCCCGGTCGGGAGGTCTTTCAGGAAGAACATGCGGTCGCCGGCCCGAGCGCGCGCAGCCGGGTGATCTCCACCGGCTCGGACAGCCACGTGCGGTAGCTGTCGAAGACGGCGCGCGTGTAGGGCTGAGCGTGATGGGCCGCGAGGGCGGCCTCGTCCTCCCAGACCTCGTAGAGGTAGAGGCGTCCGTCCCCGTCCCGACCTTCGTGCAGCGTGAACACCCGGCATCCGGGCTCGGCGCGCGTCGCCGGCACGATGCCGAGCACGGCCTGCCGCGCGGCGTCGAGATGTTCGGGCCGGGGCGTGATCCGCGCGAGGACGACGAGGGCTTCCGACATGGCACCATCCTGTTAGTTAGGATCCTAACTAGTAGGAACCCGGACGGCGCGCCGCAAGCCCCGCCGCGGTCGACGCGGGTCCTGGGACGGGGCGACGGTCTCGGCCGAGCGATCGACCGGCGGCGGTATCGGGCCGGCCCGGTGCCGCGTGGCCGGCTACTGCAGGTCGCGGGTATAGGTGTCGCCGGCCGCGGATTTCAGGGCCGCGCCGGCCTCGCGGCCGATGGCCTCCCAGTCGGACGCGGAGCCCGAGCGCGATACCGCCCAGTGCCGGCTGCCGTCCGGCAGGAAGAGGAGCCCGTCGAGGCTCAGCACGTCCCCGTCGATGCGCGCCAGGGCGGCGATGGGGGTCCGGCACGAGCCGTCGAGCTCGGCCAGCAGCGCCCGCTCGGCGCCGACTGCCGTCGTGGTGGTGGCGCAGGCCACCGGCGCGAGGAGGGCCCGCACGGCCTCGTCCTGCGCCCGGCACTCGATGCCGAGGGCACCCTGGGCCACGGCCGGCAGCATCGCCCCGGTGGGGATGACGCTGCGCGCCATGTCCTCCAAGCCGAGGCGCTGCAGGCCGGCCAGCGCCAGGAGCGTCGCGTCGCACTCCCCCGCCTCCAGCTTGCGCATGCGGGTATTGGCGTTGCCGCGCAAGGGCACGATGCTGAGGTCCGGCCGCTGCATCAGCACCTGCGCCCCCCGCCTGAGGGAGGAGGTGCCGACCCGCGCCCCCGGCTTCAGCCCGGCGAGGTCGGCGGCGTGGGGCGAGAGGAAGGCATCGCGCGGATCGTCCCGCTCCAGGATGCAGGCGATGACGAGGCCGTCCGGCAGCCAGGTCTCCACGTCCTTCATGGAGTGGACGGCGACGTCCACCTGATCGGCGAACAGCGCCTGTTCCAGTTCCTTCGTGAACAGGCCCTTGCCGCCGATCTCCGAGAGCGGCCGGTCGAGGATCTTGTCGGCCACCGTGGTGATGACGACGATCTCGGTCTCCAGGCCGGGATTGGCCGCGACGATGCGGTCGCGGACCATGCCGGTCTGGGCGAGCGCCATCGGGCTGCCGCGGGTACCGATGCGGAGGGGCCGGTTCGCCATGGATCGTGATCCCGTCCGGGCTTCAGAAGGCGCTCAGCACCAGTTCCGTGTGCTCGACGCTCGGGGGCCCCTCGAAGCAGGGGGAGACGATGGCGCGGTAATCCTTCCAGGCCTGCGAGCCGGTGAAGTCCCGGGTATGGGCCTCCAGCGTCTCCCACTCGATGAGCAGGCGGTAGCGCTGCGGCTTCTCCACCGAGCGGCGGACGTTGAAGCTGACGCAGCCCTCGGCGGCCCGGAAGATCTCCGAGGCCCTGGCGATGCCGGCCTCGAACTCGGCCTCCATGCCGGGTTTCACGTCGATCTGCGCGATCTCGAGGATCATCACACGCACTCCTATCGAAGGGGACGGCCGAGCTTGCGCGCCAGGATGCGCTGCGGGCTCTTGTCGGGGTCGGCCTGGGCGGCCACCGGCAGGTAGGCGGTCTGCTCCAGCATGTAGCGGCCGCCCATGGCCCCGTGCATCACGAGGTCCGAGAAGGTCACCCAGGTCTGGCCGGGCTGGAAATGCACCTCGGCCTGCGGGGCGTCCTTCTGGTAGGTCTCGTCCTGCTTCAGGGCGTCGTGCAGGTGCAGCATCAGGTGGTCGTACTCGGAGCGGCGCGCCTTCGTGATGCGCAGGGCCGCGAGCAGCCGCGCGGAGAGCGGGGAATAGCCCGGCAGCTTCGGCAGGAACTTGTCGGCCATCGCGCCGAAATCCTCGCCCACCCGCCAGTGCCGGGTGAGGCCGCTCGGGTTGATGTTGCGGAACACCCGCAGGATGCGCTTCTCGCCGATCGGGTTGGAGGGGAAGGCGTCCACGTGCAGGCGCGTGTCGTCGCGCCGCCAGCTCATCTTGCGCTTGTCGACCTCGAAGGGGCGGTAGGAGGTGCCGGCGAAGCTGATCCGGCCGGCGTAGTCGGGCAGGACGCGGGCGATCAGCTCTTCCGAGAATCGGCGGTAGCGGATCAGGAGCTGGCGCAGGGCCTCCTGCTCCTCCGGGCTGCCGGCCGCCCCGCGCAATTCCGCCCCGGCGCCGCGGATGTTGACGTTCTTGGCCTTCCCGTCCGCGAAGGGGCGCTCGACGAAGCGCCGCTCGAAATCGCTGAAGGGAAAGTCGAGATCGGGGAAGAGCAGCACCGCGCCGTCCTCCAGCGCCCCGGCAAGCGAGCGGCCGGCCTGCATCTCGGCCGCGGAGACGGTGTGGATCGGGCTGATCATGTCGGCTGGGGATCCCTGGCGCGTGATCGGTCTCGCCGTGTAGCCGACCACCGGGCGCGAGGCCAGGGCGGCGATTTAGCGGTGGATGACGGCGGGTGCGCTCCCCTCACCGGCGGGCCGGCCGGCGCCCCCGGGTTGCGCAACCGGTGCGCGATCCGGCACGTTCGTTGGATGTTCCGGGCGCCCGCAAGCCCCGCCGGAGAGGCCGACGATGGCGACGCTGAAGGAATTCGAGGAGGCCCTGCGCGAGCACGGCATGAACATGGCGCTCGCCCTGCTGGAGCGCCTGCGCGAGCGCGACCGCGCCACCCGCACCGTGAAGCCGGCCCGGCGCCTCACCGGGCAGAAGATGACGCCGGAGCTCGCCCGCGCCATCCTCGACCTGCACGCCACCACCGGCATGACCCAGCAGGAGATCGCCTTCAAGGTGGGGGTGAACCAGGGCCGGGTGAACGAGGTGATCAAGCGCGGCAAGTGGCTCAGCGACGATCCCGAGGCGCCCGAGGCCGTGGCGCGCGACAAGGCCAAGGCGCGGATGCGCGGCGAGCCGCGGGCGAAGCCGCGCAAGGCCGCGGCCAAGGAGCGCCGGCCCGCGCCGAAGCGCGGCAACCAGGGCCAGCTGGTCCTGGGCGACCTCTGAGCGGCCTCCGCCCGAACATCGGGCGCCACGGCGCGTTCTCCCGGGGTGCGACCGCCGGGAGTGCAGCCCATGATGCCTCGTTCCAGGACATCCCGTCTCTACGCCCTCGCCCTGCTCGCGCTCGCGGCGGGCCCCGCCCAGGCGCAAGGCCGGCCGGACACCACGGCGCTGACCTGCGGCCAGGCGCGGGGCACGGTGGCGCGGGCCGGCGGCATCGTCCTCGGCACGGGCGGACCGACCTACGACCGCTTCGTGCGCGACCGCGGCTTCTGCGCACCCACCGAGTTCACCAAGGCGGCCTTCGCGCCGACGCGGGACAACCCGCGCTGCTTCGTGGGCTATACCTGCTTCGAGCCGGGCGCGACCGACTGGCCGGGCGATTACTGAGGCCAGGACGCGGAAACGCCCCGGCCGGCGGCCGGGGCGCTCCTTCATACGGTGCCTGGCGTTCAGGCGGCCTGCTGGACCTCGCCCGTGATCGTCGGGGCCGCGCGGCCCGTGGCGATCTGGATCTGGCGGGGCTTCTTGGCCTCCGGAATCTCGCGGACGAGATCGATGTGGAGGAGGCCGTTCTCCAGGGCCGCGCCCGTCACCTGGACGTAGTCGGCGAGCTGGAAGCGGCGCTCGAAGCCGCGGGCGGCGATGCCCTGGTGCAGGAACTCCCCGTACCGCTCGGCCTGCGGCTTGCGCTCGCCCTTCAGGGTCAGCGCGTTCTCCTTGACCTCGATCGCGAGATCGGCCTCGGTGAAGCCGGCGACCGCGACGGTGATCCGGTACGCGTTCTCGCCGGTGCGCTCGATGTTGTAGGGCGGATAGCTCGGGGCGGTCTCGGCGCTGACCAGCTGGTCGAGGGCCGAGAAGAGACGGTCGAAACCGACCGTGGAACGGTAGAGGGGCGCAAGATCGAACTGACGCATGACATATCCTCCGTGGAGCAACATGCTCATCTACATTCACGCAGGTCCGCCCGCGGGCCGGACCTTGTCGTGCCGCCGTCTGGCCGGCACGAGAGCGATATCGGAGCGCCTCCACCCCCGTTCAAGACCCGCGAAGCCTTCCGCGATGCTTGCCGTGCAGATTTTTTCGCTGCCCGCCCCACACCCCTGAGAGCCGCATGCTGACCCTCGGTTCGACCCCGGACAACGCGGCGCCCCCCGGCGGCATCCTCGTGCCCGTGCGCACCCGCGACGGCTGCGAATTGCGCGCCGTCTACTGGCGCGCCAGCGGCCGGAGCGGCCGGGGCACCGTCTGCCTGCTCCAGGGGCGGGCGGAATTCATCGAGAAGTACTACGAGACCGTCCGCGACCTGCTCGCCCGCGGCTTCGGCGTCGTCGCCTTCGACTGGCGCGGACAGGGCCAGTCGTGCCGGCAGGTCACGGATCCGCGCAAGGGCCACGTCGCCCGCTTCGACGATTACCGCCTCGACGTGCAGGCGGTCGCCGAGAGCGTGCTCGTTCCGCTGATGCCGGAGCCGTACTACTGCCTCGCCCACTCCATGGGGGGCTGCGTGGCCCTCACCGGCGCCCTCGACGGCTGGCTGCCCTTCTCCCGCATCGTCACCGTGGCGCCGATGCTGTCGATCCGGATGGTGACGTGGCCGGCGGGCGCCTCGGCCCTGGCGCGCGGCCTCCAGGCCCTCGGGCTCGGCCGCTGCTTCGTGCCGCGGCTGTCGCGGGTGATGCCCTTCCCGACGCTGCTGGGCCTCGTCGGCATGGTGACCGGGCGGCGCTACATCCCGCACGATCCGGGCGCCTCCATCGCCACCATGCCGTTTCCCGGCAACCGGCTCTCGCGCGATCCCGTCCGCTACGCCCGCAACGCCGAGGCCGCGCGGGACGTGGGCGCGGGCGCGGTGGGCGACCCGACCGTCGCCTGGCTCGCCGCCGCCTTCCGCGCCATGGCGCGCCTGCGCGACCCGCGGGTGCCGGCCCGCATCACGGTGCCGACGCTGATCCTCGGGGCCGGGGCCGACCCCGTCTGCGGGACGGCGGCCGCCGAGCGCTTCGCGGCGGCGATGAAGTCCGGCGACATCCTCGTCCTGCCCGATGCCCGGCACGAGATCCTGCACGAGCGCGACACGATCCGGCAGGATTTCTGGGCGGCCTTCGACGCCTTCGTGCCCGGCAGCCCGGTGCCGGCGGCGCGGAGCGAGCGCGCCGTCGCCGCGGGCTAGAGCACGATGCGGAAAAGTGGAATCCGGTTTTCCGAAATCATCGTGCGACCACAGAGAGATAGAGCATCGTCCCGAAAGGCGGTTGCCGGCTTTCGGGACGATGCAAAACCAAGAACCTAGCGCGTCATCCTGGATCTGATGTCCAGGATGACGCGCTGAGGCGGACCCGGCCTCCCCGCTCGCGACGCGATCGGCAGGCGCGGTCGTCAGTCCTCCCCGGCCTCGGGGTCGATGTCCTTCGGCCGCACGAAGCGTTCGAGGCTGCCGGTGCCCCAGGCGATCTCGGACCAGGACGCCGCCTCGAAATCGATCACGGCGAGCGCCGCCGTAGGGAACTGGATGGCGAGGCGCTTGCGGTCGCCCTTCTTGCCCGCGCCGATGATCTCCACGGCGAAGTCCTGCAGGCCGGGATTGTGCCCGACGACGAGGAGCGTGCCAGCGCTGTCGGGAGCCCCGCGCACCACGTCGAGGATCCGCGGCGCCCCCGCCTCGTAGAGGGCGCCGGAGGCCTCGCCGGGATTGCCCTGGAGCGGGCCGCGCGCGCCCTCCCAGGTGTCGAGGGTGCGACGGGCCGAGGAGACCAGCACATGGTCCGGGCGCAGGCCGGCCTCCGCGATGTAGGCGCCCATCCGCGGCGCGGCGGCCTGCCCGCGCGGGTTCAGGGGACGGTCGTGATCGGCCACGCCGACCGGGTGCTCGGACTTGGCATGGCGGAGGAGGAGCAGGCGTCGCATCGTCGTGTGATCCTAAGTCCGGGTCGGGGTCCGGTGGGACGCGGCGACCGCGCCCCTGTCGTGCGGGGTGGGAGAGGGCGGGCAGGTTGCCAGCGCATCTCGCGGGAAGCGTTCAGGCAAGGGGCGTTCCTAGAGCCGTTCCCGCTCGCGTTGCAATCGGGAACGGTTCCAAGCCCTTGTTTCGACGCGCACTCTTCGCGTCGAGCCGGCATCCAGCGCGGCGGCGAGCGCCCTAGCCGCGGCTCTCGCGCCGCATCATGAAGGCGAGCTTCTCGAACAGGCCGACATCCTGCTCGTTCTTCAGGAGTGCCCCGTGCAGCGGCGGGATCAGCTTGCGCTCGTCGCGCTCCCGCAGGGTCTCGGGGCCGATATCCTCGGAGACGAGGAGCTTGAGCCAATCGAGAAGCTCCGAGGTCGAGGGCTTCTTGCGCAGGCCGGGCACCTCCCGGGTCTCCAGGAAGACGCGCAGCGCCTCCTCGACCAGCCGGTGCTTGATGCCCGGATAGTGCACCTCGACGATGCGCCGCAGGGTCTCGGCATCGGGGAAGCGGATGTAGTGGAAGAAGCACCGCCGCAGGAACGCGTCCGGCAGTTCCTTCTCGTTGTTCGAGGTGATGATGACGACCGGGCGGCGGCGCGCCTTCACGGTCTCGCCGGTCTCGTAGACGTGGAACTCCATCCGGTCGAGTTCGGTGAGCAGGTCGTTCGGGAACTCGATGTCGGCCTTGTCGATCTCGTCGATGAGCAGGACCGGCCGCGCCTCGGCCGCGAAGGCGTCCCAGAGCTTGCCGCGGCGGATGTAGTTGGCGATGTCCGAGACGCGGGGATCGCCGAGCTGTGAATCGCGCAGGCGCGAGACGGCGTCGTACTCGTAGAGCCCCTGCTGCGCCTTGGTGGTGGATTTCACGTTCCAGGTGAGGAGCTCGGCGCCTAGGCTCTTGGCGATCTCCTCCGCGAGCACGGTCTTGCCTGTGCCGGGCTCGCCCTTCACCAGGAGCGGGCGCTCCAGGACGATGGCGGCGTTGACCGCCGCGGTGAGATCGGGCGTCGCGACGTAGGTCTCGGTTCCGGTGAAGCGCATCGCGGCCCTGCCTGCTCGGTCGAACCGCCCCGAGTTAGGCTGCACGGCGCGGCGGGGCAAGCCGAAGGGCCGCCCCGGCCGCCGGCCTCAGGGGCGGCGCGGGAGCACGGTGCCGAGGGAGGAGACCTTCGGCAGCTGCCAGAGGTCGTCCTTGCGCGGATGGCGCCGGAGCACGGCATCGCTGAGCAGGGCGACGCCCATGAGGAGGATCGGCATACCCGCCAGCGCCAGAACCGCGATCATCGTCACCGCCCGCATGCCGCATCCGCGGCGTTGCAGGATGTTTTTCGGATCGTGGTTAGCGAAGGGTTAACGCAGGCCCATACGCCGCTGCCGCCCGTCCATGGACGAACGCGACGATCGGTTCGCCCGGACCTGCACGCGGCGCGTCGATCGGGCCGGGCCAGCGCGGCCTCGCCCCTGATCCGACCTGCGGCATCGGGAAAGCGGGTCGGAGCGGGGCCATGCGCTCGCGATCTGCCAGCACGATACCGGCCTCACCGCCGTCGTTCCGGGGCGCCGGAGGCGAGCCCGGAACCTATGAGCACCGTCGTTGCCCACCTCGCCTTCTCGGCGGGCATGGATCCCGGGCTCCGCTCCGCGGCCCCGGGACGACGGCGCGGGCTCTCACGGACCGATCGACCCTTTCGATCTCATACCAGATCCGATTGATCCCTTCGGGCTGGCGGATCTGGGCTTCGCTCACGCGCCGCGCCGGCTCGGTCGATACGAACCCCGCTTCGATCAGGCGGAGATCGTATCAGACCTTCTTCGCGTCGAACCAGATGCAGCTCTTGGAGAGCTTCTTCAGATCGAGTTCGGAGTTCGTCTGCGGGGCGACCTGCCCGTTGATGGCGATGTTGATCTGGGTCAGCACGTCGCTGCCGAACTTCTGCGGATGCGAGAAGTAGCAGTACTGCGACTCCGGCTGCTTCTCGTCGCCCTTGAACTGCCAGCCGGTGACGATGTTGCCGTCGAGGTAGGGCACCGCCTTGAACACGGTGAAGGTGGTGCGCACCGCCGCGTTGCCGTCGTCCTTCTGGTTCGCGACCACGGAGGCGAAATCGGGCTTGGACTGGGCGGCCGGCTGGTCGAGCCGCAGCACGTTGTCGGTGAGGGTGACCTCGCCCTTGGTCTTGAGGGTGACGTTGGCGAGCGCCGCCTGCATCACCTGGGCGATCCTCTCGGCGGCGGATTCGTACTGCTGCAGATAGGCCCAGCCGAAGGCGCCCGCGCCGATGCCGATGCCGAGCAGCGCCGCGAAGAGGCCCGCCCCCGCGGCGCGGAGGAGGAAGGCCCGCGCCGCGATCATGCGGGCCTCGGCCCGCAGGCGGCCGTTGACGCTCTGGGCGAGAACCACGTTCTCGGGGGTGCCTACGGCGTGGATGGTCATGCCCCGGCTCCGGCGCTGGCTGTGACGGCGGGCTGGCGCCGATCGAGGGGGATCACGGCGCCGCTGGCGGCCTCGCGGGGCGCCTGCCCGCGCGCGAGGCCCATCTCCTGGCGGAGGCCGTCGGTGATCTGGTCGAGGAGGTAGGGGGTCGCGGCCGGATCGATGGTCGCGCCGAGGTCGTCCTCGTCCATGAAGGTCTTGCGCACCGAGACCGCGCAGAGGGCCAGGATCGTCGAGGCGAAGGCGGCGCACAGGGCCGGGACGAACACGAAGATGCGCAGGAAGGCGTGGACCTGGGCGTCGCTCACGTCGATGGGATCGACGCCGTAGACCATGGCCGTGAAGGAGTGGAGCTGGGAGCGGTTGACCGCGTTCCGGTAGCTCTGCTCGGCATCGGCCACGCGCCGGTCGGCGGCGCCGCGGTCGAGGCCGGCGCGGGCCTTGCGGGCCTCCTCGAGGTCCTTGGTCAGTGCCGTGCGGTCGGCCCCCGCCTTGGCCACGCCGGCCGCGAGCGTCTGCGTGCGCGGGTCGGTGACGCATTTCAGGTTCTGGTAGCGCACGCCGCGGCTGTTGGTGCCGAACACCTTCTCGCAGCGCTGGGCGGGCAGCGCGGCGAGCTGGGCGGCGTTGTCGGCGGAGCGCTTCTCGATCTGCTCGAGCTCGGTCGTGTACTGCTGCACCCGGGCGTCGGCGGCGGCGATGCGGGTGTCGATGGTGGCCCGGTCGGCCTGCGCGTCCTTCAGCGCCGTCTTGGTACGGGCGGCCTCCATCAGGCGGGGATGGAACATCATCTCGCCGAGCTGCGACACCGACTTGGTGGTCACGCCCGCCGCGAAGATGATGCCCACGACCGCGAGCGCGCGGATGAAGTAGGAGCGCTGCGTCCGCGCCAGGATGCCGAGGGGCACCCGGCAGAGCTCCACCGCCGCGTAGACCAGGGGCGCGAGCAGCATGAAGTAGAAGGCGTGGGCGTCCCCGTCGCTGTAGACGCCGGCGAACAGCCACGCGCCGGCGAGCGAGGCGCCGATGATCATGAACTCGACGAGATAGGCGATCCCGACATAGCCCCACTTGATCCGATAGCCCTTCTCGACGTCCCGCTCGTGCTTCCAGCGATGGGATTCGAGCGCCCAGGCGCGGCGCTCGCGCTGGACCTCCCGGCTGGGCGATGTCTTCGGCATGAGGGGTCCCGAGGTCTCGTACGCGACGGAGGGCTTGGACTTTAAGCCTTCGTTAACGGCCTGCGTTATGCGGGCATTGTGCCGAATTTGGGCCACCGCGCCGCAATCCACCGGAACCCGGGCGGGGTGGCAGAAAAGCCGCACCCGGCCCGCATCGGCGGTTGCCGCGGGGGCCGGGGCATGGGATGCCCTGAGCGACCGCCGGGTCCTCCGCCCCCGGCCCCGCCCGCCGAGGTTCGAACCCGACCGACATGCCCGAGCTCCACGCCGGCTCCTACAAGGAAGCGATCCTGTTCCTGGTGACGGCCGGCATCGTGGTGCCGCTGTTCCATCGGCTGCGGATCAGCCCGGTGCTGGGCTTCATCGGCGCGGGCGCCCTGCTCGGGCCGTTCGGCCTCGGTCGCTTCGCCGACCAGCACCACTGGGTCTCGCTCTTCACCATCGGCAACCGCACGGAGATCGCGCATCTCGCCGAGTTCGGCGTGATCTTCCTGATGTTCATGATCGGCGTCGAGCTGTCGTGGGAGCGCCTGCGCACCCTGCGCCGCCTCGTCTTCGGCCTCGGCTCGATCCAGGTGGTCTGCTCCGCCCTGGTGATCGGCGCGATCCTGTTCGGATTGAAGGTGCCGCTGGCCGGCGCGGCCATCGTCGGCATCGGGCTCGCCCTCTCCTCCACCGCCGTGGTGCTGCCGGTGCTGGCCGAGCAGAAGCGGCTCAACGCGCCGGCCGGCCGGGCGAGCTTCGCCGTGCTGCTGTTCCAGGACCTCGCGGTCGCCCCGGTCCTGTTCGCCATCGCCGTGCTCGGCCGGACCGACACCGCCCATATGGGGGCCGCCCTGGCGCTGGCGCTCGCCCAGGCCGCGGTGGCGCTGGTACTGATCGTGGTGGCCGGGCGCCTGGCGCTCCGCCCGCTCTTCCACCTCGTGGCGCGCACCAAGTCCACCGAGCTGTTCATGGCGGCCTGCCTTCTCGTCATCGTGGCGACCGCGCTCACCGCCGCGGCGAGCGGCCTGTCGATGACCCTCGGCGCCTTCGTCGCCGGGCTTCTGCTGGCCGAGACCGAGTACCGACGGGCGATCGAGGCGACGATCGACCCGTTCAAGGGCCTGCTGCTCGGCGTGTTCTTCGTCTCGGTCGGCATGAACCTCGATCCGGCCCAGCTCCTGGCGGCGCCCGGCGCCATCCTCGGGCTTTCGCTCGCCCTCATCCTCATCAAGGCGGGCGTGGTGCTGATGGCCGCACCCGCCTTCAAGATCGCCCGCCCGGTCGCCCTGGAGGCGAGCCTGCTGCTCGGGCCGGGCGGCGAGTTCGCCTTCGTGCTGATCGGCGGCGCCATGGTCACCGGCCTCGTGCCGGAGGAGGTGGGCGCGGCCGCCCTCATCGTCACCACCGTGACGATGATCTTCATCCCGGGCCTCGCCTCGCTCGCCCGGGTGATCGGGCGGCGCAGCGCCGGGCGCACCCTCACCCGCGCCCGGGCCGAGCCGCTGCCGGACCGCCAGCAGAACCGGGTCATCATCGCCGGCTACGGTCGCGTCGGGCGGCAGGTCGGCGAGATGCTCGCCCGGCACAAGATCCCCTACATCGCCCTCGATTCCGACGCGGGCCGCGTCGCCGAGCAGCGGCGGCTCGGCTACCCGGTCTATTTCGGGGATTCCGCGAGCACCGAATTGCTGCGCCGCTGCGACATCGCCGCCGCCCGCGCCCTCGTCGTCACCCTCGACAACCCCCAGGCGGTGGAGGCCGCGGTCGCCGCCGCGCGGGCGGAGCGGGCGGACATCACCATCGTGGCGCGCGCCCGCGACGCGCGGCACGCCACGGCGCTCTACGAGATGGGAGTGGACGACGCGGTGCCCGAGACGATCGAGGCCTCGCTCCAGCTCTCCGAGGCGGTCCTCGTGGATGTCGGGGTGCCGATGGGCCTCGTGATCGCCTCGATCCACGAGCGCCGGGACGAGTACCGGGCCATGCTCAAGCGGAAGGAGACCGACACGCGCCCCGTCTTCCGGGCCCGGCGCACCGTCGGCAAGGCCGCCGGCGAGACGCGGGACGCGGCCCCGAAGGAGGAGGCGCCCCTGCCCCGCCGCGCCTGACGGATCAGGCCGGCAGCGCGTCGAACAGGTCGGTGCGGATCCGCGGCGCCCGGGCCGCCTTGCGGACAGGGGCCGCCTCGGTCGCGGGCAGCGTGCAGCGATAGGTGACGGCGTCGGGGGGCCCCAGGCCGGTGGCCAGGGGAACCGTCACCGTATCGTCTTGGAACCGCCAACCGCGTGCGCCCTTGTCCCAGTACAACCAGACCGAACCGGGGTGGCCGGCAATGGTGAAGATCGCGGCCTTCCGGGTGAGGGCCTGGACGTGGCGCGGCGCGAAGAACCCCTTGGCCCGGTAGGCCTCCTGGGTCGCGGCGGGCTGGCGGTCCACGAACGTGTTGCGCACGATCTGGAGGGTGGCGCCCGGCTTGGCCAGGAACCGCTTGAAATCGCGCATGCTGCGTAGGACAACGGCCATCGCAGATCTCCACTCCGGTTCCGCGGACGTGAACGGAACCGCAAAGACTCGAACACGACTCGGTGCCCCAACATTGGGTATGCCCGCGGCAGCTTTCGTGACTGGAACCGTCGCGAATCCGCACTCATCAACAGCGTTCGCGCGTCATGCACAGGATTCCGCGGAGTCGGGCCCGGCGCATCCCGGGCCCGCGGCGCGCTTGACCCGGGCCCGAGGCTCGCGCGTTATCCGGCCATGCTGCTGCAGTTCTTCACCGCTTTGCGCGAGGCGAAGGTGCCGGTCTCGCTGCGCGAGTACCTGATCCTCCTCGACGCCCTCGACCGCGACCTCGCCGAGAAGCGGGTCGAGGATTTCTATTTCCTGGCCCGCACCGCCCTCGTGAAGGACGAGGGCCATCTCGACCGGTTCGACCGGGTGTTCGGCACCGTCTTCCGCGGCCTCGAGAGCGTGGGCGAGGCGGTCGCCCCGGCCGCGATCCCCGAGGAATGGCTGCGGCGCCTCGCCGAGAAGCACCTCACGGAGGCCGAGAAGGCGGAGATCCAGGCGCTCGGCTGGGACAAGCTCTTCGAGACCCTGAAGCAGCGCCTCGCCGAGCAGCGGGAGCGCCACCAGGGCGGCTCGAAATGGATCGGCACCGGCGGGACCTCGCCCTTCGGCGCCTACGGCTACAACCCCGAGGGCATCCGCATCGGCCAGGACGGCAACCGCAACTTCCGCGCGGTGAAGGTCTGGGACAAGCGCGAATTCCGCGACCTCGACGACACCGTGGAACTCGGCGCCCGCACCGTCCGGGTGGCGCTGCGCCGCCTCCGGCGCTTCGCCCGCACGGGGGCGGCCGAGGAACTCGACCTCGACGGCACGATCCGCTCGACGGCGAAAGCCGGCTATCTCGACGTGCGGATGCGGCCGGAGCGCCGCAACGCCGTGAAGGTGCTGCTCTTCCTCGATGTCGGCGGATCGATGGACTGGCACATCGAGCTCGCCGAGACCCTGTTCTCGGCCGCGCGCTCCGAGTTCAAGCACCTCGCGCACTACTACTTCCACAACTGCCCCTACGAGGCGGTGTGGACCGAGAACGCCCGCCGCCACGAGGCGCGCACGCCGCTCCTCGACGTGATCCGCACCTACGGCTCGGATTACCGGCTGGTCTTCGTCGGCGACGCCTCCATGAGCCCCTACGAGATCGCGATGGCCGGCGGCTCGGTGGAGCACTGGAACGAGGAGCCGGGCGCCGCCTGGATGCAGCGGCTCCTCGACCATTTCCCGAAGGCCGCGTGGCTCAACCCGGTGCCCGAGGGGCACTGGGGCTACACGCAGTCGATCGGCCTGATGGGGCGGCTCATGGGCGGGCGCATGTTCCCCCTCACCCTCGACGGGATCGACCGGGCGACGCGGGCGCTGCTGCGGTGACGGCGGCCCCGGACGGGGAGCCGGAGGGCGGCTTTGCCCCGCTGGTCCCGGAACTCGACGTCAGCGACCTCGACGCGAGCCTGCGCTTCTGGTGCGGGATCCTGGGCTTCCGGATCAGCTACAGGCGGCCCGAGGACGGCTTCGCCTATCTGGAGCGCGAGGGCGCGCAGGTCATGCTCTGCCGGCGCAACGGGAACTGGGAGACCGCCGCGCTGGAACGGCCCTTCGGCCGCGGCCTGAACCTGCAGATCGCCGCAGCGGCGCTCGATCCGCTCCGCGCCCGCCTGCGGGCCGCCGGATGGCCCCTGTTCCGCGAGGCGCACGCGGCGCGCTACCGCGTCGGCGACGGCGCCGTCTGCCTGCGCCAGTTCCTCGTGCAGGATCCCGACGGCTACCTGCTGCGCTTCACCGAGCGCCTGCCGCCTCAGCCCTGACGGGCGGGGGTGTGCACGGTGAGCCCTTCGAGCTCGGGCGTGATCTTGATCTGGCAGGAAAGCCGCGAGGTCGCCCGCACGTCGGAGGCGAAATCGAGCATGTCCTGCTCCATCTCCACCGCCGGCCCCACCGCGTCCGCCCAGTCCTCGGCGACGTAGACGTGGCAGGTGGCGCAGGCGCAGGCGCCCCCGCATTCCGCATCGATGCCCGGCACGTTGTTGCGCAGCGCCGTCTCCATCACGGTCGCCCCCACGCTGCCCTCGACGGTCCGGGCGGCGCCGGCAGCGTCGACGTAGGTGATCTTGGGCATTCCTGGCTCCGGGGTCGTAGAGGCGGCTCTGGCGCGGGCTGGCGGCGCGTCTGCTTGACGGGAGCCGTCCCGGATTGCAAGCGCGCACCCCCTGCGCCGCCGTCAAATAGCGCGCCGTCCGGCGGCGGCGCCCCTCTATCCCTGCGCGCTCACGCCGCGCGCGATCTCGTCGAGGGCCTCGGCCGCCGCGGCCTCGAGCGCCCGGAGGTCGTCGGCCGGCGCCACGCCTTGCCGCAGCGCGTCCTCGATGCGCGCGCAGAGCCCGCGGATCCGCTCAGCGCCGACGCCGGCGGCCGAACCCTTCAGGGTATGGGCATGGTCGGCGCGCGCGTGCGTGTCGAGCCCGGCATCGGCCAGCGCCGGCAGGATCCGGCGGCACTGCCCCGCGAACAGGTCGAGCAGCTCGGCCGCGAGGGCGGCGTCGCCCGCGCATTGCTCGTCGAGATGTCTGCGGTCGATCGCGCCCATCGTGTCTCCTCGCGGTGCCCGTGCCGTGCCCTTGCGGTCCCCATGCCCCCGGTTGCCCGCTATCCACAGCGGCGGCGGCGTCCGGGTCGCGCCGGTTTAAGCCTTGAGGCATCATGCCTTCCATGGGACGGGACCCGGCCGGGCGGCGCGTGGTAACCATTCCGTTAAGGTTTCCTGTCGGGCGCGCGGGGCTCGGGTATCCGGCCCGTCCGGCGAGGTCTAAACTTCCTTGGTAAACGGGTAATCGCGCCCGCTCGGTCGGATGGCGGCCGACCGGCGGGTGGCGCGCGTAGCGGGGCGTTGGATGGCCACGGACAAGAAGCTCAAGGATCCGGCCGAGGCGGCCCTCTCGGCGATCGAGCAGGCCCTGAACCTCGATGCGCTGGCGCCGAACGGCACCGAGGCGCGGCCGGAGCCCCGGCTGCCCGACGTGGGCGACGCCGATCCCCTGAGCGAGCCCGCCGGCCGCGTGATGCCCCCCCGCCTCGACCTCGACGCGCCGCTGACCTCGGACCTGCCGCCGCCGGGCCGCGAGCGCGTGCGCCGCGAGGGCGGCCTGCTGCCGCCGGACCGCTCCCTGGTGGCCAACGACGACCGACGCAACATCGGCATCCTGCAGCAGACCCTTCGCGTCCGCCCCTCGCGCAAGCCCTACCTGTTCGCGGCGCTCGCCGCCTTCGTCTGGCTCAACGGCCTCCTGCTCATCGCCTGGAACCGCTCCGGCGGCGACCTCAAGGGCTTCCTCGGCGGCCTCGACGCGCTCCAGGCCGCCACCGGCGCGGCGGCGCTCGCCGGGCCGATCTTCCTCTTCCTCATCGCCGCCATGCTGGCGGTGCGCGCGCAGGAGATGCGCCTCGTGGCCCGCGCGGTCGGCGAGGTGGCGGTGCGGCTCGCCGAGCCGGAGAGCTTCTCCACGGACGCGGTGCTGACCATGTCGCAGACCGTGCGCCGCGAGGTCGCCGCCGTGGGCGACGGCGTCGAGCGGGCGCTGGCGCGGGCGGGCGAGCTCGAGACCCTGGTCCGCGGCGAGATCGCCACCCTGGAGCGGGCCTATTCCGACAACGAGATCCGCATCCGCACCCTGGTCGACGAGCTGGTCGCCCAGCGCGAGGCCATCGTCGCCAATGCCGAGCGCGTGCGCGGGGCGATCGCCGGCTCGCACCAGAGCCTGAGCCAGGAGCTGGAGGGCGCCTCCGAGCGGATCGTGGCCGCGATGACCGGGGCGGGCGACCGCGTCACCCAGGCGCTCGACGCCCGCGGCGAGGCCATCACCCACTCCCTCGGCGCGGTGGGCGAGCGGGTGGTGGACGCGATGAGTGGGCGCGGCGACGCCCTGATCGAGCGCCTCGTCGCCACGAGCGACGGCGTGCGCGGCAGCCTCGGCGAGGTGGGCGAGACCCTGACGCGCACCTTCGAGGCGCGCGCCGGCGAGGTCACGCGCGGCTTCGAGACGGCCGGCGCCGCCCTCACCGAGCGGCTGGCCGCGGACGCGGACGCGGTGGCGCGCACGCTGACCGAGACCGGCAGCGGCGTCGTCGCGGCCCTCGACCGCCAGGGCAGCGCCGTGCGCGAGAGCTTCGAGCGCTCGGCGGGCAGCCTGGAGAGCGCCTTCCTCGCCCGCGGGGGCGAGCTCACCGAGCGCTTCGCGCAGACCGGCGGCCAGATCACCGCCCGCTTCGCGGAGACCGGCGCGGCCTTCACCCAGGATCTGGCGACCCGGGGCGCGGCGCTCCGCGGCGAGATCGAGAGCGCCGGCAACGGCGTCGCCGAGACCATCGAGAGCCGGGGTCGCGAGGCCCAGGCCGCCCTGGCGCTGGCCGCCGGCGGCATCGTGGCGAGCTTCGCCGCGCGCACCGAGACCCTGCGCGACGACCTCCTCGGCACGGCCGAGCGCGCCGGCGAGACCGTGGCCGCCCGCGGCGCGGCCCTGGCCGAGCGCATCGAGGGCGCCGCCGCGCGCCTGCACGAGACCGTCGCCGTCCAGGGCGGCGAGCTCGAGACCCGCATCGACGCGGCGAGCGCCCGGGCCGGCACCGCGATCACGCGGCACGCCACCGAGGCGGCGGCCGGCCTGGAGACGGCCTTCGCCGATCTCGGCCGGGGCTTCGAGACCGGGACGAGCGCGGCCCTCGCGGGCCTGCGCGGCTCGGTGGAGACCCTGTCCGCCGATCTCGGCAGCGGCAGCGCCGAGGCCGCGGAGGCGATGCGCCGCTCGGCCGCGGAGGCCAGCGGCGAGATCGGCGCGCGCACCCTCGACGCCATCGCGGTGTTCGAGCGCCGCCTCGACGCCTTCACCCAGGCGCTCGCCGCCCGCACGGAAGCCGCCGCGGACAACCTCAGCAGCGTCGCCCGGGCCGCCCAGGAGGGCACGGCCGAGCGCACCACCGCGGCGCTCGCGGCCATCGCCGGGAGCCTGGAGACCCTGCGCGGCTCGGCCACCGGCTCGACGGACGCCATCGAGACCCGCACCCTCGAGGCCGTCCAGCTCCTGGAGGACCGCCTCGGCGCCCTGTCGCGCAACCTCGCCGAGCAGACCGATGCCGCGACCGCGAGCCTGACCCTGGCCGCCCGCGTGGCGCAGGACGGCAGCGAGGCTCGCACCGCCGCGATGACGGCGGCGCTCGCGCAGAGCGTCGAGACCCTGCGCCGCACCGCCGCCGACACCACCGGCGAGCTGGAGACGCGCACCGTCGAGGTCGTCCAGATCTTCGAGCGGCGCCTCGCCGCCTTCGCCGACACCCTGGCCGCGCGCACGGAGACGGCCGCCGAGCGCCTCGCCGCCGCGAGCGACGACGCGCAGGGGGCCGCCGCCGCCCGCACCGACGCCATGGTCGCCACCGTGGCCGAGAGCCTGGCGGAACTGCGCCGCATCACCGCCGAGGTCGGCGATACGGTGGAGGCGCGCACCGCGGGCAGCCTGCAGCAGCTGCGGGCCGGCACCGCGCGGGTCGGCGACGACCTCGGCGCGCAGGCCGAGGCGGCGGTGGCCGCGATCCGCGCCGCCCTGGAGCGCCTCGGCAGCGAGCTGGAGAGCCGCACCGGCAGCGCCGCGGGCACCCTCGCCAAGGCGGCGGGCCAGGTGGAGCGCGACCTCGCCGCGCGCCTCGGCGAGATCGAGAGCGCGCTGGGCAGCCATGGCCGCGGCGTCGCCGACCTGCTCACCAGCCATGCCGAGGAGACCCACGCCCGCATCGCCGGCACCGGCCGCGACATCGTGCTGGCCGTGGCCACGCAGGGCGCGCGCATCGCCGACACCCTGAGCCAGACCGGCGCCACCATCGCCGAGACCGCCGACGGCCGCGTGAAGGCCCTCGACGCCACGCTCGGCGACCGCCTCGCGGCCCTGCAGGAGACCATCGCCCGGGGCGACATCCTGGCCGACCGCATCAGCCGCGGCAGCCAGGTGCTGGGCGAGACCGTCGACACCCGCCTCGGCGCCATGGACCGCCTCGTCACCGTGGAGGGCCCGGCCGTCATCGACCGCATCGCCGAGCGCGCCCGCGACGCGCAGGCGGTGGTGGACACCCATCTCGGCGCCCTGGAAGAGCGCGCCGCCGCCCGCTCGGCGGAGATCGGCGAGACCTTCGCCAAGCTCGTGACCCATATCGACGGGCATCTCGGCGCCCGCGCGACCACCCTCAACGAGGCGCTGATCCAGCGCAGCGGCGAGATGGCGCGCATCATGGCCGAGGGCGGGCGCGACCTCGTCCAGACCCTGGACGGCCGCACCGAGTCCCTGGCGCAGGCCGTCACCGCCCGCGCCGCCGAGATCGCCGACCGCCTCGACCGGCAGACGGCGGAGCTCGGCCGCCAGCTGGAGGCGAGCGCCGGCCGCCTCGACAGCGGCGTGATCGGCCGGCTGGAGGCCATCGGCACCGCCCTGGACGAGCGCAGCCGTCTCCTCGACGAGCGCTTCGGCCGGGACGCCCTCGACGCCGTCGGCCTCATCGAGGAGCGCAGCCGCGCGGTGGACGCGGAGCTCGCCGCCCGCACCCGCGACCTCGTCGCCGCGGTGGAGCGCGGCACCGGCGGCCTCGACCGCGTCCTGGACGAGCGGGTCACCGCCTTCGAGCGCAGCCTGGAGAGCCGCACCGGCCATCTCGACGCGGCCCTCGCCGCCCGCGTGCAGGACCTCGTCGCCCTGGTCGAGGAGCGGGCGCGGGGCGCCGACGCGGCGCTGGCCGAGCGCACGGAAGCCGTGCGCGCCGCCTTCAGCGAGCGCTCGGACCTGCTCGGCCGCCTCATCGACGAGCGCACCGCCGCGATGTCGTCGGAACTCGACGAGAAGGGCCGCGCCGTGTTCGGCGCCATCGGCACCCGCATCACCGATCTCGGCCGCCTGTTCGACCGCGGCGGCACCTCGCTCGCCGAGCTCATCGAGCAGCGCGGCGAGAGCGTGCTCGCCCGCCTGCAGCAGACCATCGCGGATGCCGAGCACATGCTCGACAACGGCGAGGGACGCCTCGGCCGGACGCTCGCCACCCGCACCTCGGACATCAGCAGCCTGCTCGACGAGGGCGTGCGCACGGTGCACGACCTCCTCGACGAGCGCACGAACCAGATCCGCGGCCTGCTCGACAACCACGCCACCACCCTCGCGAGCAACCTCGACGGGCGGATCGGACCCCTGCACGACGCCCTGGACGACCGCGGGCGCGACCTCGTCGCGGCGATCGAGACCGCGCTGGGCGGCGCCTCCGAGGCGCTGGAATCCCGCACGCGCTTCCTCGGCGAGCTGTTCGAGCAGCGCCTCGCGGCCCTGGACGCGGCCGTGGATGGGCGCGGCGAGCGCCTGAACCGCTCCCTCGACGCGCGCACCGAGACCCTGAGCGGCCTGTTCGACGCCGCCAACGCGGCGCTGGAGGCGGCGGCCACCGGCCACAGCCGGAGCCTCGCCAGCAGCGTGGACCAGCGGGTCCGGGCCCTGCGCGCCCTCCTCGACGAGGCCCCCGCCGCCATCGGCGGCCTGCTCGAGGCGCGCGAGCGGCAGCTGGCCGATAGCCTGGACGCCCGCACCGAGCGCCTGCGCGGCCTCCTCGACGAGGCGCACACCGCCCTCACCACGGCGATCTCGGGCCAGGGCGACCGCCTCACCGGCACGGTGGAGGACCGGATCAACGCCCTGCGCGGCCTGATGGACGAGGCCCCCGCCGCCATCGCCGGCCTCATCGAAACCCGCGAGCGCAGCCTCGCCCGGAGCTTGGAGACCGGCACCGAGCGCCTGCGCGGTCTCCTCGACGAGGCCGAGACCGCCCTCTCCGGCCAGGGTGACCGCCTCACCGGCACCGTGGATGCGCGCATCCATGCCCTGCGGAGCCTCGTGGACGAGGCCCCCGCCGCCATCGCCGGCCTCATCGAGACCCGCGAGCGCGAGCTCGGCCGGAGTCTGGCCGACGGTGCCGAGCGCCTGCGCGGCCTGCTCGACCGGGCGCAGGGAGACCTCGACGCGATGGTCGAGGGGCATGGCCAGCGCGTCGGCGGCGCGGTCGAGGGTCAGGTTCAGGCCCTGCGCGGCCTGCTCGACGCGGTGCCCGCCCAGATCGGCGGCCTGATGGAGACCCGTGAGCGGGCCCTCGCCCAGAGCCTGGACGCCCGCGCGGAGCGGCTGCAGGGCCTCCTCGCCGAGGCCCGCACCACCCTCGACGGCATCGCCGAGGACCACGAGACCCGCTTCACCGGCGCCCTGGACGTGCGCGTCCAGACCCTGCGCGAGTTGCTGGCGGAGGCGCCCGCGGCCTTCACCGGGCTCATCGAGGCGCGCGAGCGCCAGATGGCCGACAGCCTCGACACCCGCACGGGCCGCCTGCGCACCCTGTTCGAGGAGGCCCAGACCGGCCTCGACACCCTGGTGACGGAGCGCAGCCGCGCCCTGACGGAGACGGTGGAGACCAGCACGGCGGGCCTGCGCGCCCTGTTCGAGGAGACGCGGACCACCATCCGCGACCTCCTCGACAGCCGCAGCTTCGACCTCGGCGACGCCGTGGAGAGCCGCGCCCAGGCGCTCGCCGCCACCTTCGACGCCCGCCTGCGCGACCTCGACGCCGTGGTCGGCGCGCGCACCGACGCCCTCGCCCGCGAGGTCGAGGAGCGCGGCAGCGCCCTGACCCAGGCGGTCGATGCACGCAGCGAGGCCTTCACCCAGCGCATCGACAGCCGGATGAAGCTGTTCGCGAGCCTCGTGGCGGCCCGGGGCGACGCCCTCGCCACGGCCTTCGACGACCGGCACGACGCCTTCGCCGGCCTCGTGGACGAGCGCATGACGAGCCTCGTCGCGGCCCTCGACGAGCGCGCCCGCAACCACGCGGCGCTGGCCGAGGCCCATACCGCGGCGCTCGCCGCGGCTTTGGACGAGCGCAACGGCGCGGTCGCCAAGCTGCTGGACGAGCGCGGGGCCGCGATCGCCGACACCTTCGAGCGGCGCGCGGGCGCCCTCGGCACCCTGGTCGACGCGCGCGGCGAGGCCCTCTCCCGCCGCCTCGCCGAGGGCGCCGAGGCCCTGGTCCGCACCATCGAGGAGAAGGGCGGCGCCCTGGTCGCCAGCGTCGCCGCCCACGGCGACGCGGCGAGCCACGCCGTGGAGCGCCAGGTCGAGCGCCTGCGCGCGACCATCGACGGCCCCGTCCTCGAACTGGCCAGCACCCTCGACACCCGCGGCCAGGCCATCGAGCGGGCGCTTGCCGAGACCGGCATGCCGCTGATCGAGGCCCTGCGCGAGCGGACCGAGGTCCTGGCCGCCCAGTCGCGGGAATCGGCCCGCGTCCTGCGCGAGGCCGTCGAGGAGGGCGCGACCCGCGCCATCGCCGGGCTCGGGGAGACCAACGAGCGCCTGCGGCGCGACCTCGGCAACATGCTCACCCGCATCGACGGCGCCAACGGAGCCCTGCGCGAGCTGATCGCGGAGGCCGGGGGCAATCTCGGCGCGATCGAGCAGGATCTCGCCGGCCGGGTGCAGCAGATCCAGGAGGCGCTCGGCGAGATCGCCACGCGGACCGGACAGGCCAGCGACGGCGTCGCCGCGCAGGTCAGCGCCCTTCAGGCGGTGGCCGAGGGCGCCGTGCGCGAGGCCGCCGGCCTCGCCGAGACCCTGGACGACCGCGGTCGCTCCCTCGGCCTGCAATCCACCGCGCATGTGGAGAACCTGGACAAGGCCGCCGGCGCCCTCGCCGCGATCGAGGAGCGGCTCGCCGCCACCCTGGCGGGCCGGGAGGGCGCCGTCGAGGCGGCGCTCGCCGGGCTCGAGGCGCGCTCCGGCGCCCTGGAGGACCGGACCCGCGCCTTCGCCGAGGGCATCGAGCGCAGCATGCGCCACGCGGAGGAGCGCGCCGACACCGTCGGGGCCAGCCTGACGCGCTCGGCGCAGGAAGCGGGAGCGGCCGTGACGAGCGCCTTCCAGGGCCTCGGCGGCGAGGCCGGCACCGAGGGCGAGCGGGCGGCCCACGCCGTCCGCGCGGCGATCGAGGCGGCCTCGCAGGAGATGCGCGCCAGCTTCGAGGCGGCGCAGGCCCGCTTCGGCGAGGCGGTGGCCTCCCTGCGGGAGATGGCGGTCGCCGTGCGCGGCGAGTTGGAGGCCACCCGCGCCGACCTCGCCCGCGGGGTGCTGGAGATCCCCCGCGAGACGCAGGACGCCACGGGCGAGATGCGCCGGGTCGTCTCGGACCAGATCAAGGCGCTGACCGAGCTCTCGGCCCTCGTCGCCAAGTCGAGCCGCACCGTCGACGTGGCCCAGCCCCAGCCCCAGCCCCAGCCCCAAGCCGCGGAGCCGCGGCGCCCGGCGAGCGCGGCGCCCGCCCAGGCCCCAGCGCAGGTCCCTGCCCAGGCCGCGAGGCCCGCGCCCAAGGCCGCCCCGGCCGTGGCCCGGACCCAGGCTCCGCGGCCGGCGGCCCAGCCCGCCGCCCGCACGGCAGCGCCCGCGCGGATCGAGGTGGCGCGGCCGCAGACGCAGGCCGGCGGCGACAAGAGCGGCTGGCTCTCCGACCTGCTCACCCGCGCCTCCCTCGACGAGGACGAGGCTCCGGCTCCGGTCCCGCCCCAGCGCGGGACCCAGCAGCCGGCGGCCGACCCCTCGCGCGCCCTGGAAGCCATCGCCAACGACATCGGGCGGATGATCGAGCACCGCACGGCGGTGGACCTCTGGGACCGCTACCGGCGCGGCGAGGCCAACCTGTTCGACCCGCGCATCTACACCGCGCAGGGGCGCCAGGCCTTCGCCGAGATCCAGCGGCGCTACCGGGCGGATGCCGAGTTCCGCCGGGCGATCGACCGCTACGTCGGCGAGTTCGAGCGCCTGCTCGGGGACGTGATGAAGAACGACCCCGACACGCGCCGGGCCGACGCCTACCTCACCTCGGAGACGGGCAAGGTCTACACGATGCTCGCCCATGCGAGCGGGCGCTTCGAGGGGGCCTGATCGGGGGCAAGCCCGCGGGGGTGCGGCCTCCGCGGGTTCCCGTCATCCGGACGGGATCAGAGCAGGCCGAGGCCCACGAGTTCGCGCCGGAGCGTCTCGGGCATCGCGGCGAGGTCGCCGGCCGCGCGCGCGTCGAGATCGGCGGGCGCGTCCTTGGCGGTGAGGTAGCGCCAGCCCTGGAACGGGCGGCAGGGCCGCGGCGCCACCGGCACGATGGCCGGGCCCAGGACCAGGCGGCAGCGCGGGATGCCGTCCGTGCCGGTGACGGGCTCGATGGCCGCGATCTCCTGGCGGCAGCACAGGTTTCCCTTGATCACCCAGTAAATCGAGCCGCGCCCGGCGATCTCGGCCCGGCGGGAGGGGACCATGCGCGTGACGTGGACCGGCGCGACGTCGCGGCCGGTGGCGACGGCCTCCGCCCGCAGCCGCGCCTGCCGCGCCTCCAGATCCGCGATCGAGGCGGGCCCCACGGAGAGCTTGAACAGGTGCAGGATCGGAGCCATCGGGGAAGGGTCGCGCGGGCGCCTCAGCGGGGACGAGGCCGCGGCTCTACACCCGATCGGCGGGCCGCGGCACCCTCTCGCCCGGCCGCGTCGGGCGCGGCCCTTCGTCCGCTCAGGAGAACAGGGCGAGCTTCTCCTCGATGCTGAGGAGGTCGATGTCGTCGAGATCGGGCGCGCCCGCGACGGCGGCGGGAGCCGCGGGCGCGGCGGCCGGGCGCGGCTCCTCGGCCGCGGTCGCGGCGGCCTGCGCCTCGGCAGGCTCCGGCTCGGCGCCCGCCGCATCGGCCTCGCCCCAGGCGAGATCGGCCTCGTCCATCGTGGCGACGGGGTCGGCGAGCCCGGTCTCCTCCTCGGCCGCGCTCTCCCCGGACGCCTCGGCGGGGCCGTCGAATCCCGCGAGGGTGTCCGGCTCGGCCGCGAAGGCATCCATCCCCGGCAGGTCCGTCTCGTCCGGCGCGGCCATCGCCGCGTCGGTCGGGATCGCGTCGTCGGCCGGGATCGCCTCCGGCAGGAAGTCCACGGCGTCGTCGGCGTCGAGGAGGCGGGACTTCGTCGGCTCGGCCGCCTCGGCGGCGGGCATGTCGATGAAGCGGTCCACGTCGCTCTGGCAGAGGTCGAGCGGCGCGGGCGCGGCCCGGTCCGGGCCCGGCGGGACCCGGTCCGCGTCGGTGTCCCAGATCGCGATCATCGCCTTCAGGCGGTCCTCCAGGTAGCGGAGGGTGTGGACGATGCGGCCGGTGCGCTGCGCGGTGAGATCCTGGAACGAGCAGGCGGTGTAGATCTGCGTGGCGTGGCGGTCGAGCCGGTCGCAGACCGCGGACTCGATCCCGCGCTCGCGCAGGGTCCAGGCCACCTCCTGCACCTCCTCGGCGGCGCCGAGAATCTCCGAGGTCGCCCGCTCCGTGGTGCGCACGATCGCGTCGAGCGCCGAGGTCGCGCCGCCGAGCCGGCTGTTGTCGGTATCCGCCGTGCTGATCGCCGCGATCTCCGACTTGGTGCGGCTGATCGCGTTGGCCATGTCGAGGAGGTTGCCGCGCAGGTGCCCGACATCGTCCGGGGGCCGCTGGCTGCTCACCGCCTGCTCGAGGCGCGCGATGGCGCCGAGGAGCATCTCGGTGTCGGGCCCGCGGTTGCGCCGCGCATGCTCGCCGAGGAACCACCGGCCGCGCTCGCTCTCGTTCATCGCCGACGCGATCACGTCGTACGCGTCGGGCGTGAACAGGCTGGGGGATTGGTGGCCGGACATGATACGCGTCCCTGCGGGCGATACGCAGCACGCGGGCCGGGTCGATGTCGCTCGCGAAACGTCCGCAGCCGGACTTTTCGCGAGATCCACCGAAGGCTCGCGCACTGCCGGCAATTTGACAGAACCGGTTTAACGGGCGCTTACGGCCCGTCTCTCCCGCACACGCCGCACGGTCTTGTCCGCGACCCACCCGCCCCTCCCGGCCGCCGGCCCGGCCCGCCTGTCGCTGCTCTACGCCGTGGTGTTCGTGGAGATCGGCATCGCCATGCCGTTCATGCCGGTCTGGCTCGACGCGCTCGGCCTCGATCCGGGCGTGATCGGCCTGCTGCTGGCGCTGCCGATCGCGACGCGCATCGTCGCCACCGCCCCGCTGATGGGCCTGATCGACCGCGGCGTCGGGCCCCGCCGCCTCCTGGTGGCGGGCAGCCTCGGGCTGGCGCTGACCTACCTGCTGATGCCGGCAGCCGCGCCGCTCGGCTGGCCGCTTCTGGCGCTCCTCGTCGTCGCCAACGCCGTGGCGGGCGCGCCCCTGGTCCCGAGCATCGACTACCTCACCCTCGCCGCCGTGCGGCAATGGCCGCGCCTCGACTACGCGCGCATCCGGATGTCGGGCTCGGTGGCCTTTCTCGCCGCCAACCTCGTGGGCGGCGCCCTGCTCGGCGCCCTCGGCGGGGAGGTGGCGGTGCCCCTCCTCCTCACCGGCCTCGCCCTGCTCGCGAGCGCGGTGGCCCATGCGAGCCGCACCGTCGCCCCGCCCCAGGCCCCGGCGCCCGCGGGCGGCCGGCCCGCCCTGCCCCGGCATCTCTGGCTCTGCATCGGCGCCGCCGCGGCGATCCAGGCGAGCCACGCGGCGATCTACAGCTTCGGCAGCATCCACTGGACGAGCCACGGCCACGGCACCGCCACCGTCGGCGGGCTCTGGGCGGTGGGGGTGGTCTCGGAGATCCTGCTCTTCGCCGGCATCGGCCGCCTGCCCGCCCGCTGGCGCAGCCCCTTCCGGCTCCTGGCGATGGGCGGCCTCGCCGCCCTGGTCCGGGCCCTCGGCCTCTACGCCTTCGGGGAGTGGCTGCCCGCCCTCGTCGCCCTCCAGGCCCTGCACGGCTTCACCTTCGGCGCCACCCAGCTCGGGGCGATGGCGGCGGTGTCGGGATTCAGCCCCGAGGGCGCGCGGGGCCGGGCGCAGGGGACGCTCAGCGCCGTCAACGCCACCGTGTCGGCCCTCGCCACCGTGCTCACCGGCTTCGCCTACCGGGCGGGCGGCCCCCTCGCCTTCGCGCTGATGGCGCCCCTGGCGCTCGCGGGCCTCGTCCTCGCGGGCCTGGCGGCGGCCCGCGTGCGGGAGAGCACATCGCGGCACTGAGCAAACCGGACCGTAACCCTAATCCGGTCATAAGAGGGGCGCACAAGGGGCCGCGTGATGAACTGCCCGATGATCAGGAACGAGCCGGCGTGCTAGGCGAACGCGTCTCCGGGCGTGCGGGCGCCGAGACCGTCGACGGCGCCCACGTCGCCGTCGCGGCGGACGGTCGGCTCGTGCTCGCGGGCCGCTGGACCGCCGATGCGGGCGCGGCCGTCGAGGCCGCCGCCGCGCGCATCGCCGCGGCGGGGCCCGGCGCCGCCCTCGTCGTCGATCTCTCCGGGATCCTGCGCCTCGACACCCTCGGCGCCTGGGTGCTGGAGCGGACGCGCGGCGAGATCGAGGCGGCCGGCGGACGCGTGACCTATGCCGGGGCGCGGCCCGAGCACCGCATTCTCCTCGGCGAGATGTCCCTGCGGGAGCCCGAAGCCCCGCCCGCTCTCCGGCGCGGCCGGCTCCACGCCGCCCTCGACGGAACCGGGCGGCGGGTCGCGGGCGCGGGCAAGGACATCCTCACCGGCATCGCCTTCCTGGGCGAGGTCGTGGCAGCCTGCGGGCGCGTCGCGGCGCGCCCGTCGAGCTTCCGCCTGAGCGCCTTCGTGAACCAGATCGAGCAGGTCGCCTTCCGCGGCGCGCCGATCATCGTGCTGATCTCGTTCCTCGTCGGCGGCATCGTCGCGCAGCAGGGCATCTTCCAGCTGCAGCGCTTCGGCGCGCAGGCCTTCGTGGTCAACCTGATCGGCCTGCTGATCCTGCGCGAGCTCGGCGTCCTGCTCACCTCGATCATGGTGGCCGGCCGCTCCGGCTCGGCCTTCACCGCCGAGATCGGCTCCATGCGCATGCGCGAGGAGGTGGATGCCCTGCGCGTCATGGGCCTCGACCCCGTCGAGGTCCTGATCGTGCCGCGCATCCTCGCCCTCGTCGTCGGCCTGCCGATGCTGACGCTGATCGGCGCGCTCGCCGCGCTCCTGGGCGGCGGCCTCACCGCCATGCTCTACGGGGGGCTGACCCTCGACCAGTTCCTGGCCCGGCTCCAGGCGGCGGTGGGCCTGCACCACGTCTTCGTCGGCCTGATCAAGGCGCCGTTCATGGCGCTCACCATCGGCATCATCGCGACCATCGAGGGCTTCGCGGTGGAAGGATCGGCCGAATCGCTCGGTCGCCACGTCACGGCCTCAGTCGTGAAGTCAATCTTCATGGTGATCGTCCTCGACGGTCTGTTCGCGGTGTTCTTCGCCGCCATCGATTTCTGAGGCGCGCGTGGACGCGGTTTCCTTCCAGCAGAGCGGCGAGCCGATCATCCGCGTGCGCGACCTCGTGGTGGGCTTCCGCGACCGCACGATCCTGAAAGGCCTCGATCTCGACATCCGGCGGGGCGAGATCCTCGGCTTCGTCGGCCCCTCCGGCCAGGGCAAGTCGGTCCTGACCCGCACCATCCTCGGGCTGATCCCGAAGCGCGCGGGCACGATCCAGGTGTTCGGCCAGGACATGGACGGGCTGAGCACGGCCCAGCGCCGCCGGGTCGAGCAGCGCTGGGGCGTGCTGTTCCAGCACGGCGCCCTGTTCTCGGCGCTCACCGTGAAGCAGAACATCCAGGTGCCCATGCGCGAGCACCTGAACCTGTCCGAGCGGCTCCTCGACGAGTTCGCCCGCCTGAAGATCGAGATGGTGGGCCTGAAGCCCGAGGCCGCCGACAAGTACCCGTCCGAGCTCTCCGGCGGCATGATCAAGCGCGCCGCGCTCGCCCGCTCGCTGGCGCTCGACCCCGAGATCCTCTTCCTCGACGAGCCCACCTCCGGCCTCGACCCCATCGGCGCGGGCGAGTTCGACGATCTCGTGGCCACCCTGAAGCAGACGCTCGGGCTGACCGTCTTCATGGTGACCCACGATCTCGACAGCCTCTACACCGCCTGCGACCGCATCGCGGCGCTGGGCGACGGCCAGATCATCGCGGTGGGGCCCATCGACCACATGCTGGCCCACGAACACCCCTGGCTGCGCTCCTACTTCCACGGCAAGCGCGCCCGCGCCGTCGTCGGCGGAGCGCCCGCCCATGCCTGAACCCCGCTCCGCCGCGCCGGGTGCGCCTCCGCACCGCGCGAACCGCCACGCCCGACCCAAGGACTGACCCCATGGAGACGCGTGCGAACTACGCCCTCATCGGCGCCTTCACCATTGCGGTGATCCTCACCGGGTTCGGCTTCGTGCTCTGGCTCGCCGGCGGCTCGTCGCGACAGGTCAGCCAGAGCGTGCGGATCGTGTTCTCGGGAAGCGTCGGCGGCCTCTCCCGGGGCTCCAGCGTGACCTTCAACGGCATCAAGGTCGGCGAGGTCTCCGACGTGAGCCTGCTGCCGCAGGATCCGCGCCGGGTGATCGCGCGGATCAAGGTGGAGCCCGCCACGCCGCTGCGCGCCGACACCCGCGCGCGGCTCGATTCCGCGATGCTCACCGGCGTCTCGGTGATCGCCCTGTCCGGCGGCAACGCCGACGCGCCGGTCCTGAAGCCGGGCTCGGACGGCGAGATGCCGACGATCTTCGCCGATTCCTCGGACATCCAGGACATGATGGCGGCGGCCAAGCAGATCGCCCAGCGCGCCGACGACGTGCTCCAGCGCCTCGACAAGGTGGTGGCCGGCAACGAGGGCGCGATCAACCGCACGCTCGCCAACGTGGAGAGCTTCTCCAAGACGCTCGCCGATGCCGGCCCCTCGATCGCCGGGCTCGTGAAGTCCGTGGACGGGGAGCGCCTCAACCGGGTGATCGCCAATGCCGACCGCTTCTCCGGGGCGCTGGCCACCGCGAGCCCCGACATCGAGGCGGGCCTGCACGACGCCCGCCTGCTCGCGGGCAAGCTCAGCGCCTCGGCCGACCGGGTCGACGGCGTGCTGAAGGGCGCCGAGGGCTTCCTCGGCTCGGCCTCCGGCCAGCAGGGCACCAGCACCTTCGCCGACATCCGCGAGGCCGCCCTCTCGGTGCGGGACGCGGGCCGCGCCTTCCGCACCCTGTCGGAGAACCTCGACAAGCGCACCGCCAACATCGCTACGAGCTTCAACCGCCTCTCGGGCAGCGGCCGGCGCGAGGTCGAGGCCCTCTCGAGCGACGGCCAGCGCACCCTGGGCGCCCTGAACCGCACGGTGAAGAGCCTGGAGCGCGACCCCTCGCAGGTGATCTTCGGGGGCAAACCGTCGTTGCCGGAATACAACGGCAGCCGCTAGAGCGTATTTTTCTGGGGGCATGTGCCCCGCCGCACGGCACGGGACGCGGGCTTGCGTAGTTTCTACGGCGCAGCTTGAGCGCGTCCGCACCCTGGTGTGGCGTGATCGGCGGTCCGATCCCGGCGCGGGCGCCGCGCGGAGGCGAGCTCCGCCACGCCCGCGGGATCCATCGGAGTTCGTATGAGACAGACCGTCCCGGCCCTCGCGCTCGTCGCCCTGCTCGCCGCGTTCCTCGGCGGCTGCGGCGGCGGCGCGGCGCCCCTCACCTTCGATCTCGCCGCCCTGCCGCCCGCGGGCCGCTCCGTCCAGGCCGGCCGCGCGATCGTGGTGGCCGAGCCGGTGGGCATCCAGCCCTTCGAATCGGACCGCATCATCGTGCGCGAGGCCGGGGGCTCCCTGTCCTTCCTCGGCGGCGGCCAGTGGGCCGACCGTCTGCCGCGCCTGATCCAGACCCGGCTGATCCAGAGCCTGGAGAATTCCGGCCGCCTGCGCTCGGTGAGCCGCCCGAACGACAAGGTGGCCTCGGACCACCAGCTGATCAGCGAGATCCGCGCCTTCGACATCGCGGCCGGGTCCAAGGAGGCGGTGGTGGACCTCTCCGCCAAGCTCATCGCCGAGGGGACGGGCCGCGTGGTGGCCGCGCGGATCTTCACCGCGCGGGTGCCCGTCGCGGCGGTCGATGCGGGCAGCGGCGCCACCGCCCTCGACGCGGCGCTCGCCACGGTGCTCGCCGACATGGTCCGCTGGGTGAATTCGGGACGCTGAGGAGAACGGCGGAGGCCGCCCGGCCGGGCGCGGTCCCCTACTCCATCACCGCGGCCTTCATGATGACCACCATCGTCGCGCGGCCGTGGGCCGGCCCGAGGCAGCGCACCGTGTGCGGCCGGTCGCAGCGGTAGCGCAGGGTCTCGCCGACGCGCGCCGTCTGCACGACGCCGCCCACCTCGACCTCGAAGGTGCCCTCGCTCACGGAGAGGGATTCCACCGAGCCGCGCTGGTGGGGGTCCGAGTCGAGCACGCCGCCCGGCTCGGCGGTCACCTCGTACCATTGCAGCCACTCGATGGTCTTGACCCAGCCGATGATGCCGAGGCGCACCTTGCCGTCCTCGGAGACGAGGCTCGGCGTGTCGGCGCGGGTCGCCTTCTCGATGAAGGGTTCCTCGTCGTTGGCGGCGAGCACGCGCTCGATCGACACATCGAGGGCTTGGCTCAGGCGCCAGATCGTAGCGAGCGTCGGGTTGGTCTCGTTGCGCTCGATCTGGCTGATGATCGACTTGGCCACCCCCGACTGCTCGGCGAGTTCCGAGAGGGAGAGGTTGTAGGCCTTGCGCAGGCGCTGGATGGTCTTGCCGAGCTGCCCCGACAGGACCTGTGCGCCGGTCAGGAGATCACGGTTGCGCCCGCGCTCGGTCCGTTCCGCCTGATCCTGCATCGCACCCTGAAGCCTGTCGTTCCGTTATCCGAACGAACGTGCCGCTACTACAAACGCAAATCGGGCGCGGATGCAAGGGTGGCGCGCCGCCGGGGCGCCTCACGGCCATTGCCGGAAGAAGTGGTGGACCGGCCCGTGGCCGTGGCCGACGGCGAGGCGGTCCGCGGCCTGGATGGCGCCGCTGACATAGGTCTTGGCCGCCTCCACCGCCTCCGCGAGGCCGAGCCCCCCGGCGAGCCCCGCCGCCACCGCCGCCGACAGGGTGCAGCCGGTGCCGTGGGTGTTGCGGGTGGCGGCGCGGGGGGCCGCCAAGCGCCGCGCGCCTCCCGGCGTCACGAGGACGTCGACGCTCTCGGCCTCGCTGCCGTGGCCGCCCTTCACGAGCACGGCGCGGGCGCCGCGCGCGATGAGGCGGCGCCCCTGCGCCTCGGCCGCCGCGGTGTCCCGCGCCACCGGCTCGTCGAGGAGGGCGGCGGCCTCGGGCAGGTTGGGCGTGATCAGATCGGCCCGGGGCATCAGCTGGTCGCGCAGCGCCGCGACCGCGTCGTCGCCGAGGAGCCGGTCGCCGCTCGTGGCCACCATCACCGGATCGAGCACGACGGGGATGTCCGCCGCGTAGCGGTCGAGGATCGCGGCCACGGCCGCGATGACGGGTGCGCGGCCGAGCATGCCGATCTTCACCGCCTTCACGGCGAGGTCCGAGAACACGCTCGCGCACTGGGCGGCGACGAAATCGGCGGGCACGTCGTGGATCGCCTGCACGCCGCGGGTGTTCTGGGCGGTGAGCGCCGTGACCGCGCTGGCCCCGTAGATGCCGAGCGCCGAGAAGGTCTTGAGGTCGGCCTGGATCCCGGCCCCGCCCCCGGAATCGGAGCCCGCGATGGTCAGCGCGATCATGCGGGCCGGCCGCGCTCGCGCAGGACCGCGTCCACCCGGGCCAGGAGGTCGCGCGCCCGGCCCTCGATCGATTCGGCGCCGAACAGGGCCCGGATCACCGCGATCCCGTCCGCTCCCGCCGCGACCACCGCCGCGGCGTTGCTCGAATCGATCCCGGCGATGGCGCCCACGGGAAAATCCGCCCCCCGGGCGAGCCGGACCCGGAACAGGATCCGCCCGAGCCCGTCGAGGCCCACCGGCGGGTCCGGATTGTCCTTGCTCGTCGTGGCGAAGACGCCGCCGATGCAGGCATAGTCCACCGGCAGCCGGTAGAGCTCGTCCGCCTGTCCCCCGTTCTTCAGGGTGAGGCCGATCACCGCGCCCTCCCCCAGCACGCGTCGCGCATCGGTCGGATGCAGGTCGCCCTGCCCCAGATGGACGCCCTCGGCGCCAGCCGCCAGCGCGAGGTCGACCCGGTCGTTGACGAGGAGCGGCGCCCGCCCGGACAGGGCCGCGCGGATCGCGCGGATGCGCGCCAGCGCCGCCCGCGCGTCGGGGATGTCCTTCTCGCGGTACTGCAGCAGGGTGCAGCCGCCGGCCACCGCCTGGGCCGCCATGTCGGCGAGCAGCGCGCCGTCGCCGCCGCAGACGCCCACATCGAGGAGCCCGTAGAGGCGCAGATCCACCCGTGGCCGTGCCGACCTCACCCCGTCCTCCCGATCCCGATCATCGTGCCGCCCGTCCGGACGGGTCTGGGCCGAGCGGAGCCGGTTTGCAAGCCGATGCTTCCGCGATCGCGACGACGCGGTTTCCTGGAATACCAATCGCGCTTTGTTGACGGGGGGCTCCCACCTGCGCCTAAAGCGGCTGAGGTGTTTGGGTGAACCGTATTCATGTCCGGCCCGGAGAGGACGCAGAGCGCAGGTGAGGCGGCCGAGCCGGTGGCGAATCCGTCCTCGGTCGGGCTCGTCGCCGTGATCGTCGCGGCGACCGAAGGCGAGCCCCGCGCGCTCACCGTGCGGGTCCCGGGCCAGGCGGAGGGCCGCGGCGACGGCCTGCCGGCGGGCCCCCTCGTCTCCGAGCACGCCACCCTGGAGCGGGGCCTGCGCGCCTGGGTGGAGCGCCAGACCAACCAGCGGCTCGGCTACGTGGAGCAGCTCTACACCTTCGGCGACCGCGACCGCTCGGGGGACGGGCGGGCGGGCGTCCACTCCCTCTCGGTGGCCTATCTCGCGCTCGTCCGCGAGGAGCGGCCCGCGGGCCTCGCCGAGGCGGCCTGGCGGAACTGGTACCGCTACCTCCCCTACGAGGATTTCCGCCGGGGCCGGCCACCGCAGCTCGACGCGATCACCCCGCGGCTCGAAGCCTGGGCGGCGGAGCCGGCCGAGGCCAAGCTGCGGCGCCTGCGGAGCGACCGGCTCGGTCTGACCTTCGGCCTCAACGGCGGCACCTGGAACGACGAGCGCGTGCTGGAGCGCTACGAGTTGCTGTTCGAGGCCGGGCTGATCCCCGAGGCGCAGGGCAATGCCGGCACCGCGGTGCCGGGGGACCCCACCGGCGTGCCCATGGCCTTCGACCACCGCCGGGTGCTCGCCACCGCGATCGGGCGC
Source organism: Methylobacteriaceae bacterium (assembly GCA_947444195.1). Lineage (GTDB taxonomy): Bacteria > Pseudomonadota > Alphaproteobacteria > Rhizobiales > Beijerinckiaceae > Methylobacterium. The sequence goes on along the minus strand of CANEZL010000031.1, from coordinate 9,537 downwards.
ATGCGCGGCAAGATCAAGTACCGCCCGGTGGTGTTCGAGCTGATGCCGCCGGAATTCACCCTGTTCCAGCTCCAGCGCACCGTCGAGGCGCTGTCGGGTACCGAGTTGCACAAGCAGAATTTCCGCCGCCTCGTGGCCCAGCAGGGGCTCGTCGAGGAGACCGAGGCGGTGACGAGCGGCACGGCGGGCCGGCCGGCCCGGCTCGTGCGCTTCCGCCGCGAGGTGCTGCTGGAGCGCCCGGCGCCGGGCCTCAGGCTGACGCCGTCGCGCCGCGCCTGAGGCGGCTCGCCGCCCGGATCGGAGATCCATCGCCGCGGAGCGCAAGGCCCCTCGCTCGAGCCGAGGGTGCTGGTCCGGGCCCGCACGGGATCGCGGCACGTGCCGATCGTCCCGGCGGACATGCCGGCGATGCCATGATCGAGGACAGTCGCCACGCGACTTGGCGGGCACTGAAAACTGATCTCGAGGAGCATCGGCTCGATCGCGGCCACGCGAATGTGCGCGAGCGCATAGGTGTCGGCCCGCAACCACCCGAAGCTTCGGCGGATCGATCGTCGCATCGAATCGCCGGAGGGTCAGATGTCGGGCTTCTGGAAACGGACAGGTCTCACCGTCAGCCTCTGGCTGCTCGGTCTCGTCTCTCTCGCGCTGGGGTCCGGATACGCGAGGGCCGAGGAGCGGCTCGCCCTCGTCATCGGCAACGGCGCCTATGCGGGGGACGCCCGGCTCGAGAATCCGGTCCGCGACGCCCGGGCGATGGCCGATGTCCTGCGCGACGCGAAGTTCCGGGTGACCTCGGTCGAGGACGCCTCGGGGGCCGCCCTGAACCGGGCGATCGAGCAGTTCGGCCGGTCCGCCGAGGCGGTCGGTCCGGACGCCGTCGTGCTGGTCTACTATGCCGGCCACGCCGCGCAGTTCGACGGATTGAACTATCTCCTGCCGGTCGACGTCCCGACCGACAGCGAGGAGCGGTTGAGATCCGCCTCCGTCGGTGTCGAGGCGATCCTCAAGCGGCTGGACGCGACCGGCGCCCGCACGCGCTTCGTCATCCTCGACGCCTGCCGCAACAACCCCTTCCTGGCCGCGGACGCGGGCCCGCGCGGGCTCACCGTCGACGGTCCCCTGGCCCAGGTGAGGGGCGAGAACGGCCTGACGCGCCTCGATGCCGGGATCGGCACGCTCGTCGCCTTCGCGACCGCGCCGGGGCGCGTCGCCGCCGACGGCGTCGACGGCCACAGCCCCTACACGGCCGCCCTGCTCTCGACGATCCGCGAGCCCGGCCTCCCGGTGGAAGCGCTCTTCCGCCGGGCCCGCCTCGCCGTTCACGCGGCAACCGCGGGCGAGCAGGTCCCCTGGGAGAGCTCGTCCCTCACCGGCGCGTTCAGCTTCTTCCCGGGAGCGGCGCCCGCGGAGGTCGCCGATCCCCTGCCGCCCGCGAGCCGCGCCGTCATCGCGGCCGGCCCGACCCGCGCGCGTCTGCGCGGCCTGGGCGCGGACGAGGCGCACAAGCTCGTCGTGTATCTCGGAACGCCCGAGGTGATGCGCCTCTACGTCGAGGTCTTCCCCGCCGATGCGCGCGCGCTCCCCCTCTACGCCCTGATCGACGGCGCGGCGCAGGAGACCGCCTGGGTCTGGGCCGTGCGGGAGCGGACGGCCTCCGCGCTCCTCGCCTTCCGGGCCCTGTACCCCGCGAGCCTGCACGACGGGGAGATCACGCGCCTGTTGCGGAACCTGCCGGCGAACCGTCCCGTGCTCGCGGCGCTCTGCGCGCCGTCCCGGCCGATCTCGCCGATCGTTCCCCTGAACGGTCCCGCGCCGCGGAAGGTCGAGCGGGAGCGCCGCGCCATGCCCGCCGTCACGCCGGCCCCGCTGCCGAAGGCCCCGGCCGCCGTTGCGGCAGCCGGGATTGCCGCGCGTTCGGCGGCGCGCGTGCCGAGGCTGCCGAACGCGGTGGAAGAGGCGCCTCCGGCGTCGAGACTTCCGCCCAGGCCCCGGCCCGCCGTGCAGGTCGTGCCCGTCCCGCAGAGGGAGGCGCCGCAGCCGGTCCGGCGTCCCGTGGCGGATGGGATCGGCCAGGTCGTCCGGATCCCGGAGCGCGCGAGGCGGGAGCCCGTGGTCGTTCGCCCGCGCGACCCGCGGCCGCCGATCCGGGAGGTCGCCCGTCCCCCGCGTCCGACCGGGCGTCTGGTCGATGTCCACCGCGACGACGGGATCGACATCGCGCCCGCGAGGCCCATGCTGATCCCGGGCCCCGGCTTCGTCCGGCCCCGCGGCGGCATCTCCGATCACGGGAGCGGCCGCTCCGTCGAGGGACGCCGCCCGCCCCTCGGGTTCGGCGGGCAGCGCGGCGGCCGGATGGGCTTCAACCCGATGGGCCGGATGTTCTGACCGCGCGCGGCGCGGACCGCTCGGCCGCTCCGGCTCCGATCCCGGCGAGCCCGCGTTGCGGATGCCGGTGCGGGACACCCGCCTCCGGGTCGTCGACCCCGCCGGACGGCCCGAGAGACGTCTCCGTCACAGCACGTCTCAGCGGTCGAGATAGTCCTTGGCGTCCTGCGCCGTTCGCGAAGTGGGAATCCATCCGGCTCGAGCGAAAAACAGAAATCGGTTTTCTTGACGCGGTGCAGCGGGGCAATATCATCGCCGGCAAGTCAATGTCGACGGCCGATCATCCGCGGATGATCAGAAGATCCTGACCTCAAGATCAAGCCGAAGATTTGGCGATGATGCGAACCCTGTGCGAACGGTCCTGCGCCCGGCTTGCCGGCGCGTGCGACGTCGTCTGATCTGTCCGGAGCCTGTCCCGTGCCGCGCCCCCTCATCCACCTGCTCGCGATCGTCGCGGGCGCCGCCCTGCCCTTCGGGGCCGCCGCCAAGGAGACGCCCGCGCCCGGGGCCGCCGCTCAGGCCCGGACGGAGGCGCGGAGCGATGCGGCCGCGAGTCCCCTGGTCTCCACCGAGTGGCTGGAGAAGAACCTCGACGCGAAGAACCTGCGCATCGTCGAGGTCAGCGTCGAGCCGGGCGTGTTCGAGCGCGGCCACATCCCGGGCGCCCAGAACGTCGTCTGGCACACGGACCTCGTCGAGACGGTGAGCCGCGACATCGCCGGGCCGGAGAAGTTCACGGCGCTCGCCCGGCGCCTGGGCGTCGACAGGGACACCACCGTCGTCCTCTACGGCGACAACAACAACTGGTTCGCCGCCTGGGGCGCCTGGGTGCTGGCGCAGTACGGGCTCGTGGACAACGTCAAGCTCCTCGACGGGGGTCGCAAGAAGTGGGAGGCCGAGAAGCGCCCCCTCGACACGCGCAACGCCGAGGTCGCCGCCTCCACCTTCGCGGCGCCCGCGCCGTCCACCACCTTCCGGGCGCGGTTCGGCGACGTGCTGGCGGTAGCCAAGCGCGAGCGCGACGAGCAGATCCTCGACATCCGCTCCCCCGACGAGTTCAGCGGCAAGGTCATCGCGCCCCCCGGCGTGCAGGAGCTCGCGATCCGCGCCGGCCACATCCCGGGCTCCGTGAACGTGCCCTGGGCCAAGGCCGTCAACGCGGACGGGACCCTGAAGTCGCCGGCGGAGCTGAAGGCCCTCTACGCCGCGGCCGGCATCGACGGCTCGAAGCCGATCATCACCTCCTGCCGCATCGGCGAGCGCTCCAGCCATTCCTGGTTCGTGCTGACCCGCGTGCTCGGCTACCCCGCCCGCAACTACGACGGCTCCTGGACCGAGTACGGCAACGCGGTGGGCGTGCCGGTGGTGAACCTCGCCGGGACGGTCTGGGGCGGCAAATGAGCGGACCGATCGCGGAGCGGGCCGCCCCGCTCCCCCGGTTCCGGGCGCCCGCCGGCCTCGCCGGGCGGGCGCCCTTGCCTTGGGCCCTGTCCCTCGCGGTGGCGCTCGGCCTCGCCGGCGCGGCCCTGTGGCTCTCGGGCCAGCCCGGCGGCTCCCGGCTCGCCCTCGCGCTCACCTTCGGCGCGCTGTTCGGCTTCGTCCTGCAGCGCGCGCGCTTCTGCTTCTACTGCCAGTGGCGGGACTTCCTCGTGGAGGGCGATCCGCGGGGCCTGCTCGGCATCCTGGCGGCGCTCGCCGCGGGGCTCGCCGGCTACGCGGTCGTCCTCGGGGCCTGGATGCCGGACCCCTCCGGCACCCGCCTGCCGCCCGACGCGCATATCGGCCCGGTCGGGCCGGTGCTGGTCCTGGCGGGCGCCGTGTTCGGCGCCGGGATGGCGGTGTCCGGCTCCTGCATCAGCGCGCATCTCTACCGCCTCGGCGAGGGCTCGCCGACCGCGCCCTTCGCGCTCCTGGGGACGGGGCTCGGCTTCGTCCTCGGCTTCGCGACCTGGAACCCGCTCTACCTCGCCAGCGTCTCCGAGGCGCCGGTGGTCTGGCTGCCGCGCCATCTCGGCTATGCGGGAAGCCTCGCCCTGGGCCTCGCCCTGCTCGCGGCCCTGGCCTGGCCCCTGCTGCGGCGCCTGCGCGCGCTCCCGCGGGCCGAGACGGGGGAACGGCGCATCGAGGCCGGGTTCGGATCCGTCTTCGCCGGCCGCTGGCCGGTCTGGCTCGGCGGTCTCGCGGTCGGCGCGATCGGCACCCTCGCTTATCTCAGGATCGGCCCCCTCGGCGTCACGGCCGAGATCGGCGGGCGCGCCCGGCAGGCGGCGGGGTCCTTCGGGCTGCTCCCGGCGCGCCTGGAGGGGCTCGACACCTTCCGCGGCTGCGCCACGGCGGTGCGCGACGCGGTGCTGACCCCGAACGGCCTGTTCGTCGGCGGCCTCGTGCTCGCCTCCTTCGCGGCGGCGCTCGCGGCGGGGCAGTTCCGGCCGGCGCGGCCGCGGCCCGGCCACGTCGCGCGCGGTCTCCTCGGCGGGGCGCTCCTCGGCTGGGGGGCGATGACCGGGCTCGGCTGCAGCGTCGGCACGCTGCTCTCCGGCATCATGGCCGGCGCGCTCTCCGGCTGGGTCTTCGGCATCGCCATGTTCGCCGGCGCCGGCGCCACCCTCTGGCTCGGACGCCGGACCGGGCTGCTGGCCTGATCCCGCAGGCCGAGAAGGCCCGCCGCGGGATCGCGTCCCGCGGCGGGCCTTCTCGCATTCCGGCTGCGCCCGTCAGCACCGCGGTGGAGAAGTGGCGGGTCACGAGGTGCGAGGTGATCGAGGGGTCGGGCATTCCGGGCGTCGCGCCATCAGGACCACCGGATGAAGCTCGAACTCGTCCCCTACCTGCCCGCCCTGGCGGGCGGCCTTCTGATCGGCCTGTTGGCCGCGATGCTCATCCTGCTCAACGGGCGCATCGCCGGGATCAGCGGCCTCGTCGCGGGACTCGCGCGCCCGGCGGGCGAGCGCCGGCTCGCCGATGCCGCCTTCCTCCTCGGCCTGGTGCTCGGTCCGCCGGCCTTCGCGCTCCTCTCCGGCCGCTGGCCGGAGATGCGGATCGAGGCCGGCCTGCCGCTCCTCGCCGCGGCGGGCTTCCTCGTGGGCTTCGGCACGCGGCTCGGCTCCGGCTGCACCTCGGGCCACGGGGTCTGCGGGCTCGCCCGGCTCTCGCCGCGCTCCCTCGTCGCGGTGCTGGTCTTCCTCGGCACCGGCATGCTGACGGTCGCGGCCACGCGGGTGCCGTCGGGAGCGCGGCCCGCATCCTGGCGGCGCTCGCCGCCGGCCTCGTCTTCGGGCTCGGCCTCGCCCCGTCCGGCATGCTCGATCCGGCGCGCGTGCGCGGCTTCCTCGACGTGGGGGGCGGGATGACGCCGGCTCCCGCCCCGAACCGACCTTCACTTCCCCGCATCGTGCCCTAACCGAACTCGATGCCGTGCTGCCTGACGAGCCGCTTCACCGGCGCGTCGTCCGGCAGGTCGGCCACCATCTCCAGCGCGTCCGCGTCGAGGACGTGCCGCGTGGTCTCGCTCTCGGGGACGGGGCGCCGCCAGTCCAGCACCGCGAGCACGGTCATCGCCACGCCCGGAACCGCCATCACCAGGGTGAGGACGAGCCCGGCGACGAGGCTAGGCGGCCGGCCGGCGATGACCGGCAGCGCGACGGCATCGAGATGCAGGCCGAGGCAGAAGAGGCCGCAGGCGAGGATGACGGGTGCGTGCGCCCGCTCCATCCGGACCGCGAGCTGGCTCCGGGGCACCTCCTCGACGAGGACGTCGCGGCCCTGCCCATCCCTCTCGATCCACATCTTCATGGCGTCGGCCCATCGCCCGGCCTCCCGGAGCCTCGCCCCCGCCGCGCGGGCGCTGCCCGGACCTCGACGGCCGGATCCGCCGGGGACAGGACAAACAAAAAGCCCTGCCAAGGACTTAGCAGGGCTTCGAAAAACTGTGGTAGCGAGGGAGGGATTTGAACCCCCGACACAAGGATTATGATTCCACGTGTCGGCCGATTTCGGCCCCCTCCTGGCCGGATCGGCGCGCCCCGGAAAACGGCGATATCCTGGGGTTTAGCATGTCCGATCAAGGTCTTGGCAAGGTCTCCCCTCTAGGACGGGCTTCGAGCCCGGGCGGATCGCCGCCCGAAATGATCCGCCCGAGATCCGCCCGAGAACGCCCGATGCCAATCAAGCTCAACGAGGCCCTCGTCAAGCAGGGCATCGCCGACGCCGTCCCCAAGGGCCGGGCGTACGACATCATCGACGCTGGCTGCCCCGGCCTCATCATGCGGATCGGCCCCCGCGGCGTGAAGTTCGCCTTCAAGTTCGAGAGCGGCCACAAGACCCACCGCCTCACCCTCGGCTCGACGACAATGCTCCGGCTCGCCGATGCGCGCGCGATCGCCACGGAAGCCCGGCGGCGACTCGTTGACCGGCTCGGCGTGCCGGACGACCGCTGGCTGGAGGCGAAGCTCCGCCAGATGCGGAAGCTGCCCCCGAAGGAGGAAAACCCGGCCCCCCGGGACCCAGCGCTCGTCGAGGCATTCGAGGACATGTGGCGTCCGGGCGAATGGACCTGGGCGCAGGCCAAGGAGGCCTACCTCAAGGAAGTCGCGCGCGTGCGCCGGCCGGCGACACACCTGGACTATTCGAAGATGCTCGGCGTGCCCGAGCTCGCTCGGTTCGACGGCAGGCGCGTGAAGAGGATCACGGTCGACGACCTCGCGACCGTCGTGCACGAGATCCACGAGAGCGGCCGGGAGAGGCACGCCGAGCACCTCGCTTCGGTGCTGCGGCCGATGTGGGTCTACCTGGCCAAGCACGGCACGAAGCTCAAGTCCGGCGTCGAGAAGCCGATCCCGGATCTGCGCGCGCCCGAGCGGACGCCAGGCGACAAGCCGAGGGCGAACGGGAAGGTGCCCGGGGGACATATCGCGAGCCCGGCGGAGATCGGCCGTGCCCTCGCGATCGCGCGGTCCGGCGCCGTCGAGGCGACGGTAGCGACAGCGCTGCAGCTCCTCGTCCTGACCGGGCAGCGGCGCAGGCCGATCGCCGAGGCCCTCGTCGAGGACTTCGTGCCGTGGATCGAGACCCCGGGATGGGGCGTCTGGTCTATGGGCCCCAGGCACCGGAAGACAGCGGCCAAGAGAGGCGACAAGCACCGGCACTGCGTCCCGCTCCCGCCTGCGCTCTGGGAGATGGTGCAGGCTCAGATGGCCCGCGCGGCCGAGGCCGGGACCCCATACTTGTTCCCGCAGGTCCGGCCGAAGCGAGCCGGCGACGCGGGTGACGGACATCTCTCGGACGCGGCCCTGAACCACAAGCTGCTCGACATGGCGATCATGGCGTCCCCGCACGACATGCGCCGCGGCCTGTCCACGACGCTGCAGGCGGTGTTCCGGTGCGACCCGCTCGACGTGAAGAGGATCCTCGATCACAACGAGGGGGTCCGGTCGGACGACGTCCTAGAGAAGCACTACACGAAGGACGACCGCCTCGACCTGAAGCAGCCGCTCATGGCCAACTGGTGCGCCTGGGCTGACGAGCAGGCCGCGGCCGCCGCGGCGACGCTGCCCGGTGCCGAGGAGCTCGGCGCCGAGCTCGCCCGCCGGCGCCGGGAGCGCGAGCTCGCCGGGAAGGGCAAGCGGACGAAGCCCGAGGCGGCCGAAGCGGGGGAGGAGGACAAACCCGCTGAGCTCGCCGCTGCCGCTTAGTCCAGGGACAACCCCGATCCGGCCGGGCGGCCCCCTTGCCCGGCCAACCCTGATGCCCGAGTCTGCACCCATGACGACCGCCTTCCGCATACGGAAACGCTTGGCCTGAAGGCCAGCCACCGCCGCCGGGACACCCTGGCCGGCCCGCGTTCCCCTATGTTCGGAGGGCCTTATGCCCGTCTCATGGTTCGTGTCAGACACGCATTTCGGACATCGCGGGATTCTCTCGCCCAGGATGGACCGTCCCCGTCCGTTCGCGTCGATCGAGCAGCATGACGAGGTCCTGATCAGCCGGTGGAACGACCGCGTCTGCAAGAATGATCACGTCTACCACCTCGGCGATTTCGCCTACAGGTGTAGTCACTCCTACGCGCGGCAAGTATTCGATCGCCTGAACGGCATCAAGTTCCTGATCCGGGGCAATCACGAGGAGCGGGGTGACAGGCTTCCGTGGGCGGTCCCACCGGTGGATGTGTTGCGCGTTCACGTGCAAGATCCTGGCATGCCGCGACCCCAGGGGGTCTGGCTGAGCCACTACGGGCATCGGACGTGGCCGAACGTTTGGCGGGGCGACCTGCATCTCTACGGGCATTCCCATGGCAGCCTCCCGGCGACCGCGCGGTCGTGCGACGTCGGCGTCGACTGCTGGGGGTATCGGCCGGTCCGGCTTGCCGAGATCCGGGAGGTCCTCGACGAGCAGGCCGCGCGCGAAGCCGGGGCCGCCGCGGCGGCCGCGCTCGCCGAGGCGGCGTGAAGGGGGCGGTAAGGGCGGCGGGGTAGGACGGGGGCATGCCCAAGCCCCGCATCGTCCGCGCTCTCGCCTACCACCATCCCGGCCCCAACGCGCGGTCGCCGGCCCTACCCAGGCGTGAGATGTGGGTCGAGACCCTTCCCGGTGGGATCGCCGCCCTCGACGGGCACCCGATCTTCCAGCTCGCCCTGCTCGGCGACATCCGGGGCGAGATGCTGAAGCGTGAGCGCCGGATCCTGAAGCAAGTCCGCCTTAGCGACGGCGGCCCGGTCGAGGCGCTGATTTGGCACCCGTGCGCCTGGCACCGCGAGCAATCGTACCTCCTCGCCGAACCGCCCAGTGCGATCTACTGCGCCTACCGGCCGCAGGATCCCGACAATCGGTTCTCGCCGGGTAGCCACTGGATCGGCATGACGCGGGACCGAGTGTGGGAGACGGGGGGCGGCGAGCGCGATCACATCGTCCTCGGCGCCTACGTGCACTTCTTGGAGCGCCTAGACGGGCACGGCAATCCGATCCCGGCGGAAGCGCAAGGGGTGATCCCGGACGCGGACGAGATCGCCCTGGGCGGGCTCGCGCCCTAGCGTCGCAGCCACTCCTCGTTCCGCCGGCGCGCGGCCGCGATCTCGGCGGCGCGATCTGCCTTCTGCGCAGCGAGGTCTTCCTCAAACGCGGCCTGGAGCCGGGCGCGCAGCTCTCGGCCCTCCG
>CANEZL010000030.1 GCA_947444195.1 Methylobacteriaceae bacterium | reverse complement strand
GGGCGACCTCGTCCTCGACAACAAGACCGGCCAGATCCTGCCCTGGCACCGCACCGGCTACGTCTTCATCAAGCGCGAGAGCCAGGACGCCACCGCCTGGGTCTCCCTCGGCGGCGTCACATCCCCCGCCATGACCGCCAACCGCTGAGGGCGGCCGTCCCGGATCGGAACGCAACGGGTCCGAAAGGTTAGCGGGATCTTAACGGTTTCGGGACGAGCGTGGGGCGTTCGCTCGGGGCGCCTTCACCATGATCCGTCTCCAGGTCTGTGCCGGATCCCTCGCCGTCGCCCTGCTCCTGGGCGGCGCGGCCCGGGCCGGCGAGACCGCCGACCGCCACGCCGCCTGGCGCGGCTGCCTCGATCGCAATTTCGGCCTGCAGGCCGTGCTGACGAGCCGGGTGCTCGCCGCCGATGCCGCCCTGCGCGCCTGCCGCACGGCCGAGCGGGCCTATCTGGATGCCCTCGCCGCCTCGCCCCTCATCGACGGCGACGAGACCGAGGAGGCGCGGCCGGCCCTGGTGGCGCGGGCCCGCCTCTGGCTTCTCGGCCGCCGCGCCGCGCTGTAGCGCCGGGCGCGCGGGGCGCCTCCCCTCGCGCCGAGCGAGCCGGCGATGGGGGTGATGCGGACGGCACCGCGATCCTCCCCGCATGGGCTGCAAGGTCCACCCGACACGCAGGGCCGCGCGCCTGCCCTCCCCCGCCGAGGACGAGAGAAGACGGGGAAACGACCGCCCGGGATGTGTGGATACGCTAGAGCACGATGCGGAAAAGTGGAATCCGGTTTTCCTGAATCATCGTGCGACCGCAAAGAGATAGAGCATGCTGCTGTTTCCGTGAAAAAGCAGCATGCTCTAGCGCAAGGCGCAGGCACGCCCGAACGGCCGAGCCGGGTATCGCGCAGGATCGATCCCGGCGCTCGGCCTCGCGAGGGACAGCGGGCGCCGCCCCGGAAGCACTCGGGCGTTCTCTTCAGGCATTCTCCGCGGATTTCCGGCTGGTGCGTCCCTTGCGGCGGGCCGGGGCCGGCGTCTCCGCGACGGGCTCGGGCTCCGGCTCGGCTTCCGCGGCGGCCGCAGCCCGGCCCGGATGGCCGAGGCCCAGGCTCTTGGCGAGGGCGGAGCGCTGCGCGGAGTAGTTGGCGGAGGTCGTCGGGTAGTCCGGCGGCAGGCCGTAGCGCTCGCGGTAGCTCTGCGGATCGAGCCCGTGCTTGGTCAGGTGGCGCTTGAGGGTCTTGTACGACTTGCCGTCGATGAAGGAGACGAGCCCGTCGGGGCGGATCGACTTGCGGATCTGGGCGGTGGTCGGCTTCTCGACCGTCTCGGCCTGCTGCGGCGCGGGGCCGGCGGCGATGGCGTTCAGGGCCTCGTGGATGCTGGCGATCAGGGCCGGCAGCTCGGCGGTGGGGAGCGAGTTGTTCGAGACATAGGCGGCGACGACGTCGACCGTGCGCTCGATGTAGCTGGTCTGTGGCGGTGCTTCGGTTTCAGACATACTTGCGCTCCTCGTGCCTCATCATCGGCGACGACTACCCTACCTTCGAACTATGATACTCGACAAGGAAAGCAAGCAGAAACGACCATTTCCCTGTGATTAGGCATCACAAGTTCGAAGCCAAGATCGGCTCCTTCGGCGCGCAGCCTTGTCCGTCCAGCCTCGCGGACCGCGATGCAGACGGGCGCTACATGCGAATTCTGAGCGGCGACCCGCCGCCGATGGTTCCGGCGCCACGCTTCGTTAACGTTGCGCGCGCGCCCGCATTCCGGCGGCGGAACGGCTCGCCGAGCCCGCGGGGCGACGCCGCGCGGGTCCCCGCTCGGGCGGGAACGCGTCCGTGCGGGAGGGGGCGCGGGGGTTCAGGAGAACGTCTTGCGCGGATCGAACGCGTCGCGCACCGCCTCGCCCGAGAAGACGAGCAGGCTCAGCATCGCCGCGATGACGAAGAAGGCGGTCAGCCCCAGCCAGAGCGCGTGGAGGTTGTCCTTGCCCTGGGCGAGGAGCTCGCCGAGCGAGGGCGAGCCGGGAGGCAGGCCGAAGCCGAGGAAGTCCAGCGAGGTCAGGGTGGTGATCGAGCCGTTGAGGATGAACGGCAGGAAGGTCAGCGTCGCCACCATCGCGTTCGGCAGGAGGTGGACCGTCATGATGCGCAGGTTCGACAGGCCGAGCGCGCGCGCCGCCCGCACGTACTCGAAGTTGCGGGCCCGCAGGAACTCGGCGCGCACCACGCTGACGAGGGCGACCCAGGAGAACAGCAGCATGATGCCGAGCAGGACGAAGAAGCCCGGCGCGATGAAGTTCGAGATGATGATGATGAGATAGAGGGTCGGGATCCCGCCCCAGATCTCGATGAAGCGCTGGAAGCCGAGATCGACCCAGCCGCCGAAATAGCCCTGCACCGCCCCCGCGATCACGCCCACCACCGAGGAGACGGCGGCGAGGATCAGCCCGAACAGGACCGAGATGCGGAAGCCGTAGATCACCCGGGCGAGCACGTCGCGGGTGGTGTTGTCGGTGCCGAGCCAGTGCCAGGGGATGTCGCGGCAGCCCGTGCCGCCGACCGCCTCGGCCGCGGCCTTGCACTGCGCGTCCGTCAGCATCCAGGTCGGCGGCGAGGGCGAGGGCGTGGGCAGGTCGCGGTTGATCGTGTCGTAGGAGAACGGGATCGCCGGCCAGATCGCCCAGCCGTTCTCGGCGATCTCGCGGGCGATCTCGGGGGTGCGGTAGTCGGTCTGGGCCAGGAAGCCGCCGAAGCGCTCCTCCGGGTAGTCCACCAGCACCGGCACCAGCCACGCGCCCTTGTAGGAGACGAGGATCGGCCGGTCGTTGGCGATGAACTCGGCGAACAGGCTGACGACGAACAGGGCGGAGAAGATGAGGAAGGAGACGTAGCCGAGCCGGTTGCGCCGGAAGTTCTGGAGGCGGCGCCGGTTGAGGGGCGAGAGCCGGCCCCGCCGCGGGGGGGCGGCCGGCTCGGCCGGCCGGGCGTCCGTGACCGGCCGCAGGGGCACGGCCTGCGCCCCCGGCATCGGCACGGCGAGCGCGTCGGCCTCGGGGGGCGGGGGGGAGCCGGGACGGGTGTGTTCGTTCAACGGCTCCGCCCTCCCCCGGGAGGGCTCAGCCGTCGAGCCGGACGGCTGAGCCCTCGATCACGCTCGGCCGCAGCTTGCCGCTGCGCTCCAGCCAGCGGCGCAGCAGCCGCACGTTGCGGCGGTTGGCCTTGAAGGCCGCATCGAACAGGTCGCCCGCCAGCGGCACGACGCCGACCGCACCGTCGAAGGCCACGTTCAGCGCCATGCGGGCGATGAGCCAGCGCGGGGCGCCGAGGCGCTTGGCCTCGTAGACGATGTAGGACGAGATCACCATGCCGGCGATGTCGCCGACCACGGGCACGAGGCCGATCACCGCCTCCAGGCCGACGCGGCGGTTGATGCCGGGGATCAGGAAGGCGGAATCGAGGATGTGGGCGAGCGCCTCCAGCCGGACGAGGCTGGCCTCGGGGCTCGCATCCGCGAGCGGATGCGGGCGGCGCGTGTCGGCGCCGGGCGCGGGGCCCGCGCCCCGGCGGAAGGCGGCTTGGCTGAAATCCATCGCGGGGATCCGGGTCGAGCTCATGCCCGCAGATGTGGCCCCGCCCCCCCTGCACCGCAAGCGGCCCCGCCCTCACGCCGCCCGCCGCCTCGCGTCGGCCAGGCGCTCCAGCGCGGCGTCGAGGGTGGCGTCGGCCTTGGCGAAGCACAGGCGCACGAGGCTACGCACGGACCCGTCGGGATAGAACGCGCTCACGGGGATCGCCGCCACCCCGTGCCGGACCACGAGATCCTCGCAGAAGGCCACGTCGTCGTCCGCCCCCAGGGCCGCGATGTCGATGTTGAGGAACCACGTCGCCCGCGCGGGCAGGACGCGGTAGCCGAGCCCCGTCAGCCCCGCCGCCAGCCTGTCGCGGGCGCGGGCGTAGCCGGCGCGCATGCCGGCGAAGTAGGCGTCGTCCTTGGCGAGCCCGAAGGCCACCGCGCTCTGGAGGTTGGGCGGCGTGGTGAAGGTGAGGAACTGGTGCGCCTTGGCGAGCCCGCGCATCAGCCCGGCCTCGGCCAGCACGAAGCCGACCTTCCAGCCGGTGAGGGAGAAGATCTTGCCCGCCGAGCCGATCTTCACCGTGCGCTCCCGCATGCCGGGCAGGCTCATCAGGGGGATGTGGGCGGCCCCGTCGAAGACCACGTGCTCCCAGACCTCGTCGCAGACCGCCGTGACGTCGAAGCGGCGGCAGAAATCGGCCAGGAGGGCGAGGTCGTCGCGCCCCAACAGCGTGGCGCTCGGATTGAGCGGGTCGTTGAGGAGCACGACCCGGGTGCGCGGGCCGAAGGCCTCGGCCAGCGCCGCCTCCTCCAGGCGGAAGGCGGGGGGCCGCAAGGGGACGATCCGCGGCACGCCGCCCGCCCGCCGCACCAGGGGCAGGTAGGCGTCGTACATGGGCGCGAACAGCACCACCTCGTCGCCGGGCTCGATCAGGGCGAGCAGCGCGCCGGCGATGGCCTCGGTGGCCCCGGAGGTCACCATCACCTCGCTCGCCGGATCGACGACGAGGCCCTGATGGCGGGCGTAATGGGCGGCCACGGCCGCGCGCAGGGCCGGCAGACCCATCATCGGCGGATACTGGTTGTCGCCCTCGAGGAGCGCGCGGGCGCCGGCTTGGCGGATGTCGGCGGGACCCGGATCGTCCGGAAAGCCCTGGCCGAGATTGATCGCCCCGTGCGCGCGGGCGAGCGCCGACATGCGCTCGAACACCGTGGTCGGCAGGTCGGCGTAGACGGGGTTCATGGCCATCCTGCGGGCGGGACGGAACGGCGGGCGGCGCGCATCCGTCCCTGATACCAGCGGGGTGTTTGCTGGGGAACCGGGCGGTTTCGGCCGGTCGGCGTGCGCTGGCGCACGCACCCGACCGCTCCGGCGCCGCCGCCCGGCTGACGATTGTTGACTTTCATCAGTCGTGAGATATCTCGATGGACACGCGGCCGGGACGGTATCCGGCGGTGCGGGACTTCGCCCCCTCGTCCTGCATTTCCAGGGATACCGTTCCGGTCGCGGACGGATAGGGCCGCCAATCGCATTGGCGGCCCTTTTCGCGTCCGCGCCGCGCGCGATCGTGGATGAGTGGCCGCGGATGACCGGAGCGGTTCCGAACGTCCCGCCCTACATGTCCGGACCGGATGCCCCGCGGACGGCACGCGCCGCAAGGCCCCTCGGAAGACCCCCTGGCATGAGAACCTGCCTCCTCCTCGCCCTCGCCATCGGCGGCCTGGGCCTCGCGCTCCGGACGATGCTGCCGGTGACGCCGGCCGACGCCGCCTTCCGGCAGGTCGTGCGTGATTACGGCGCAGCCCCCCACGGGGAGGCGCCCGGGGAGCGGAACCCTGTGGAACGATCCGGCAACACGCGCGAAACGTCGGCGCCGTAGTGAGACCGTATTGAGGCGGCATGGTCCGCACCGGCCGGACGGACCGATCCGCCCGGCCTCGGGAGAGAGTGCTTCGGGACCCGTATGAACGAGAGTTCACCGATCCGCACGGAGACGGCGCGGGCCTACCCGGCGGAGGCGCCGGCGGCGCCCCCGCGGCGGCGCGCCCGGCCCCTGCGCTGGATGCTGGTCGGGCTGGCCCTGCTCGGCCTCGGCGCCCTGGCCCACCGCTGGTACGACGCGCGCCAGAAGCCGGCGGGCGAGACCGCGGCCACGCACAAGGGCGGGCGCGGCGGACGCGGCGGCCACGAGATGCCGCAGGCGGTGGGCATCGCCGCCGTCTCGACCGGCGACATGCCCGTGGTGCTGCAGGGGCTCGGCACGGTGACGCCGCTGGCCACCGTGACCATGCGCTCGCAGATCAGCGGCTACCTCACCGAGATCGGCTTCCGCGAGGGCCAGATGGTGAAGCGGGGCGACTACCTCGCGCAGATCGATCCCAGGCCCTACGAGGCCCTGCTCGCCCAGTACCAGGGCCAGCTCGCCCGCGACCAAGCGCTCCTGCAGAACTCCAAGCTCGACCTGGAGCGCTTCCGGCGCCTGTCGCAGCAGGATTCGATCTCGCGCCAGAACGTCGACACGCAAGGGGCGCTGGTGAAGCAGAACGAGGGCACGGTCGCCGCCGACCAGGCCCTCGTCGACCAGCAGCGGCTCAACATCACCTATACCCGGATCGTCTCGCCGGTGGACGGGCGCGTGGGCCTGCGTCAGGTGGATGTCGGCAACTACATCACCGCCGGCAACACGGCGATCGTCGTGGTCACGCAGCTCCACCCGATCTCGGTGGTGTTCACCCTGCCCGAGGACGACGTGGCGCGGGTGATGCGGCAGGTGCGCAAGGGGACCAAGCTCACGGTGCAGGCCTACGACCGGGGCGACGCCCACGAGATCGCGGGCGGCACCCTCGACACCGTGGACAACCAGATCGACGTGACCACCGGCACGGTGAAGCTGCGCGCGCTCTTCAAGAACGACGACGAGGCGCTGTTCCCCAACCAGTTCGTCAACGCCCGCCTCACCGTGGAGACGGTGCGCGACGCCGCCCTGGTACCCAACGCCGCGCTGCTTCAGGGCACGCCCGGCACCTACGTCTACCTGATGGACGGGGACAACAAGGTCACGGTCCGCCCGGTCAAGACCGGCGAGACCGACGGCACCCGCACCGTGGTGCTGGATGGCCTCAAGCCCGGCGACCGCGTCGTCACCGACGGCACCGACCGCTTGCGCGACGGGGCGCCCGTGCGGGTGACGAGCGGGGCGGTGGCGCAGGGCGAGATGCGCGCGGGCGGCCCCGGCACGGCGGGCGCCGAGCCCGCCCCGGCCGCGACCGGGACACCCGAGGGCGGGGAGCGTCGAGGCCGTCGGCGGCAGGCGCCGTGACGATGGGACGCCCGCTCACGGCCGCCTCTCCCTCCCCCCTCTGCGGGGGAGGGTGGCCCCTGCCTCAGCAGGGGTCGGGAGCGGGGAAGCCGGCTTCCGAGAGAGGCGCGGCCTTCGTGCGGGGCACGGCCCGGTCCCGCACCGTCGCCCCCCTCTCCCGAGCCGCTTCGCGGGCCACCCTCCCCCACCCCGAACCGGGCCTGACCGGCTCGGGCACCGGGGTGCGGAATTCGGGCAGGCCCGAGTTCCGTGGGGGGAGGGGGAGCGCCCAGTCATGAACCCCTCCCGCCTCTTCATCCTGCGCCCCGTCGCCACCACGCTGATGATGCTGGCGATCCTGATCCTCGGCGGGGTGTCCTATCTCAACCTGCCGGTCTCGGCCCTGCCGTCGGTCGATTACCCGACGATCCAGGTCCAGACCTTCTATCCGGGGGCGAGCCCCGAGGTGATGACCTCGGCGGTCACCGCGCCGCTGGAGCGGCAGTTCGGGCAATTGGCCAACCTGAACCAGATGACCTCGCAGTCGTCGGCCGGCGCCTCGGTGATCACCCTGCAGTTCAACCTCGATCTCGGCCTCGACATCGCCGAGCAGCAGGTCCAGGCGGCGATCAACGCGGCGGGCAACCTCCTGCCCTCCGACCTGCCCGCCCCGCCGATCTACGCCAAGGTGAACCCCGCCGACGCGCCGGTGCTGACGCTGGCGCTCACCTCCAAGACCCTGCCGCTGACCCAGGTGCGGGACCTCGCCGAGACCCGGCTCGCGCAGAAGATCAGCCAGGTGGCGGGCGTCGGCCTCGTCAGCATCACCGGCGGGCAGCGCCCGGCCGTGCGGATCCGCTTCAACACCCGGGCGCTGGCCGCCTACGGGCTCAACATCGACGACCTGCGCACCACCATCACGAACCTCAACGTCAACACGCCCAAGGGCAACATCGACGGGCCGAAGCAGTCCTACGTCATCAACGCCAACGACCAGATCCGCGACCCGGCCGCCTACAAGGACGCGGTCATCGCCTACCGCAACGGCGCCCCGGTGCGGCTCTCGGACGTGGCCGAGGTGCTGAACGCCCCGGAGAACACCAAGCTCGGCGCCTGGGCGGACACGACGCCCGCCGTCATCCTCAACGTGCAGCGCCAGCCGGGCGCCAACGTCATCGCCACCGTCGACAAGATCAAGGCGCTGCTGCCGCAGCTCCAGGCCTCGATGCCGGCCGCGGTCGCGATCGCGCCGCTCACCGACCGCACCACCACGATCCGCGCCTCGGTGCACGACGTGCAGTTCGAGCTCGGCCTCGCCATCGCCCTGGTGGTGCTGGTGATCTTCCTGTTCCTGCGCTCGTTCTCGGCGACGCTGATCCCGAGCCTGTCGGTGCCCCTCTCCCTGATCGGCGCCCTGCCGATCATGGACCTCTACGGCTTCTCCCTCGACAACCTCTCCCTGATGGCGCTGACCATCGCCACGGGCTTCGTGGTGGACGACGCCATCGTGGTGATCGAGAACATCGCCCGCCACGTGGAGGAGGGTGAATCCCCCCTGGAGGCGGCGCTGAAGGGCTCGCGCGAGATCGGCTTCACCATCATCTCGCTCACCGTCTCGCTGATCGCGGTGCTGATCCCGCTCCTGTTCATGGGCGACGTGGTGGGGCGCCTGTTCCACGAATTCGCGATCACGCTCGCCGCCACCATCGTGATCTCGGCGGTGGTCTCGCTGACGCTGGTGCCGATGCTGTGCGCGCGGCTCCTCAAGCACGAGCCCCCGCAGCGGGTGCGCCGCCGCGAGGGCGTCCTCGCCCGCCTCGGCCGCCGCGCCACCGAGGGCACCATCGACGCCTACGGCCGGGCCCTGCGCGTGGTGCTCGACCACCAGGGCCTGACCCTGCTCGCCACCCTCGGCACGGTGGCGCTCACCGCCTACCTGTTCGTGGTGATCCCCAAGGGCTTCTTCCCCGTGCAGGACACGGGCGTGATCCAGGGCGTGACCCAGGCCGACCAGACCGTGTCCTACGCGGCGATGGCCGAGCGCCAGCAGCGGCTCGCGGGGCTGATCCTGAAGGATCCGGATGTCGCGAGCCTCACCTCCTTCATCGGGGTGGACGGGCAGAACGTCACCCTCAATTCCGGCCGCTTCCTCATCAACCTGAAGCCCCGCGCCGAGCGGAGCGCCTCGGCGACGGAGATCATCCGGCGCCTGAACCGGGCGAGCGCGGGGGAGGCCGGCATCCGCCTGTTCCTGCAGCCGGTGCAGGACCTTACCATCGACACCGCGGTCTCGGCCACGCAGTACCAGGTGATCCTGGAGAGCCCCGACCTCGAAGCCTTCGACACCTGGGTGCCGCGCTTCACCGAGGCGCTCGGCCGCGAGCCCGCGGTGGCGGACGTGGCGAGCGACCACCAGGCGCAAGGCTTGGCCGCCTACATCACCATCGACCGGCCGACGGCGGGCCGCTACGGCATCACCCCCGCCACCATCGACAACGCCCTCTACGACGCCTTCGGCCAGCGCATCATCTCGACGATCTTCACCCAGTCGAACCAGTACCGGGTGATCCTCGAGGCGGATCCGGACCTGCACCGGACCCTCGAGAGCCTCGACACGATCCACCTGCCCTCCTCCACCGCGACCAACGGGCAGGTGCCGCTCTCGGCGGTCGCCCGCGTCTCGGAGCGGCGGGCGCCGCTGCTGATCTCCCATCTCGGCCAGTTCCCGGCCACCACCGTGTCCTTCAACCTCGCGCAGGGGGCGGCCCTCGGCGAGGCCATCGCGGCCATCGACCGGGTCAAGGGGGAGATCGGCCTGCCCCCCTCGTTCCGGGTGGTGCCGCAGGGCTCGGTCTTCGCCTTCGAGGCGGCGCTGGCGAACGAGCTGTTCCTGGTCTGCGCGGCGATCGTCACCGTCTACATCGTGCTCGGCGTGCTCTACGAGAGCTTCATCCACCCGATCACGATCCTGTCGACGCTGCCGTCGGCCGGCATCGGCGCGCTGCTCGGGCTGATGCTGTTCGGGCTCTCCCTCGACATCATCGCCATCATCGGCATCGTGCTCCTCATCGGCATCGTGAAGAAGAACGCGATCATGATGATCGACTTCGCGCTCCAGGCCGAGCGCGAGGACGGGCTTCCCCCGCGCGAGGCGATCTTCCAGGCCTGCCTCCTGCGCTTCCGCCCGATCCTGATGACGACCCTCGCCGCCCTGTTCGCGGCGGTGCCGATGATCGTCGGCGAGGGCGTCGGCTCGGAACTGCGCCAGCCGCTCGGCATCTGCATCGCCGGCGGCCTCATCGTCAGCCAGGTGCTGACCCTGTTCACCACCCCGGTGATCTACCTCGCCTTCGACCGCCTGGAGCGGCGCATCACGGGCCGGCGCGGGCCGGATCTGACGGGCGGCGAGGCGCTGCCGTGAGGGGGCGAAACCCGTCCGCCGCGCCCCCTCCCCCCTCTGCGGGGGAGGATGGCCCCCGAAGGGGGTCGGGAGAGGGGAGCCCCCGCCCGTGAACATCTCCGAGCCCTTCATCCGGCGGCCCGTCGCGACCACGCTGCTCACCATCGGCGTGCTCTTGGCCGGCATCTTCGCCTTCCTGAAGCTGCCGGTGGCGCCCCTGCCGCAGGTCGACTTCCCCGTCATCCTGGTCCAGGCGCAGATGCCGGGCGCGTCCCCCGAGACCATGGCGACGACGGTGGCCGCGCCCCTGGAGCGGCGGCTCGGCGCCATCGCCGACGTCAACGAGATGACGTCCACGAGCTCCACCGGCACGGTGCGCATCGTGCTGCTGTTCGGCCTGAACCGCGACATCGACGGCGCGGCCCGCGACGTGCAGGCGGCGATCAACGCCGCGCGCGCCGACCTGCCGAGTGCGCTGCGCACCAACCCGACTTACCGCAAGTTCAACCCGGCCGAATCGCCGATCATCATCCTCGGCATGACCTCGGACACGCTGACGCCGGGCCAGCTCTACGATTCCGCCGCGACCGTGGTGCAGCAGAAGCTCTCGCAATTGCCGGGGGTCGGCAACGTCGATATCGGCGGCTCCTCGCTGCCGGCCGTGCGCGTCGAGCTCGATCCGACCGCCCTGTTCAACTACGGCATCGGGTTAGAGGGCATCCGCGCGGCGCTGGCCTCGGCCAACGCCAACTCGCCCAAGGGCGACATCGCCGTGGGCGAGCGCCGCTACCAGCTCTACGCCAACGACCAGGGCCGCAAGGCCGCCGATTACCGCGACATCGTCGTGGCCTACCGCAACGGGGCGGGGGTGCGGCTCACCGATGTCGGCAAGGTCGTGGACGGCGTCGAGGACCGGCGCAACCTCGGCCTCGTCAACGGTAAGCAGGGCGTGATCCTGTTCGTCTACAAGCAGCCGGGCTCCAACGTCGTCGAGACCATCAAGGGCGTGAAGGCGGCCCTGCCGCAGATCGCCGCCGCCCTGCCCGGCGGGATCGAGATCAAGCTCACCGGCGACCGCAGCGCCACCATCCGCGCGACGCTCGCGGCCACCGAGGAGACCCTGCTCGTCGCGGTCGCCCTCGTGATCCTCGTGGTCTACGCCTTCCTGCGCTCGGCCCGCGCCACCCTGATCCCGGCGGTCGCCGTGCCGATCTCCATCGTCGGCACCTTCTCGGCGATGTACCTGCTCGGCTTCTCCCTCAACATCCTCTCGCTGATGGCGCTCATCATCGGCACCGGCTTCGTGGTGGACGACGCCATCGTGGTCCTGGAGAACATCCAGCGCCACATCGAGATGGGCAAGCCGCGCATCGAGGCGGCGCTCGCGGGCGCGCGCGAGGTCGGCTTCACCGTGATCTCGATGAGCCTGTCGCTCGTGGCCGTGTTCCTGCCGATCCTGCTGATGGGCGGCCTCGTCGGGCGCATCTTCCTCGAATTCTCGCTGACGCTCTCCCTCGCCATCCTGATCTCGCTGGTGCTCTCGCTCACCACCACGCCGATGATGTGCGCGCGCCTGCTGCGCCCGGAAGGGCAGGGGGGGGCGGGGCGTCGGAACGTCGTCCTGCGCGGGCTGGAGCGCGGCTTCGAGGCGACGCTCGCGGCCTATGCGCGGACGCTGACCATCGCCCTGCGCCACCCGCGCCTCGTGCTGCTCTCGCTGCTGGCGACGGTCGGCCTCAACGTCTACCTCTACGTGATCGTGCCCAAGGGCTTCTTCCCCGAGCAGGATACGGGGCAGATGATGGGCGGCATCCAGGCCGACCAGCGCATCTCCTTCCAGGCCATGGAGAAGAAGCTGCGCGAGGCCGCGGCGATCGTGGGCGCGGACCCCGCCGTCGACAGCGTGGTCGCCTTCACGGGCGGGCGCGGCACCAACGCGGCCAACGCCTTCATCGGGCTCAAGCCCCGCGGCGAGCGCGACGCGATCGGCGTGGTGATGAACCGGCTGCGCCCCAAGCTCGCGCAGGTGGCCGGCGCGCGCCTCTACGTGTTCCCGCGCCAGGACCTCCAGATGGGCGGGCGCCAGAGCTTCGCCCAGTACCAGTACAGCCTCCAGGGCGACACGGCCGAGGAGCTCTACGCCGCCGCCCCGAAGCTCCTCGCCGCCCTCCAGAAGGACCCGACCTTCTCCGACGTGACCTCCGACCAGCAGGAGGGCGGCCTGGAGAGCCGCATCGTCATCGACCGGGCCACCGCCTTCCGTTACGGCATCACCCCCGACAAGATCGACAACACCCTCTACGACGCCTTCGGCCAGCGGCAGGTCTCGACGATCTACAACCCGCTGAACCAGTACCACGTCGTGATGGAGATCGACCCGCGCTACCTCGAGTCGCCGGAGACCCTGAAGCGGATCTTCGTCTCGACCTCGGGGGGCAAGGCGCGGGGCTCGGCCACCACCAACGCGGTCGCCGGCACCGTGTCGGCGGCGGCGAGCACCGACGCTGGCACCGCGGGCGCGGCGGGAACCACGGGCACCACCGACACCGCCGCGGCCATCGCCGCCGATTCCGCCCGCAACGCCGCGGCCAACGCCATCGCCGCGAGCAAGGGCGGGGCCTCGTCGAGCGCGCCGGTCTCCTCCGCCAAGGAGACGATGATCCCGCTCTCGGCCTTCGCCCGCTTCGAGACCGGCAGCGCCCCCGTTCAGGTCAGCCACCAGGGCCTGTTCGTCTCCACCACGATCTCGTTCAACCTCGCCCCGGGCAAGAGCCTGTCGGACGCCACCGAGGCCATCGACCGGGCGATGGCGGACCTGCGCCTGCCCGCCACCATCCACGGCGCCTATGCGGGGGCGGCCAAGAACTACCAGTCGTCGGCCTCGCGCCAGCCGCTCCTGATCCTGGCCGCGATCCTCGCCGTCTACGCGGTGCTCGGCATCCTCTACGAGAGCTTCGTGCACCCGCTGACCATCCTCTCGACGCTGCCCTCGGCGGGCATCGGCGCGGTGCTGGCGCTTCTGGTGACGGGCACGGAATTCTCCATCGTGGCCTTGATCGCCGTGTTCCTGCTCATCGGCATCGTGAAGAAGAACGCGATCATGATGGTCGACTTCGCCCTCGACGCGGAGCGCACCCGCGGCCTCTCCCCGTCGGAGTCGATCACCGAGGCCTGCCTCTTGCGCTTCCGGCCGATCATGATGACAACGCTGGCCGCGCTCCTCGGGGCGGCCCCGCTGATCGTCGGCGGCGGCGAGGGGGCGGAGCTGCGCCAACCCCTCGGCATCGCCATCGTCGGCGGTTTGATCGTGAGCCAGATCCTGACCCTCTACACGACGCCCGTCGTCTACCTTGCCCTCGACCGGCTGCGGCACCGCTGGAACGCCCGCCGCCGCGGCGGCGCGGCCGCGCTTCAGCCGGGGGAATGAGCGTGCCGGAGACGACGAAGACCCCCTCCGCCGCGGAGAGGGAGAGCCATCGGGCTCGGCCGGATGCCGGACGGATCGCCTCCCCTCCCCCCTCTGCGGGGGAGGGTGGCCCCTGCGCCAGCAGGGGTCGGGAGAGGGGTGCGACGCTTCAAGCGGGGGTGCAACGTCGATGGCGCGCGCCTGCCTGCGCCGCAGCTCCCCTCTCCCCCCCTGCTCCGCAGGGTACCCTCCCCCGCGGAGGGGGGAGGGTGATCGCGGCAAGCTTCCTGGTCCTCGCCCTCGCCGGCTGCGTCGTCGGCCCCGACTACAGCCGCCCCTCCGTCGAGACCCCCCTCGCCTTCAAGGAGGGCGGCGCCCGCGAGGACAGCGTGGCCCAGGTCGTCGCGCGCAAGAACTGGCGGCCGGCCGCCCCCAACGACGGGGCCGAGCGCGGGGACTGGTGGCGCGTCTTCAAGGACCCGGCCCTCGACCGGCTGATCCGCCTCGTGGACGTGGACAACCAGAACCTGCGCCAGTCGGTGGCCGCCTACCGGCAGGCCCGCGCCCTGGTGGAGCAGGCCCGGGCCGCCCTGTTCCCCACCGTGACCGGGGCGCCGAGCATCACCCGCCTGCGCACGCTCGGGGTCGAGCGCACCAACGTCTCGCTCCAGGGGCAGGCGAGCTGGGAGCTCGACCTGTTCGGCGGCATCCGGCGCAACCTGGAGAGCGAGACGGCGCTGGCCCAGGCCGACGCCGCGCAGCTCGCCCTCACCCGCCTCGCGATCCAGGCGGAGGTGGCGACGAACTACGTCTCCCTGCGCTACGCCGACTCGCTCCAGAAGGTGCTCGACGCCAACGTCGAGAACTTCAAGCGCACCCTGCAGATCACCGAGAACCAGTACGCCGCGGGCGTGGCCGCGCGCTCGGACGTGATCACCGCGCAGACGCAGGTGCAGACCACCCAGGCCTCGGCGGTGGCGGTCGCCCTCCAGCGGGCGACCTTCGAGCACGCCATCGCCACCCTGATCGGGCGCCCGCCCTCCGAGCTCAGCCTGCCGGTGGCGCTCTTGCCCGCCCGCCCCCCCGCGGTGCCGGTGGGCATCCCCTCCGACCTCCTCGAGCGCCGCCCGGACGTGGCCCAGGCCGAGCGCGCGGTGCAGGCGCAGAGCGAGCAGATCGGCGTGGCGGTGGCGGCCTTCTACCCCACGGTGACGCTCACGGCCTCGGGGGGCATCTCGGGCGCCGCCCGCAACGGCCTGCTCTCGGCGGCCAACCAGGTCTGGTCGGTCACCGCCGGGGCCACAGGCGTGCTCTTCGACGGGGGCGCCCGCTCGGCGGCGCTCCAGGCCACGCGGGCCGGCTACGACGCGGCGGTGGCCAATTACCGCCAGGTGGTGCTCACCGCCTTCGCGGAGGTGGAGAACGGGCTCGCCGGCGTGCGCATCCTCGCCCGCCAGCAGGCGGCCCAGGACGAGGCCGTGGCCTCGGCCCGCCGCGCCGTCGAGATCACCTTGAACGAGTACCGGGCCGGCACGCAGAACTTCACCACGGTGGTGACGGCGCAGAACCTCGTCCTGACGAACGAGGTCATCGCCCTCCAGGTCCGGCTCAACCGCTTCACCACGGCGATCGCGCTGATCCGGGCGCTGGGGGGCGGCTGGGACGCGCGCGCGCTCCCGAGCGACGCCGAGTTGAAGGGCGCGCGCCTGCCGATCGACCTCAGCCCCGCGGTGCGGGTGGACGAGTAGGCGCGCCTTCACCGGTTCCTCACGGCTCGCCGAGGCGGGCCGGCGGATCCTTCATGTGCGGTTCAAGCACGGCGGCTCAGCTTGGGCCCCGTCCCGCGCGAAGGGCGGCCGTCCCCGACGGCGATTCGCCGGAGACCGCCCCGGTCAGGAAGCCATGCTCGCTCTCGCCCCCGATGCCCTCGGCCCGGACATCCGGCCGATCAGTGCGGACGAGGCCGGCTGGCCGGGCGCCCGCCGGCCGGACCCGCGCGCCTTCCTGCGCAGCCTCGGACCGGCCCTCGACCGCGCCTTCGGGCTCGAGGACGCGGCGCTCGCCCCCCCGGCGATCCTCGCCCTGGTGGCGCGCCTTCGGGACGGCCCCCTCGGCGCGGAAAACCGAGAGGGTCCCGGCCTCCCGACAACGTGTGGACCCGTCCCGGCCTGAACGGCACAGGCATCGGAACGCCCGCGGCATCGGCCTGTTATCGTGGCAGTTCGCAGCCCCCCGCGGAGCCCGCTTTCCCGATGCCCGAGACCGAAGCGAAGGCGGCCCCCTGCGGCACGGAGCCGGCGCCGCCCTGCACCCTGGTGGTGTTCGGGGCGATGGGGGACCTGACGAAGCGGCTCCTGATGCCCTCGCTCTACAACCTCGCGGGGAGCCGGCTCCTCGACCCGGGCTTCACGATCCTCGGCATCGACCACAACGACAACACCGACGCGGGCCTGCGCACCGCCCTGACCGAGGCCATGGAGGGCTTCGCCGCCGACCCGAACTCGGAGTTCCACGCCGACCACGTGGACCCGGAGCGCTGGGGCTTCGTGCGCGAGCGGATCCACTTCCTGAAGGGCGACTTCACCGACGCCGCCCTGTTCGACACCCTGACGGCGCGGGTCTCCGGCAACGCGGTGTTCTACCTCGCGGTGGCGGCGCGCTTCTTCGGCACCATCGTGGAGGGGCTGGGCCGGGCCGGCCTCCTGAAGCAGGCGGACGGCGCCTTCCGCAGGGTCATCATCGAGAAGCCCTTCGGGGCCGATCTCGCCTCGGCCGAGGCCCTCAACGCCCGCATCCTGAAACAGGCCGACGAGAGCCAGTTCTACCGGATCGACCACTTCCTGGGGAAGGAGACGGTCCAATCGATCATGGCGATGCGCTTCGCCAACGGCATGCTGGAACCGGTCTGGCGGCGCGAATACGTCGACAGCGTGCAGATCACCGCCGCCGAGACCGTGGGCGTCGAGGCCCGCGGCGGCTTCTACGAGCCCACGGGCGCGCTGCGCGACATGGTGCCCAACCACCTGTTCCAGCTGCTCTGCATGGTGGCGATGGAGCCGCCGAACTCCTTCGCGGCCGAGGCCGTGCGCGGCGAGAAGGCCAAGCTCGCCGAGGCGGTGAAGCCGATCCCCCTCACGGACGCGGTGCGCGGGCAGTACACGGCCGGGCGCATGGGCGACACCGAGCACGTCGCCTACCGCGACGAGCCCGACGTGGCGCGGGACTCGAACACCGAGACCTACATCGCCCTGAAGCTCGAGATCGACAACTGGCGCTGGGCGGGGGTGCCGTTCTACCTGCGCACGGGCAAGCGCATGGCGAGCCGGCGCACCGAGATCGCGGTGCTGTTCAAGCCCGCCCCCTTCCGCCTGTTCGAGGGTTACGGCATCGACCCGCTGACGCCCAACGTCATGCGAATCACCATCGACCCGGAGCACGGGGCGGCGACCGAGCTCAACGTGAAGGTGCCCGGCCCCAAGATGCGCATCGGCCGCGCCGTCACCCGCTTCCGCTACGGCGACTTCTTCGCCGCCGCCCCGAACGTCGGCTACGAGACACTGCTCTACGATTGCATGACCGGCGACCCGACCCTGTTCCAGCGCGCCGACAACATCGAGGCGGGCTGGGCCGCGGTCGACCCCCTGCTGAAGGGCTGGCCGCAGGGGCAGATCGCCTTCTACCCCGCCGGCAGCGCCGGTCCGCGCGAGGCCGACGACCTGCTGGCCCGCGACGGCCGCCACTGGCTCGGCCTCGACGGCGTCACGGATTGACGGCGCGCGGGACGAAGCGTTCTCGGGTCGCTTCGAAGCTGGTGAGGCTCGTCCGAGAGAGGGCCGCCGACGGCGGCTTCCGATGCCATGTTCACGCCCGCAAGGCATCCTCGCCCAATCCTTCCAGATCGTCGTGATGCAGCAGCAGCACCCCGGTCGCGGCGGCGAGCTTGCGGGCGGCGGGGGTGAAGCCGGCATTCGAGACGACCGCCGCGGCGTCGGCCTCCCAGTAGCCGCGGGCGGCGGCGGCCTCCTGCACGGCGGCGTTGCCCACGGGCTTGCCGTAGCGCTTGCACTGCACGACGAGGCGGGTGCGCCCGCGCCGGGCCACGATGTCGGCGCCCTGGTCGCCGCTCGCGGGCGTCGGATGGGCGCGCCAGCCGGCCGCCTGGAGCCTCGCGCGGCAGAACTGCTCGTAGCCGATCCCGTCCTCCGGCAGCGGGTCGTCCTCGGGCCGGCAGGCCGCCTCGGCCACCGCCTCGATCACGGCGAGCGCCTCGGCGCGGCGCGTCTCCAGGTAGTCGGGAAAGGCGCGTTCGAGTTTGGGCAGCACCGTGCGGTCGAGGAAGTAGTTGCACTCGCGCAGCCAGCCGTCGCGGATCTCGTTGCCGTAGGCGTCCACGAAGCATTCCTGCCGCCGCCGCAGGGCGAGGGTTTCGGCATGGGCCCGGGCGATCCGGCGGATGCGGGCGCGGAAGCGGCGGGGCCTGCCGAGCTGGCGCAGGCAGACGAGGCCGAGGGCGGCGCCCGTGGCCGCGAAACCCGGCGGCCCGTAGACGAGGCCGAGGGCGCAGCCGCCGACGCTCGTCCAGAACAGGCGGGCGACGAGGCTGGGGGGACCGGACATGCGCCGCGCTCAGCGAGAGGGCCGCCCTCCGTGCGGGGCCGGCACCCGTCCGGTGATCGCAGGGGATGCTTGCCCGTTCTCTAACGGGGCGGGCCGCACCGCACCGGGGCCGGCGCGAAGGCTGTGGATCGCGGCAGCCCTCACCCGTCCGCGCTGTGGCGGAGGGCCCCCCCGTCATTGGCCGCCTGGAGCCGCGTCCGGCGGCGCAGCCCGAGGCCCGTGGTGCGGGCGAGCTCCGAGCGGGCCGCGGCGTAGCTCGGCGCCACCATGGGATAGTCGGGGGCGAGGTTCCAGCGCGCGCGGTAGGCGTCCGGCGTGAGGCCGTAGCGGGTGCGCAGGTGGCGCTTGAGCGACTTGAAGCGCTTCCCGTCCTCCAGGCAGATCAGGTAGTCGGCGGTGACCGAGCGCCTGACCGGAACGGCCGGCACCGGCGCCTCGACGGCGGCGGGCTCGGCATCGAGCTCGCTCAGGCGCGCGTGGACGGCCGCGATCAGGTCCGGCAGTTCTGACACCGCGATCGCGTTGTAACCGACGAACGCCGAGACGATCTCCGAGGTGAGTGCGAGGCGATCGGGCGCGCGGCCGTTCTCGGCAGACATTCCATATTCCTCTTTAGTGGGGAATTCAGTCGTGACCGCGCGCTACAGGACGGCGCGACCGCTCAGGGACGCATACGCACAAGCTTCTCTCCGGAGCGCCTATGGGAATTGCTGCCTGAGATCAATAGACAAAAGGTACGCCTTCTCACCGCGCGCGGCGATTGTTGATCAGGCGCCACACGCCGCCGGACAGCGCCCGCCCGCCGCCTCTGCGCGGCGCGCGTCCGCGCGGCGAGGCCGGAAAACGACGCCGGGAGGTGACGCGGGCGCGGGCGCGACCCATCTTCCGGCCGGACGCGGTCTCCGCCCCGCGCAACGGGAGCGACGGCTTGAGCACATACCGCTTCGACGCCCTGCTGGCCCCGCGCTCGGTCGCCGTCGTCGGCGCGGGGGAGCGCGAGGATTCCCTCGGCCGCGCCGTGCTGGAGAACCTGCGCGCCGCCGGGTTCCCGGGGCCGGTCCTGCCGGTCAACCCCCACCACGCCGCGGTGGCAGGCTACCCGTGCGTGCCCCAGGTCTCCGACCTCGCCGAGGCGCCCGACCTCGTCCTCGTGGCCGCCCCGCCCCCGGCGGTGCCGGAGATCGTCGCGGATGCCGGCCGCATCGGCGCGCGGGCGGCGGTGATCCTCACCGCCGGGCTCGGCACGGGGCCGGAGGATCCCGGCGCCCAGGCGCGGGATGCCGCGCGGCGGGTGGGCCTGCGCCTGCTCGGGCCCGACAGCGCCGGGCTCGTGGTGCCCGGGCGCCGGCTCAACGCCAGCCTGTTCGCGCACACGCCCCCGGCGGGCGACCTCGCCCTGGTCTCCACCTCCGGCACGGTGGCGGCGGCGATCGTGGCCTGGGCGACCCGGCACGGCCTCGGCTTCTCGGCGGCCCTGGCCCTCGGCAGCGCCTGCGACGTGGACGTGGCCGACTGCCTCGACCATTTCGCGGGCGATTACCGCACCCGCGCGATCCTGCTCTGCCTCGACCAGGTGGAGGATGCCCGGCGCTTCATGTCCGCCGCCCGCGCCGCCGCCCGCGCCAAGCCGGTCGTCGTCCTGCGCAGCGGGCGCCACCAGCCCGACCGGCGCGAGACGGTGACCCATACGGGCGCGCTGGCCAAGCCGGACGCGGTCTACGCCGCGGCCTTCCGGCGGGCGGGCCTGCTGGCCGTGCAGAACCTCGACGAGATGTTCGCCGCCGTCGAGACGCTCGGGCGCCAGCGCCCCTTCCCCGGCAAGCGCCTCGCCATCCTCGGCAACGGCAGCGGCATCGGCCAGCTCGCCGCCGACCGGCTGGCCGACCGGGGCGGCACCCTGGCGGCGGGCGGGGACGGCACCGAGAACCCCACCGATCTCGGCATCGAGGCGGGGGGACCGGCCTTCGCCGCCGCCCTGGAGCCGCTGCTCGCCGACAGGGGCAACGATGCGGTGCTCGCGATCCACGTGCCCACCGCCCGCTCCGGGGCGGCGGCGGTGGCCGGCGCCATCGCCGGGACGGTGCGGCGGGCGCGCAAGGGCCAGAGCCGCAGGAAGCCGGTCTTCGTCGTGTCGCTCGGCGAGGACGAGGGCGCGGCCGAGGCCCTGGCGGAGGCCGGCATCCCCCGCTTCTCCACGGATTCGGAGGCCATCGAGGGCTTCCTCCACCTCGTGCGCTACCGCGAGGCGCAGGACGACCTGATGCGCACGCCCGATTCGCTGCCGCGCGACTTCAACGTCGACGTGCAGGCGGCCCGGGGCATCATCGCCCGGGCGCTGCGCCAGGGCGCCACCTGGCTCGACCCGATCGCGGTGATGGAGTTGCTCGAAGCCTACGACATCGCCTCGGTTCCCCTGGCGCTTGCCCCCGACATCGACGCGGCCGCCGCCGCCGCCTGGCCCGTCATCGCCGCGGGCGGATCGGTGGCGCTGAAGGTCGTCTCCCCCGACGTGGTGCACAAGTCCGACATCGGCGGCGTGCATCTCGACCTCACCAGCGAGGCCGACGTGCGCGAGGCCGCCCGGAAGATCCTGTGCCGGGCGCGGCGGGAGCGGCCGGACGCGCGCATCAGCGGCTTCGCGGTGCAGCCGATGGTGCGCCGGGGGCAGCGGCGCGAGCTGATCGCGGGGCTCGCCGAGGATCCGACCTTCGGCCCCGTGGTGGTGTTCGGCCGGGGCGGCACCGCCGTCGAGGTGATCGACGACCGGGCCCTCGGCCTGCCCCCCCTCGACCTCGCGCTGGCCGAGGACCTGATCGGCCGCACCCGCGTGGCCCGGCGGCTCGCCGCCTACCGCGACGTGCCGGCCGCGGACCAGCGGGCCATCGCCCTGACCCTGGTGAAGCTCGCCCAGCTCGCCGCCGACCTGCCGCAGGTGCGCGAGCTCGACATCAACCCGCTGCTCGCCGACGAGACCGGCGTGGTCGCCCTCGACGCCCGCGTGCGGATCGGGCGCGGCTACCCGGACGGGCATGTGGGGCGCGGCCATCCCCGCTTCGCGATCCGCCCCTACCCCACCGCCTGGATGCGCACCCTCGCCCTGAAGCAGCGCACCGTGCATGTGCGCCCGGTGCGGCCGGAAGACGAGCCCCTGTTCCGCGCCTTCTTCGCGAGCCTCGACCCGGAGGACGTGCGCCTGCGCTTCTTCGCGCCGGTGCGCGAGTTCAGCCACGCCTTCCTCGCCCGGCTGACGCAGCTCGACTACGCCCGCGCCATCGCCTTCGTCGCCCTGGACGACGCCGCGGAGGAGGCGCGCCGCATGCTCGGCGCCGTGCGCCTGCACGCCGACGCCAACGGCGAGAGCGGGGAGTTCGCCATCCTGATCCGCACGGATGCCCGCGGCACCGGGCTCGCCTACGCGCTGATGCGGCTGATGATCGACTGGGCCCGTTCCGAGGGCATCGCCCGGGTCGAGGGCACGGTGCTCGCCGAGAACCGGCCGATGCTCGCCGTCTGCCGCCGCCTCGGCTTCACGCAGGGACCCGACCCGGAGGATCCCGGCGTGATGAAGGTGCGCCTCGCCCTCTGAAGATGGTGCGGGCGCGTCTCGGTCGCGCCGGCAGAATGCCCGTCAGAACGGCCGGTCGTCGGGGAGCCGCGCCGCCGCGATCTCGGCAGGCGTCGGCTGGCGCAGCACGTCGAGGGTCTCGCCGCGCCTGGGCGCGACGAGGCCGAGGCGGGCGAAGGCGTCGAGCCAGCCGTCCATCGGCCAGAAGCCGTGGCGCGCCCGGAAGCGGGTGGCGTTGCGCACGATGTCGGCGAAGTGCTGCAGGGGCGGATCGTAGGCCGGGTGGTGCTGGTGGTAGGCGCACGGCCCGCCCGCGAACAGGATCGGCACGCCAGCCTCGGCGGCGCGGAAGGCGAGGTCCGTGTCCTCGGCGCCGTAGCCGTCGAAGCTCTCGTCGAAGCCGCCGAGGCGGTCGTAGGTCGCCGCCCGCACGGCGAAGGCGAGCGACCAGAACAGGCCGGGCTGGGGGGCGGGCACCACGCCGCTCGCGGGGAAGCTGCGCACCGGATGCAGGCGCCCGGCCGCGGCGAGATCGGCCTCCTGCCAGCCGTCCCGGACGGCGCCGGCCGGCAGGTAGGACACGGCGCAGCAGATCAGCCCATCATGGGCGGCGATGCTGGCGGAGAGCCCCGCCGCGAGATCGGCCGAGGGGATGCAGTCCACGTCGAGGAAGACGAGGTTCTCGCCCGCGGCGGCCCGGCGCCCGGCATTGCGCGCGGCGGCGAGCGGCAGGCCGGCGCTGTCGCGGTGGATCCGGCGCACGGGGAAGCCGGGATCGGGCAGGGGCGCGGTGTCGCCGCCCATCTCGACCACGACGAGTTCGTCCGGCGCCTCGCCCCGCGCGAGACCCTCGATCGCGCGGGCGAGATGCGCGCCGCGGCCCTTGTTCAGGGTGATGACGCTGGTGCTCATGAGGCGTCCCGCTCAGACCGTGACGAAGCGCTCGAACGGGCCGCACAGGCGCTCGATCATCGCGGGCTCCAGGCGGAAGCCGGTGGGATCGTCCGCGATGAGGTCCGTGGTCTGCGAGGCATGAGCGTGGACGGCCCGCGTCTTGGCGGCGCGATGGGCCGAGACGTCGAGGCGGAAGCCCTCGGGGGCGGACCCGACATCGGTCTCCGGCGGCAGGGTCCAGCCCCAGACCGGGTACTCGTAGAGGCGGGCCGCGCCGAGGCGCGGGCGGGCGAGGCGCGCGATCTCGGCCGAGGCGCGGTGGTCGCAATGGGGATCGTGCCGCCAGGTCACGAACACGGCGCCGGCCCCGCAATCCCGCGCCGCCTCCGCCACGGCCTCGGCCGCCGCCTCCGCCTGCGGGCCCGCGCTCGGCACATGGGCGTCGGGCAGGCGCAGGAAGCGCACGTCGCTCGGGCCGAGGCCGAGCAGGGCGACCGCTTCCAGGGTCTCCGCCTCGCGCAAGCTGCGCAGGCGCTCGGGCGGATAGAGCTTCGAATGGGTGTGCGAGCCGCAGCCGTCGCTGACCACGACGAGGCGGACGGGCCGGCCTTGCGCCCGCGCCTCGGCCATCAGGCCGCCGCAGCCCAGGCTCTCGTCGTCCGGATGCGGGGCCACCACGACGAGGCCGCCCGACCCCACGAGGGTGGACAGATCGGCGACCGGCAGTCGATCGGCCGCGGCGAGGAAATCGGCGACGCGCATGGCGCCTGTCCTGCCAGACGGAAGCGCGCGAGGCTAGGGGAACGCCGGTCCGCGCATCGCACGGCTTCGTCATCGTTCACGCCACCCCCGACCGCGTGTGCGCAGCGCCGGAGCCTCGGTGGCCGCCCTACCGATCGTTCTCCGTGGTGAGTTCGCCGAGACGGATGCCTTCGCCCTGGCCCTGCGGCTCCAGGCGCACGCCCGGCGCGGGCGAATCGGTGAAGACGGCACCCGCCGTCATCAGTGCGCTGCGCAGGACCTCGACCTGACCCGGCGCCGGATCGCCGTGGCCCGCCTCGAAGGCGCGCACGAAGCCCTCGTCGAGACCGGCCTTGCCGGCCAGCGCGGCCTCGGACCAGCCCAGCAGGCCGCGCGCCGCCCGGGACTGGGCCGGGCTCATCGGCATCCCGGCCGCGCCGCTCTGAACACCCTCGTCCGATCCCGCCAAGTCCCGCGCTCCCGTTCTCTCGTCAGACAGTGGGGGACAACGGATCAGGCCCGGCTTCGTTTCCCCGGGGATCGCGCAAAGCTCGGGCGGAGGCCGGCTTGACCACAATTGTGCTGGAATCCTATCGCATTGGCGCTTCCGCACGTCCCGGAGCGCGCTCCGGTTCCAGAGGATCCGGTCACGGGGATACCACGGCGTGCGGCGGTGCCGCCTCGCGGGCGGCCCGCGAGGCGAAACCACGTGCCGCTGATGAGCGGGAGGGGCGTGAAGATGAGAGCGATCCATGTCGCCGCGCTGGCCTGCGCGGTTGTCGCCGCGGACATGGCCACGATGGTCGCGGCCAACGCGCAGAGTCCGAGCATCGCCGGCTACGGCCGGGGCAACCGCCGGCCCGGCGGCGAGGAAGAGAAGAAGCCGCAATACATCCCGGCCGACAAGCCGACCGAGAAGGTCTTCCCCCTCGACGCGACCTGGACGGCGGTGAGCATCAACGGCAAGCCCTTCGCCGGCGGCGACCGTCCGAGCTTCATCATCGACAAGCAGTACCGCGCCCGCGGCTACGGCGGCTGCAACACCTTCGCGGCCACCGCCTTCCCCCTGCGCGAGCAGCACCTCGCGGTCGGCCCGCTGGCGCTGACCAAGAAGGCCTGCGACAAGGACCTCGCCGCCCTCGAACAGGCCTATTTCGTGGCGCTGCGCACGGCGGCGCAGTGGGACATGGTCGGCTCGCAGCTGGTGCTCAAGAGCCCGAACGGCGAGCTCCGGTTCGACCGCGCCCTCTGATCGCGCCCGCCGCGGACGCGTCAACCCTTCGTTGACCATGCCCCGCATCCTTGATGCGGGGTTCATATCCCATTGAACCCGCCGGGCTTAGAACCCCATCCGTCGATGGAGTTCGCGTCATGGCAGGCAGAGTCGGGTTCGGGCGGCCTATGCCGATGCGGACGGGAGCCTCGCTGCCCTCGCGCTTCGTCGCCCCGCCCAGCCTGCACAAGGGCGCGCTCTGGCTCGCCGCCGCCGCCCCGCTGACCGCGACGGCCCTGCTTCTGGCGCTCCGCTTCGGCGGCTGAGGACGCCCGCTCCTACTCGGCGGCCATTCCTACTCGGCGGCCATGGCCGGCGGGATCAGGCTCTCGCCCGGCCGCACCCGGGTGAAGCGCACGGGCGCATCGGTGATCGCGAGGCCGTCCGCATTCTGGCGCACCACCGTGTAGGTCGAGGTCGCGAGGTCGCCGGGCTCCGGGAAATCCGCGCGGTAATGCGCCCCCCGGGAATTCTCGCGGCGCTGCGCGGCGAGCGCGATCACCCGGCCGGTCTCGATCTGCGAGCGCAGGTTCAGCCAGTCGTGCCAGGTGAGGTTGAAGGCGCGGCCGGCATCGGGGATGCCGGTGTCGAGGAGTTCCGCCTCGAGGGCGTCGAGCCCGGCGAGGCCGCGGGCGAGCCCTTCGGCATCGCGCACCACGCCGACCTCGTCCCACATCAGGTCCATCAGCCGCTCGCGCAGGGCGTTCAGGTCGCCGGCCCGGCGGGTGAAGGGGTGCAGGCAGCGCTCCGCCTCGGCGGCGAGCAAGGCCTCGTCCGGATCGCGGTGGCCGCCGGATTGCGCGACGAAGCGGGGCATGGTGTCCCCGGCGATGCCGCCGAACACGGTGGAGTTCGCGACCCCGTTGCCGCCGAGGCGGTTCGCCCCGTGCATGCCCGAGGCATCCTCCCCCGCCACGAACAGGCCGGGCAACTCGGTCGCCGTATCCGGCCGGCAGACGAGGCCGCCCATGAAGTAGTGGGCGGTGGGCACCACCTCGACGAGCCCGCCGGCGAGATCGAAGCCGCAATCGCGGCAGCGCTCGACCATGCCCTTGAACTGGCGCCGCACCGTGTCCGGCCCGAGATGGCTCATGCGGATGTAGACGCCGCCGTTGGGCGAGGTGCGCCCGGCCCGCATCTCCGCGTAGATCGCCCGGCTGACGATGTCCCGCGTCGCCCGCTCGGCGCGCGCGTCGTAATCCTCCATGAAGCGGCGCATGGCGCCGTCGAGGAGGTGGCCGCCGGCCCCGCGCAGGCCCTCCTCCAGGACCGTGCCGGTCATGCGCGTGTCCGGCCCGGCCAGAAGCCCGGTGGGGTGGAACTGCACCATCTCCATGTCGCGCAAGGGGAGCCCGGCGCGTAGCGCCATGGCGAGCCCGTCCATGCTCTTGTCGCCCGACGGCGTGTGGTAGCGGTACATGGTCGGCCCGCCGCCGGTGGCCAGCAGCACGGCGCGGGCCTGCACGAAGCGCAGGGAGCCGGTGCGGATATCGGCCATCAGCACGCCCGCGAGCGCGTCGCCCGCGGGCGTCGGGATCAGCGCGAGCGCCCGGTGCTCCTCCAGCCGGTCGATGCCGGAGCGCTTCCAGACCTGCTCCATCAGCCGGTTGATGATCTCGATGCCGGTGAGGTCGCCCTTGTGCACCGTGCGGTCGAAGGTCTGGCCGGCGAAGGCCTTGCCGTGGAGCGAGCCGTCCGGGTTGCGGTCGAAGAAGCAGCCGACCTCGTTCTCCAGTTCGCGCACCCGCTCGGGGGCGGTGGAGACCAGGGTCCAGGCGAGATCCTGGTCGGGCAGCCACTTGCCGCCCTCCACCGTGTCCATGAAGTGGCGCTCCACCGAGTCGCCCGCGTGCAGCGAGACGTTGTAGCCGCCCTGGACCATGCGGGTGCAGCCGCACTTGCCGAGCAGGCCCTTGGTGGCCACCGTGACCTTCAGCCCCGCGCCGCGGTCGTGGGCGTGGAGCGCCGCGAACAGGCCGGCTCCCCCTGAGCCGAGGATCAGGATGTCGGTGCGGACGCGCTCGATCGGCATCGGCATGGGGTCCTCACAGCACCCGGACGAGGAAGGCGAAGGCGATCACGGCCGCCGCTCCGCCGGCGGAGAGGGCGAGCCGGGCCTGGTTCGCCCGCCAGTCGAAGTTCTCCACCAGCAGGATGCGCAGGCCGCCGAGGAAATGCACCGCGAGCAGGAAGACGAGGCCGCCCTCGGCGAGCTTGACCACGGGGGTGTCCGTCCAGCGCAGGAAACCGTCGAGATGGGCCGCGCCCTGCAGCGACAGGCCGAGCGCCAGGAAGTGGAAGGGCAGGAAGGCGGCGAGCCCCAGCCCCGAGAGCCGGTGCACCATGGCGGCGACCCAGAGGGCGTTGCGGCGGTAGGCCCGCGGGCCCCGGCGGGCGGCGGAGGCGATCGTCGGCGATCCGCTCATGGCAGCACCACGGCGAGCACCGCCCGGGCGCCGAGCGCGGCGAGCAGCAGGGCGAAGCCGGCGGCCACGAAGGTTACGGCGCGGGCGCCCAGCGGCGTCCACTCGGCGAGGATGGTGCGCAGGCCGATGCCGGCATGGATCGCCGCCGCCCCGACGAAGGCCGCGTAGAAAAGGCCCCAGGCGACGCTGCCGCGGGTGCGGCCGAGGATGTCGGCGGCGGTGAGCCCCTGGCGCGTGGCGTAGAACATCACCGCGAGGTGGACGAGCACCAGAGGCGCCATCAGCGCGGCGGTGCCGCGCTGCCAGACGTAGAGACGCACGTTCACGCCTTGATCTCCCCGCGCAGATAGGCCCGCGTCGCCAGCCGCTTGAGCGAGGCGATCGACCCGGTCGGGTCGAGGGATTGCGGGCAGAATTCCTGGCAGGACTGGTGGCTGTGGCAGGCGTGGCAGCCGCCGCCCGCGGCCACCGCCGCGAGGCGCGGCCCCTGCGCGCCGTCGCGCCGGTCGTTCATCAGGGTCCAGGCCCGGTTGAGGGCGGCGGGGCCGAGATAATCGTCGTTCCAGCGCACCGTGTCGCAGCCGGCGTAGCAGACGCCGCAATTGATGCACTCGATGCCCGCATCCGCGACCTTGCGCGCGGGCTCGCTCGGGCGCACCGGCTCGACGGGGTCGGCCCGGGTCAGGGTCGGCTCGAAGGCGCCGCCGGCCGCCTGCCACTTCTCGAAGAAGGGCCGCATGTCGGCGGCGAGGTCCTTGATCACCGGCATGTTGGCGAGCGGCGCGATCTCCAGGCGCCCGCCTTCCGCGACCTTCGAGACATGGGTGCGGCAGGTCCAGCGCGGGCGCCCGTTCACGGTCATCGCGCAGGAGCCGCACATGCCGACGCGGCAGGCGAAGCGGTAGGACAGGCTCGGATCGATGTGGCGCTGGACGTGGGTGACCACGTCGAGGACGGTCTGGCTCGCGCGGGCGGGCACCCGGTACGCCTCGAACCCGCCCTCCGCGCCGCCGCGCCAGATCGATACGGACAACTCGCCGGCCGCAGGCTGCGCCATCGCGCGCTCCCTCCCTCAGGGCTCCCCGCGCCCCGTTGTTCGGAGCCGTTCTAACCGGATGACAGTTTCACAACAATCGAATACGCTTGAACTTGTTCTTCGGTTTCGTTCAACAAAGAGGTCCGCCGACCCTCAGCGGGCGCCGCGCCCCGCCTCCTGCCGCAGCACGTCGAGGAGCATGCCCACGAGGGCGGCCTCGGGGTGCTCGTCCATCTGCACGATGCCGACCACGCGCTTGGCGGCGGAGCCGGAGAAGCGCAGCACGCGCACGGTGAGGTCGCCCCCCGCATCCCCCGCCCGCTGCGGCACCACCGAGACACCGAGGCCGTGATGGACCATGGTCCGGATCGCCTCCAGGGTGTCGAGCACCATGGTCTCGCGCACGGCGAGGTTCCGCTGGCGCAGGAAATCGTCGATGAGCTCGCCGACCCAGGCCTGGCGCGAGTAGCGGATGAAGGGATAGGTGGCGATCAGTTCCTCGGCCCGGCGGGCGGGCGCGTCCGGCGGCGCGATCAGGACGAGGGGCTCCTGCATGAAGGGCGACCAGCGCAGGGACGCGGGGCCGAGCCGGAAATCGCTCACCACCGCCGCGTCCAGGGTGCGAGCCTGGACGCGCCCGACGAGTTCCCGCGACAGGCCCATGGCGAGCTCCACGTGCAGCGCCGGGTAGCGCTCGCGCAGGGCCGCCAGGGCGCGCGGCATCACCCCGGTGATGACGCTCGGCACGACGCCGAGGCGCAGATGGCCCTCCACCTGCGCGTCGGACACGACGCGGAAGAGCCGGTCGTAGGCCGCCACCGCCTCGACCGCGTGGGGCAGGAAGGCGCGGCCCGCCGCCGACAGGCCGGGCGGGCGCCGCGAGCGGTCGAACAGCACCGCCCCGAACTCCGCCTCCAGCGCCTGCATCTGCACGGTGATCGCCGACTGGGTGCGCCCGACCGTCCGCGCCGCGGCGGCGAAGGACCCGCCCTCGGCCACGGCGAGGAAGGTGCGAAGCTCACGGATCGGCACGGGTCGGCGCTCGCAGGGGGATCGGACGCATCCATCCTCGTCCAGGGCCGCGGACCCGATCAAGGGGCGCGCGCCTCGGCGGGACCGGAGAATAAAATGCCACGTTCTTCGCACACGAAAGCAGTCTTGTTCTCCCGCCGCCCGGTTCATGGGGAAACAGGGAAAAAGATTTGTCGCGGCCGTCCCTTAGGTCGATTGCCGAGCGCGGGGCGACGCGATATCGCCTCGCTCCGAGGCGGGCCGGCGGCCCCAGCGGGGTTCGAGCCGCCCGGAACCGATACCGTTCGAGAAGGAGACCGTGATGGCAGGAACCACTGACGGCGCGCGCGCGATCGGCCACGGCCGCGTCTACGGCTCGATCACCGAGACCATCGGCAACACGCCCCTGGTGCGCCTGAACCGGTTGCCCCAGGAGCGCGGCATCGACGCGGAGATCCTGCTCAAGCTCGAATTCTTCAACCCGATCGCGAGCGTGAAGGACCGCATCGGCGTCAACATGATCGACGCCCTGGAGGCCGCGGGCGCGCTCAAGCCCGGCGGCACCCTGGTCGAGCCGACCTCCGGAAATACCGGCATCGCGCTCGCCTTCGTGGCCGCCGCCCGCGGCTACCGCCTGATCCTGGTCATGCCGGAGACGATGTCGCTCGAGCGGCGCAAGATGCTCGCCTTCCTCGGCGCCGAGCTCGCCCTGACGCCGGGCCCGCAGGGCATGAAGGGCGCCATCGCCAAGGCCGAGGAGTTGCTCAAGGAGATCCCCGGCGCGGTGATGCCGCAGCAATTCTCGAACCCGGCCAACCCCGAGATCCACCGCAAGACCACCGCCGAGGAGATCTGGACCGACACCGGCGGGCAGCTCGACGCCTTCGTGGCGGGCGTGGGCACCGGCGGCACCGTGACGGGCGTGGGCGAGGTGCTGAAGCCCCGCCTGCCGAACCTGAAGGTCTTCGCGGTGGAGCCGGAGGATTCCCCGGTGATCTCCGGCGGCCAGCCAGGCCCCCACAAGATCCAGGGCATCGGCGCGGGCTTCATCCCCGGCAACCTGCACACCGACATCCTCGACGGCGTGCTCAAGGTCTCGAACCAGACCGCCTTCGAGACCTCGCGGGCGCTGGCGCGGCTGGAAGGCATCCCCGGCGGCATCTCGACGGGCGGCAACGTCGCCGCGGCGCTCGAACTGGCGAGCCGGCCCGAGTTCAAGGGCAAGCGCATCGTCACCGTCGCGTGCTCGTTCGCCGAGCGCTATATCTCCTCGGCCCTGTTCGAGGGGATCGGGCAGTAATCCTCCGTCGCCGCGCGGGCCCTCGAGCCCGCGCGGGCGGCACAGGCGGGCCCGGGACGCAACCCTGGTCCCGTGCGGGTGTTGTCCTGACCAAGGAAGGACACCGCCATGAGCCAGGACGACCGCCAGCGCCCGTCGCTGAAGGATTTCGACGCCTACGCCGACCGCAACGGCCAGGACCTCGGCCAGACCTCGCCCCTGGACGTGGGCGTGGCCGCCCGGACGCAGGGCGACCTGAAGAGCGACCCCGCGGGCGAGGCCGAGACGGCGCGCCTCGCCGCCGGCACCCCGCGCTCGGACGCGACCGACGCCACCGAGGCCGAGACGCCCCCGGAGAACCTGCGCCGCATCCGCGGCGAGACGGCGGGGCAGGACGCCGCGACCGAGGAGGCCGTCGCCCGCGCGACCGCCGCTCTCGGCCAGGACGACGGAGCCCGCTGATGGCGCCGCGCGAGCCCGAGACCGTCACGCGCAAGCCCGACGCGGATGTCGGCACGCCCGGCGAGCCCCCGGCGGGCGGCGGCCACCAGACCCCGGAGCAGGCCGCCATCACCGATCTCGGGCCCGGCGGCCACAGCGATGCCGAGCGCAAGGCGGAGCAACAGGCCGGCGAGCCCGGCCGCGCCCCGCCGGCGCTCGGCG
Organism: Methylobacteriaceae bacterium; assembly: GCA_947444195.1. Classification (GTDB taxonomy): domain Bacteria; phylum Pseudomonadota; class Alphaproteobacteria; order Rhizobiales; family Beijerinckiaceae; genus Methylobacterium. Next base: position 31,724 of record CANEZL010000030.1, on the reverse strand, counting down.
GCTCCTCGGCAGGTCATTCCGACCAGATCGCCTCGCGCGGACCCGACGCCGGGCGCAAGCTTGCCGGGGGCGGATCCCTGGCCGAACGCGAGGACCGGGAATGAGCGACGAACGCGAGACGAAGCCGGAGCCGAAGCAGCCCGCCAACATCGCCCCCGACGCGGTCAAGGACCCGAACGAGAAGACGGACGGGGCGCCCGGCAAGGGAAGCGGCAAGCCGCAGAACGGCGAGACCGATCCCGGCGGCAGCTGACCGTTCCGGCGCGCAGGGCGCGCGATCAGCCCGCGAGTTCGCCCGCGCGGTCCTTGGCGGCCGCCACGGCCTCGCGCATCAGGGCCGTCAGGCCGTCCGCGCGCATGAGCACGTCGAGGGCGGCGGCCGTGGTGCCGCCGGGGGAGGTCACGTTCCGGCGCAACTCGGCCGCCTCCAGGGGGCTCGCCTCGAGGAGCGCGCCCGCCCCCGTGACGGTCGCCCGGGCGAGGCGCCGCGCGGTCTCGGGGGCGAGGCCCGCCGCGACGCCGGCCTCGGCCAGGGCCTCGACGAGATGGAAGACGTAGGCCGGGCCGGAGCCCGAGACCGCGGTGACCGCATCCATCGCCGCCTCCGCCTCGAGCCATTCCACGTGGCCGGAGGCGGCAAGCAGGGCATCGGCCAGGGCGCGCTGGGCGTCGGTGACGTCGGAACTCGCCACCGCGCCGGTGGCGCCGCGGCCGATGCTCGCGGGGAGGTTGGGCATCGCGCGCACCACCGCGCCGGCCTCGGGCAGGCGGGCGCGCAGGTCGGCGACGGTCTTGCCGGCGAGGATCGAGACGAGCAGGCCGTCGGGCCCGAGCAGGCCGGAGAGGCCGGGGGCCGCGGCCTCCAGCCCCTGCGGCTTGATCGCGAGGACCACCACCGCGGCGGGCTCGCGCGACGCCGGGTTGAGGGCGATGCCCCGGGCGGCGCAGAGCGCGGCGATCTCGGGGGCGGGGTTCGGGTCGATCACCCGGGTGGCCGCCGGATCGAGGCCCGCGTCGAGCCAGCCCGCCAGCATGGCGCCCCCCATCTTGCCGGCCCCCACGAGGACGAGGGAGGCGGGCATGGCGGCGGCTCCGGCACGCACCGGGATTAGGCCTCGCCCTCGGTCTCGAACAGCACGGCGTCGAGGGCCTCGCGGGCCGACTTGCCGGCCCAGAGCACGAACTGGAAGGCTTGGTAGTAGCGCTCGCAGGCCTCGACGGAGGCCTTCATCAGCATCGCGCATTGCGGGTGGGTCGGCACCACGCCGCCGGCGAGCAGGAGGGAGTGGCGGAACATCACCACGTGGTCGCTCGACCACAGGTCGAAATGGCCGATCCAGAGCTGCTCGTTGACCAGCGCGATCAGGCGCAGGATCTCCACGCGCTGCCGCTCGGGCACCTTCAGGTCGAAGGCGCAGGCGACGTGCAGGGCCTCCACGTCCTCGATCCAGGTGAAGGCGACGTGGTAGTCGGTCCAGCGCCCGCTGCTCGTCACCGACATCTCGTCGGCCTCGGCCCGATCGAAGATCCAGTCCCGCAGGGAAGCCAGACGTTCGACCACGTCGAGCGGGTGCTCGATCCGGTCGTGGTCTTCGATTTCGACGCGAAGCTGAGGCATGACAATCCAGGCTGGCGACCGCGATCGGGCCGCCGCTGCGTGATGTTGGGGAAGAAACCGGAGCGTCGAACCGCGCGGAGGCGGGGTTAAGCTTGACCTGTCGTGGTCAAACTCGGGCCGGCGAAGGCTCGACTGCTCGCGGTCATCGGCGGTCTCGGACGAATCAGCGTTGGACCGACTATAGACCGGGCGGGACTCGCGACACAAAGCGGATCACCCGGCCGGTGAACAGGAAACGGCCGCGCTGCCGCCGCTTCCCTGTGCAAAAACCTCGGCGTGCATCGGCCCCGAAGCGGAGGCCGGCCCGGCCGGGAGAGACCCCGCGCCGCTCGCCCCAAGGCGCGCGGCCGGTCCGGGAAATCCTCAGACGATCTCGCTCGCGCCGGCCGCCGCGGCCTCGCCGCCGGCCTTCGGCCCCACCTGCGATTCGAGGGCGGCGACGCGGGCGGCGAGGGCGTCGTTCTGGGTGCGCAGGGTGGTGACGAGGTCGCGCAGCACGTCCACCTCCTCGCGGGAGGCGATGTCCATGTCGCGGATCAGGCGCTCCACCTGGGCGCGGAACACCGTCTCGGCCTCGCGGCGGACGCCCTGGGCGGCGCCGGCGGCATCGGTCATCAGCCGGGCGAAGTCGTCGAACAAACGGTTGGAGGGGGGCATCGAGGTCTCCCTGGCGCGGGCCCGTTCCGGCGCGTCCGGCATGTCTCACGGGAGGACCCGAGATGGGAATCCGGCGCCACCGCGGCAATGTGCCTGCATCCACAGGCGTCGCGCCAGCACCGGCGTCGCGCCAGCACCGGCGTCGCGCCGGAGGCCCGAACGGAAACGGGGCCCCGCGGGGCCCCGAGCGCTGCGCCGGACCGTGGATCCGGCGCGGCGTCGTCCGGCCGGAGCCGGCTCCAATCCCGACGGATCGCTTACATGCGGCGCATGTCGCGGCGCATCATCCGGCGCTCCATGTGACGGCGCATCATGCGACGCTCCATATGCCGGCGCATCATCCGGCGCTCCATGCGCCGGTGCATCACGCGGCGCTCCATCCGGTTCATCTGGACCGGGGTCACCGCGTCGGAGGCCGACGCGCCCATGGGCAGAGCCGGCGCCGCCGAGGCGGGCCCGGCCATGGCGGCGGCGCCCAGTCCGGCGAGGACGGCGAAGGCGAAGGTCAGTTTCCTCACGAGAGACTCCTGGTCTCGAATGTCCGGGCGCGACACCCGGTTCGTTCTCCCGGACGCGGGGCCCGGAGAAGCATCTCGCGCTCGTGGAGCGCGGCGGGCCACCGCTCGAGGCCCGCCGTGCCCAACTGTTCAATCAGAGATTGGTTTCCTCGAAGGCCTTCACCCATTCCGCGCAGATGCCGGAGCGGACGATGTCGTCGCGGGTGAACTCCACCACCGGGATCGCCATCATGCGGCTCTTGATGAGGTGGATCACGGTGCGCAGGCCCGAGGTCTCGCGCAGGTCCGTCTGCGAGACGTCGCCGTTGATGATCACTTGGCAATCGTCGCCGATGCGGGTGAGGAACATCTTGATCTCGGCGGTGGTGGTGTTCTGCGCCTCGTCGAGGATCACGAGGCAGTTCTTGAAGGTGCGCCCGCGCATCACCTCGAAGGGCACGATCTCGATGTCGCCGGCCTTCAGGGCGATCTCGAAGGCGGCCTGGCCCATGCGCTCCTTCATCGCCTCGGTCAGGGGCGCGACCCAGGGGGCGATCTTGTCCTCGAGGGTGCCGGGGAAGAAGCCGAGCGAGCGGCCGGAGGGGACGTTGGGCCGGGTGATGACCACCTTGGCGATGCGGCGCTGGCGGAGCTGGTCGGCGGCGCGGGTGCCCGCGATGAAGGTCTTGCCGGTGCCGGCCGGTCCGAGGACGATGACTTGGTCGTTCCTGGCGAGAGCGTCGAGATACTCGCCCTGTCGTTCGGTCAGTGGTTGGATCGGACTTAAACAACGTTCCTCGTCGAACCGGGTCCTGTGCAACCGAGTCGATCGGTCCTCGACCAGTTCAAGCCGTGCGCGCCGTCTTTTCATCGATCAACACTCCAGGTGGAATTGCCAATCTGGAACCGTCACTGCGCCGTTTGTTATTCTTGGTTCGACCGTAGACCTCTCTTCACGTTCTGCACCCCAATGGTGGACGGGCTTTCCGAGTTCCATCCATCATCGAATCGCCTGTGCAAACCGTTTCTCGAAGAAAGCAATGCGCGCACCACGCCGGCGCGCGGCGAATGCTTGTACCGCGGATGTTGCATTTCCGAGACGTTCTCGGGTGCACGCCGAACGGCGACTCGGATTGTGGCCCCCGCGCAACGGGCCGGTCCGGACGTTCGGGTCATGCGGTCCAGCGTCGGGGCTCGGGCCGGGCGTGGCGCCGGCCTCGCGCGGGTTCGGGACGACACGCCACCCGTCACGCCCTCGATCCTGACCCGCTCCGCGCGGAGCGCTTCCAGCCGACCCTGCCGCCCCGAAGTCCGGGCTCTGGCCGGCGGGACAGCTCAGCCCGGCTGGACGAAGCTGTCGAGAACCATCTTCCGGCCGGCCTTGTCGAAGTCAACGGTGAGCTTGTTGCCGTCGATGCCGGCGACCGTGCCGGGGCCGAACTTGGTGTGGAAGACCCGCTGGCCGCCCTGGAAGGCGGAGGCCGCGCCGGTGGATTTGGCGATGAGCTCGCCCTCGATCTGGCGCGGGCCGCCCGAGCGGCCGCCCCCACCGAAGCCGCCGGCGCGGCCCCCCGGCGCGTTGCCTCGCCCCTGCGCGGCGCCTTGCGTGGCGGCCTGGGCCCGCTGCCAGCCCGGCGTGCCGTAGGAGGAGCCGAAGGGCGCCGGGTTCCGGTCGAAGCGCGAGGCGCCCGCCGCGAAATGAGCGGGGGCCTCCACCACGTCGACGGCGGCTTCCGGCAGCTCGTCGATGAAGCGGGAGGGAATGGTCGAGGACCACAGGCCGTGGATGCGCCGGTTGACGGCGAAGGACAGCTTGGCGCGCTTGCGGGCGCGGGTGAGGCCCACATGGGCGAGGCGCCGCTCCTCCTCCAGCCCGGCGCGCCCGCTCTCGTCGAGGGCCCGCTGGCTGGGGAACAGGCCGTCCTCCCAGCCGGGGAGGAACACGGTGTCGAATTCGAGCCCCTTGGCGGCGTGGAGCGTCATCAGGGAGACGCGCTCGGCTCCTTCCGCCTCGGAGGCCTCCATGACGAGGGAGACGTGTTCGAGGAAACCCGCCAGGTCCGGGAACTCCTCCATGGAGCGCACGAACTCCTTGAGGTTCTCCAGGCGCCCGGCGGCGTCGGCCGAGCGCTCCTTCTGCCACATCTCGGTGTAGCCGGATTCCTCCAGGATGGTCTGCGCCACCTCGGAATGGGGCTGCGTCTCGACGCTGCGCGCCCAGCGCGAGAAGCTCTCGGTCAGCGCCCGCAGGGTCGAGCGCACGCGGGGCTTCAGCTCGTCGGTCTCGCAGAGGCGGCGGGCGGCGACCAGCAGCGGCATCTGGCCGGCGCGGGCATAGGTGTGGAGCTGCTGCAGGGTCGCGTCGCCGAGGCCGCGCTTGGGCGTATTGACGATGCGCTCGAAGGCGAGGTCGTCGGCGGGGTTCACGGTGGCGCGCAGATAGGCGAGCGCGTCGCGGATCTCGGCCCGCTCGTAGAAGCGCGGGCCGCCGATGACCCGGTAGGGCAGGCCCACCTGCACGAAGCGGTCCTCGATCTCGCGCATCTGCGCCGAGATCCGCACCAGCACCGCGATCTCGGAGAGGGGATGCTTCTGCCCCTGCAGCCGCTCGATCGCCTCGGCGACGAGGCGGGCCTCCTCCTCGGAATCCCAGGCGCCGGTGACGGTGACGCGCTCGCCCAGCGTGTCGTCGGTGCGCAGGGTCTTGCCGAGCCGGCCCTCGTTCCTGGCGATGAGCCCGGAGGCGGCGGCGAGGATGTGGCCGGTGGAGCGGTAGTTGCGCTCGAGCCTGACCACGACGGCGCCGGGAAAATCGTGCTCGAAGCGGAGGATGTTGTCGACCTCGGCCCCGCGCCAGCCGTAGATCGACTGGTCGTCGTCGCCCACGCAGGCCACGTTGCGGTGCCCCTGCGCGAGCAGGCGCAGCCAGAGGTACTGGGCGACGTTGGTGTCCTGGTACTCGTCCACGAGGATGTAGCGGAAGCGGGTCTGGTAGTTCTCCAGAACGTCCCCGTTCTCGCGCCAGAGCTTGAGGCAGAGGAGCAGCAGGTCGCCGAAATCCACGGCGTTCAGCGTGGCGAGCCGGGCCTGGTAGGCGGCGTAGAGGGCGAGCCCCTTGCCGAAGGCGAACCCCTGCGCCTCGCCGGCGGGCACCTGCTCGGGCGCGAGGCCGCGGTTCTTCCAGCCGTCGATGGCGTGGGCGAGCGCGCGGGCGGGCCAGCGCTTCTCGTCGACGTTCTGATCCGCGATGACCTGCTTCATCAGGCGGAGCTGGTCGTCGGTGCCGAGGATGGTGAAGTCGGATTTCAGCCCGACGAGCTCGGCGTGCCGGCGCAGGATCTTGGTGCCGATGGCGTGGAAGGTGCCGAGCCAGGGCATGCCCTCCCCCGCCGGCCCGATCAGCGTGCCGATGCGGTGCTTCATCTCGCGCGCCGCCTTGTTGGTGAAGGTCACCGCGAGGATGTCGTAGGGGCGCGCCCGGCCGGTGGCGATCAGGTGGGCGATGCGGGTGGTGAGCACGCGGGTCTTGCCGGTGCCGGCGCCGGCGAGCACCAGGACCGGCCCCTCCGTGGTCTCCACAGCGCGGCGCTGCTCGGGGTTCAGCCCGTCGAGATAGGCCGCAGCGGGCCGCAGGCCGCCCATGGCGCGCGCGCTGATCGGGACGGCGGCGTCGGCTCCGGGATCGCTGTCGGAACGGTTCTGCATCGCCCTTCCCTGGACCATAACGCGAACGGCGTCGAGGCCCGGGCCCCGCGCAGGATCCGGGAACCCGGCGGCCCGCCCGGGCGTCGTCCCCCGATCAGGCCCGTCAACCGGACACGAACGAGCCCCCTCATGCGTCCTCGCCTCCTCCCCGCCGCGGGCCTCGCCGCCCTCGCCGCGCTCTCCACCCTGCCGGCCGCCGCGCAGGTGCAGCCGGGCAATCCCAACGCGGCCAACGAATCGCTCGCCCGCCAGAGCGACATGCGCAGCATGCAGCAGGGCATCACCTCGCAGAACAACGCCATCCGCATGGAGATCCAGCGCAACGAGATCTCCCGGCCGCACACGCCGCCCCCCGGTTCCGGCGCCGTCCCCGCCCCGCGGCGCTGACGGCGGGCGCGACCGGCTGGCGCCGGGGGCCCCGGGGCGTGCTATGTCGCCGTCGGGGGTTCTCGAGGATCGCGTCGTGCCGTCCTCGGCGTCCCCCGTTGCCGGCGGGCGGCCGGGTTGCCGAGCGGGACTGAACGGTGCGTGACATCCTGACCGCGCTCGCGGGCGCCGTCATCCTCCTCCTCGTGGCTGCGCTCGCGGTGCCGCCCCTCGTGGACTGGACGGCCCAGCGCGCCGTGGTGGACCGGGCGGTCGGCCGCTCCCTCGGCATGCCCGTGCGCAGCGAGGGCCGGCTCGACGTGCGCCTGCTGCCCTCCCCGCGCCTGCGCATCGACCGGCTGCATCTCGGCACGGAGGGGGGGCCGAGCCTCGACGCGCGCTTCGTCAAGGCGGAGCTCGCCCTGCCGCCGCTCCTGAAGGGCGAGTTCCGCTTCACGGAGACGCGGATCGGCCGGGCCGAGGTGAAGGTGCCGGTGACGGCGGGCGAGGCCCTGCTCCTGCCCTCCGATCTGCCGGCCGCGCTCGGCACGGACGACCTCGCCATCGAGGATCTCCAGATCCAGCAGTTCCTCCTGACCACGACGGTGCCGGCCACGGGCCGGACCGACCAGCTCTACGCCACCGACCTGCGCCTCCAGGCCCCGGCCCTCCGCGGCCCCTGGCGGGTGGAGGGCGCGAGCGGCGGCGTGCCGTTCCGGCTGACGAGCGGGGCGCTTGAGGCGGACGGCGTCGCGGTGAAGCTCTCGGGGGGCGGCGACGCGCATCCCCGCTTCGAGGCCGATGCCCGGCTCAGCCTCGGGCCGGCCCCGGCCCGCGGCGGCCGGCCCGCCCGCACCGTGCAGACCGAGGGGACGGCGCGCCTCGTCGTCGGGCCCCCGAGCCAGGAAGCGGGCCCCTTCGTGCCCATGGCGCTCTCGGGCCAGTTCAAGGGCACGGGCTCCCAGCTCCGCTTCGACACGGTGGCCGCGGAGATCGATCCGGGCGGGCGCCCCGTCCGCCTCTCGGGGAGCGGGCGGCTCGACCTGCGCCACTGGCGGGCGGGCCTGGCCCTGGAGGCGCGCCGGCTCGACCTCGACGGCTTCCTCGCAGCCCCCGCGGGCCAGGCCCTGATCGCGCGGGGCCTGCCGAGGGCGGGCCTCGGCCTGCCGGTCCTGCTCGATCTGGACCTCGCGGCGGAGAGCCTCGCCCTCGGGGGGGCGGAATGGTCGGACCTCGCCCTCGCCGCGACCCTCGACCGGGACGGCGGGCTCGTGCTGCGCGGCCTGCGCGCGTCGGCGCCGGGGGCGGCGGCCCTGGCGGCGAGCGGCACCTTCGAGACCGTGCCCGCCCCGCGCTTCACCGGCCCGGTCAGCCTCTCGGCCCCCCGCTCGGACGGGTTCGGGCGCTACCTGCGCCGGCTCGGCCTCGAGAACCCGGCGCTCGCCCTCTTCGACGGGCGGGCGGTGGAGGCCGGCGCCGACGTCTCGGCGGATGCCGCCGCCTTCTCCTTGCGGAACCTGCGGCTGGGCCTGGGCCCCGCCCGGATCACCGGCAACGTCCGCTACGCCGCCCCCGCGCCGGGGACCCGGGGCCGCTTCGACGCCCAGATCGCCGCGCGCGGGCTCGACATCGCCGCCCTGCCCCCCCTCGGCACGGCGTTCAGCGCCCTCGAAGGGCACGACCTCGGCCTGACGCTGGAGGCCCGCGACACCCGCTACGGGGAGGCGGGCACGGGCGGCACCGTCGCCGCCCGCATCCAGTCCGACGGGCCGAGCCTCGTCGTCGACAGCCTGGAGGTGACGAACCTCGCGGGCGCCAACGCCACCCTGTCGGGCCGGATCAGCCCGGACGGCGCGGGCCGGATCGAGGGCCGCGTCCAGGCGCCCGCCGCCGCGCCGCTCGTCGCCCTGCTCGACCGGATCTGGGCCGGCGAGAGCCGCTTCGTCCCGGATTTCCTGCGCGCCGCCCCCCTCGATCTCGGCGTGACGCTCGCCCGGGAGGCGGGGGCCGCCGAGACCCTGCGCGCTGCGGCCCGCGGGCGGGCGGGCGGCGGCGACCTCGACCTCGCGCTGACGCGCCGGGCGGGGCGGCTGGAGCGGGCCGAGGGCCGGCTCGCCACGCCGCAGACGGGGCCGTGGTTCGGGCGCGGCGACCTGCCGGCCCTGCGCGCGCCCGCGAGCCTGACCTTCCAGGCCACCCGGACCGGGGATGGCGGGCTCGCCGTCCGGGGCGAGGCCGTGCTGGCGGCCCTGCGGCTCGCCACCACCTCCCTCGTCCTCGCCGCGGAGGACGCGCGGCCGGTCTCGGGGGCGGTCCGCGCCGAGGGCGGCGACATCGCCCCCTTCCTGGCGCTCGCCGGCGCGGGCGGCCTCGCCCCCGGCGCCTGGCCGGCCGCCCTCACCGTGACCTTCGGCCGGCAGGGGGAGGACCTGCGGGCCGCGGTCTCGGGACAGGTCTCGGGGGCGGCCCTCGACGCGCAGGCCGTGCTCGGCGGCGACGGCAGCGTGGGCGGCAGCGCGACGCTCGCCCGCCTCGCCCTGCCGCAGATCGCCGCCGCCCTGCTCCCGGCGGAGGGCGGTCCGGCCCGCCCCGCCCCCTTGCGCCCGCACGGGCCGGTGCGCCTCGACGTGCGGGCGGCGGCCCTCGAACTCGGCCCCGGCCTCACCGCGAGCGGGGCGGCCTTCCGGCTCGCCCTGGAGGACGGTACCCTGGGCCTGCGCGACCTCACCGCCCGGCTCGCGGAGGGCCGCCTCGACGGATCCGCCACCCTTGCCCGCCGGGGCGGGGCCCTCGCGATCTCGGGCGAGGGCGGACTGGCGGACGCGGCGATCCCGGCGCTCGCCGACGGCAGCCCGCTGAGCGGGCGCCTCTCGGCCAAGCTCCGCTTCGGCACGAGCGGGACGAGTGCGGGGGCGCTCGCGGCCAACCTCGCCGGCAGCGGCACCCTCGCCCTGGCCGACCTCGCCGTGCCGGAAGCCGACCCCGCCGCCCTCGGCCGGGCGCTCGCCCGCGCCCTGGAGATGGAGGATCCCCTGCGCGAGGGCCGCCTGCCGCAGATCGTGGGCGAGGAGCTCGGGCGGGCCGCCGCCCAGGCCCGCGGCACCGTCGCGGCTCCCCTGACGATCGTCGGCGGCGTGCTGCGCGCCGGCCCCCTCGACCTCGACCTCGGTCCGGCCCGCTGGAGCGGCAGCGTGGCCTACGACCTGCGCGCCGGGCGCCTCGACGCGCGCGGCCAGCTCGCCGGCGGCGCCCCGCCCCGCGGCTGGAGCGCCGGCACCCCGGCCGTGCAGCTCGGCCTCTCGGGGCCCATGGGCGCCCCCGAGCGCAGCCTCGATACCGGCGCCCTCGCCACCGGCCTCGCGGCCGTGGTGCTCCAGCGCGAACTCGAGCGGATCGAGCTCCTGGAGGCCGACCAGTCCGAACGCCAGCGCCGCCGCGCCCGCATCGAGATGGACCGCGCCCGCGCCGCCGCGCTCAAGGCGGCGGACGAGGCGGCCCGGCAAGAGGCGGCAAGGCTGGAGGCCGCAAGACTGGAGACCGCGAGACAGGAAGCGGCCAGACAGGAGGCCGCACGCCAGGAAGCCGCCCGGCAGGCCCGCCTCAAGTCCCAGGCCGCCGAGGAGGCCGCCCGGCAGGAGGCGGCGCGGCAAGAGGCCCTGCGACAGGAGGCCCTGCGGCAGGAGGCGGCCCGCCAGGACGCCGCGCGCCGGTCTTCCGAGGCGGACGCACCCGAGCGGTCGGCGCCGGAGCCGGCACCGCAGCCCTGACGCGGTATCCAGCGGCGGCTCGCATCCCGGGGCCGCACCCACCGCGCATCGGATCCGAACAGGGCCGACTGAACGAGGCGGGCCCGCGATCGGGCGTTGGGACGCAGCCAGGGTGCCGCCGCCCTTCCATCCGGCCCTGGAGATCCGGTGCTTCGGCCCACCGACGGGCACGATGCGTCGGACCCGTGGGCCCCGGACGCCAGCCCGGTGCAGCGCGGTCGGAGGCGCGGACATCCTTCGAGGATCGGAAACGCGTCTCTCGGCTGAATGGAGCACTCCTCGATCGACCCGCGGGCGCAAGCTCGGCCGGTCCCGCGAGGAGCCCAGCTTCCGGGCATTGGAAGTTCCGCCGTCGGCAGGTATGCGGTCGAGACCGGATCAATCGGGTTCAGACGATGCGCATGCGTTCATACGGCCGTGCGGGCCTGCTCCTGATGGCCCTGTTGCTGGCCGGCGCCGCTCGGGCGACGGAGGGACGCGCTTTCCTGATCGCGGGTCTCGACGGCAAGACCTTCTTCCGGCCCGAGGGCTCGGCGAACGGGCCGAACGGCAGCGACGGCCTCGCCGTCATCGACATCTCGGACCCGGCCCGGCCGCGCCTCGCCCATGTGCTGGGCCTCGACACCTCCGTCTACGGGCCGCCGACCAACCTGCAGATCACGCCGGACGGCCGCCTCGGCCTCGTCGCCAGTTCCGTCACCATGCGGCAGGAGGGCGGGAACTGGTGGGCGCAAGGAGACGACCGCCTGCACGTGGTCGATCTCGCGGCCGAGCCCCCCGCGTTGATCGAGACGATCCGCGTCGGCCGCCAGCCCTCCGGCCTCGCGATCGCCAGGTCCGGCGATGTGGCGCTGGTGGCCAACCGGGAGGGCCGCAGCGTGTCGGTCCTGGCGATCCGGGACCGGCGCGTGTCCGTCGTGGCCGAGGTCGATGTCGGGGCCGAGGCCGCCGCGGTCGCCATCGCGCCGGACGGGCGGCGGGCATACGTGGCCAAGAACAAGGCCGGCACGGTCGGCGTGCTGACCGAAGAGAACGGCCAGTGGCGCCACGACCCGGCCCTCGACATGCCGGTCGGGCCCGGCACCTACGGCCTGGAGGTGACGCCGGACGGGGCCTACGCGCTCTCCGGCAATACGGGCCCTGCGCCGAGCGACGGCCATGCCGACACGGTCGCGCTGATCCGGGCCGGCACCGCGCGCCCGGTGGTGCTCGATCATCTCGGGGTCGGCGACACCGCGGAGACCCTGGCGATCAGCCCGGACGGGCGCCGGGCCGCGGTCGCGGTGGTGAAGGGCTCGGCCGCGCCTCACGCCAGCCCGGCCTACACGCCGGACAGCGCCGCCGTGCTGGTGGCGATCCTGCCCGAGGGGCGGCTGCGCTACCTCGGCGAGGCGCCGGCCGGTGCGGTCGTCCAGGGCATCGCCTTCGATCCGAGCGGCGCCTACGTCTACATCGGCAATTACACCGACCGCAGCCTCGGCGTGTACCGGATCGCGGGCGACGCGATCCGGGATACGGGCTTCCGCCTCCCGCTGCCGGGCCAGCCGGCCTCGCTCCGCGGCCGTCCCTGAAGGGATCCGCGGGTCAGGGCCGCACGGCCGGGGTCTCCAGCGGCAGCGGCGCGGCCCGGGTCGCGAGGTAGAGTTCGAGGGCGACGTATTCCGGCGCGCCGAAGCCGAAGGGCTCGGCCCGCATGCCCGTGAGGCAGTTGCGCAGGCGGCGCTGCAGCGAGCCCAGCCCCTGCCACTCGAGGCGGTAGAGGGGGTAGCCGGTCGGATGCCCCTGGGGGATCACCGCCGAGCCGAGGCGGCGCCCCCAATGGTCGTCGTGGCAGATCGCGCAGGAGAGGCCGAGCTGGCCCTGGCGCCCCGCGAACAGCGCGCGGCCCTGTGCCCGCGCCGCGTCGAGCCGGGCATCGTCGGGGGGCGCGATCGGCACGCCGCGGGACTGGGTGGCGACGAAGGCCGTCAGCGCCAGCAGGTCGGGGCTCTCGTAGGCCAGCGGCTCCGCGCCCTGGTGCACGCGCCGGCACGCGTTGACCCGGTCCTGGAGGTCGACGGGCCGCGCCGTCCGGGCGTCCCAGGCCGGGTAGCGCGCCGCCACGCCGCGCATGGCGGACGCGGCCTCGCCGTGGCAGCCGGCGCAGGATGGCCGGCCGGAGGGCGGCGCTGCCGTCCAGAGTTCCGCCCCGTCCGCCACCGCGAGCATGCCGGGATTGACGTCGTCGTCCCGCTGCATGGCCTGGATCCCGGGGCCCATCTCCTCGAAGCCCGAGCGCCGCTCGGCCGGCGCGACGGGCTCCGCCCGGGCCGGGGCCCAGGTGATCAGCAGCGCGAGGAGGGCGGCCGGCAGCGGGGAGCCCGGGCGGGGCGGCATGCCGGGGCCTCAGGCCACCGTGATCGCGGCGGATTCGGTCTGCTCGAAGCCAGCGTCGCCGCGCCAGGTGAAGCTGAAGCGCCCGCTCCTCGTCGCGACCCAGGTGAAGGTGAGGTACGGGTTGGCGGCCGAGGCGGGAAAGAGCTCGGCCCGGAAGATCTCCGCGTCCTCGAAGCGGCAGACGAATTCCGTGACGATGTTGCGCGGCAGGATGCGCCCGTCGGCGCCGGGGCGGAAACCCGTCTCCATCGGATGCGAGATCAGGGTCTTGATCGCGATCACGTCGCCGGGCTTCGCCGTCTTGGGCAGGTTGATCAGGGTGCGGGCCATGCGGGGTCAGCCCTCCAGGCAGGCGGCGAGCGTCACGATCGCGTCCGCGCTCGCCGACCAGTAGGTGCCGTCGCTCATCTCGGCGATGGCGGTGATGCGCTGGGTGTCGGCGAGCCGGATGCGCGTGGCGACCTGCGCCCGCCCCGCCCCCGGCCGCAGATGGACCGTGACGACGTTCGGCTGCGGGTTCTTCTCGTTGAACACGCCGATGCGCCGCACGTGGTCCTCGGGCGTCATCGGGCTCTCCACGGAGACGGCGAGCGGCACCGTGTTGCCGTTCTCCACGAGGGGCGGCAGGTCGAGCCTCACCCGGCCGGGGCGGATGGGGCTGTCCCCCGCGAAGCGCCGGATGGCGGAGTCCGTGGTCTCGGTGCGCGGCAGGCTCGCCGCCGCGGCGGGACGCAGGGCGACCGCCAGCACCGTGCCGGCCGTGCCCGCCAGCACGCGGCGCCGGTCGATTCCTCTAATCCGTGCCGTTCTCGGCGTGCTCATGGCGTCCCCTCGGGCTCGCGCAGGGTCGCCAGGAAGGCGACGACGTCCTCGATCTCGCCCGCCGCGAGGATCGGGCGCCCCTGCCACGCCCGGCCCACGCGGCCGAGCCCCGTCAGGCTGTAATAGGATGGCATGATGGTGCCCGAGTTCAACGCCCGCCCGTCCACGAGCCGCAGGCGCAGCTGCGCCGGGCTCAGGCGCGCGCCGACGCCGGCGAGGCTCGGGGCGAGATTGCCCTGGAAGCGCTCCTCGGGAAAAGGCCCGGCATGGCAGAGCAGGCAGAGCCCGCGGGTCCGGTCCGCGACGATCGCCCGTCCCCGGGCCGGGTCGCCGGGCGCGCCCGTCAGGGGCTCGGGGATCGCGTCGCCCACGATCGCGTAGGGCGCCAGGGCCTCCGCGCCCCGCGCCGCCGTGACGGCGAGCGCCAGCGCGCCGCAGAGGAGACGGGCGGCGCGGCGGCCCCGCCTCACCCGAACACGTCCCGGGTGATCGTCCGATACCAGCTCTCGCCATAGGCCGCCTCCTGCGCGCGCACCGCGTCGGGGGCGTCGAGGGGGCTGATGCCGCCGGCACCCGGCACGTCCGCCAGCAGCCCGTCGGTGGGGCGGAAGACGCCCGCGATGGAGATCCCGTCGCCCGGCGCGACGAGGCTCCAGCAGGTGTTGATGAGCCGCGGGTTCTCGGGCTCGCGCCCCGCCAGCAGGTCGATCACCGCCTGCGCGCAGACCTTGGCCTGCGCGTTGGCCGAGAAGGCGGATTTCGGCATGGCCCCGGCGATGGCCGCGTCGCCGACGACGTGGATGCCGGGCACGAGACGCGATTCGAAGGTCGCGGGGTCGATGGGGCACCAGCCGCTGCGGTCGGCGCAGCCGGCCTGCGCGGCGATGCGGCCGGCCCGCTGGGGCGGGATGATGCAGGCGACGTCGGCCTTGACCTCGGCGAAGTCGGTGCGCACGACCATTCCCGCCGGGTCGACCTCGCTCACCTGCCCCCCGGCCGCGAGCGGCACGACTTCGAGCACGTCCTTGTAGAGCCTCGCCCAGGCCGCCTCGAACAGCTTCTGCTTGGAGAAGGTGTCCTTGGCGTCGAGCAGGATGAGCTTGGCGCGCGGCTTCCGGGTCTTCAGGAAATGGGCGATCAGGCTCGCCCGCTCGTAGGGGCCGGGCGGGCAGCGATAGGGGTTGGCGGGCACGGAGAGGACCACCGTGCCGCCCTCCGGCATGGCGGCGAGCTGGCGGGCGAGCAGGACCGTCTGCTCCCCGGCCTTCCAGGCATGCGGCATCGCCTCGGCGGCCCGCGCGTCGTAGCCCGGCAGCGCGTCGAAGCGCAGGTCGATGCCCGGCGAGAGGATCAGGCGGTCGTAGGGCAGCTCCGTGCCGTCGCCGAGGCGCACCCGGCGCGCCGCCGGATCGACCGCGTCCGCCGTGGCGCGCACGAGCCGGAACCCGGCCCGGCCGAGGGCATCGTAGCCGAAGGTCTGCGCCTCGATGCCGCGCAGGCCCGCAACGACCTCGTTGCTGCCCGGGCAGGCGACGTAGCGCGGCGCGGCCTCCACGAGCGCGGTGTCGACGCCCCCCGCGGCGAGGCAGCGCGCCGCCGTGGCGCCGCCGAACCCGGCGCCGACGACTACGACGCGCGGGGGCGCGCCGCCGAGCGCCGGGCGCGCCAGGGCGGCGGCCGCGGCCCCGCCGAGGACGGCGCGGCGGGTCGGCGCGGAGGGGGCCCGGGGCATCACCGCGCCCCCTGCGAGGCGAACCAGATGGCGATGGCCCGGCTCTCCGCGGCGTCGAAGCCCTTGGCGATGCGGTTCATGAGGGTGGCCGGGCGTGCCCCCGTGCGGAAGGCCGCGAGCGCCGCCACGATCTCGGCCTCCGGCCGCCCCGCGAGCGCGCCCATCGCGGCCCCTCGCGCGTGGCAGCCGGTGCAGGAGGAGGCGCCGGGGGGCGCACGCATCTCGGCGGCCCCTGCCCCCGCGGCCCCGACGAGGGCGGCGAGCAGCGCGAGGGCCGCGGGCGCCGCCCTCATGCCCGGCGCAGGTCCGTGTCCTTCAGGGGCAGCTGGCGCACGCGCTTGCCGGTCGCCGCGAAGACCGCGTTGAGCACGGCCGGGGCCGCCACCGCGATGGTCGGCTCGCCGACGCCGCCCCAGAATCCGCCGGACGGCATCAGGATGGTCTCGACCGCCGGCATCGCGTCCATCCGCATCACCGGATAGCTGTCGAAGTTCGTCTGCTCGATGCGCCCGTCCTTCACCGTGCAGGCGCCGTAGAGCGCCGCCGACAGGCCGTAGACGAAGGAGCCCTCGACCTGGGCCTCGATCTGCTGCGGGTTGACCGCGTGGCCCGGATCGGTGGCCGCCACGATGCGGTGGATCTTCAGCGCGCCCGCCTCCGACACCGAGACCTCGGCCGCGCCCGCCACGTAGCTACCGAAGCCCATCGTCTGGCAGAGGCCGCGGTAGACGCCCGCGGGCGGCTTGCTGTCCCAGCCGATCCTGTCCGCCGCCGCCTGCAGCACCGCGCGGTGCTTGGGGTGGTTGCCCATCAGCTTCAGCCGGAAGGCCAGCGGATCCTGGCCCGCCGCGTGGGCCAGTTCGTCCATGAAGCATTCGAGGTAGATGGCGTTCGGGTTCAGGTTCACGCCCCGCCAGAAGCCCGGCAGGATGTGGGGGTTGCGCATGGCATGGTCGACGAGGATGTTCGGGATCGTGTAGCCGATCGCCGCCTCCGGCCCGCCCGGATTGAGCCCCTGGAAGGTGACGGGATCGCGCCCCTCGACCATGCGCTGCGGCGCGATCGCCGCCAGGATCGACTGGCCGGAGATGCGCATGTGCAGGCCGGTGAGGTTGCCATCCTTGTCCAGCGCGGCGCGCATGCGGCACTGCGTGACCGGGTGGTACCGGCCGTGCGTCATGTCCTCCTCGCGGGTCCAGATCAGCTTGACCGGCGTGCCCGGCATCTCACGCGCGATGAGCACCGCCTGCCGCACCCAGTCGTGCGTGGCGCCGCGGCGCCCGAAGCCGCCGCCCAGATGGATCTTGTAGACCTCGCAGGCGGTCGCCGGCAGACCGGCGGCGTCGGCGGTGGCGGCGAGCGCCGCCTCGCCGTTCTGCGTCGGCGTCCAGACCTCGCAGCGCTCCGGCGTCCAGAGCGCGGTGGCGTTCATCGGCTCCATGGTGGCGTGGTTCTGGAACGGCACGCCGTAGACGGCCTCCACCACCTTGGCGGCCCCCTTGAGCGCCCCCGCCACGTCGCCGGCCTTGTTGCCGACGAAGGCGGTCTCGGCGTCGAGGCCGTCGCGCAGCACCTGAGCGATGGTCGCGCTGGAGACCGCGGCGTGCGGGCCCTCGTCCCAGACGACGGGCAGGGCGTCCAGCGCGGTCTTGGCGCGCCAGAACGTGTCCGCCACCACGGCGACCGCCGTCTCGCCGACCTGGACGACGCGCTTCACGCCGGGCATGCCCGAGACCGCGGCGGCATCGAAGCTCTTCACGCTGCCCCCGGTGACCGGGCAGTCGCGGATCGCCGCGTTGAGCAGGCCGGGCAGCTTCAGGTCGACGCCGTAGACCTGGCTGCCGTCGAGCTTCGGCAGCGTATCGAGGCGCTTCAGCGGCTTGCCCGCGATGGTCCAGTCCTTCGGATCCTTGAGCACCACCTCCTTCGGCGGCTCGATCCTGGCGGCCTCCGCCGCCACTGCGCCGTAGGTGGTGCTGCGGCCGGACGGAGCGTGCGTGATCGTGCCCCGCTCCGCGCGGCACTCGGCGCCCGGCACGCCCCAGCCCTTGGCGGCGGCGGCCACCAGCATGGTGCGGGCGGCCGCCCCTCCCTTGCGCACGTAGTCGTGGGAATCGCGGATGCCGCGGCTGCCGCCTGTGGAGTAGTCGCCCCAGACGCGCTTGCGCGCGAGGTTCTGTCCCGGGCTCGGATACTCGGTGGTGACGCGGGCCCAGTCGCAGTCGAGTTCCTCGGCCACGAGCTGGGCGAGGCCGGTGAGCGTGCCCTGGCCCATCTCCGAGCGGGCGATGCGGATCACCACGGTCTCGTCGGGCCGCACCACCACCCAGGCGTTCACCTCGGGTGCGGCCGGCGCTGCACCGCCGGGCGCGGCCCGCGCGGACGCGAGGAAGGGTATGTGGAAACCGAGGCTGAAGACCCCGGCGCCGGCCAGCAGGGCGCGGCGGGAGGGGCGGGGCCCGGGGCGGGAAGTCCGGCGATCGAGGCTCATCGGTCTCTCCCTCAGCCGGACTGGCCGCGCTCGGCGGCGAGCTTGATACCCGCCAGCACGCGGTTGTAGGTGCCGCAGCGGCAGATGTTGGTGATCTCCTGCCGGATCTGGTCCTCGCTCGGGCGCGGGTTCTGCGCCAGCAGCGCCGCCGAGGCCATGATCATCCCGGGCTGGCAGAAGCCGCATTGCGGCACGTCGAGCTCGGCCCAGGCCCGCTGGACCGGATGGCCGGCATCCGGCGCCAGCCCCTCGATGGTGACGATCTTCTGCCCCGGCTCGACCGCGGAGAGCGGCACCGCGCAGGCCCGCACGGCCGCCCCGTCGATATGCACGGTGCAGGCGCCGCACTGGGCGATGCCGCAGCCGTACTTGGTGCCGGTGAGCCCGATCTGCTCGCGGATCACCCAGAGGAGCGGTGTGTCGGGCTCGGCATCGACCTCGCGCACGACACCGTTGACGTTGAGACGCGCCATCGGACCCTCTCTGGAACGGTCTTAATGTATACGGTATCCCCAAACGCGGCGGTCCCTCAAGGGGCGGCCGGCGCCGGCCGCCGGGACGCATCCGCGCAGGCGCGGCGATCCGGGCCGCGTCGCAGCCGGCCGCGGCGTGCCAGGAGCGCGCCACCTCATCGGGCCGGGTCGCCTCGATCGAGTCCTTTGGGCGTGATCAGCCCCGAGATCCGGCTCCGGTGCACGGGGACCGGAGAGACGGGAACGGCGCGGGGCGAGCCTCGGGTCGCGGTCGCCAGGCCGCATCGGCTCGCGGTGCGGGCAGCGACCGACTCAAACGGTGGCGCATGATGCCTGCCGCCATGGCGGAGCACGTGCCGGTTGCCGCCGACATCCGCGCCCCTGCCGGGACCACGGATGTCGGCTCGGAGATCGTATCAGACCCGTCCGGCCGCGCGCAGGGCGAAGGCGTAGATCAGGGCGACCTCTTCCAGGCGGTCGAAGCGGCCGGCGGCGCCGCCGTGGCCCGCCTCCATGTTGATGCGCAGGAAGACGGGGCCCCCGCCCGTCATCGTCGCGCGCAGGCGCGCCACCCACTTGGCCGGCTCCCAGTAGGTCACCCGCGGATCGGTGAGGCCGCCGAGGGCCAGGATCGCCGGGTAGTCCCTGGCCGCCACGTTCTCGTAGGGCGAGTAGCCGAGGATGGTCTCGAAGGCGGCGAGGCTCTCGCCCGGGTTGCCCCATTCGGGCCATTCCGGCGGGGTCAGGGGCAGGTCGCCGTCGAGCATGGTGTTGAGCACGTCGACGAAGGGCACGTCGGCGACGATGCCTGCGAAGAGTTCGGGGGCGAGGTTGGCCACCGCCCCCATCAGCATGCCGCCCGCGCTGCCCCCATGGGCGACGATGCGCTGCGCGCCCGTGTAGTTCGCCGCGACGAGGGCGCGGGCGCAGGCGACGAAGTCCGAGAAGGTGTTGGGCTTCTTCTCGCGCTTGCCGTCGATGTACCAGCGCCAGCCCTTCTCGGTCCCGCCGCGGACATGGGCGATGGCGTAGACGAAGCCGCGGTCGACCAGCGATAGCAGGTTGGTGCGGAAGGCCGCCGGCATCAGCGTGCCGTAGGAGCCGTAGCCGTAAAGCAGCAGCGGCGCGCTGCCGTCGAGGGGCAGGTCGCGCCGGTGCAGCAGCGAGATCGGCACCTGCTCCCCGTCCGGCGCGGTCGCGAACAGGCGACGGGTGACGTAGGCCGCCGGGTCGTGCCCGCTCGGCACGGTCTGGCGCTTGCGCAAGTCCCGGGTGCGGGCGGCGCAGTCGTAGTCCCAGGTCTCGGCGGGCGTCGTCATGGAGGAGTAGACGAAGCGGATCGTGGCCGTGTCGAAGGCGTGTCCCGGCTGCAGGCCCAGGGAGTAGGCCTCCTCCGCGAAGGCGACCGGGTGCTCGGCCTGCGTGCCGAGGTCGCGCACGATGATGCGGGGCCGGGCGTTCTCGATCTCGAGCCGCACGAGGTGGTCGGCCAGGAGATGCAGGTGGCGGATCATCACCCCGGCGCGATGGGGCACGAGGTCCCGCCACTGCGCGCGGCCGGGGGTGGCGAGCGGCGCGGTGGCGATCTTGAAGTCCTCCGCCCCGTCCGCGTTCGTGAGGATGAACAGGTCCGCGCCGCGATGCTCCACGGAGTAGATCAGCAGGGGCTCGCGCGCCTGCACCACCTTGAGCGCGGCGGCGGGATCGTGCCGGTCGAGGAGGTGGACCTCGGCGGTCTCGTGGTCGCTCGCGGTGACCGTGAGGAAGGCGCCGGACTGGGTCTCGCCGATATGCACGAAGAAGCCCGCATCGGGCTCGGCATAGACGGTCTCGTCGGCCGATTGCGGCGTGCCGACCCGGTGGCGCATCACCCGCGCCGGGCGGTGGTTGGCGTCCACCGCGACGTACCAGAAGCTCGCCCCGTCGCCGGCCCAGACCGCCTCGCCGGAGGTGGCCTCGACCCGGTCGTCGAGGTCGGCGCCGCTGGCGAGGTCGCGCACGCGGAGGGTGTAGAGTTCGGAGCCCTTGGTATCGAGGCTCCAGGCGAGCCGGGCGTGATCGTCCGCGTGCACCGCCGCGGCGATCTCGAAGAAGGCGAGGCCCTCGCCCTCCCGGTCGCCGTCCACCAGGATCTCCTCGGCGGCCGGATCGCCGAGATCGCCCGCCCCCGCGCTCGGGCGGCGGCAGACCAGGGGATGCTGCCCGCCCTCCCGGTGGCGGGTGTAGTAGGCGAAGGGGCCGTCCGGCTCCGGCACGCCGCTGTCGTCCTCGCGGATGCGCCCGCGCATCTCCGCCACCAGCGTCCTGCGCAAGGGGGCGTCCTCGGCGAGGGCGGCCTCGGCATAGGCGTTCTCGGCGCGCAGATGCGCCGCGATGTCCTCGGGCAGGCAGGCGGGGTCCTTCAGGACCTCCTGCCAGTTCTCGGCCTTCAGCCAGGCGTAGTCGTCGGTGAGGGCGCGGCCGTGCACGGCGTAGGCATGGGGGCGCACGGGCGCCCGCGGCGCCTCGGAGCGGGTGGGAAAGGCAGTGCGGTCAGGCGCCATCGCGGAGGTCTTCACCGAGGATGTGGACGTGGCCCGAGAGGTGCACGCCGCGCCCGCCGGGGGCAAGGTCCCGGCGGCGCTTTGGCGCCCGGAACCCGTCCGGCGGGCAGCCTCGCGGCTAGAGCATGCAGCTTTTTCACGGAAACGGCAGCATGCTCTATCTCTTTGTGGTCGCACGATGATTGCGGAAAACCGGATTCCACTTTTCCGCATCGTGCTCCAGCGCCCTCTCCGCCGAAGTGGCCGCGGGTTCGCCGCAAGAGAGCGCGCAGGGACAACGACTTGGAGCCGTGGACGATCGCAGCGCGATGGGGCGCGGCTCCAGGCCGAAGCCTCGCGGGTGGGAAAGATGAAATTTCTTTAATGAATTCATAACATCTCGAAGTCGGTTTTTTATCTCCGCTCCCTGTTGCATGTCTTGTGAGGGCTTTGGGAATATTCTACAAACATCTTGCGGTGAGAGGGGCACCGCACAAGAGCAACATCCGCGGGCACGATCATCGCGGCCACGACGGGTCTCCCACGAAACGCCCGCCGCACCGTCACGGACGGCGGGAACTCCCGGCAACCGGGCCTTCGCGAGGCGTCCCTGGGCGTGGCACGCCTTCCAGATCCGGACCGGCCGCACGACCGGAACCGGGCAGACGTGCCCGCCTCGCGTCTAGAGGACCGGTCCATAATGAACCGACACATGCAGGACGAAGCCTTCGATGACATCGGGCTCGCGGCCGACATCGTCGCCGCCTATGTGAGCCACAATCCCGTTCCCCCCGGCGAGGTCGCCCCCCTGATCGGGCGCGTCCACGCCACCCTGTCGGCGATCCGGACCGGGGCTCCGGTGGCGGCCAAGCCCGCGCCCGAGCCGCAGCAGCCGGCCGTTCCGATCAAGAAGTCGATCACCGCCGAGTACCTCGTCTGCCTGGAGGACGGGCGCACGTTCAAGTCGCTCAAGCGCCACCTGCGGGCCAAGTACGACATGAGCCCCGAGCAGTACCGGGCCAAGTGGGGCCTGGGATCGGACTATCCGATGGTTGCCCCGAACTACGCCAAGGCCCGCTCCGACCTCGCCAAGGCGATCGGCCTCGGCCAGGTGCGCGCCTACGAGGCGGCGGCCTGAGCACGG
This sequence comes from Methylobacteriaceae bacterium, assembly GCA_947444195.1. GTDB lineage: Bacteria > Pseudomonadota > Alphaproteobacteria > Rhizobiales > Beijerinckiaceae > Methylobacterium. The sequence continues at coordinate 9,554 of CANEZL010000030.1, read as the reverse complement.
CTCCGGCGCGCGATGCGGAGAAGCGGGATCCGGTTTTCCGCAATCATCGTGCGACCGGAAGAGGATGGAGCGCGCTGCCGGTTCCGTGAAACGGCAGCGCGCTCCGGAAACCCCGCCGTCGCGCCCCGCGCGCCCGTTCCCCTCCGGGCGTGAGGGAGCGTGACGGTGGACAAGTCCTGTGCGTCAAGTCTTGACTTAGGACCATATTCTGCAAACCTACGGTGGTAATCGTCACCCGAGTTCCAGAACAAATCATGAACAAAAAGCCAAGCCGTCCGCTTCGGCCCGCCGCCCGTGCCGAGGCGGCCCTCGACCGCGACGCGGGGCGGCTCCTCGCACTCCTCGGGCGTCCGGGGGCCTTCGCCTTCGCCGATCCCTGCGACGGGCGCATGCTGATCGTGCGGGCCGGCGGGGCGGCGGGCATCTCGCTGGGGGGCGGGCGCGTTCCCGCGGCGGCGGGGCTGGCCCTCGTGGCCGCCGATCTCGCCGAGGCGGGGGCGGATGGGCGGGCGCGCCTCGTCCTCAGCGCGGCCGGCCGGGCGCGCCTGCGCCGCGGGGGCGGCGGGGCCGAGGAGGCCTTCCGGGCCCAGCATCTCGACCTGACCGAGGAGGAGACCGGCACGGTGCGCCGCCTGCGGGACGCGGGGGAGAGCCCCATCGCCTGGATGGCGCGGCGCCGGGGCAGCGACGGCCAGCCCCTCCTCGATCCGGCCGCCTTCGAGGCCGGCGAGCGCCTGCGCCGGGACCTCACCGCCGCGCAGATGCTGCCGCGGATGGGCATCGACTGGGGCGCGCCGCGGGTCGACGGGTCCGGCCCGCGCGATCCGGCGGGGGCGACCAACGGCGCGGTGGCGGCACGGCAGCGGGTCCGCGCGGCGCTCACCGCGGTGGGGGGCGACCTGAGCGGGCTGCTGGTGGACCTGTGCGGCCATCTCAAGGGGCTCGAGCGGATCGAGGCCGAGCGCCGCTGGCCCGCCCGCTCCGCGAAGGTGGTCGCCCGCATCGCCCTGGGGCGCCTGGCCGAGCATTACGGCCTGGAGCGCGAGGCGCGGGGGCCCGAGCGGGGCCGCACGCGGCTCTGGCGCGAGGGGCCCTGACCCGCCCGATCAGGCAGCCAGCCGCACCGCGTCGCGGTGGATGCGGTCGGCCATGGCGCGCACGCCGTTCGAGCGCTGCGGGGTCAGGTGCTCGCCGAGGCCGAGGCGGCTGTAGAGGGCGAAGGCGTCCGTCTCGGCCGCCTCGCGGGGGGTCTTGCCCTCGAACAGGGCGATCATCAGGGCGACGAGGCCGCGCACGATATGGGCGTCGCTGTCCCCGCGCAGGCGCAGGCGCCCGTCGGGCTCGGCGACCCGCATGTCGAGCCAGACCTGGCTCGCGCAGCCATGCACCTTGTTGGCCTCCGCATGCAGGGCGGCATCGGCCTCCGGCAGCATGCGTCCGAGCTCGATCAGGTAGCGGTAACGCTCTTCCCAATCCTCGATGAACTCGAAATTCTCGATGATGGTCGCGATCGGAGGAAGCATGCCGGGCAGTCGCAGGGTGCGGGGGATCGGGGCCGATATAGGCGCTCGCGCCCGCCGATGCGACCGGGCAGGCGACCGGCCTCGCCCGGGGCGCGGCGACGGGCCGGGGGCGGCTTCAGGCGACGCGGGCCTCGGGCAGGTGCAGGAGGAGCGGATCGTCCGGCACCGCCGTGCCGCTCACGGCGATCTCGGCCTGGGCCGCGTAGGCGGCGATCAGGCGCGGCCCGAGCTTCGGGATGTTGGGGCGGCCGGCCTCTGCGTTGTCGCTCAGGCCCGAGACGACGGAGAGGCGCACGGGCGCCCCCGCAGCGGCGTCGATCTCGATGGCGATCGCGCAGGCCACGGATTCCGCGGTGGCGTCGAGACATTCGGCCACGATCTCGGCGACGATCATGCCCAGCGCGTTGGCGGTGCGCGGCTCCACGAGGCTGGTGCCGGTGCCGCCCACGTTCACCCCGATCCGGCCGGCCCGGCGCAGCTGGCCGAGCCCCGAGGCGAGCCGGTGGAGATAGTCCCTGAGATCGATGCTCGCGATGTGGGGCGCCTCGTGCAGGTGCTGCTGCACCAGGGCGATCGCCCGCACCCGCTGGCCCAGGGCCTCGAACGAGCCCCGGCAGGGATCGGGGGCGGCGCGGCCGTAGAGCCCGATCAGGCTCACCATCACCTGCAGGTTGTTGCGGACCCGGTGATAGACCTCGGCGAGCAGGGCCTCCTTCTCGGCCAGCGCGTGCTCGATATGCTCCTCCGCGTGCTTGCGGTCGGTGATGTCGAAGCAGGAGCCGAGATAGCCGCGGAACGTCCCCTCCTCCACGAGGGGGCGCGCCGTGTCGAGGAGCCAGCGATAGGCCCCGTCGTGGCGGCGCAGGCGGAACTCCACCGTGAACGGCTCGCGCGCGGCGAAGGCCTCGGCCACGATGCGGGCATGGCGCTCGAAATCGTCCGGGTGCAGGCCCCGGCGCCAGTCCAGGGACAATTCCTCGTCCAGCTTGCGCCCGGTGAAGTCCAGCCAGCACTCGTTGTGGTGGACCGGGCGCCCGTCCGCATCGGAACGCCACATCATCAGGGGCACCGAGTCGGCGAAACGGCGGAAGCTGTCGCTGAGTGCGCCGGCACCCGCCTCCCGCTCCTCACCGTTCGATGGCGTCTGCGCAACCATGCTGTTCCCGACTCAGGACTTCCCTGTGCGCCGCTGATCGCGCACGTGCTGGGCGCCGGTCAACGTGCCGGGACTGATGCCCGTTCCGGTGCCTCCGCGCCCGTGTCGGAGGACGCCGTTCGAAGGAAAAAATACTCCTAAAAAGATAATAGTCATTGACAGGGCGACGCTCCTCCGGTAGGGTGCAGGCATTCTCCAGAAGTGTGACGAGGCGGCGATGACGTCGGCGGGCCGCTACAGCCCGGCCCTGCGGGCCGAGGCCGAACGCCTCGTGCGCGGGACCGCCCTCAGCCTGCGCGCCGTCTCGGCGGGGCTCGGCGTCCCGCGGGCGACGCTGCAGGAATGGAGCGTCCGGGGCGGCTGGCGCGGTGCCGCCGGCCCGCCGGGCCCGGGGACCGCGCAGGCGCGGGCCGGCGGCCGGCGCCCCGCCCCGGTTCTCGACCCGCTGGGGGCGGCGGACGGGGCGACCCTGCGCCTGGCCCTGCGCGGGCACATCGCCCGCCAGATCGCCGCCTTCGACGCGGCCCTGCGCGCGGACGCTCCGGCCCCGATCGATTCGGCACGGGTGCTGCGCGATCTCGGCGGGCTCAAGCGCCTGCTCGACGAACTGACGACGGGTCCGGAGGAGAGCGATGCGGTCAGCCTCGACCCCGACGACCTGCCCGCCCTGCGCGCGGAGATCGCGCGCCGCCTTGGCCTCCCGGCTGGCCTCCCTGAGGGCGGGGGCGGACCCGGCGGCTGCGCTCGCCCGCCTGCCGCCCCACCTCCTGCGGGCGATGGCCCGTGACTGGCTGGTCCAGGCCCGCCCGGACCAGCTGCCCCCCTGCCGCGACGGGGACTGGACGACCTGGGCCGTCATCGGCGGGCGCGGCTGCGGCAAGACGCGCACGGGGGCGGAGTGGATCGACGCGCTGGCCCGGGGCGACCCGGCCTTCACCCGCGCGCCGGTGGGGCGCCTCGCCCTGGTGGGGGAGACCTACGCGGACGTGCGCGACGTGATGGTGGAGGGCCCCTCCGGCCTCCTCGCCATCCCCGAGCGGGGCAGGCGGCCCACCTGGAGTCCGAGCCGGCGGCGCCTCGCCTGGGCCAACGGCGCGGTGGCGCTGGCCTTCTCGGCGGAGGAGCCCGATGCCCTGCGCGGTCCGCAATTCGGGGCGGCGTGGTGCGACGAACTCGCCAAGTGGCGCCACCCCGAGGCCGCATGGGACATGCTGCAATTCGGCCTGCGCCTGGGGATCGCCCCGCGCAGCCTCGTGACCACGACGCCGCGGCCGATCCCGCTCCTGCGCCGGCTCATCGCCGATCCGCGCACGGTGACGAGCCGGGCGCGCACCGCCGACAACGCGGAGCACCTCGCCCCCGCCTTCCTGGAGGCGGTGGTGGCCCGCTACGCCGGCACCCGCCTCGGCCGCCAGGAACTCGACGGGGAGCTGATCGCCGACCGCGCCGACGCCCTCTGGAGCCGGGCCGTCCTGGAGGCGGGGCGGCTCGCCGCGCCGCCGGGGGCGCTCGGGCGGATCGTGGTGGCGGTCGATCCCCCCGCCGGGTCCGGCGCCCGCTCGGATGCCTGCGGCATCGTCGCGGCCGGGCGCATCGGCGCGCGCGCCTACGTGCTCGCCGATGCGAGCCTGCCCCGGGCCACCCCCGAGGCCTGGGCCGGCACCGCGCTCGCCCTCTATCACCGCCTCGCGGCGGACGCCCTGGTGGTCGAGGTCAACCAGGGGGGCGAGATGGCCGCCGCGGTCCTGCGCCAGTGCGATCCGGCGGTGCCCGTCACGCCGGTGCGCGCGACGCGGGGCAAGTACCTGCGGGCGGAGCCGGTCTCCCTGCTCTACGCGCAGGGGCGGGTGCACCATGTCGGCACCTTCCCCGCCCTGGAGGACGAGATGTGCGATCTCGGGCCGGACGGCCTCTCGGGGGGCGGCTCGCCGGACCGGCTCGACGCCCTGGTCTGGGCGCTCACCGCCCTGCTGCTCGACGGGGACGGGGCGCCGCGCATCCGGCGCCTGTGACGGTGCGCGGCCGGATCGGCGGGGCGCGGGCCGAGATCGCCCGCGAAGCAGCCCGGACGGAGAGCCTCGCCGCCGGTCGCCCGGTCCGCGAGACCTTCGGGAGCGCCGAGGCGGACCGGACTGAAAGGCATTAGGCGCGGGCGGCGGGAGCGTCCGCGCTTCTCTTCTGCATCGCCCGCGGGACGGTCCGTCCCGCGGGCGCGATCGGTCTGGCCTCAGCGGCTGCTGCCGCCGCCGCCCTGCGGCGCGACGCGCGAGGGCTGGCCCGCATTGCCGGCGGCCGAGGAATCGTTCGAGATCACGTCCGCGGGCTGGCCCGTCGGCGAGTAGTTGTAGGCCCCCGGCGCGCCGGTCGAGCCGCCCTGCGGCGCGATGACGCCGCCCGTGGTGGCCGGGCCCGGCACGACGCCGACCGGCCCGGCCGGCGGCGCGGCGTAGGTCTGGGCCAGGGCCGGGGTGGCGAGGGTCGCGGCGAGGGCGGCGGCTGCGAGAATCGTCTTCATGAAGGATGTCCTGTTCCTGCGAAGGGCCGGGAGATCCCCGGCCGGCATTCGGGCTGACAACGGCGCTTGTGCGCAATGGATCCCGGCCCGACCGAACTGCGCCCTCACGGAACCGGGAGGACCGGCGGCCGCGCGCCTCCGAACCCTCGCCTCAACGCATTCCGCGGAAGGATCCACCATGCCGTCCCTGCTCTCCCGGCTGGCGCGGGCCGCCGGCTACGCGCCCGCCGTCAAGGCGGCCCCGGGCTTCGCCGGCCCCGGCTTCGCCCTCTACGGCGAGGGCCGGGCGGTGTGGACGCCCCGCGAGGCCACGGCGCTCGCGCGGGTGGGCTATGCCCGCAACGCCGTGGTGCACCGGGCCGTGCGCCTCGTGGCCGAGACGGCGGCGAGCGTGCCCCTGGTGCCCACCGGCGCCGGCGCCGAGCGGCTCGCCGCGCTCCTGGCCCAGCCGAACCCGCGGGAGGGCGGCACCCGGCTCCTCGAGACGCTCTACGCCCAGCTCATGCTGAGCGGGAACGCCTATCTGGAGGCGGTGAGCCTCGACGGGATGCCCCGCGAGCTCTTCGCCCTGCGCCCCGAGCGGATGCGGGTGGTGCCGGGCCCCGACGGCTGGCCCGCGGCCTATCTCTACGGCACGGGGGGCCAGGCGCGCCGCTACGCGCAGACGGGGGCGGTTCCGCCGATCCTGCACCTCGCCCTGTTCCATCCGGAGGACGAGACCCACGGCCTCGCGCCGATCGAGGCGGCGGCGGCCGCCCTCGACATCCACAACGCGGCCGGCGCCTGGAACAAGGCGCTCCTCGACAACGCGGCGCGCCCCTCGGGCGCCCTGGTCTTCGGCGGCGGCGCCCATCTCTCCGAGGCGCAGTTCACGCGGCTCAAGGGCGAGCTGGAGGCGAACTACCAGGGCTCGGCCAATGCCGGGCGCCCGCTCCTGCTGGAGGGCGGGCTCGACTGGAAGCCGCTGGCGCTCTCGCCCAAGGAGATGGACTTCGTCGAGGCCAAGCACGCCGCCGCCCGGGAGATCGCCCTGGCCTTCGGCGTGCCGCCCCTCCTGCTGGGGCTGCCCGGCGACAACACACACGCGAACTACGCCGAGGCCAACCGCGCCTTCTACCGCCAGACCCTGATCCCGCTGGTGCGGCGCACGAGCGAGAGCCTCGCCCACTGGCTCGCCCCCGCCCTCGGGCCCACCGGCCTCGAACCCGACCTCGACCGCATCGAGGCCCTGGCCACCGAGCGCGAATCCCTGTGGCGGCGGGTGCAGGCGGCCGACTTCCTCACCGCGGACGAAAAGCGCGAGGCCGTGGGCTACGGCCCCGCTGCCTGATCCGTCGCCTCGCTTCCCCTGTTCGGAGCCCTCCGATGGACGGTCACTTCACCGGCTACGCGAGCCTGTTCGGGCGGCCCGACCTCGGGCGCGACGTGGTGCGGGCCGGCGCCTTCGCGGCGAGCCTCAGGGCCCGCGGGCCCCGGGGCGTGCGCATGCTCTGGCAGCACGATCCGGCCGAGCCGATCGGCACCTGGCTCAGCCTCGGCGAGGATGCCCGCGGCCTGCACGTGACGGGGCGCCTCGACCTCGCCGTGCAGCGCGCCCGCGAGCTCGACGCCCTCCTGCGCGCGGGCGCCGTCGACGGGCTCTCCATCGGCTTCCGGACCCTGTCGGCGACCCCCGACCGCGCCGGCTACCGGCACCTGACCGCGGTCGATCTCTGGGAGATCTCGCTCGTCAGCTTCCCCCTGCAGCCGGAGGCGCGCGTCGCCGCGCCCCTCGGCCTCAAGATGCGCGACCTCGCCCGGCGGATCGCGCCCGCCATCCCTCGCGGAGACCGAGCATGACCCAGACCAGCCCCGCCTACGAGACCAAGGCCTACGAGACCAAGGCTTACGAGACCAAGGCCGGCCTGCCCGGCCCGGAGGCGCACGCCGCCCTCGACGATCTCGCCCGCGCCTTCGAGGCGTTCAAGGCGACGAACGACGACCGCCTCGGGCAGATCGAGAGCCGGCTCGCGCCGGACGCCCTCACCGAGGAGAAGCTCGCCCGGATCGACGCCGCCCTCGACCAGGCCCGCAGCCGGCTCGATCGCCTGAGCCTCGACCGGGCCCGCCCGCCGCTTCTCGGCACGGACGGGCCCCGCAACGCGGCCGCCGACGCGCACAAGTCGGCCTTCGACCTCTATGTCCGCGCCGGCGAGAGCGGCGGCCTGAAGGGCCTGGAGGCCAAGGCCCTCTCGGCCGGTGCCGGCCCGGACGGCGGCTACCTCGTGCCGGAGACGATCGAGCGCGAGGTGCTGCGGCGCCTCGCCGACCTGTCGCCGATCCGCGCCATCGCCGGCCAGCGCACCATCTCGGGCGGCCAGTACAAGCGGGCGGTGGCGGTCGCCGCGCCCGCGGCGGGCTGGGTGGCCGAGACGGCGCCCCGCCCCGAGACGGGCGGCCCCGCGCTCTCCGAGATCGCCTTCCCGGCGATGGAGCTCTACGCGATGCCGGCGGCGACCCAGACGCTCCTCGACGACGCGGTCGTCGACATCGACGCCTGGCTCGCCGACGAGGTCGAGACGGCCTTCGCCGAGCAGGAGAGCCTCGCCTTCGTCACCGGCAACGGGGTGAGCCGGCCGCGGGGCTTCCTGAGCTACGACACGGTGGCCGACGCCGCCTGGGCGCCGGGCAAGATCGGCTTCGTCGCCACCGGCGCGGCCGGCGCCTTCGCGGCCTCGAACCCCGCCGACCCGCTGATCGACCTCGTCTACGCGCTGAAGGGCGGCCACCGCCAGAACGCCGGCTTCGTCATGAACCGGCGCACGCAGAGCACGATCCGCAAGCTGAAGGACGCGGACGGCAACTATCTCTGGCAGGCGCCGGCCGCCGCCGACCGACCCGCGACCTTGATGGGCTACGCGGTGACCGAGGCCGAGGCGATGCCCGACATCGCGGCGGGCAGCCTCGCGGTGGCCTTCGGCGATTTCCGCCGCGGCTACCTCGTGGTCGACCGGGCCGGGATCCGCGTGCTGCGCGATCCCTACTCGGCCAAGCCCCACGTCCTGTTCTACACCACGAAGCGGGTCGGCGGCGGGGTCCAGGACTTCTCGGCGATCAAGCTCCTGAAGTTCGCCTGATCCGCGCGCGCCCCGGTCTTCCGGGGGAAGGCACTCCGCCGCCGCGTGCTCAATGCGCGCGGCGGCGCGCCAGATGGCGACCGATCTCCAGGAGCAGGGCATCCACGAGGAGGCGCAGCAGGGGCTGGTTGCTCCGCTCGATCGCCGCGCGCGCGGCGATGCAGTGGTCGGCGGCGATCTCCAGCATGTCGGGGCCGGCATCCCCGTCGTCCTCGAGATGGCGGACGGTGGTGTCGATATAGGTGCCGTAGCCGATCTCGCCCTCGCCCGCGCCCGGCAGATGGCCCTGGTTCAGGATCCAGCGCACCGCGCCCGTCTCGCTGCGGACGCGGAACTCCGCGGTGAAGAAGCCCCCCGTCTCGCGGATCCGCCGGATCCGCTCGAAGACCCAGGCCCGGTCCGCCGGGTGGATGCACGCCAGCGCCCTGTCGAGGGTCAGGGGCTGACCGGCCAGCGCCGCGTCGCCCGCCATCACCGCCGCGGCGCCGTCGTCCAGCACGGAGCGGCCCGCGGACACGTTCGTCGTCCAGGTGCCGACGATGCCGGCCGCGCGCAGGGCGGGAGGGAGGGAGCGACGTGTCATGCACTCTTCGCCGTCACTGGGCCCCCTCGGGGACGCCGACCGGCCGGACGGGGCCCGGCCTTCCCGCGATGCACCTCGCGAAACGCCTGCGTCCGGCAACGCTCCCTCCCGCCGCGCCGGGGAGGCGGGCGTTTCGCGAGGGACGCCAGAGGGATGCACCGAGTGCATCTTCTAGAGCACGATGCGGAAAAGTGGAATCCGGTTTTTCGGGATCATCGTGCGACCACCGGAGGATCGAGCGTGCTGCCGTTTCCGTGAAAAGGCAGCACGCTCCAGGACATCCCGGAACGCGCCGCCAACCGCGAATCGATCCCGGCGCGCTCCGCCGCGACGATTTCCGGGTCCCGCGCGGGCGGGCCCCGCGGCGCGGATCCGGGGCGCGCGGGCGTCTCATCCGAGGCGCGACCGCCGTTCACGGGGCATCGATCAGGTCCTTGATGCGGCTCGCCATGACCTCGATGACGAAGGGCTTGGTGAGGACGTGCATGCCGGGATCGAGGGGCCCGTTCCCGACCACGGCGTTCTCGGCATAGCCCGTGATGAACAGGACCTTCAGCGCCGGGCGCAGCACCCGGGCGGCGTCGGCCATCTGCCGGCCGTTCATGCCGCCGGGCAGGCCCACATCGGTGATCAGCAGGTCGATGCGCACGTCCGATTGCAG
>CANEZL010000029.1 GCA_947444195.1 Methylobacteriaceae bacterium | reverse complement strand
TTGGGCACGGCCACCAGGGTGCCGCCGTTGTTGTTGCCCGTGCCGAAGCCGTAGCCGGCGTTGAAACCGGCGTAGAAGCCCGTCCAGGTGAACACAGGCACCGGCGTGAACACCGGAGGCGGAGCCGCACGGCGCGGAAGGTCGGCGGCGAACGCCGAGCCGGCGCAGGCGATGGCGGCGAGCGCGGTGGCGCCACGGAGCATGGACTTCATGGTCTGGTCCTCACAAGCGTCGGGTGCCGCGCGCGACGCAGCGGCACGGGATCGAACGATCGGTCTCCAGAGGCTCGGCTTGTTGCCGCTCGCCGCGCCGACCGTCTTGCTGACGGCCCCTTGTGGCGCGGGCGATGTCGTTCCTCGGGCTACCTTGACCTGAGAACGCGCTTCCATGGCCAAGGTTCACCCCAAGCCACGCTTTTTTCGCACTTCCAGATCGACAAAATGTCGCACCCTGTCCGGCCGGTGCGGAGGCTCACGGCACGAGGGCGATCGCCGAGATCAGGCGGCCGTAATCCGGCTCGCCGCGATGGGTGGTGCGGCGGAAGCTGTAGAAGCGCTCCGGATCGGCGTAGGTGCACAGGTGAAGGGCCGCGGCCTCGCCGATGCCGGCCTCCTCCAGGCGGGCCAGGATGAAGCCGGGCAGGTCGAACTGCGCGTGCCCCTCCCGCGCGCCCGCGCCGAGGAAGCGCTCCATGCCCGGCGCCTCGGCCCGGAACCGCGCCACGAAGTCGGGACCCACCTCGTAGGCCGGCTGCGCGATGGTCGGGCCCAGCACCGCGACGATGCGGGCGCGCTCGGCCCCGAGCCCCTCCATGGCCGAGACCGTCGCCCCGATCACGCCGGTGAGCGCACCCTTCCAGCCGGCATGGGCCGCACCGACCACGCCGTTGACGGGGTCCGCGAACAGGATCGGTCCGCAATCGGCGGTGGCGATGCCGAGCGCGAGGCCCGGCACCCGCGTCACCATGGCGTCGGCCCGCGGGCGCTCCGCGAACGGCGCCTCCACGGTGACGACCTCGGCCGAGTGCACTTGGTAGAGGCTGACGAGGCGCTCCGGTGCGACGCCGAGCTGCCCCGCCATCCGCGCCCGGTTCTCGGCGACGCGCTCGGGGGCGTCGTTCGAGCCGAGCCCGCCGTTGAGGGAGGCGTAGAGCCCCTCCGAGACGCCGCCCGCGCGGGTGAAGAAGGCGTGCCGCAGGCCGGCATGGCCGCTCAGTTCCGGTGCTTCGATCATCATCGCGGTCCGCCCCTGGTCTCGACCCCGTGCCTCGATACCCGACGCGAGGGCCTGAGACGACGGCTCATCCGCGCCCACCCCTCGGTCCGCTCCCCGCCCGGCGCTCACCCCAGGCCCGGCAGGGGCCCGAGCCGCGGATCGGCGAGACCGATCGCCTTGAACAGGCTGCCCATGCCGCGCCGGCCCGGATCGGTGAGGCGCGCCCGCGCCGCGTCGATCGCCGCCGCCTGGGCGGCGTCCGCGCGCGCCTTCAGGCGCTCGGCGCGGGCGTCGAGTCCCATGGCGCGCAGGAAGTCGCGCTGGTCGACGGGGCCGTGCACCGCGGCGCCCTCCGCCGCCGCGGCCTGGGCCAGGGCCGCGAAATCCACGTGGGCGGTGAGGTCGGCGCCGCCCGGATCGGCCAGGGGATCGACGAAGCGGTGCTGCGCCAGGGCCTGGAGGGTGTCGCCGAAGCCCGGCCGGACATGGCCGTAATCGACGGCGAGCACCGCCCCCCCCTGCGTGCGGACCCGGCGGGCGAGGCACCGGGCGAGGTCGAGCCCCGCCGCCGGCAGGGTCAGGAGCGCGCCTTCCGGGCCGGGCGCAGTGATGTCCTGGGCCGGTTCCGGCGCGAGACCGAAGGCGAGGCGGTCGCCGGCGAGCCCCACCACGCGCTCGCACCAGCCGCGATCGGTGCGCACGAACTGGCGCACGGGCAGGCAGTCGAAGAACTCGTTGGCCACGGCGACGACCGGGCCCTCCGGCAGGGTGTCGAGACCCGCGTGCCAGGTGGGATCGTGGGCGGCGAGCGCGTCCCCCTGCGCCGCCCGCAGGACCGGGCTCGTCTCCACGAGATGGAGGTCGAAGCGCGCCCCCGGGGCCGCGCGTCCGAGCGCGCGCAGGGCGTCCGCCATCAGGGTGCCGCGGCCGGGGCCGAGTTCCACCAGGGCGAGCCGCTCGGGCGCGCCCATCGCCTCCCGCACCAGGGCGATCCAGACGCCGATCAGCTCGCCGAACATCTGGCTGATCTCGGGCGCGGTGGTGAAGTCGCCCTTGGCGCCCAGCGGATCGCGGGTGCGGTAGTAGCCGTGCACGGGATGGCCGAGGCAGAGCGCCATGTAGCGGTCGACCCCGATCGGCCCGGTCTCGCGGACGAGGTCCGCGATCTCGGCGCGGAGCGCCGTGCTGGCGCCGAGCATCGCGCTCACGCCTCCGCCGCCCGCTCCGCCGGCGCCTCCTCGACGGGATGGCGCGGCCGGGTCCAGCCGCGGGCGGCGAGCACGATGTAGGCGAGGCCGACGAGGGCCATGGGCACGCAGAGCAGCATGCCCATGGTGACGCCGCCGCCCATCGGCCCGAGATGGTCGCCGAAGAGGAAGCCGAGCTGCCGGTCGGGCTCGCGGAAGAACTCGCAGAAGGTGCGGGTGAGGGCGTAGCCCAGCACGAAGATGCCCCCCAGCAGCCCCGGCTTGCGGAAGCCGAAACGGTGGACGGCGAGCGCCAGCACGACGAAGAGCAGGAGACCTTCGGTCACCGCCTCGTAGAGCTGGCTCGGATGGCGGGGCAGGGGGCCGCCCCCGGGGAAGACGATGGCGTAGGGGAAGTCCGGCGCCACCCGGCCCCAGAGCTCGCCGTTCACGAAATTGGCGATGCGGCCGAAGAACAGGCCGATGGGCACCACCACCGCGCCGATGTCGAGGAGGGTGTAGCCGTTGAGCCCTCGGGCGCGGGCGAAGAGCAGGAAGGCGAGGATCGCGCCGAGGAAGCCGCCGTGGAAGGACATGCCGCCGTTGCGGATGGCCAGGATCTCCCAGGGGTCCGAGAGATAGAGCGGCAGGTTGTAGAACAGCACGTAGCCGATGCGGCCGCCGAGCACGACGCCGAGGGCCACCCAGACCACGAGGTCGTCGATGTCGGCCACGCTCGGCCGCTTCACCACGCCCCAGAGCCGGTCGGCCATCACGAGGCGGCGGGCGTAGTACCAGCCGCCGATCAGCCCGGCGATGTAGGCGAGCGCGTACCACTTGATCGTGATCGGCCCGATCGCCACGGCGACCGGATCGATGGCCGGGAAGGGCAGGGCGAGGAACGGCATCGGGCACGGGCCTCTCGGGGCGCGCGGCCCGCCGAGCCGGGCGGCGGGCTAGGGGGCGCGCGGAACGAAGACGCGCGCGCCGCGCCCGTCCCGGTCGGAACGGATGCGGCGCGCCTCGGCGGGCCGGCATTGGACGCCCGGGCCGGCGAGCGTCAACCCCGGGGGTTATTGCTGGCGGCGGCCGAAGGAGACCGCGTAGGCCTGGACGCGGGCGTCGATCAGCGGATCGTTCGAGACCTCGATGCCGTCGGTGAGCGCGTTCGGCATGAACAAGAGCGCCTTCTCGGCCTCCCTGCTGTCGGGCACCGCCTTGGTCAGCGCGAGGGTGCCGAGATCGACCGTCCTGCGGGTGTCGGGCCAGGGCTTGGTGGCGTCGTCGATCGGGTCGCCGGCCTCGGCGAGCTGCGCCAGCACCTTGAAGCGCACCGGCTCCTTGGAAACGCGGGCGGCGATCTCCTGCATCAGGTAGTCCCGCTCCTGCCGGGCCGCCGCGTCCGCCGCGAGGAGATCCTCGCCCGCCTCCGGCACGAAGCGGTAGCGGAAGGGCTGGCGCCTGCCCTCCTTGTCCACGAAGACGAAGGCGTTGACGCCGTTGTAGATCTGCCGCCCGAGGCTCGAGGGGGTCTTGGCCGTGGCGCCCGCGGTGCCGGCGGCGGGATGGGCGGCCACGAACCTCTCCACCGGCGTCGGCTTGGCCGCGTCCGGTCCGCTCTGCGCGACCGCCTTCAGGAGGTCGCGGAACTCCTCGCCCGTGGCGACGGGGAAGTATTTGAGGGCGTTCACCACCACGTCCATCTCGCCGCCGTCGGCGAGCTTGAACTTCAGGGACATGCCGTGCGGGTTGGCCTTGGCCGCGCCGTCCTCGATGAAGGGCAGGCCGGTGGCGTCCGAGAAGCGCGCGGTGACGGGGACCGCGGGGCCGGCGAAGAGCGAGGCCTTGCTGATCGCGGCGGCCTCCTTCGTCGGCGTGAAGCTGCCCTCCACCACGACGCCCTTGGCGTGGTTCGCCCGCAGGCCCGGATGCCGGCCCCAGAGCGTGTTCATCACGTCGATGGTCTGCTCGGCGGTGCTCGCCTCCTGCGCCGCGGCGGGCAGCGCGCCGGCGAGCGCAAGGGCGAGGCCGGACAGGAGCGTCAGGCGGACGGTCGGACGGATCATGCTGTGCCTCTCGATCGACGGCGCCGCTGGGAGCGCAGGGCGGATATAGATCGCGCACAATCTATATCCGTTCCGGTCCCGTCAAGCCTCGGCGACGAGAACGAGGCCGTGGCCGTCCGGTCCCGCAACGAAGGCGAGACCGGTAGCGGAGCGAACCGGAAAACCCGCGGCGCGCACGGCATTCGCCACGCTCGCGGGGTCGGTTACCCCGAGGACGAGGCGGCTCGTGGCCCGGTCGGCCGGCCCGAACGGGGCCGGGGTCGGGCGTCGCGTGGCTGGCTGCCGGTAATGCAGCAGTTCGAGATGGGGCCGCGCCCCGGGGCGGGGTTCCAGGGACACCACGTCGACCACCGGCTCGGGCAGCCCGTCGAGGCGGCCCTGTTCGGGGCCGCGATTGAGGCCCCGCTGCGTGATCCGGAAGCCGAGGGGCCCGGTGAAGAAGGCGAGCGCCGCGTCGAGATCGGTAACGGTGAGCGCCGAGTGGTCGATGCCGAGGAACAGGCCGGGCGCGTCGGCCCAGGCCGCGGCCGGCGCACCATCGGGAAAATGAATGAGCTCCAGCGGATGCCCGTCCGGATCGCGCAGTTTCCAGGCGATGACGCCGCCGGAGGCCGGCGGCAGGCGCTGCGGGCCGCCCCGGCCGATCGGCGCCGGCCCGCGGGCGGCGAGGCGGCGCGCCGCCGCGTCCATGTCGCGCACGGGGACGGCGATGTGCTGGAAGACGGGATCGTTCGCCAGCGCGCCCTCGGGATAGGGCGCACCCGGGGGATCGACGGCGAGGAAGTCGAGTTCCTGCGCCCCGAGGCGCATCCGCAGCCGCGTCGCGCGCCGGTCCGCGAGGCCGAGCACCGCGGCGAGCGCCTCGGGCAGAGGCTCGGGCGCTCCGAGCGAGGCGAAGCCGAGGCCGTCCCGGTAGAACGCCTCCGTGCGGGCGAGGTCGGCGACGGTCCGGCCGACGGCCCGGATCGCCGAGATCGGCGGCGCGCTCACACCAGACGCGCCCCGCGCCGGTTGACGTAGATCGCCATCAGGCTGTGCGAGACGCAGAGGAACAGCCGGCTCAGGTTCCGTCCGCCGAAGGCGAGGTTCGAGACCGCGGCGGGCGTCAGGATCTTGCCGATGCGCTCGCCGCCCGGATCGATGACGTGGACCCCGTCCCCGGCGCTCGACCAGAGGTTGCCGTCCGCGTCGCAGCGGAAGCCGTCGGCCATGCCGGGCTCGATCGTGTGGAAGACGCGGCCGTTCGCGAGGGTGTTGTCATCCCGGACGTCGAAGACGCGGATATGGCGGGTCGGCGCCTCGGCGAATTGCAGCCCGGTCTCGGCCACGTAGAGGCGCCGCTCGTCGGGGGAGAAGCAGAGCCCGTTCGGCCCCTCGAAGTCGCCGGCCGCGACAGTGAGCGAGCCGTCGCGGGGGTCGAAGCGGTAGAGGTTGGCCGGAAGCTCGGCCTCCTGCTTGCCGCCCTCGTAATCGGTCTGGATGCCGTAGGGCGGGTCCGAGAACCAGATCGTGCCGTCCGACTTGCAGACGATGTCGTTGGGCGAGTTCAGCCGCCGTCCCCCGTAGCGGTCGACGAGGGTGGTGACGCTGCCGTCGAGCTCGGTCCGGGCGATCCGGCGCAGGCGGTGCGAGCAGGAGAGCAGCCGCCCCTGCCGGTCGCGGGCGTGCCCGTTCTCGAAGCCGACGTGGTCGCGGTAGACGCTGAGCCCCGCCCCCGCGCTCCAGCGCATCACGCGGTCGTTGGGCAGATCGGAGAACAGGAGTTCCTCGCGGTCTCCGAACCAGACCGGTCCCTCGCACCAGCGGAAGCCTTCGGCCAGGGTCTCCAGGGGCGCGTTGGGCAGCACGAAGCTCTTGAAGCGGCTCTGCGTGAACGCGAACGTCTCCATGCCGGCGCCCCTACGCGAAGCGGCCGGGCCGGTTCACGGTGGGCGCCACGTCGAGCCCGGTGACGATCATGGTGCAGGGCTCGGCCCCCACCGTGCCGGAGAGGTGCCCCTTGCGGCCGTCCCGCTCCCGCGTGTTCTGGTCCTCGCCGAACATCAGCTCGCCCGGCCCCATCTCGACGCGGGTGCCGTCCATGGTCTCCACGAACCAGCGGCCGGAGAGGACGGCGATCCATTGCGGCTTCGGGTTCTCGTGCCACTCCCCGACCCAGCCGACCGGGAGGACGGTGAAGGTCACGCCCGCGGGGGCGGGGTCCATCTTGTCGTTCCATTGCGGGGCGACGTCCGGCCCTACCCCCTCGAACGTGAAGGCGGACAGTTCGAACCGGGCCTGCCGGCTCACCCCCTCCGCATCCGTGTAGACGTGCCAGTAGGGCATGGTCGGCGGCGTCGGCTCGGACATGGAGGGCTCCTCGGGGGATGGGGGGCGCGGCGGGAACGGCCCGCGCGGGACCGCCCGGCACACCGCGGCAACGCCCGCGCCCGGCGCCGGTTGCCGGCCCGGCGCGTCGGCACCGGGGCTATCGCGGCGTTGCAGCATGCACGATCCCGTGACCGTGCGGCGCGGAACGCGCCCGGCACGGTCACGTTGCCGGGCTGTTCCAGCGAGGGCCGGGCCAGGATGCAGGACCATTACGACGTCATCGTCATCGGCTCGGGGCCGGGCGGCGGCTCGCTGACGGCGCGGCTCGCGGAGACCGGCAAGCGCATCCTGCTCCTGGAGCGGGGCGACTACCTGCCCCGATCCCAGGACAACTGGAGCGCCAAGGCGGTCTTCGTGGAGGGCCGCTACCAGGCGCGGGAGACGTGGTACGGTGGTGACGGCAGGCCCTTCTCCCCCGCGCTGCACTACTATGTCGGCGGCAATTCCAAGGTGTACGGCGCCGCCCTCCTGCGCCTGCGCGAGCGGGATTTCGAGGCCGTGCGCCACGTGGACGGGATCTCGCCGGCCTGGCCCGTCTCCTACGCCGAATTCGAGCCCTACTACGCGCAGGCCGAGGCGCTGTTCAGCGTGCACGGCACCCGCGGCGAGGACCCGACAGAGCCCTGGGCGAGCGGCCCCTACGACCACCCGGCCGTCAGCCACGAGCCCCGCATCCAGCGCCTCTCCGACGATTGGAGCCGGCTCGGACTGAAGCCCTACCATCTGCCGCTGGGGATCAGGCTCGACGAGCGGGCGGGCAGGCCGACGCCCACCAGCATCTGCATCCGCTGCGACGCCTTCGACGGCTTCCCCTGCCTCCTCAACGGCAAGGCCGACGCCCAGGTGATGACCGTCGACCCGACGCTCGCGAAGCACGACAACGTCACGCTCCTCGTCAACGCCTACGTCTCGACGCTGGAGACCGACGCGGCGGGCCGCGCGGTCACGGGCGTGCGCGTCACGCGGGAGGGCCGGGAGGAGCGCTACGGCGCCGACATCGTGGTGGTGGCCTGCGGCGCGCTCTCCTCGGCGCTGCTGTTCCTGCGCTCGGCCAACGCCGCGCATCCGAACGGCCTCGCCAACGGCTCGGATCAGGTCGGGCGCAACTACATGCGCCACAACATGTCGGTGCTGATGGCGCTGTCGAAGGAAGCGAACGACACCGTCTTCCAGAAGACCCTCGCGCTGTCGGACTTCTACTTCGAATCGCGGGACTGGGAATTCCCGATGGGCCTGATCCAGATGTGCGCCAAGACGCATCCGGATCAGATCCGCGGCGAGGAGTTCCCGCGCTGGACCGGCTTCCTGCCGGACGCCCCCTTCGCGATGGCGGCGCGCCATTCCATGGATTTCTGGCTGCAGAGCGAGGACCTGCCCCATCCCGACAACCGCGTGACGATCGACGGGCAAGGCCGCACGATCCTCGACGTCCGCGAGACCAACCGCACCGCCCACGACCGCCTGCGGGCGAAGCTCGAGGATCTGCTGGAGCCCGGCGGCCTCTACAGCTACCTGTTCGAGCGCTCGCTCTATCTCGGCAAGAACATTCCGCTCTCCGGCACGGCCCATCAGGCCGGGACCCTGCGCTTCGGCACCGATCCGCGCTCGAGCGTGCTCGACCTCGACTGCAAGGCGCACGAACTCGACAACCTCTACGTCACCGATGCGAGCTTCTTCCCCTCGATCGGCGCGGTGAACCCGACGCTGACCATCATCGCCAACGCCCTGCGGGTGGCCGACCGGATCGCCGAGCGGATCGCCTGAACGTGCGACGGCGTGGCATCCCGCGGCTTGCCTCGCGGGGGCGAATCCTGATACAGGGGCCGCCTTTCCGCGATGCGTGCACCACCATCGCAGGGGGCCTCCGGGCCGCCCGCTTCCGACACCTGTGCATGGACGGCCGCCGCGCCGAGGACATCATGAAGATTCGCAACTCGCTCAAGTCGCTCCGCGGCCGCCACCGCGACAACCAGCTCGTGCGCCGCAAGGGCCGGGTCTACGTCATCAACAAGACCCAGAAGCGCTTCAAGGCCCGCCAGGGCTGAGGCCTTCCGCGGCGCCTCCCGGCCGCCGCACCCGTCACCGGATCGAGGGCAGGCGCGCCCGGCGCGCCTGCCCTTTCGCATGGGCGGACATCCGGGCGCAGCCTCGCGCGGCGCAAGGGCGCGTTGACGCCCGGTTCGCGGGCGCACAAGCTCCCGCCATGCTGCGCCACGCCCTCCCGCTCCTCGGCCTCGCCGCGCTCCTCGCCGCCGGCCCCGTCCGGGCCGCACCCCCGGATCGAGCCCCGGACAGCCAGGGCAGCCGCCCGGGGAGCGAGGAGGCCCGCAAGCCCTCCGCCAGCCTCGACGAGCTCTACGCGCGCCTGCGCGAGACCGACGACGCGGCCGAGGCCCGGGGCGTCGCCAAGCTGATCGAGCGGCGCCTCGACCGCTCCGGCAGCGCCACCGCCGACCTCCTCACCGAGCGCGCCCGCCAGGCCATGACGGCGAAGGACTTCCCCCTGGCCGCCGAGCTGATGGACCGGGTGACCGGCCTGGAGCCCACTTGGTCGGAGGGGTGGAACCGGCGCGCCACGATCTTCTGGCTGCTCTCCGACAAGCAGGCCGCGATCGCCGACCTCCAGCGCACCCTGGTCCTGGAGCCCCGCCATTTCGAGGCCTGGGCGGCCCTCGCCCGGATCTACCTTTCCACGGAGGACAAGCCCCGGGCCTTGAACGCCTTCCGCCGGGCGATCGCCCTCTACCCGCTCATGCCGAAGGTGAAGGAGGCGATCGACCGCCTCGCGCCCGACGTGGACGGCCGCGACCTGTGAGGAGCGCCCTGGCGGCGCTCGGCCTCGTCGTCGCCGCCCCCTTCGTCCTCGCGGCGCTGGTGCTCGCCGCCGGGGCCCTGGCGAGCCTCGTCATCGCCCTGCGCGTCGGCGCCGCCCATCCCCCAGCGGGTCCCTTCGTGCCCGTGGCGGGCGGTCGCCTCGCCACCATCCAGGCCGGTCCCGAGGCGGCGCCCCGCGCCACCGTGGTGCTGATCCACGGCGCCTCGGCCAACGCCGCCGACCCGATGGAGGGCGTCGGGCGCCGCCTCGCGCAGGCGGGCTTCCGCGTCGTCGCCTTCGACCGGCCGGGGGCGGGCTGGAGCGACCGGGTCGGCGGCGCGCGGGCAGGGGATCCGGCCGTCCAGGCGGCGGCCATCGCGCAGGGGCTCGCGGCGATGGGGGTGGGGCCGGCGCTGGTGCTCGGCCATTCCTGGGGCGCAGCGGCGGCCCTCGCCCTCGCCCTCGACCATCCGGAGCGCGTCTCCGGCCTCGCCCTGGTCTCGCCGGTGGCGATGCCGTTCCCGCAGCGGATGCGCCTGCCCTGGTACGGGCGCCTCGCCGCCGAGCCGCCCCTCGCCTGGCTCCTCAGCCTGACGCTGGGCCCGCCGCTCGCCCTCTACCATCTGCGCAGCGCCTCGGCCCAGGCCTTCCGGCCGCAGGAGCCGGTGCCCGACTACCTCGCCCGCGCCCGCGCCTCCCTCGTGCTGCGGCCGGGGGCGCTCCTCGCCAACGTGGAGGACCTGATGGGCCTGCCCGCCGCCCTCGGGCGGTTGCGCCCGCGCTACGGGTCCCTGGGCGTGCCCACGGTGATCGTCTCCGGCGAGGCCGACCCGCTGGTGCCCGTCGCGGGGCAGGCGCGCCCCCTCGCCGAGGCGATTCCCGGGGCCCGCCTCGTCCTGCTTCCGGGCATCGGGCACATGCTGCCCTGGGTGGCCGCGGAGGCCCTGGCCGAGGCGGTCGGCACCGTGGCCGACGAGGCGGCCGAGCGGGGCGAGGCGGCCGAGCGGGACGAGGCGGCCGAGGGAACAGAGGCGCCGCGCTGATGCGGCGGGGCCTCAGCCCGGAAGCTGCGCCACGTAGGCGGCACGGTCCTGGAGCGCCATGGCGTAGCGCACGAGCCGGCGCGCCGTGCCCGGCGCGAGTTCCTGCATCAGGGTGTGGGACAGGGTGAGCATCTCGAGGACGATGGCGTCCCGGAACCGGGTGTTCAGCAGGGCCTTCAGGGTCGACCAGGGATGGTCGAGGCCCCGCACGAGGACGGCGAGGGCGGCCATGTCGTCCGCGTCGTAGGCCGCCACCACCGGCGCGATGGGCAGGCCGGCGTTCAGCGCCAGGGTCGCGAGCACGTCCTCCACGCGCCGCAGCTCGATCCAGCGTTCGAGGCGCGCGGAGGTGACGGCGGGTCCCCGCGCCTCGTCGCCGAGGGACATGGAGGCGTCGAACCGGGCGTGGCGCGCCGGCTCCACCGGCAGGGCGAGGGTCGCCGCGATCCGCGCGGGCAGCTCCGCCGCGAGGCCCGGATCGAGCTCGACCTCCGCGGCGAGGGCGGTCCGCGCCCGCCGGAGGGCGAGATCGGTGAGCGGTTCCCGGCAGGCGGCGGGCAGGTCGCGCCGTCCCGTCAGGCGCACCGCCACCGATTCGGATTGCTGGGCGTACCGCATCAGCTGCGGCAGGGCCTCGGCGGAGATCGCCGCGTCCGGGTTGGAGAGCAGCACGGCGATCACGTCGGCATCGCCCAGGCGCACCAGGGCGTTGCACAGGGCGACGCCGAGGCCGCGGCGGCGGGCGATGGCGGCCCGGTGCAGGTTGCCGCAACTGCCGGCCAGGGCCTCGAACCAGCCGTCGTTGAAGCTGCGGCACTCGCTGAGGAGCGGCTCGGCCACGCGCACGGAGCGGTCCTGGGCGAGGAGCATCGCGGTGCGCGGGGGCGCCTTGCGCAGGGGCGCGATCCGCAGCGCGAAGGCCCGCCGGGCCGATTCGTCCACCAGCCCGATCAGGGCGGCGAGCAGCAGGTCGTAATCGGCCTTGCTCTCCACCGGCAGGCGCGACCAGCGCCGGGTCAGCGCCTCGGCCGAGCGCCGGACGAGGAGCGACTGGCGCACGCGATCACCGCTCTCGATCGCCTCCTGGATGTCCCGCACCAGGGGGTCGACGATCGGTCCGGCGATCGCGCGGGCGGCCGTCATGCGCCGAGGGCCTGCATCGGAAGCAGGTCGTCGCCGTTCTGGAGCGCCTTGACGAGGTAGGGATGCCAGAGGCCGAAGGCCTCGTGGATGGCCCTGTCCACGTCGGCGAAGGAGAAGGGCTTGCGCAGGTAGCCGCAGGCGCCGAACAGCTCGAGCTGGCGAGCGGGCACGGCGGCCATCGAGAAGCCCATCAGCAGGATCTTGGCGTCGGGGTGGCGGTCGCTCACCTGGCAGGCGATCTCGAGGGCGGGCACGTCCGGCAGCTCGGCCTCGATCATCACCACGTCGAAGGTCTTGATCCGGGCGGTCCGCATGGCGACGGCGCCGCGCTCGGCCTCCGCGAGATCGAAGCTGAAATGGCTCTCCCGCAGCAGCCGGCGGATCAGGGCGCGGGTGGCGGCGCGCGGCTCGACCACGAGGAGGCGCAGGCTCTGCCGGATCACCCGGCCGGCCGCCAGGACCCGGGCCACGTGCTGCTCGTTGAGGGGCTTCAGGAGGACGTCGTAGGCGCCCACGAGCTTGGCGATGGAGGGCCAGCGCGGCGCGAGCATGTCGGAGACCAGCACGGTCATGGCGCCGGGGCCGTAGGCGGCGCGCCAGCAGCGCAGCGCCTCGACGTCCATGGCGGGCAGGATCACGTCCACGAAGACCACGTCCACGTGGCGCTCGGCGAGCATGGCCGCCAGCTCGCGGCCGTTGCAGACCTCGATGATCCGCGCGCCGGGATCGCTGATCTCGATCGCCTCGACGAGGGCCAGGCGCGTCTCCTCATCGGCATCCGCGACCAGGACCGTGAGGCCGTTCGCCATTCCCAATCGACCCCCGCGACGCCCGATCCGAGCCTGGCCACCATGGGCAGACAAGCTTAAAGTGTCGTAACTTGCCCCCGCCTTCCCCATGCAAAACCGGACACCCGTTGCGCGATCACCCCGCGGACTGGCACAACTCCCGCATTCGGTCCCCGCAGGCGCGGCCAGGGCGGAAGGCCGCGTTCACGATCTGACGCAGGAGCGGTGTGACTGTGACGAGCCCCCGAAACGCGACGAGCCCACGGAAGACCGCGCTGCTCACCCTCGGCCTGGCCCTCGGCCTCGCCGCGGCCCCGACGCCCGGGCAGGCGCAGAACGTGTTCCGCTTCGCCTTCCAGGGCGACATCAAGTCCCTCGACCCCTACTCGCTGAAGGAGACCTTCACGATCGGCATGCACGGCGCCGTCTACGAGGCGCTCGTCATGCGCGACAAGGACATGAAGTTCGCGCCCCAGCTCGCCGAGTCCTGGGAGAATCCGGAGCCGACCCGCTGGCGCTTCCACCTGCGCAAGGGCGTGAAGTTCCACGACGGCTCGCCGTTCACCGCCGACGACGTGATCTTCTCGGTGCAGCGGGTGCGCGCGCCGGGCTCGAACTTCCAGACGAACGTGCCGGCCGACGCCGAGTTCGTGAAGGTCGACGACTACACCGTCGACATGAAGCTGAAGACCCCGAACCCGATCGCGATCGCGCAGTTCGCGACCTGGTACATCATGTCGAAGACATGGGCCGAGAAGAACAACGCCGTCCAGCCCTCGGCGCCCACCGCTACCAGCCCGAGCTACGCGGCACTGAACGAGAACGGCACCGGCCCCTTCACGATCGCCGAGCACCAGCCCGGCGTGCGCACGGTGTTCAAGAAGTTTCCCGGCTACTGGGGCAAGGTCGAGTCGAACCTCGACGAGGCGGTCTTCACCACCATCGGCAACTCGGCCACCCGCGTGGCCGCGCTTCTCTCCGGCGAGGTCGACTGGATCGATCCCGTGCCGCTGCAGGACCAGCCCCGCGTCGAGTCGAGCGGCAACGCCGTGGTCATGGCCGGGCCGGAGCTGCGCACGATCTTCCTCGGCATGGACCAGTGGCGGGACGAGCTCAAGGATTCGAGCGTCAAGGGCAAGAACCCCTTCAAGGACAAGCGCGTGCGCGAGGCGTTCTATCTCGCCATCGACGAGGACACGATCGCCAAGCGGGTGATGCGCGGGCAGGCGACGCCCTCCGCCCTCCTCATCGCGCCCTCGCTCTACGACCGCTCGGGCGAGTTCAAGCGCCCGGCCTACGACCCGAAGAAGGCCAAGGCGCTCCTCACCGAGGCGGGCTATCCGGACGGCTTCACCCTCACCATGGACTGCCCGAACGACCGCTACGTCAACGACGAGGCGATCTGCCAGGCGGTGGTCTCCATGCTCGCCCGCGTCGGGGTGAAGGTGAACCTCAACGCGCAGCCCAAGGCCAAGTACTTCGCCAAGGTGCTGGCGCCCGCCTACGACACCTCGTTCTATCTGGTCGGCTGGACGCCGTCCTCGCAGGACAGCCACAACATCCTCTACGAGATCGCCGGCTGCCGGAACGACCCCAAATCCGGCCGCGGCGGGTGGAACCTCGGCAATTACTGCAACCCCAAGATCGACGAGATCGCCGACAAGGTCGAGACCGAGACGGACAAGACGAAGCGCGACGCGTTCATCAAGGAAGGCTTCGACACGATCAATGCCGACTGGGGCTACATCCCGCTCCACCAGCAGGCGCTCGCCTGGGGCGTCTCGAAGAAGGTGACGCTGACCCAGCGCCCGGACAACTACTTCTACCTCTACTGGGTGTCCAAGAAGCCCTGAGGTATCCCGCGTGCTCGCGTTCCTGATCCGCCGCCTCGCCCAGGCCCTCGTGGTGCTGGGCGTGGTCGGCCTGATCGCCTTCGCCATGTTCCGGTTCGCGGGCGACCCCGTGAACCAGATCGTCGGGCCGGACACGCCCGTCTCCGAGCGGGCCGAGATCCGCAGGAGCCTCGGCCTCGACGATCCCATGCTGGTGCAGTTCGGCCGCTACGCCGGCAACGTGCTGCGGGGGGATTTCGGCATCTCCTACCAGTTCCGGCAGCCGGTGACCGCGCTCCTCTCCGAGCGCATCCCGGCCACCCTCGAACTCGCCCTCTGCGCGACCCTCTTCGCCCTCGGCGTCGGCATCCTGATGGGGGTCTACTGCGCGCTGAGGCGGGACACGTTCCTCGCCAAGCTGTTCCAGGCGATCTCCCTCGTCGGCGTCTCGCTGCCGACCTTCCTGATCGGCATCCTGCTGATCTTCCTGTTCTCGGTCACGCTCGGCTGGCTGCCGAGCTACGGCCGCGGCGACACCGTGCGCTTGGGGGGCTGGACCACCGGCTTCCTCACCGTGTCGGGCCTCAAGGCCCTGATCCTGCCCTCGGTGACGCTCGGCCTCTACCAGATGACCCTGATCATGCGCCTCGTGCGGGCCGAGATGCTGGAGGTCCTGCGCACCGACTACATCCGCTTCGCCCGCGCCCGGGGGCTGACCACCCGGACCATCCATCTCGGCCACGCCCTGAAGAACACGTTGGTGCCCGTCATCACCATCGCCGGGCTCCAGCTCGGCTCCGTCATCGCCTTCTCGATCATCACCGAGACGGTGTTCCAGTGGCCCGGCATGGGCCTGCTCTTCGTGCAGGCGGTGCAGAACGTCGACATCCCGATCATGTCCGCCTACCTGCTCCTCGTCGCGGCGATCTTCGTGACCATCAACCTCGTGGTCGACCTCCTCTACACGGTGGTCGATCCGCGCCTGCGCGGCAGCGTGGGGCGCGCCGCATGAGCGCCGCCGTGGACGACGCCCCCCGGGCCGCCGGGGCCCCGCCCGGAGCACCCGGCGAACCGGCCCGGTCGCGGCTGGCCCGCTTCCTCGATTCCGACCTCTTCGCGAGCTTCCGCCGCTCGAGGACGGCGATGCTCGCCTTCGTGGCCACGCTGGCGATGTTCGCCCTGGCCTTCGCCGCCCCCTGGATCGCGCCGCAGAACCCCTACGACCCGGCCCAGCTCGACCTCCTCAATTCCAACCTGCCCCCGCTCTGGAACGCGGAGGGGCAGGCGCCCTTCCTGCTCGGCACCGACGACCAGGGCCGCGACGTGCTCTCGGCGGTGCTCTACGGCCTGCGCCTGTCCCTCGTGGTGGGGCTTCTCGGCGTCCTCGTCTCGGGAACGCTGGGCATCGCCCTCGGCCTCGTCGCCGGCTATTTCGGCGGCGTGCTCGACACCGTGATCATGCGGGTCGCCGACGTGCAGCTCACCTTCCCGGCCATCCTGATCGCGCTGGTGGTTGACGGGGTCGCCAAGGCGAGCTTCGGCAGCGCCCTCGACACCAACGCCACGATCCTGCTCATCGTGGTCTCGATCGGCCTGTCCTTCTGGGTGCAGTACGCGCGCACCGTGCGCTCCTCCGTGATGGTGGAGCGCGGCAAGGACTACGTGCAGGCCGCCCGCCTCATCGGCCTCACCTCGCCGGTGATCATGCTCCGCCACGTCCTGCCGAACGTGACGGGCCCGGTCTTCGTCATCGCCACCATCAACCTCGCGCTCGCGATCATCACGGAGGCGACCCTGTCCTTCCTCGGCACCGGCCTGCCCGAGACCATGCCGTCGCTCGGCACCCTGATCCGCACCGGCAACCGCTTCCTGTTCTCCGGCGAGTGGTGGGTGGTGGCCTTCCCCGGCTTCGCGCTCGCCGGGCTCGTCATCGCGATCAACCTGCTCGGCGACTGGCTGCGCGACGCGCTGAACCCGAAGCTGCAATGAGCGATCCGATCCTCTCCGTCCGGGACCTGCGCGTCGCCTTCGAGACGCGGCGGGGCACGCTGTCCGCCATCGACGGCGTCTCCTTCACCATCGGCCGCGGCGAGATTCTCGGCGTGGTCGGCGAGTCGGGGGCGGGCAAGTCCGTGACGGGCTCGGCCGTGATCGGGCTGATCGACCCGCCCGGCCGCATCGCCGGCGGCGAGATCAGGCTCGGGTCCGAGCGCATCGACGACCTGCCGCCGGAGCGGATGCGCCGGGTGCGGGGGCGGCGCATCGGCATGATCTTCCAGGACCCGCTCACCTCCCTCGATCCCCTCTACCGGGTCGGCGAGCAGATCGTGGAGACGATCCGCACCCATACCGACCTCTCGGCCCGCGCCGCGCGGGCGCGGGCGGTCGCGCTGCTGACCGAGGTCGGCATCCCGGCCCCCGAGCGGCGCATCGACGGCTACCCGCACGAGTTCTCCGGCGGCATGCGCCAGCGCGTGGTGATCGCGCTGGCGCTCGCCGCCGAGCCCGAACTCATCATCGCCGACGAGCCGACGACGGCGCTGGACGTCTCGGTCCAGGCCCAGGTCATCACGCTCCTGAAGCGCCTCTGCCGCGAGCACGGCACCGCGGTGATGCTGGTGACCCACGACATGGGCGTGATCGCCGAGGCCGCGGACCGGGTCGCCGTGATGTATTCGGGCCGGATCGCCGAGATCGGCCCGGTGGCGGAGGTGGTGCGCCGGCCTCGCCATCCCTACGCGCGGGGGCTGATGGGGGCGATCCCGACGCTCGCCGACACCGCCGAGCGCCTGACCCAGATCCCCGGCTCGATGCCGCGCCTCGACGCCATCCCCCCGGGCTGCGCCTTCCACCCGCGCTGCCCCAGCGCGTTCGCCCGCTGCTTCGTCGAGCGGCCGGAACCGATCCCCGTCGGCGACGCCCGCGTCGCCTGCCATCTCTACGACGACGCGCGCGGAGCGGCGGCATGATCCCGCGGAGCGAAGAGACGGGCGGGGGCCAGGGCAGGGGCTATGTGGAGGTCGAGGACCTGCGCCGGGTCTTCGACGTCTCGAAACCCTGGCTCAACCGGGTGATCGAGCGGATGCCCCGGCAGAGCCTGAAGGCCGTGGACGGGGTCGGTTTCACGATCCCGCGGGGGGAGACCTTCGCGCTGGTGGGCGAATCGGGCTCGGGCAAGTCCACCGTGGCGCGCATGGTGGTCGGGCTGCTGCCGCCGTCGGCCGGCGAGGTGCGCATCGACGGCGTCTCGATGACCGATCCGCGCCAGGCCGCCGCCCGGCGGCGCCTGCGCGCGCGGATCCAGATGATCTTCCAGGATCCCTACGCCTCGATGAACCCGCGCTGGCGGGTGGGGGCCATCGTCGCCGAGCCGATCCGGGCCTTCGGCCTCATCCAGGGGGAGGCCGCCATCCGCGCCCGCGTGGGCGAGTTGCTCGGCCTCGTCGGCCTGCACCCGGCCGACGCGCGCAAGTACCCGCACGAGTTCTCCGGGGGCCAGCGCCAGCGCGTGGCCATCGCCCGGGCGCTCGCGAGCCAGGCGGAGTTCCTGGTGGGCGACGAGCCGACCTCGGCGCTCGACGTCTCGGTCCAGGCCCAGATCCTGAACCTGATGCGCGACCTGCAGGACCGCTTCGGGCTGACCTACCTGTTCATCAGCCACAACCTCGCCGTGGTGCGCCACATGGCGACGCGGATCGGCGTGATGTATCTGGGGCGCCTCGTGGAGGTAGCCCCGAAGGCGGAGATCTTCGCCCGGCCGCGCCACCCCTACACCCGCATGCTGCTCGACGCGGTGCCCGACCTCGCCCATATCGGGCGTGCCCGCACCCCCGTCTCCGGCGAGATCCCGAACCCGATCGACCCGCCGCCGGGCTGCACCTTCAACCCGCGCTGCCCCCATGCCGACGCGCGCTGCCGCAGCGAGGTGCCGCTCCTGCGCGACGGCGTCGCCTGCCACGCGGTGGAGGAGGGGCGCCTGCCCGCCTGAGACGGGCGGCGCCGGGAAGGCCGCGGCCCCGAGAAAAAGGGCCGCCCGAGGGGCGGCCCGAGTTCGGGAGGAAACGCTCGCGAGCGTGCGGCACGCGGGTGCCACATGGCCTGAACCGGCCATGCCGGACTCCGTTCCCCGAAAGAATCCGGCGGCCGCGCACCCTCCGCCCCAGGAACCCCGCCGGCCGCGCCACGTTGGTCGCTCATTGGAGTCCTTCCAAAGAAGGACCCGGAAGGGCTCGGCCTGGCAGGTCCGGCGCCGTCCCCGCAGCAACGAGACACGGAGCATTCGACATGGCTGGAACCAGCAACGCTGCCTGCGCGAGCTGCCGCTTCTTCGACGAGCACAAGCTCAACGCCGCCGCGGCCTCGGGCGGCCAGGGCCTCTGCCGCTTCAACCCGCCGGTGAGCCAGCCCGCCCCGGAGGCCAAGGGCCTCTGGCCGGTCGTGGCCGCCCAGGACTGGTGCGGCCACTTCACCGCCGAGATGACCGCGGCCGAGTAAGGGCCCGTCGATCACATCTGCTTGAAGGGCCGGCCCCCGGGTGCCGGCCCTTCCCGCATGGGCGCCGGCCCGCCCTCAGCGCAGGAGGAAATTCTCCGGCTCCACCGGGTCGGGCAGGGGCTCCCCCAGGGGTTCGAGGACGGTGCGCTCGACCACGCGCAGCATCGCGTCGAGGGGCAGGTCGTTCGGCTCCAGGCCGAAGGGCTCCTCCAGCTCGTCGCCGAGGGCGTCGAGGCCGAAGAAGGTGTAGGCGACGAGCGCCACCGCCGCGGGCGTCGCCCAGCCGAGGGAGCCGGACAGGCCCACCGGCAGGAACAGGCAGTAGAGCCAGGCCGTGCGGTAGAGGAGCAGGGTGTAGGCGAAGGGCAGCGGGGTCGCCTGGATGCGCTCGCAGGCGGCCTGGATCTCGGCGAGCCGCGCGAGCTGCCCCTCGACCAGGGCGAAGCCCACCTCCCCGAAGGCGCCCGCCCGCATCATGGCCGCCAGGTCGACGGTCATCGCCGCCAGCACCCCGTCGCTGGGGCTCGCCGCCCGCACGGGCTCGCCGGGCGGCAGCCAGGGGCGGATCGCCGCCGCCGCGTCGGCCCCGCGCAGCCCGGCATGCAGGCCGTGGGCGAAGCCGGCGGCGCGGCGCAGGACGCGCGCGCGGGCGACCGCGTTCCCTGGGCCCGGCAGGAGGGCGTCGACGAGGCGGGCGAGGCTGCGCACGGCCACGATCAGGTTGCCCCAAGCCTTCCGCGCCTCCCACCAGCGCTCGTAGCAGGCGTTGTTGCGGAAGCTCAAGAAGATCGAGAGGGCGAGCCCGATCAGGGTGAAGGGCCCGATCCCGGCGCTGACCGGAAAGGCCTCCGGCCAGCGCCGCTCGGCGGCCACCACCGCGACCGAGAAGGCGGCGAGCCCCGCGACCGTCGGCGCCACCTGCGGCAGGATCGAGCCGCGCAGGGTGAAGAGGATGCCGAGCAGGCTCGGGCGGGGACGGACGATCATCGGCCCTCGGCGGTCGCCATGGGAGGAGGGGGTCTCGCGATGCGCGGGATGCACCGCTTCCGGGCGGGCGCGGGCGCGCGTGTCATGATGCGGTCAATATCACAGCGGATTGCGGGGGCCGAAAAGCGGCCCGGCCGCGCGGCCCCGCACGGGGCCGGACGGCCGCGGACGCAAGCGGGCCGGCGCCGGGATCGCGACGGCATCCCGGACATGGGAGTACAGGCATGACGTTTCGACTGATCCCCGGCCGCCTGCGGAGCTGGCGCCGCGCGGTCCTGCCGCTCGCCGCCCTCGCCGGGCTCGCCGGTGCGGCTGAGGCCGCCGCGCCCACCGATCCGAGCGGCACCTATCTCACCGAGGACGGGCGCGCCCGCATCCGCATCGAGAAGTGCGGTCCCGGCGAGAAGCACGTCTGCGGCTACGTGGTCTGGCTCAAGGTTCCCCTGAACGACAAGAACCAGCCGCGGGTGGACTTCAAGAACCCCGACCCGAAGAAGCAGGCCCGCCCCTCCCTCGGGCACCAGCTGATCCTCGGCCTGAAGCCGAACGCCGATGCCCGCTACGAGGGCAAGATCTACAACTCGGAGGACGGCAAGTCCTACGACGTGACGATCTGGACCGAGACTCCCGGCGAGCTGACCGTGCGCGGCTGCCTGATCGCCTTCCTCTGCAAGTCGCAGACCTGGACGAAGGTCGCCGACGTGCTGCCCGGCCAGCTCACGGCACCGACCAACGCGGCCGGCGGGCCGCGCACCGATCCGGAATGGCTGACCGCCAAGCCCGCCGCGACCGGCTCGGCCCCGGCCAAGCCCGCGGCGGCCAAGCCCGCGCCGAAGCCCGCCGCGGCCGAGTAGGCTTCCCGGCGCCGGGCGTCCGAGGCGCGCGGCTGCCATGCCCCGCATACGGGTTGCGTCGCGCGCCGAACCGGCTATCCCAAGCTGTGCCGTTCCACACGGCTCAACCTGAGGAGACCGGATGAATCTCGACGCGCAGCACGATCGCTCAGCCCTGACGCTCGCTACCGTCCCCGACGAGACTCACACCGAACCCGAGACCCGCACCCAGGCCGCCAGCACCGTCCCCGCCGCCGACGCGGCGACCGAGGCGCCCCCGACGCCCACGAACACCTTCGAGGCCTTCGGCTCGTTCTCGTAGCCGAGCCGCCCGCACGGATCGGCGCCCCGGGCGCCGGTCCCGCGCGGCCCGGGGCCCCGTCACGGGCGCTGCGGCGGGTCGGGAGAGGGGGCGCCCACCGCGCTCCGCCATTCCCCGATCAGCCGGGCGCGCTTGGCCCGGTCCTGGATCGCCAGCAGTTCGGGGCTGATCTCGATCGGCCGCAGGATCGCGGAGGCCGGGGCCAGCGCCGGTCCGTCCGCCTCCGGCACGTCGGCCCCGTCGAAGCCGAACACGAAGCTGCCCGCCCGAGCGCGGGCCTGGCCCCGCTCCGACAGGAGATAGGCCACGAAGGCCCGGGCCGCCTCGGCCTGGGGGGCGCCCTTCGGCACGAAGACCGCCCGGCTCAGCACCACCGTGTAGTCCCGCGGGATGACGACCTGCAGGGGGGCGCCCGCGCGCTGCGCCGCCACCGCGTAGGAGCCGAGCAGATTGTAGCCGATCGCGAGGCGGCCGCTGGCGAGGGCGTCCAGGAGTTCCGTGGTGCAGCAGCTCAGGGTGACCCGCGCCCGGCCGAGCGCCTCCATCACCCGGCCGAACACCGCGCCACCGCGGGCATCGTAGGCGGAGAACAGGTAGCCGATCCCCGAACTGGTGACGTCGTAGGTGCCGATCCGGCCGGCATAGAGCTCGGGCCGGGCGCGCAGCAGATCGATGAGCCCGGCCCGCGTGCGGCGGCGGTCCTCGGGGGGCACCGCGTCGCGGTTGTAGACGATCACCGCCGGCTCGAAGGTGAAGCCGAACAGCTCGTCCCGCCAGCGGGTCCAGCGGGGCAGCGCGCCGCTTGCCGGGAGGCCGAGCTTGCGCGCGCAGCCGTCGTTGACGAGCTTGAGCAGCTGGTCGACGGAGGAGGACAGGACGAGGTCGACCCCGCCCGCGCCCGCGCAGGACGCGCGCATGCGCTCGAACAGCTCCGCCGTGACGTATTCCGTATAGGCCACCGCCACGTCCGGCCGCATCGCCTGGAAATCCTCGATCAGCGGGCGCATGGCCGAGAGGTCGGTTGCCGCGTGAACGGCGAGGGTGAGGGCCTCTGCCCCCGGTGCCGGGAAGCGGTGGGTCTCCAGGGCCGATGCCGCACGGGGGGCGAGGAGCGCGCAGAGCAGGCCGAGGCGCAGGACGCGCCCGCGGAAGCCCGCCGCGAGGCCCCGGCCCGGCATCAGGCCGCCCCTCCCGCCGGTGCGGCGGGGATCGTCAGGGTAACGGCGAAGCAGCCGTCCGGCAGCACGGAGAAGCCCATCGTGCCGCGATGGGCGCGCACCACGTCCTCGGCGATGGCGAGGCCGAGGCCGGCGCCCTTGAGCCCGCCCTCGTCCGCCCCGTCCGCGCCCCGCCGGCCGCTGCCCTCGAAGGGCCGGCGCACCCGCGCCCAGTCCGCCTCCGGGATGCCGGGCCCGTCGTCGATCACGGCGATCTCGCTGAAGCCGTCCCGCTGCCGCACCGCGATCTCCAGGCGCGTGCGCGCGCCGTGCTTGAGGGCGTTGCCCACGAGGTTGGCCACCGCCTCGCGCAGGCTGAGCGCCTCGCCGAGCACGCGGACGGGCTCGTCCGGCCCGTCATAGGCGAGGTCGATCTCCCGCTCCAGCGTGCCGGCGATGCCGCGCAGGATGCCGCGGGCGAGGTCCGCGAGGTCGACAGGGGTGAAGCGGACCGCCTCGACCCGGTGGCTCACCATGGCGTGGTCGAGGAGCTGGTTGGTGAGCCGGGCGAGTTCCCGCGCCCGGGCGCGCACCCGCATCAGGCGGGCGCGCCGCTCCTCGGCCTCCCCCCCCGCGCCGCGCTCCGCCCAGACCAGGAGATCGACCTGGGAGGAGAGGGCGGCGAGCGGCGTGCGGATCTGGTGGCTCGCCTCGGCGACGAAGCGCTGGAGCAGGGCGAGATGGCGTCCGAGGCGCTCGGTGAAACCGTCGATCGCGCCGACGAGGGCGGCGATCTCGCGCGGCGTCTCCACGCCGATCGGGGCGAGGTCCTTCGGGTCGCGGGCGCGCATGCTGCGCTCCACCCGGGCGAGGGGGGCGAGGGCGACGCGCACGGCGAAGAGGGCGGCGAGGAAGCCGAGGAGCATCATCACGGCGAGCAGCGCCAGCGCCTTCACCGTGAGGTCGCGGGCGAGGGCGCCGCGCGCCTCGTTGGTCTGGGCGAGCGCCACCCGCACCCATCCGGGCGTCGCCGCGTCGGGCACGTAGCGGCGCACCGCGACCGTGCGCACGGGGGCGCCGAGGAAGCGGGCGTCGCCGAGGGCCGGCAGGCCGCCCGCGGGCTCGCCCCGGAGGAGCGCGGGCAGGTCGTCGTATCCGGTGAGCACCGTGCCGTCCGTGCCGGCGACCGCGTAGAAGACCCGGTCGTCGGCGGCGAGCGCCAGGGTCTCGAAGGCGGAGAAGGGCGGGTCCACGTGCAGCACCCCGTCCACCGTGTAGACGCTCTCCACGATCTGGAGGGCGGCCGCCACGAGGAGACGGTCGTAGGCCCCGTCCGCTGCGGCGCGGGCGTAGGAGGCCGCCACCGCGCCGAGGGCGAGCGCGGTCACCGCCATCACCGCCGCCACGAGGCCGGTGACGCGCCGGTAGAGGGAGGGGCCTCGCGGGCGCGGCCTCACCCGGCGCCCCGGCCCGGCCGCGGGCGGGCGCGCCCTACCATGCCGTCCTGGCCCCCTTGGCCGCGGGCGTGAGCTGGTAGCCGAGGCCGCGCAGGGTCCGGATCTGCACCTCGGAGGCGCCGAGCTTGCGCCGCACGCGGGCGACGTACTGCTCCACCGCGTTGAAGGTCGGGCTCTCGTCGAGGCCGAACAGGCGGTCGAGGAGTTCGTCCTTGCTGAAGACGCGGCCGGGGCGCGCGGCCAGGATCTCCAAGAGGATCAACTCCCGGCGCGTCATCTCCACGGGCACGCCCGCCACGGTGACGCTGCGCCCCGCCCGGTCGATGGCGATGTCGCCGCAGACCAGGGCGTTGGTCGCCTCCCCGGCCGAGCGGCGCAGGAGAGCGCGGGCCCGCGCCTCGAGCTCGCGGAAATCGAAGGGCTTGGTGAGGTAGTCGTCGGCCCCGAGGTCGAGCACCCGCACGCGCTCGTCCACCGCGCCCCGCGCCGTCAGCACGAGGACGGGGCTGGTGCCGCCGCGCCCGCGCAGGGCCTTGAGCACGGCCGCGCCGTCGAGCCCCGGCAAGGTGAGGTCGAGGACGACGAGATCGTAGCTCTGCGTCGCCAGGATCTCGTCGGCGGTCGTCCCGTCGGGAGCCCAGTCGACGCTGTGCCCGATGCGGCGGAAACCGGCGAGGATCGACTCGGCGACTTCGGCCGTGTCCTCGACGACCAGTATCCGCATCGACGGGCCCCATCACAAGGTCGTGCCCACGCCGTCTGTCAGGTTGGCGTCAGAGAGCGGGGATACCAAGCTCGCCAAACAGTTCCAAGCGCACCTCTTCGAGTGCGCGGCACGAAGACCGAATTCTGAAATCGGGAGGAAATCACGATGCAAGCCGATGCCGTCGCACCGATTCCGCTGCAGGCCGCGCCGCGCGCGGCGGAGGCCGGGCGCGAGCCGTTCTGGCCCCACGGCTGGTGGCGCCTGATGGACTTCAAGATCGGCATCATCCCGCTGCCGGTCTACCTCATCCTCGTCGCCCTGCTCACGGTGCTCACCCTGGAGGGCGAGATCAAGGCCGACGCGCCCTCGATGATCGCGGTGCTCGTCCTCGGCGGCTTCACCTGCGCCGAGATCGGCAAGCGGCTGCCGGTGCTGCGCGCCATCGGCGCCGGCGCGATCTTCGCGACCTTCATCCCCTCGGCTCTGGCCTATTACGGGCTGATCCCGCCGCAGATCCAGAAGTCGATCACCGACTTCACGAAGTTCACCAACTTCCTCTACCTCTATATCGCCGCGATCATCGTCGGCTCGATCCTCGGCATGGACCGCCAGGTCCTGATCCGGGGCTTCCTGAAGATCTTCGTGCCGCTGGCCGTCGGCTCGGTCGCGGCGGCCTGCGTCGGCACCCTGGTCGGCGTGGCGCTGGGTCTCGGCGCCTACAAGACCTTCTTCTTCATCGTGGTGCCGATCATGGCCGGCGGCGTCGGCGAGGGCGCGATCCCGCTCTCCATCGGCTACGCGGCGATCCTCGGCCAGTCCCAGGGCGACCTCTTCGCCCAGGTGCTGCCCCCGGTGATGCTCGGCAGCCTGACCGCGATCCTGTTCTCCGGCACCCTGAACTTCGTCGGCAAGAAGATGCCGCACCTCACCGGCAACGGCCGCCTGCAGCCGGGCGAGCACGACGACATGGACCCGAAGAGCGAGACGGCGGCGAGCGAGACCGGGGGCGCCATGGACGTCGCCACCATCGCGGCGGCCGGCCTCACCGCCGTGACCCTCTACCTGCTCGGCGTGATGATGCACCACGTCTTCGGCCTGCCGGCGCCCGTGGCGATGCTGTTCCTGGCGGTGATGGCCAAGCTCGCCCAGGCGGTCTCGCCCCATCTCCAGGCCGGCGGCTTCGTGGTCTACAAGTTCGTGCAGGTGGGCATGACCTACCCGCTGCTCTTCGCCATCGGCGTCGCGCTGACCCCCTGGGACAAGCTCATCGCCGCCTTCACCCTGGTCAATCTCGTCGTCATCGTCTCGACGGTGTTCACCCTGATGGCGACGGGCTTCCTCGTGGGCCGGGCCATGAACATGTACCCGATCGAGACCGCGATCGTGAACGCCTGCCACTCGGGCCAGGGCGGCACCGGCGACGTCGCGATCCTCACCGCCGCCGAGCGCATGCAGCTGATGCCCTTCGCCCAGATCGCCACCCGGATCGGCGGCGCCATCACCGTCACCGGCGTGCTGATCTTCCTGCGCTGGCTGGT
This sequence comes from Methylobacteriaceae bacterium, assembly GCA_947444195.1. Lineage (GTDB taxonomy): Bacteria > Pseudomonadota > Alphaproteobacteria > Rhizobiales > Beijerinckiaceae > Methylobacterium. The sequence continues at coordinate 40,258 of CANEZL010000029.1, read as the reverse complement.
CTGACCGGCCGACACGCACGACGACGATCCCGGACGATCCCACGGCCTCCTCCGAGCCCGCGGGATCTCGTTCTCGGGGATCTCCCGACGCCGAGGGGATCGCCGAAGGTGCCGCCGGCCCTGCCCGGTGGAACCGGCCCCGGACGCGCGCCGTTCTCAGCCGAAGCATTCCGGGCTGTCTCGACGCTGCCTCGACCCCGCGCGCCGCTCTGGTGTCCAGTCGACCACTTTCAACCGGCCCGAATCTTATACTCCCGCGGCAGGAAGGCGGGCGCACCTGATTGTCGTCGGGTCCACCTTGGCCGAAACCACGCCCTCGGCCGCGGCATTGACTCGCCGCGTATGCAGGCCCGCCGATCCGGGCCCCGTTCAAGAAGGAATAGGTTCATGCCGAAAGGTTCCGATCTACTCGTCCAGGCGCTTGAGAACGAGGGGGTCGAGCGCATCTTCGGTATCCCGGGCGAGGAGAACCTCGACATCGTCGAGTCGCTCCGCACCTCGAAGATCGAGCTGATCTTGACCCGGCACGAGCAGGCCGCCGCCTTCATGGCCGCCACCTATGGGCGCCTCACCGGCAAGCCCGGCGTGTGTCTCGCCACCCTCGGCCCGGGCGCGCTGAACTTCTCCACGGGCGCGGCCTACGCGCATCTCGGCGCCATGCCGATGATCATCATCACCGGCCAGAAGGGCATCCTGAAGGCCCGCCAGGCCCGCTTCCAGATCGTCGACATCATCGCCTCGATGAAGCCGATCACCAAGATGGCCCGCCAGATCGTCTCCGCCTCCTCGATCCCGACCATCGTGCGCGACGCCTTCCGCGTCGCCATGGAGGAGCGGCCCGGCCCTGTCCTGCTCGAGCTGCCCGAGGACATCGCCGCGGAACAGGCCGACGCCCACGTCGTGCCGAGCCACCCGGTGGAGATCCCGGTCGCCCACCCGAAGGCCATCGAGAGCGCCGCGCAGATGATCGTCGCGGCCAAGCGCCCGCTGATCATGCTGGGCGCCGCCGCGAGCCGTCCGCGCTCCACGAGCGACCTCGGCGGCTTCGTGCAGCGCACGGGCATCCCGTTCTTCACCACGCAGATGGGCAAGGGCACCGTCGCCCACGGCACCCGCCTCTACATGGGCACCGCCGCCCTGTCCGAGCGCGACTACGTGCACGAGGCGATCGACGCGGCCGACCTCATCATCGCCATCGGCCACGACACGGTGGAGAAGCCGCCCTTCTTCATGGGCCAGCGCGGCCAGAAGGTGCTGCACATCAGCTACATGCCGGCCAACGTCGAGGAGGTGTACTACCCCGACGCAGAGGTGGTGGGCGATCTCGGCCCCACCCTGAAGATCCTGGCCGACCGGCTTGAGGACAAGCTGCCGAACGCGGGCGCGCTCCTGCCCCTGCGCGAGCACATCCTCTCGCGCATCGCCGACCGGGCCGACGAGGACCGCTTCCCGGTCACGCCGCAGCGCCTCGTGCGCGACGTGCGCAAGGTCATCCCCGAGGACGGCATCGTCTGCCTCGACAACGGGATGTACAAGATCTGGTTCGCCCGGAACTACCGCACCTACGTCGCCAACACGCTGCTCCTCGACAACGCGCTGGCCACGATGGGCGCGGGGCTCCCCTCGGCGATGATGGCCGCGATCCTCTACCCCAACCGCCGCGTGATGGCGGTGTGCGGCGACGGCGGCTTCATGATGAACAGCCAGGAGATGGAGACCGCGGTGCGCCTCGGCCTCAACCTCGTGGTGCTCATTCTCGACGACTCGGCCTACGGCATGATCCGCTGGAAGCAGGCGGTGGACGAGTTCGCCGACTACGGCATGACCTTCAAGAACCCCGACTTCGTGAAGTACGCCGAGTCCTACGGCGCCACCGGTCACCGGGTCGGCTCGGTCGACGAGCTGGGCTCGACCCTGGAGAAGGCCTTCCAGGCCGGCGGCGTGCACCTCGTGGCGGTGCCGATCGACTACTCGGAGAACACCCGCGTGCTCGTCAAGGAGCTGCGCGAGAAGGTGAAGGAGCTCCAGCTCGACCCGGCCGAGTGAGGGCCGCGGCCCGCGGCGCGGCGGGCCCACCGAGACCGACCGCCCGCGCGCTCCGGCGCGCGGGCCTCACCCGAAGATCCCGAGATGCCCGGCGGCATCAGAAGGAGCCCGAGCGCCCCATGAATCCCTTCACCTTCCAGACCACGCCGAACGTCCTGTTCGAGGCCGGCGCCGCCAAGAAGCTCCCGGAGATCGTGGCGGGGCTGAAGGCCAAGCGCGTGATGCTCGTCACCGACAAGGGCGTGCGCGAGGCCGGGCTGACCCGCGCCGCCGAGGCGGCGCTCGCGGAGGCCGGGATCCAGCTCGACATCTACGAGGACGTGAAGGCCGATCCGCCTGCGGCCATCGTCGAGGCGGCCGCCGCCCGCGCCCGGGAGGCCGGCACCGACCTCGTCCTGTCCATCGGCGGCGGCTCGGCCCTCGATACGGCCAAGCTCGTGGCCTACCTCGCCAAGTCCGAGGACAAGCTCGACGACATCTACGGCGTCGGCCTCGCCAAGGGCGAGCGCCTGCCCCTCGTCCTCGTGCCGACCACCGCCGGCACCGGCTCCGAGGTGACGCCGATCTCCATCGTCACGACGCCGACCACCGAGAAGAAGGGCGTCGTCTCCCCCCGGCTCCTGCCCGACTGGGCGGTGCTCGACCCCGAGCTGACCCTGGGCCTGCCCGCCCACGTCACCGCGGCCACCGGCATCGACGCGATGGTGCACGCCATCGAGGCCTTCACCAGCAAGCACAAGAAGAACCCGATCTCGGACCAGCTCGCCAAGCAGGCCCTGGCCCTGCTCTCTTCCAACATCCGCACCGCCTGCTCGGACCCGAAGAACCTCGAGGCGCGCTCGGGCATGCTGCTGGGCTCGATGCTCGCCGGCATGGCCTTCGCCAACGCCCCGGTGGCGGCGGTGCACGCGCTGGCCTACCCGATCGGGGCGATCTTCCACGTGCCCCACGGGCTCTCGAACGCCCTCGTGCTGATGGGCGTGATGCGCTTCAACCTCTCCCACGCGCAGGCGCTCTACGCCGAGCTCGCCCCCGTGGTGGATCCGGCGGCGATCGGCCTCTCCGAGGAGGAGGCCGCCGCCCGCTTCGTGGAGAGCCTCGCCGCGATCTGCCGGGACTGCAAGGTGCCCGCCTCGCTCGCCGAGGTCGGCGTCGAGGAGGGCGATCTCGAGCGGCTCGCCACCGACGCCATGAAGCAGACCCGCCTCCTCGTGAACAACCCCCGCGAGGTCACCCACGGCGACGCCTTCGCCATCTATTCCGAGGCGCTCGACGGCAAGGCCCGCCAGGCCGCCTGAGACCCGTTCCGCGCGGACCGAGGCACGACTTCGGGGTTGCCTCGGCCCGCGCGGGGCTGTCCAGGTGAGGCACGCGCGAGGGGCGCGAGGAGGAAGCGCGGAATGGATCCGATGGAGACCATGAAGGCCATGGGCGAGCTGTGGAGCCGCGGCGCCCGCTCCTTCGCCGAGGCCCAGGCCAACATGATGGGCGCCATGCAGACGGCGGCGGGCCCCGCGCCCGCGCCCGATTTCGAGGCGGTGCGCGCCGCCCAGACCGCCTACACCAAGGCCTGGACCGACGCGCAGAGCGTGGCCGCGAGCTTCACCAGCAGCCTCGGCGCCCAGGGTGACGCCAAGGGGGACAAGGACCCCGTGGCCGCCGAGGTGCTCGCCAAGGTGTTCGACCCGCGCGGCTGGCTCTCGGCCTCCAGCGAGATCGACGCGGCCCTCAGCCGCTTCGCCGAGGGGCCGCAATTCTCCGACCTCTTCCAGATCGAGCGGAAGTTCGCCGTGCTGAACACGGCCTGGTCCGCCCTGCGTCGGCGCAACCTCGAGCACAACACCCTGATGCTGGAGGCCTGGACGCGGGCCACCGGCGTGTTCTCGAAGGCCGTCAACGCCCGCACCGAGGCGGGCCAGCCCTTGGAATCCGCCCGCGCGCTGATGACCCTGTGGATCGAGACGGCCAACGAGGTGCTGGTGGAGACCCAGCGCTCCGACGCCTTCCTGAGGAGCCAGCGGGAATCGCTCAAGGCCGCCACCGACCTCCGCCTCGCCCAGGCGGACCTCGCCGAGTTCTACAGCCAGATGTACGGCTACCCGACCCGGGCCGAACTCGACGACCTGCACAAGACGGTGACCGAGCTGCGCCGGGACCTGCGCGGTCTCAAGCGGAAGGCTGCCGCGTCGCGGGCCAAGGAGACGACTCCGTGAGCCGCCCCACCATCACCCCTGCCGATGCCGTCGCCGAGGTCTCGGCGCTGGGCCGGCGCATCGCCGAGGGCGCCAAGCTGTTCGGCGAGATCCGCGACGCGGACGTGCAGATCGCCACCACGCCCAAGGACGCGATCTGGAGCCAGGATAAGGTCACGCTCTACCGCTACCGGCCGCTGGCGCCCTCGAAGGGCCTGCCGCCGGTGCTGATCGTCTACGGGCTGATCGGCCGCTACACCATGGCCGACCTGCAGGAGGACCGCTCGCTGGTCCGCAACCTGCTCAATCTCGGCCTCGACCTCTACGTGGTCGACTGGGGCAATCCGAGCCGGGCCGAGCGCTTCGTCACCATCGACGACTACGTGGACGGCTACCTCGCCGAGTGCGTGAACGTCATCCAGGGCGAGACCGGGCGCGAGAAGCTGAACCTGCTCGGCATCTGCGAGGGCGGCGTCTTCACCACCTGCTACGCGGCGCTCTACCCGGAGCAGATCAACGCGATGGTGCTCACCATCACGCCGATCGACTTCCACGCCGACCAGGTGGACAACCGTCCCGGCCACGGCTTCATCAACCTCTGGATGCGCTCGCTCTCGCCGGAGGACATCGACCGGCTGATCGAGTCGCAGGGCTCGCTGCCCGGCGCCTTCATGGGCTCGGTGTTCTCGATGATGACGCCGATGCGGACGCTCACGAAGTACAACGTCGATCTCCTCGACGCGCTCGCCGACAAGAAGAAGTTCCTGAACTTCCTGCGCATGGAGAAGTGGATCGCCGACCGGCCGGACCACCCGGGCGAGGCGGCCAAGCAGTGGCTGAAGGACCTCTACCAGGACAACAAGCTGGTGGAGAACCGCTTCCAGCTCTCCGGCCGCACGGTGAAGCTCTCCGACATCACCTGCCCGGTGCTCAACGTCTTCGCCAAGGACGACCACATCATCCCGCCCGCCACCTCGCGGGCGCTCGGGACCAAGGTCGGCACGCAGGACTACACGGAGCTGGGGCTTCCCGGCGGCCATGTGGGCGTCTTCGTGGGCGGCAAGGCGCAGGCCTTGCTTGGCTCGGGCATCGCCGACTGGCTGGAGCGGCGGGGCTAGGGCATCGTCGCCGGATCCGCGCGGGCCCGTGCCTGAGACTCCGGGGCGGGCGGACGGAGTCCGGTTTCCCGGGATCGTCCGGCCGCCACAACAGGATGGGGCACGAAGGGGAGCCGGCGCTCCCCTTCGTGCGACCGGAACGAGTCGGCGTAGAAGCGCGCACTGGAACAGACGCACGGCGCCGTCGCCCCGGCACAGGTCTTCCGAGGAACGCCCATGGTCAGCCTGAAGAACAAGATCGTCAGCGCCGACGAGGCCGTCGCGATCATCCACAACGGCGACATGGTCGCCGTCTCAGGGTTCGTCGGGATCGGCACCCCCGACGAGCTGATCCTGGCCCTCGCCCGCCGCTTCGAGGCGACCGCGCGCCCGCGCGACCTCGGCCTGATGTTCGCCGCCGCCCCCGGCGACGGCAAGGAGCGCGGGCTGAACCGGCTGGCGCTGCCCGGCCTCGTGCGCCGGGTGGTGGGCGGCCACTGGGCCCTGGTGCCCAAGCTCGGCGCCATGGCCGTCGAGGGGACGATCGAGGCCTACAACCTGCCCCTCGGCGTCGTCTCGCATCTCTACCGCGAGATCGCCGCGCACACGCCCGGCCACATCACCAAGGTCGGCCTCAACACCTTCGTCGACCCCCGGCTGGAGGGCGGCAAGCTCAACGCCATGACCCGGGAGGACCTCGTCAGCGTGGTCGAGCTCGGCGGCGAGCCCTGGCTGCACTACAAGGCGTTTCCCGTGAACGTGGCGCTGATCCGCGGCACCACGGCCGATCCCGCCGGCAACATCACCATGGAGCGCGAGGCGCTGACGCTCGACAACCTCGCCGCCGCCATGGCCGCGCGGAACTCGGGGGGCTTCGTCATCGCCCAGGTGGAGCGCCTCGCCGAGGCCGGCTCCCTCAACCCCCGCGAGGTGCAGGTGCCCGGCGTGCTCGTGGACTGCGTGGTCCTGAGCCAGCCCGAGAACCACCGCCAGACCTACGGCACGCCCTACAACCACGCCTATACCGGCCGGCAGCGGGTGCCGCTGGACCGGATCGCGCCGATCGGCCTCGGCGAGCGCAAGGTCATCGCCCGGCGTTGCGCCTTCGAGCTGCCGCCGGGGGGCGTGGTCAATCTCGGCATCGGCATGCCCGAGGGCGTGGCGGCGGTCGCCGCCGAGGAGCGGGTGCTGAAATACCTGACGCTCACCGCCGAGCCCGGCGTGATCGGCGGCCTGCCCCAGGGCGGTCTCGATTTCGGCGCGGCGCTGAACCCCGCCGCCGTGCTGCACCAGAACCAGCAGTTCGACTTCTACGACGGCGGCGGGCTCGATCTCGCCTGCCTCGGCCTCGCGCAGTGCGACGCCCTCGGCAACGTCAATGTCAGCCGCTTCGGCCCGCGGCTCGCGGGCGCGGGCGGCTTCATCAACATCTCGCAGAACGCGAAGTCCCTGGTCTTCGCCGGCACCTTCACCGCCGACGGCCTGAAGGTGGGGATCGAGGACGGGCAGGTGCGCATCCTGAAGGAGGGCCGCTCGCGCAAGTTCATCGGCGCGGTCGAGCAGGTCACCTTCTCAGGAACCTACGCCGCCGAGCGCGGCCAGCCGGTGCTCTACGTCACCGAGCGCTGCGTCTTCCGCCGGACACGGGCCGGCATGGAACTCGTCGAGGTGGCTCCGGGCATCGACATCGAGCGCGACATCCTCGCCCAGATGGGCTTCGAGCCCCTCGTGAACGATCCCAAGCCCATGGACCCGCGCCTGTTCCGCGAGGGCGTGATGGGCCTGGAGCCGTGGCTCCTCGGCCTCTCGCTCTCGGAGCGCCTGAGCTACGATCCGGAGCGCAACATCCTGTTCTGCAACCTCGAAGGTTTCCAGGTGCGGACCATCGACGACGTCGAGCTGGTGCGCCGGGAGTACGAGCGGACCTGCCAGGAGATCGGCCGCAAGGTCCACCTGATCGCCAACTACGACGGCGTCGAGATCGACCCGACCGTGAGTGATGCATATTTCTCCACGGTCGCTTATCTAGAGAACCGCTACTACGAGACCGCGGCGCGCTACACGACGAGCGCGTTCATGCGGCTGAAGCTCGGCGCATCGTTGGCGGGTCGGGACCTGGCTCCCCACGTCTTCGAGACGAAAGCCGAGGCGCAGGCGAGGAATACGGCCCAGGGCGTGCCGCTCAAGCAACGGCCCGCCATGCCTCAACCTCCGAAGGAACCATTGAATGCCTGACACCGAGACCCTGTCCCTCGCGGATCCGAGCCTGCTCGTCGATGCCTGCCTGATCGGCGGTGCGTGGGCGAAGGGCGGCTCGGGCACGATCGAGGTGACGAACCCCGCAACCGGCGCCGTCATCGGCCGGGTGCCCAATTTCGGCGCCGACGAGACCCGCCAAGCCATCGAGGCCGCCGCCGCCGCCTATCCCGCCTGGCGGGCCAGGACCGCGGCCGAGCGGGCCACGCTGCTCCTCAAGCTCGCCGCGGTGATCCGCGAGAACCAGGAGGATCTCGCCCGCATCCTCACCGCCGAGCAGGGCAAGTCGCTGGCCGAATCCCGCACCGAGGTCGGCATGTCGGCGGCCTACGTGCAGTGGTTCGCCGAGGAAGCGCGCCGCGTCTACGGCGACATCATCCCCTCGCCCTGGGCGGACCGGCGCGTCCTCGTCACCAAGGAGCCGGTGGGCGTGGTGGCGGCGATCACCCCCTGGAATTTCCCCTCCTCGATGATCGCCCGCAAGCTCGCCCCCGCGCTCGCCGCCGGCTGCCCGATCGTCATCAAGCCGGCGACGCAGACCCCCCTGTCGGGCCTCGCCTGGGGCGTGCTCTGCGAGCGGGCCGGCATCCCGGCGGGTCTCGTCTCCATCATCACCGGCTCGGCCCGGGCGATCGGCGGAGAGATGACCGGCAACCCTGTCGTGAAGAAGATCACCTTCACCGGCTCCACCGAGGTCGGCAAGGTCCTGCTCCAGCAATCCGCCGGCACCGTGAAGAAGGTCTCGATGGAGCTCGGCGGCAACGCCCCGTTCATCGTCTTCGAGGACGCGGACCTCGACCAGGCGGTGGAGGGAGCGATGCTCGCCAAGTACCGCAATACCGGCCAGACCTGCATCTGCACCAACCGCGTGCTCGTCCAGGACAGCATCTACGACGTCTTCGCGGAGAAGATGGCCAAGGCCGCCGCCGCCCTGAAGGTCGGCAACGGCACCGAGGAGGGGGTCATGCAGGGCCCGCTCATCGACCATGCCGCGGTGGAGACGATCGAGGCGCATATCCGCGACGCCACCGCCAAGGGCGCGCGCATCCTCACGGGCGGCAAGCGTCACGCGCTCGGCGGCTCGTTCTTCGAGCCCACCGTGCTCGTCGACGTGGTGCCCGGCATGCTGGTGGCGAAGGAGGAGACCTTCGGGCCGCTCGCCCCGCTCTTCCGCTTCAAGGACGAGGCGGAGGCGATCCGGATGGCCAACGACACCGAGGTCGGTCTCGCCTGCTACTTCTACACGCGCGATCTCGGCCGGACCTTCCGGGTCTCCGAGGCGCTGGAATACGGCATGGTCGGCGTCAACGCGGGCATCATCACCACCGAGGTGGCGCCCTTCGGCGGCGTGAAGGAGTCGGGCGTCGGCCGCGAGGGCTCGTATCTCGGCATCGAGGACTACCTGCACACCAAGTACGTCTGCGTCGGCGGCCTCGGGGCCTGAGGCGCGGCACGGCGTGCCTTGGGGGCCCTCTGCGGGATTCGAGTGATCCCGCAGAGGGCCCTTCTCGTTTCAGGAGGCCGCTTCGCGCTCCCGCAGCGCGATCGGGTTCGGTGCGGCCCGGAACGGCCGCGGGAGAGGCCGCACCGCGCCCCGTGCGATCCGCCCTTGCCGCAAGGCTCTCCCGGGCCACGCTCGCGCGCCTGGGGCGAAGCGGATGCCGGTCCGGCGTGAGAGAGCGTTGACGGACGAGCTTACACGGGCTTCGCTTGATCGCTCGGCATAAGTTTGCCACCGTCGTTCCGGGGCGCTCGAGGAGCGAGCCCGGACCCGGAGGCGCGCGCGGAGCGTGCAGTCCACGAACACCGCTGTTCCCAACCCGGCTCCTTCGGTGGGTATGGATCCCGGGCACCGCGGCGCGGCCCCGGGATGACGGTGCGGGGCTTATCCCGAAGCGACCAACCGGAAGCCGTATCAGAGCCGTTCGTCGATCGGGGAGTTCCAGGACTTGAGCGCAGCTCGGACCGTCGCGGTCGTGATCAGCGGCCGGGTGCAGGGGGTGTCCTACCGGGCCTGGACGGAGCGCGAGGCCCGGCGGCTCGGCCTCGCGGGCCATGTGCGCAACCGGGCGGACGGCGCGGTCGAGGCCGTGTTCTCGGGGGAGGCCGAGGCCGTCGCCGCGATGATCGAGGCCTGCCGGAGCGGGCCGCCGGGCGCCCGGGTCGACGGGCTCGATCTGCGCCCGCACGGAGAGGCGCCGCCGGCGGGCTTCCGGATCCTCGGCTGATACAGGGATCCACCGACGCCGCATCCGAGCCATACGCCCGGGCCCATCGCGCCGCCGCCGCCGGGCTGGTAAGCGGTCGCGATCCGATCCCGACCACGCATCGCCGGAGACCATGACCGACCTGCGCACCAGCGCCACGGCGTTCTCGCCCCTCGATCTCGGCGCGCTCCTGTTCTTCGTCGTCGCCTGGATCGGCTACGGCCTGTCGGTCGGGCGCCTGCGCGGGCGGCTGATCTCCCTGTCCCAGCTCATGAACGGGCAGCGCGAGGCGTGGGCGCGCCAGATGATCGCCCGCGACAACCGCGTGGTCGACACCACGATCAACGCCTCCCTGCAGAACGGCACCGCCTTCTTCGCTTCGACCTCGCTGATCGCGCTCGGCGGCGTGCTCACTCTCTCCCGCTCCGGCGACGACGTGCTGAACCTGTTCGGGGCGCTGCCCTTCGCCGGGGGCGCGAGCCGCCTGACCTGGGAGATCAAGGTCGCCGGGCTCGCGGTGGTGTTCGTCTACGCCTTCTTCAAGTTCGCCTGGGCCTACCGGCTGTTCAACTACGGGGCGATCCTGATCGGCGCGGTGCCGCCGAAGGGCTCGGGGGCGAGCGAGGCGGAGATGATGCGCGCCGCGCGCCGGGCCGCGGCCATGAACGTCGCCGCGGGCAGCCAGTTCGCCCGCGGCCAGCGCGCCTTCCTGTTCGCGCTCGCCTATCTCGGCTGGTTCGTCAGCCCCTATCTCCTCGTCCTCGCCACGGGCGCCGCCGTCCTCGTGATGTGGCGGCGCCAGTTCTCCTCCGACGTGCGCGCGGCGCTGCTCGCCGACGACCCCATCCTCGAGGGACGCGACCCATGAAGGCCGACGACGCCGCGATCGAGGAGACCCTGCTGGGGCTGGTGGACGGGCGGGGCGCGGGCAAGACCGTCTGCCCCTCCGAGGTGGCCCGGGCGCTGGGCGGCCCGCACCCGGACGGCTGGGGCCCCTTGATGCAGCCGGTGCGCCGGGTGGCGGTGCGCCTCGCCAAGGCCGGGCGGATCGCGATCCTGCGCAAGGGCCGCGCGGTGGACCCGGACGATTTCCGCGGGATCTACCGGCTCGGGCTGCCGGAGGCGGATGCCTCGGGGCCCGGGAACCAGGCCGAGGTGTAGCCGGATAGGCGGTAGGCGAGGAGGCCGATCCACTCCTTCACGGCGAGGTCGAGGGTGAGCAGCCCCTCCGAGGCGAGGCTGCTGCGCGCGAGGGCCCGCTTCCAGCCGCCGGTGCGGTAGTCGACGGGGTAGGCCTCCACGGTGAAGCCGGCCGCGCGGAAGCAGCCCACGGCGCGGGGCATGTGGAAGGCGGAGGTGACGAGGAGCCAGCGCTCGCCGGGCTTGGGCTGCACCAGCTCGGCGGTGAAGCGGGCGTTCTCGTGCGTGTTGCGCGAGCGGTTCTCCAGGATCAGGCGCGAGCGCGGCAGGCCGAGCTCGTCGGCGTAGCGACCGACCACCTCGGCCTCCGAGACGCCGCCGCCGGTGAGCCCCCCATTGCCGCCGCTGAAGACGAGGCGCGCCTGCGGAAAGCGCCGGGCGAGGTCGGCCATGGCGATCTGGCGCTCGTCGGCGTTGTTACCGACGAACTGGCCGCGGGCCTCGGACAGGGCGGTCTCGACGCCGCCGCCCAGCACGATGATCCCGGCCGGTGCCGGCTCCACCGTCCTGGGCGCCGGGAAGCGGTCCTCCAGGGGCAGGATCGTCAGGGTAGGCAGGGGCGAGAGCCCGCCGACGAGGAGGCCCAGGATGCCGAAGCCGAGGAGCCCGGCCGCGAGCCGCCGCCGCGTCGCCAGGAGGGCGAGGCCGGCGAGGCCTGCGAGGATGCCGAGGTTCGACGGGGTGATCAGGAAGAAGATCACCTTGGAGGCGGTGAAGAACATCGCCGCTCAGGCCGTCCCGGTCGTCTTGGTCTCGGCCTCGAAGCGCGCGAGGGTCTCGGCGTCGGGAGGAAGCAGGCGGGCGAGGCTCTCGCCCTTCTCCGCCTCCCGCAGCAGCCAGAGATCGAGGCGCTGCTGCTCCACGGCCTCCAGCGCCACCGCCTCGGCGATGCCGACGGGGACCACGACGACGCCCTCGGGGCCGGCCACCACGATGTCGCCGGGATGCACCGCGGCGCCCGCGCAGGCCACGGGCTCGCCGCTGCCGGCAAGCGCGAGGGCCGGGCCCGGACCGTCGCCGCCCCAGGCCGGCAGGCCGATCTCGGCGGGCAGTCCCGCATCGGTGACGAGGCCGGCGACGCCGCGCTGGGCGAGGCGCGCGGCCAGGATCGGGGCGAAGGGCACGGTGCCGCCCCCGCCCGCGTCGATCACGAGGACGGCGCCCTCGGGCACCGCCTCGATCGCCGCCGGCAGATCACCCGCCCCGTCGCCGCGGGCGGGGATCAGGCGCAGGGTGTGGGCCGGGCCGGCGACGGCGGCCGAGCCGCGGGCGGCGAGCCCCGCGCAGGCATGGGCGCGCAGGCCGCGCCGGTCGAGGGCCCGGGCGAGGCTCGCCGGGCTCACGGCGAGGAGCGCGTCGCGCAGGGTCTCGTCGATCATGGGCAGGGGCGTCCTCGTCGTCGGGGAATGTTCGCGCCGAACTGGGTCGCCGCGCCCGCAGCGGCAAGATGGGCGGCCGCGCGGACGGGAAACGGCGCGGGCCTCCCGCGGATCCGCCCTTGCCCGCGATACCGGCGCGACCTATCACCGGCGCTTGTCATGACTCAAGGCCCGCAGAGCTTCCCCCACCGCCACCTCCTCGGCATCGAGGGGCTGACGCGTCCCGAGATCGAGGGTCTCCTCGACCGGGCGGACGCCGCCGTCGACATCTCCCGGCAGGTCGAGAAGAAGCGCGTCACCCTGCGCGGGCGCACGCAGATCAACCTGTTCTTCGAGCCGTCCACCCGGACGCAATCCTCGTTCGAGCTCGCCGGCAAGCGCCTCGGCGCCGACGTGATGAACATGTCGGTGGCCTCCTCCTCGGTGAAGAAGGGCGAGACCCTGATCGACACCGCGGCGACGCTCAACGCCATGCGGCCCGACATCATCGTGGTGCGCCACCAGTCGGCGGGCGCCGTGCACCTGCTCGCCCGCAAGGTCGACTGCTCGGTGGTCAATGCCGGCGACGGCGCCCACGAGCACCCGACCCAGGCCCTCCTCGACGCGCTCACCATCCGCCGCAACAAGGGCCGGATCGAGGGGCTCCAGGTGGCGATCTGCGGGGACGTGCTGCACTCGCGCGTGGCCCGCTCCAACATCATCAGCCTCCAGGCCCTCGGCGCCCGCGTGCGGGTGATCGGCCCTACGACCCTCCTGCCGGCCGGCCTCGAGCGCTTCGGGGTCGAGGTCTTCACCGACATGCGGGCGGGGCTCGCGGGCTGCGACATCGTGATGATGCTGCGCCTGCAGCGCGAGCGCATGAACGGCTCCTTCGTGCCCTCGGTGAAGGAGTATTTCCGCTATTACGGCCTCGACGGGGACAAGCTGGCCCACGCCAAGCCGGACGCCCTGGTGATGCATCCGGGCCCGATGAACCGCGGCGTCGAGATCGCCTCCGACATCGCCGACGGCGCGCAGTCCCTCATCCGCGAGCAGGTGGAGATGGGTGTGGCCGTGCGCATGGCCGTGCTCGAGGCGCTCGCCACCCACCTGCCGAACGATTAGCATCCGATGGTGTCCTGCTCGGTGGGGATTGAGCCCGCCTCCATGCCGAAGAACGAGCCGAAACGAGCCCGTCGCCGACGTGATCTCGCCCGGATGAAGGCGCGAGCCCGAAACCTGTACCCGCACATTCCTTGTCCTGAACAGAACGCCGAGCATCTGGCCGTCTGCTCCTGCTGGATGTGCGGAAATGCGCGTCGGCATTTTGGCGAACCTTCGTTCCAAGAACGGAAAGCCATCGTTGCCGACGCCTGTGAGAGGCTTTCGTGACCGCGCTCCTTCTCGCCAACGCCCGCCTGCTCGATCCGGCCACCGGCCGCGAATCTCCGGGCGCCGTCCTCGTCCGCGACGGCCGCATCGCCGACGTGGCGCAGGGCGCCGCCCCCGGCGCGCCGGAAGGGGCGCGGACCATCGATTGCGACGGCCTCGTGCTAGCGCCCGGCCTCATCGACCTGCGCGCCTTCGTGGGCGAGCCGGGGGCGGAGCACCGCGAGACCCTGGCCTCGGCGAGCGCGGCGGCGGCTGCCGGCGGCGTCACCACCCTCGTCTGCATGCCCGACACCAACCCCGTCATCGACGGGCCGGCCATCGTGGACTTCGTGCTGCGCCGCGCCCGCGACACCGCCTGCGTCAACGTCCTGCCCGCCGCCGCCGTCACCAAGGGCCTCGCGGGCCGGGAGATGACCGAGTTCGGCCTGCTCCAGGAGGCCGGGGCCGTGGCCTTCACGGACGGGCTGAAGGCGGTGAGGAACGCGCAGGTGATGCGCCGGGCGCTCACCTATGCCCGGGATTTCGGCGCGCTCATCATGCAGCACGTGGAGGAGCCCGACCTCGTCGGCGAGGGCGTGATGAACGAGGGCGAGTTCGCCTCGCGCCTCGGGCTCATCGGCATCCCGCGGGAGGCCGAGACGGTGATGCTGGAGCGCGACATCCGCCTCGTGCGCCTCACCGGCGCCCGCTACCACGCGGCGATGATCTCCTGCGCCGATTCGGTGGAGATCATCGCCCGGGCCAAGAACGACGGCCTGCCCGTCACCTGCGGCGTCTCGGTGAACAACCTCGTCCTCAACGAGGGCGATATCGGCCATTACCGCACCTTCTGCCGGCTCTCGCCGCCGCTCCGCCACGAGAGCGACCGGCAGGCGGTGGTGAAGGCGCTGGCCGACGGGCTCATCGACGTCGTCGTCTCCGACCACAACCCGCAGGACGTGGAGACCAAGCGCCTGCCCTTCGCCGAGGCCGCGGACGGGGCGCTCGGCATCGAGACCCTGCTGGGCGCCGCCATGCGCCTCGTCCATACGGGGGATGTCGGCCTGCCCCGCCTGATCGCGGCGATGACGGCGGCGCCGGCCCGGCTCCTCGGGCGCGAGGCCGGGCAGCTCCGGGCCGGCGCCCCGGCCGACCTCGTGCTGATCGACCCCGATCTGCCCTACCTGCTCGACAAGCGCCGCCTGAAGTCGCGCTCCAAGAACTCGCCCTTCGACGAGGCCCGCCTGCAGGGCGCGGCGGTGCTGACGCTGGTGGGCGGTGAGATCGTGCACCGGGCCCCCGAGATCGCGGTGGCGGCGTGACGGCATTCTCCGATCTCGCGACGCCCGCCGTCGCCGCGGCCCTGGCCTTCGGCTACCTGCTCGGCGCCATCCCCTTCGGGCTGATCTTCACCAAGCTCGCCGGGCTCGGGGACGTGCGCGCCATCGGCTCCGGCAATATCGGCGCCACCAACGTGCTGCGCACCGGCCGCAAGGGGCTCGCCGCCGCCACGCTCCTCGGCGACGCGCTGAAAGGCACGGTCGCCGTGCTGGCGGCCGCGCGCTTCGGCGAGGGGCCGATGCTGGCGGCGGGCCTCGGCGCCTTCCTCGGGCACCTCTTCCCGGTCTGGCTCGGCTTCAAGGGCGGCAAGGGGGTGGCGACCTTCATCGGCGTGCTGCTGGGCCTCGCGCCGCTCGCGGTGCTCGCCTTCGCCGCAATCTGGCTCGGCCTCGCCTTCGCCCTGCGCTACTCGTCGCTGGCCGCGCTCGCCGCCTCGGCGGTGACCCCGGCCGTGCTCTGGGCCATGGGGCAGCCGCGGGAGGCCGTGCTGTTCCTCGTCCTCGGCCTCCTGCTCTGGTGGAAGCACGCCCCCAACATCCGCCGCCTGCTCGACGGCAGCGAGGGCCGCATCGGCCAGAAGGGCTGAGGGCCCGGCAATCCGAGCGGGCCATCCCGGCTCAAGCTGTGCTAACTTTCCTGCCACACCCGGCCGGACCGTCCCGCATGCACCTCTCCGACGCCCAGCGCATCGACTGGCTCCGGCTGATCCGCACCGAGGGCGTCGGCCCGCGCACCTTCCGCGGCCTGATCAACCGCTACGGTGGCGCCGCCGCCGCCCTCGACGCGCTGCCCGAACTGACGCGGCGGCGGGGCGGAGCGGTCACGCCCCCGAGCCGGGCGCAGGCCGAGGACGAGATCGCGCGGGCGGCCCGGCTCGGCGCCCGCTTCGTGGCCACCGGCGAGACGGATTACCCCACGCTTCTCCAGGCCGCCGATTCCGCGCCGCCCCTCGTCGCCGTGCGGGGCGCGGCGGAAGCCCTGTCGCGGCCGGCCGTGGCCATCGTCGGCTCGCGGAACGCCTCGGCGGCGGGGGGCGCCTTCACCGAGCGCCTCGCCCGCGGCCTCGGCGAGGCGGGCCTGAGCGTGGTCTCGGGGCTCGCCCGCGGCATCGACGCCCGCGCCCACCGGGCGGCGCTCACGACGGGCACCGTGGGCGTCCTGGCCGGCGGGCACGACCGGATCTATCCGGCCAACCACGCGGGGCTCGTCGACGAGATCCTCGCTGCGGGGGGCGCCGTCGTCGCCGAGATGCCCATGGGCTGGGAGCCGCGCGGGCGCGACTTTCCCCGGCGCAACCGCATCATCTCCGGCCTCGCCTACGGCACCGTGGTGGTGGAGGCGGCGCGCCGCTCGGGCTCGCTCATCACCGCCCGCTTCGCCCTGGAACAGGGCCGCGAGGTCTTCGCGGTGCCGGGCTCGCCCCTCGATCCCCGCGCGGAGGGCACCAACGACCTGATCCGCCAGGGCGCCACCCTGGTGGCGGAGACCGACCACGTCCTGGCGGTTCTCGCCCCCCTGATCGCGGGGGCGGAGCCGGTCGCGCCGGGCGCGACGGACCTCGCCGACCAGCCGATCTTCTGGGACGAGATCGACATCGACGGGATCAGCGTTCCGGTGCCGGCGCCCGGCCTCGACACCCACGCCCTCGACGAGCCGGAGGATCCCCGCGCCCGGGTGATCGGCGCGCTGAGCCCCGCGCCGATCGGCACGGACGCGCTCGCCCGCGCCACCGGCCTCGCGGTGCGCGCCGTGCAGACGATCCTCCTCGAACTCGAACTCGACGGCCGGATCGAGCGCCACGGCAGCGGTGCCGTCTCCCTGATAGGTTGAGCGCGCACCGCCTCAGTCGGACCCGGTCTCGGCATCCGACCGCATCAGGTCGAGGGCGCCCTGGAGGATGTAGGCGGCGGCGAGCTTGTCCACGAGTTGCGCCCGCTTGGCCCGCGAGGCGTCCGCCTCGATGAGCGCCCGGGTGACCACGGCGGTGGACAGGCGCTCGTCCTGGAACAGGACCGGCAGGTCGAGGATCGGCTTCAGGTTGCGCACGAAGGCGCGGGTCGACTGCACGCGGGGGCCCGCGCTGCCGTCCATGTTGAGGGGCAGGCCGAAGACGAGGCCGCCGACCCCGTGCAGCCGGCAGAGGTCGCGCAGGCGCTCCGCGTCGGGGGTGAACTTCACCCGGCGGATCGTCTCCAGGGGGCTGGCGATGCGCCGCTGCACGTCCGACAGGGCGAGCCCGATCGTCTTGGTGCCGAGATCGACGCCGATGAGCCGGGCGCCGCTCCGCGACGACTCGGCGAAGGCGAGCCTGTCCGTGAGGTCCATGGGGGCGCCCTAGAGCACGACGCGAGAAAGTGGAAACCGCTTTTTCCGGATCATCGTGCGACCACAACAAGATGGAGCGTGCCGCTGTTTCCGTGGGGGAGGCAGCACGGTCTAGGCAGGATCGAGGCCTCGCGCCAGCACCGCCTCCTCGATCCCGTCGAAGATCGCGGGCAGCGGCTCGGCCGCCGGGCCGAAGGCGCCGCCCGCGCCTTCCCCCTGCGCGCGGCGGAAGAAGGCGTCGAGGCTCTCGCCCCCGTAGCGCACCGCCTCGAGATCGGGGCTAAGCACCCAGATGTCGTACTCGATGCGGCCCCCCGCATCCGTCTCCCCCGAGACATCCCAGAACAGGAAGCTGCCGTCCTCGGCCTCGCCGAAGAAGCAGGCCCGGTCGAGCACGGCCGGATCGTCGCCCTCCACGGCGAAGGCCGGGGGCGCGTCGAGGAGTTCGAGGGCGGCCTGGATGCCGTGGGCGACGACCTCGGCGCGCACCACGAGGTCGGCGGCCGGGTAGGGCAGGGGCGTGGCGATCCGGATCGCGCCGCCCGCGAGGCCCGCCCCGCAGGCCCGGCAGAAGCTCCGGTAGGATTCGGGCAGGGGGAAGCCGAGCTCGGCCTCGGCCCCCGCGATCTCGGCCTCCGTCGAGACCCGGCCGGGACGGAGCGCGGAAAACACCTCGGACCACATGCGGAACAGCTCTCCCTGCCGCCGTTAACCATCGCGGCAGGTCGTCCTACACGATGCGGAGCGGATCCGGCATAAGGGCGTTAACGAACGCTTAACCGTAACGGGGGCCGTGCTTGACAGCCAACGCCGCTTGCATCGCCGCTTGCCAGACCGCCGCCCCGCGGCCGGCCGGACGTCCGTTGACGCGCCGGCACAAGCTGCTCCTGCTTCTGGCCTTCGAGGTTCTGGTGCTGGGCTTCACGCAGGCCCGGATCAGCGATCCGCCGCAGCGGGGCATCTCCATCGAGACCACGGTCACCCCGAACCACGTGGTGACCTGAGCAGGCCGCGGCTCAGTCGGCGGACTTGGCGGCGCGCGGGGCCGGGCCGGCGGCGGCCTGCTGGTTCACGTCGGGCACGCGCGTCCAGGTCTGCGAGCCGCACAGCACCTTCAGCATGCAGCCGGAGATGGTGAGTTCGGAGGCGCTCTCGCGCTCCATGCTCACCTGGTACACCTTGCCTTCCTCGACGTTGTAGAGCTCGCCCGAATACTTCTCCTCGTCGGGCTTGAGGCCGTCGATGAGCTGCAGGCCGATCACCGGGCGGGCGCGCTTCTTCGGATCGGGGTTCTTGCTGTCGGTGCGGGGGGCGCCGGCATCGGTGTTGGGCACCTTCAGCCACACGACCTTGCCGCAGACGAGGCTCTGGCCGGGGCCGCAGCGGTCGACGCGGATCTTGGCGCGGCCGTCCCCGGTGAGCCAGGTGCCGGAGGGATCCTTGGGGGCCTCGGCGGCGGCGCACGAGAGGCCGGCGAGGAGGAAGGCGGAGCCGAGAGCGATGCGCATGCGGTTGCTCCTTGGATGCGGTGCGTGGCGCACCGGACACGGGGAAGTCGATTGCCGGGATTACGCGGTCGCATTCGGGCGATTTTTCGGCCCTGTTGCAGCGAAGCCATGGCCGTACGGATGCCTGTGGAGGGGGCGCCCGCGATTCGCTGCGGGTTGAGGGGGCGGGGGGCGACCGCTATAAGCCCGGCGCCGCAACGGCTTCCGCGAGGCGGAAGACCGCCCGACACCTCCTCAGATGACGGAATCCGCCAGCATGGCCACCGAGCGCACCTTCTCCATCCTCAAGCCCGACGCCACCCGCCGCAACCTGACCGGCGCGGTCAACGCGGTGATCGAGAAGGCCGGCCTGCGCATCGTCGGCCAGCGCCGCATCAAGATGAGCCGCCAGCAGGCGGAGACGTTCTACGAGGTCCACAAGGAGCGCCCCTTTTTCGGCGAGCTCGTGGAGTTCATGACCTCCGGCCCGGTCGTGGTGCAGGTGCTCGAGGGCGAGAACGCGGTCGCCAAGTACCGTGAGGTGATGGGCGCCACCAACCCGGCCCAGGCCACCGAGGGCACCATCCGCAAGCTCTTCGCCGAGTCGGTCGGCGAGAACACCGTGCACGGCTCGGACAGCGCCGAGAACGCCCGGATCGAGATCGCGCAGTTCTTCCAGGACGGCGACATCGCCGGCTGAGGCGCTCCTGGCCGCCGGAGCACACCGGCGGCCAAACCGGCGGCGAAGCGGCCGGCCGTCCGCGAATGGCCGGCTGTGTGGCCGGCCCGCCATTGACGGGGCCCGGACCCGGGCGTCCAAGAGCCGGTCTTCCCTATCCGAGACCGGACCGTTTCATGACCCGCCGCCTGTCCCTCACGCTCGCAGCCGGCCTCCTGGCCCTCGGCGCCACCGCGGCGCTCGCCGGCGGCTCCTCGGCCCCCTTCGAGCAGTACCAGCCCGATCCGGCGCTCCGCACCGCCCCCAAGGCGAACCTCGAGGCGCGCGTGCGCCGCGCCTGCGCCGTGATCCAGGCGCGCATGACCCAGGCCCCCGAGGCGTCCCTCGAGCGCCCCTGCGGCTGCTACGCGAAGCAGACCCTGCGCAGCCTGAGCGACGCCGAGATCGAGGCCTACCGCACCACCGGCTACTTCAACGATTCGGCCCGGGCCAAGGCCCTCTCGGCCCTCGATACGTGCAAGCTGCAGCGCCCGGTCTGATCGGGATCCCCCTCACAGGCTGAGGAGGGCGCCGTCCGCCGGCGCCGTCCCGGCCTCGAAGACCACCCGGCCGCCCTCCAGCCGGGCCCGGCCGCCCGCCACCAGCGCGAGCGCCGCCGGATAGAGCCGGTGCTCCTGCACGATCACCCGGGCGGCGAGGCTGTCGGGGTCGTCGCCCGCGAGAACCGGCACCGCGGCCTGCGCCACGATCGGGCCCGCATCGAGTTCCGGCACCACGTAGTGCACCGTGCAGCCGTGCAGCCGCACTCCGGCTTCGAGCGCCCGCGCGTGGGTATGCGTGCCCTTGAACAGGGGCAGCAGCGAGGGGTGGATGTTGAGCATCCGCCCGGCCCAGGCCTCCACGAAGCCGGTGCTGAGGATGCGCATGAAGCCGGCGAGACACACGAGCTCGATCCCGGCCGCGCGCAGCTCCGCGTCGAGGGCCGCGTCGAAGGTGGCGCGGTCGGGATAGGCCGTGTGGTCGATGGCGCGGGCCGGGATGCCCGCCGCCGCCGCGCGGGCGAGCCCCCCCGCCTCGGGCCGGTTCGCGAGGACGAGGGCGATCTCGGCCGGGAAGTCGGGCGCGCCGGCCGCCTCGATGAGCGAGACCATGTTGGAGCCGCGCCCCGAGACCAGGATCGCGACGCGGGTCTTGGTTGCGATGCTCACAGGGCGAGGCGGCCGTCGAAGGTGACGGGCTCGGAGCCCCGCGGGGTGATCCGCCCGAGGCGCACCGGCGCCTCGCCGGCGGCCTTCAGGGCCGCCTCGACCTCCGCCGCCTTGGCGGCCTCGGCCACCACCACCATGCCGATGCCGCAGTTGAAGGTGCGCAGCATCTCCGCCTCGCTGACGCCGCCGGTGCGGGCGAGCCAGCCGAAGACGGGGGGCGGCGTCACCGCGTCGAGATCGACGGCGATGCCGACATCCTCGGGCAGCACGCGGGGCAGGTTGTCGGGAAAGCCCCCGCCGGTGATGTGGGCGAGCGCCCTGATGCCGTCCGTGGCCCTCAGGGCGGCGAGCAGCGGCTTCACGTAGATCCGGGTCGGTTCCAGCAGGGCCTCGCCGAGGGAGCGGGCGGCGTCGAAGGGCGCGGGCGCGTCCCAGGGCAGGCCGGCGCGGGCCACGATGCGGCGCACCAGGGAGAAGCCGTTCGAGTGCACGCCGGAGGAGGGCAGCCCCAGCACCGCGTCGCCCGCCGCGATGCCGGCCTTCGGTAGCAGGGTGCCGCGCTCGGCCGCGCCCACGGCGAAGCCCGCGAGGTCGTAGTCGGCCCCCTCGTAGAGGCCCGGCATCTCGGCGGTCTCGCCGCCGATGAGGGCGCAGCCCGCCTGCCGGCAGCCGTCGGCGATGCCGCGCACGATGTCGGCGCCGACGCCCGGCACGAGCTTGGCGGTGGCGTAGTAGTCGAGGAAGAACAGCGGCTCGGCGCCCTGCACCACGAGGTCGTTCACGCACATCGCCACGAGGTCGATGCCGATGGTGGCGTGCCGGTTCGTCTCGATGGCGATCTTCACCTTGGTGCCGACGCCGTCGTTGGCCGCCACGAGGATCGGGTCCCTGAAGCCCGCCGCCTTCAGGTCGAACAGGCCGCCGAAGCCGCCGATCTCCGCATCCGCCCCGGGCCGGCGCGTGGCGCGCACCAGCGGCTTGATCGTCTCGACGAGGGCGTTCCCCGCATCGATGTCGACACCGGCCTGCGCGTAGGTCAGCCCGTCCGTCTGCCCGTTTCCGTTCCCGGCCGTCATCGGCACCCGTATCCCCGAATCTGTCGCGGCACCCGCCGGATCCGTGGATCCGCGGGGCCCATCTCCGGCACCTTTAGCGGAAAGATCGGCGGGGTCGAACCCGTGAAATCCACCGGTCCCGTGAAGCTTCGCCCGGGGCGGAGCCGGTTCCCAATCCCCGGCCGGCCTCCTATACCGCGCCCGACCGGGCTTCCCCCGGCCGGCGGCAGAGCGGGGACGCGCGATGCGGACACGGGCGGTGATCGGATCGGCGGCGCTCGTGGCGCTCGGCCTCCTCGTCTACCTGCTGCGCGACGTGATGCTGCCCTTCGTGGCGGGCTTCGCGCTGGCCTACCTGCTCGATCCCTTGGCCGACCGGCTGGAGCGCCTCGGACTCGGGCGCCTCGCCGCGAGCCTCGCGATCCTGGCCCTGTTCGTGGCCGTCCTCCTGGTGAGCCTGCTCCTGCTGGCGCCCCTCGTCGCCAACCAAGTGGCCGGGCTCATCAGCAGCCTGCCCACGATGGTGTCGCGGCTCCAGGGCATCCTGGCCGAGCGGGCCGGCCCGGTGCTCCAGCGCATCGGCGGCGCGGACGCGCTGGCCGAACTGCAATCCTCGGTGGGCACCCTCGCGAGCCAGGGCGTCGCCTGGCTCCTCACCGTCCTGAAATCGCTCTGGACGGGGGGACAGGCCCTCGTCTCCATCGCCTCGCTGCTGGTGGTGACGCCGGTGGTGGCCTTCTACATCCTCGTGGATTTCGACCGGATGGTCGCGGCCATCGACGGATGGGTGCCGCCCCGGCACCAGGCGACGGTGCGGGAACTCGCGGCGCAGATCGACCGGGCGATCATCGGCTTCGTGCGCGGGCAGACCCTGGTCTGCCTGATCCTCGGCAGCTTCTACGCGGTCGGGCTCTGGCTGGTGGGCCTCAACTTCGGCGTGCTGATCGGGCTGATCGCGGGCTTCCTCACCTTCATCCCCTATGTGGGCACGCTCACCGGCTTCCTGCTCTCCATCGGCGTCGCCCTGGTCCAGTTCTGGCCGGGCTCGGACTGGCTGCATATCGGCCTCACCCTCGGGGTGTTCCTCGTGGGGCAGTTCCTCGAGGGGAACATCATCTCGCCCAAGCTCGTCGGCGATTCGGTGGGCCTGCACCCGGTCTGGCTGATGTTCGCGCTGCTCGCCTTCGGCTCCCTGTTCGGCTTCGTCGGCCTGCTCCTCGCCGTACCGGTGGCGGCCTCCATCGGCGTTCTGGTGCGCTTCGGGCTGCGCCAGTACCTGCAGAGCCGGCTCTACCTCGCCGAGGAGCCGGAACCGGTCCTGATCGGGGTCTCGCGGCGCGAGCCCTGAGCCCGCGCACCGTTCCGGTGTAGGATCCGCCCATGCGCGACACCGCTCCCCCGAAGCAGCTCGCCTTCGACCTGCCCCTGGACCCCCGCTACGGCCGCGAGGACTTCCTGGTCGGGCCGGCCAACGAGGCGGCCTACGCCCTGATCGAGGCCTGGCCCGACTGGCCGGACCCGGTGCTGCTCCTCACCGGCCCCCCCGGCAGCGGCAAGAGCCACCTCGCCGCGATCTGGGCGGCCCGGGCCCATGCCTGGACCGTGCCCGCGGCCGGGGTGCGGGCGGACGGGGTCACCCATCTCGTCTCCAACGGCGCCCTGGTGATCGAGGACATCCACCGGGAGGAGGGGCGCGACGAGGCCGCCCTGTTCCACCTCCTGAACCACGCCCGCGAGCGCCGGGCGCCCGTCCTCCTCACCAGCGCCCGGCCCGTGGACACCCTGGCGCTGCGCACGGCGGACCTGCGCTCGCGCCTGCGCCTTGCCCCCGGGGCCCAGATCCTCGCCCCCGACGACGCGCTCCTGCGGGCTGTCATCGTGAAGCTGTTCGTCGACCGGCAGCTCGTGGTCGATCTCGGGGTGATCGAGGCGCTGGCCCTGCGCATCGACCGCTCGCTCGGCCGCGCCCGCGAGGTGGTGGCCGAACTCGACCGCGACGCCCTGGGCCGCGGGCGCCGTATCACGAAGCCGCTGGCGCTGGCCGTGCTCGACCGGATGGGCGTCGGCGAGGAGGAGTAGGCCGTCACGGAACTGTCATAAACGGCAGGGCAATCCCTGCTAGAGCATCCCGCGAGATCGCGAGGCGCCCGCCGCCGCGGCGGACCGGCGCCTCGCGGAACCCGAGACCAGGAGGACGGTGTTGGCCGAGACGGAGCCGCGCGTGAACGTACGGGACGACAGCGAGGAAGAGATGGCCCAGCGCCCGGCGCCGGCGCCGCGGCGGACCGCCGCCTCCCCCCGGCGCAGCGCCGCCGCCCGCACGACGCCGGAGGCCGCCCCGGCCACCACCGCCGCCGCCGAGAGCGGCGACGAATGGCCCGTGGCCGCCGACCTGCCCGAGGCGACCGCTCTCCAGGAGGAGGCGCCCGCCCGCGAGCCGGTGGTGGAGGCCGGGCGCACGCTGCGCCACTCGCCCGAGCGCTTCGTGAACCGCGAACTGTCCTGGCTGCAGTTCAACCGGCGGGTGCTGGAGGAGGCCTCCAACACCGGGCACCCGCTCCTGGAGCAGCTGCGCTTCCTCTCGATCTCGGCCAACAACCTCGACGAGTTCTTCATGGTCCGCGTGGCCGGCCTGCACGATCAGGTCCGCGCCGGGCTGACCCTGCCCTCGCAGGACGGGCTGACCCCCTCCGAGCAGCTCGCCCGCATCGGCGCCGAGGTCTCGCGGCTCGCCGAGGACCAGCAGACCCGCTGGCGGGAGCTGCGCGCGGAACTCCTCGGCGTCGACATCGCCCTCGTCGAGCCCGCCGACCTCATCGCCGAGCACAAGGTCTGGCTCGACGACTACTTCCTGAACCACGTCCTGCCGGTGCTGACGCCCCTCGCCATCGACCCGGCCCACCCGTTCCCGTTCATCCCGAACCTCGGCACCACCATCGCCCTGATGCTGGTGCGGCCGAAGGACGGGCGGACCCTGCGCGCCCTCATCCGCATGCCCGGCGTGCTCGACCGCTTCGTGCGCCTACCCGCCGTCGAGGGCGACCCGGCGGTGCGCTTCGTCGCCATCGAGCAGCTCATCGTGATGTTCACGGGCCGGCTCTTCCCCGGCTACCACGTGAAGGGTCAGGGCGCCTTCCGCGTCGTGCGCGATTCCGATCTCGAGATCGAGGAGGAGGCGGAGGACCTCGTCCTGCATTTCGAGACCGCCCTGAAGCAGCGCCGCCGGGGCATCGTCATCCGCCTCGAGGTCGAGGCCGGGATGCCCGAGGACCTGCGCGGCTTCGTCGCCGACGAGCTCGAGATCGGTCCGGACGCGATCTTCCTCGTCGAGGGGATGCTGGCGCTGAACGAACTCTCGCAGATCGTGGGCATCGACCGGCCGGACCTGAAGTTCAAGCCCTACAACCCGCGCTTCCCCGAGCGCATCCGCGAATCCGGCGGCGACGTCTTCGCGGCGATCCGGCAGAAGGATTTCTGCGTCCACCACCCCTACGAATCCTTCGATGCCGTGGTGCAGTTCCTGAGCCAGGCCGCCAGCGACCCGAACGTGGTCGCGATCAAGCAGACCCTCTACCGCACCTCCTCGAACTCGCCGATCGTCGCGGCGCTGGCGGAGGCGGCCGAGCTCGGCAAGTCGGTGACCGCCCTGGTGGAGTTGAAGGCGCGCTTCGACGAGGAGGCCAACATCCGCTGGGCCAGGAACCTCGAGAAGGCGGGCGCGCAGGTGGTCTTCGGCTTCGTGGAGCTGAAGACGCACGCCAAGCTCTCGATGGTGGTGCGCCGCGAGGGCGACCGCCTCGTCACCTACTGCCATGTGGGCACCGGCAACTATCACCCGATCACGGCGCGCATCTACACGGACCTGTCCTTCTTCACCGCCGACCCCGCCATCGCCCGGGACGTCTCGCGCATCTTCAACTTTATCACCGGCTACGCGGAGCCGGCCGAGCTGGAGCGGATGGCCGTCTCGCCGCTGACCGCGAAGAACCGGCTTCTGGAGCACATCGAGGCCGAGATCGCCCATGCCAAGGCCGGGCGCCCGGCGGCGATCTGGATCAAGTGCAACTCCCTGGTCGACGGCCAGATCATCGACGCGCTCTACGACGCCTCGGAGGCGGGCGTGCAGATCGACTGCGTGGTGCGCGGCATCTGCTGCCTGCGCCCCGGCATCCCGGGCCTCTCCGAGACGATCCGGGTGAAGTCGATCGTCGGGCGCTTCCTGGAGCACGAGCGCATCTACGCCTTCGGCAACGGCGTCGGGCTGCCGCATCCGAAGGCCACCGTCTACATCTCCTCGGCGGACCTGATGAGCCGAAACCTCGACCGGCGCGTCGAGGCGCTCCTGCCCATCACCAACCCCACCGTGCACCAGCAGGTGCTCGACCAGATCATGCTGGCCAACCTCCTCGACAACCGCCAGAGCTGGCGCGTGCTGGCGTCGGGCGCGAGCGAGCGGGTGCAGCCGGCGGAAGGGGAGGAGCCCTTCAACGCGCACAAGTACTTCATGACGAATCCGAGCCTGTCCGGCCGCGGCAAGGCCTCGAAGAAGTCGAGCCCGCGCGCCCTGAGCCGCCGGGCACAACGGGGATAGCGGCCGTCCCGCGGAAGCGGGCAGGGTGCCGGTCCCGCCGGACCGGGCCCCTCGCAATGACCGGGTCGCGCCCTCGACGGCGCGGCCGCGCACGATAAGGAACCGGCAGACTTGGGTCTCTTTCCCGCCTTTCCCGCAGGCTTCGCCGCCACGGGCGACCGGCTCGCGCCGGTGGCGATCATCGATATCGGCTCGAATTCCGTGCGCCTCGTCGCCTACGACCGGATGAGCCGGTCGCCGACGCCGATCTACAACGAGAAGGTGCTGTGCGGCCTCGGCCGCAACGTGCTCACCACCGGCCGCCTCAACGAGGAGGCGGTGCGCCGCGCCCTGGGCGCCCTGGCCCGGTTCCGCATCCTGTGCCGGACGATGGGGGTCACGCGCCTCTCCGTGCTCGCCACGGCCGCCGCCCGCGACGCCGAGAACGGCCAGGCCTTCCTCGAGGCGGCGGAGGCCGCCTGCGGCACCCGGATCGAGCTTCTCTCCGGGCGGCGGGAGGCCGAACTCTCGGCGCTCGGCGTGATCTCGGGCTTCCACGCCCCGGACGGGGTCGTCGGCGACATGGGCGGCGGCTCCCTCGAACTCGTGGACGTGCGCGGCGCCGTGGTGGGGCAGGGGGTGACGATGCCGCTCGGCGGCCTCGCCCTGCAGGATCTCTCCGGGGGCTCCCTCAAGAAGGCGGCCAAGCTCGTGCGCGAGCACATGCGCAAGGCCGCCCCCCAACTCGAGACCCTGAAGGGCCGCACCTTCTACGCGGTGGGCGGCACCTGGCGGGCGCTCGCCCGCCTGCACCAGGCCGCGCGGCAATACCCGCTCCACGTGATGCACGGCTACACCGTGGAGCCCTCCGACGAGCTGAGCTTCCTCCAGGTGGTGGAGCAGTCGGACGTGATGCAGTTGCAGGACGTCGACGCGATCTCGGAGGCGCGCCGCCCGCTGCTGGCCTACGGCGCGGTGGTGCTGGAGGAGATCATCCGCGTCGGGCGCCCCCGCGAGATCGCGATCTCGGCCTCGGGCGTGCGCGAGGGCCTGCTCTACGAGCAGCTCGACCGCGAGGAGCGCGCCGTCGATCCGCTCCTGGCCTCGGCCTCCGAACTGAACCAGCTGCGCGCCCGCAGCCCCGCCCATGGCGAGGACCTGCTCGGCTGGACCGACCGTTTCGTGGCGAGCCTCGACGGGCCGGAGACGGCGGACGAGCGCCGGCTGCGCCACGCCGCCTGCCTGCTCTCGGACGTGGGCTGGCGGGCGCATCCCGACTATCGCGGCGAGCAGAGCATCGCCCTCATCCAGAACGCGGCCTTCGTCGGCGTCGATCACCCGGGCCGGGCCTATCTCGCCCTCGCCGTCGCCCTGCGCCACGAGGGCATCGCGCCGGAGCGGGCGAACCCGTCCCTGCGGGCCATGGCGGGCCCGCGCCTGTTCGAGCGCGCCCGCCTCCTCGGCGGGCTCCTGCGCGTCGCCTTCCCGCTCAGCGCGGCGATGGGCGGCGTCCTCGGCACCGCCCCCGTCACCGCGGTCGACGGCCGCCTCACCCTCCAGCTCCCGCCGGACCTGCGCGACCTCAACAGCGACCGCCTGCTGAACCGCGTGCGCGGCCTCGCCCGCCTCGTCGGGATGGACGGGCGCATCGTCGCGGCCTGAACGGACGGCCCGGACCCGGCCGCCCCTTGGCCCGCGGGGCCGGGGGTGCGATGCTCCGGCCCAACCGCCCCCGGAGGCGGGCCGGACGGGGACGATGCGCTCGCTCAAGGTTCGTTTCGCGCTGCTGCTCGGTGCAGCGGCCCTGATCGTGGTCCTGGCCGCTGCCGGCGTGCTGGCCTCGATCGGCGCCGCCGAGCGGACCATCGACCGGACCCTGGAGGCCCAGGCCCGGCTGGAACTGCTGGCCGAACTCTCCGGCCGGCTCACGCAGTTCGGCCTCGCCGCCGTCGAGACCGTGAGCACCCCCGAGGTCCAGCCCGAGGCGATGGCGGTGGCGCGGGCCAACGCCGACCGGGCGCTCGCCACCGTCGAGGAGGCCCTCGCCAAGGGCATCCGGATCAGCGACGACCTGCAGGACCGGATCCAGTACGCCGTGCGCACCCGGCCGATGGCGCAGCTGCGGGCCGCCCGGGTGATCCTCGACCGGCAGGTGACCCAGATCGGCCGCCAGACCGATCCGGAGCAGCGCCAGAACGCCATCAAGGGCGCGCTCAACGGCTTCGGCGCCATGACGGGCCAGCCG
Source organism: Methylobacteriaceae bacterium (assembly GCA_947444195.1). Lineage (GTDB taxonomy): Bacteria > Pseudomonadota > Alphaproteobacteria > Rhizobiales > Beijerinckiaceae > Methylobacterium. Next base: position 11,621 of record CANEZL010000029.1, on the reverse strand, counting down.
CTCTCCTTCCTGATCGAGGCCGAGCGGCGCAGCATGGTCCTCGGCTCCGAGCAGGCCCGCGCCCTGTCGGACCGCCTGCGCCTCGCCTCGGCCTTCGCCGTGCTCGCGGCCCTGGCGCTGCTCACGGTGCTCTACCGCAGCGTGACCCGCCCGACACTGGCTCGGATCGAGGCCGTGCGCCGGGCCGCGGGCGCGGTGGGGCGGGGCGAGCTCGACACCCGCCTCTCGGTCGCCACCCGCGACGAGCTCGGCCTGCTCGTCGCCAACTTCAACCGCATGGCCGCCCGCCTCGCCCGGCGCGAGCGCCGGGTCGCCGCCGACCGCGCGGCCCTCGAGCAGACGATCGAGGCGCGCACCGCCGACCTGCGCGCCGTGAACGCCCGCCTGGAGGCGGTGGACCGCTCCCGGCGCCGCTTCTTCGCCGACGTCAGCCACGAGTTGCGCACGCCGCTGACCGTGATCCTCGGCGAGTGCGACCTTGCCGCCCGCAGCGCGGGGCGCCCGGTCGATCACGGCCCCGCCTTCGCCACCATCCGCAAGCGCGCCCAGCGCCTGAAGCTGCGGGTGGAGGATCTGCTGCGCGTCGCCCGCTCGGAATCGGGGGCGATCGAGCTCGACCGCAGGCCGGTGGGCGTCGCCGCGATCCTGGCCGAGGCCGTCGACAACAGCGCCTCGGAGGCGGCGCGCCGCCGGGTCGCCCTCGTCTTCGAGCCGGGCCCCCGCGACGTGGAGGCGATGGCCGATCCCGAATGGCTGCGGCAGGTGGTGGAGAGCCTCCTCGACAACGCCTTCCGCCACGCCGCCGGGCTCGGCCGGGTGACGGTGGCGCTGGAGCCGGGCACCACGCCGCGCGGGCCCGCCGCGATCGTCACCGTCACCGACGACGGGCCGGGCTTCGGCGCCGGGGAGGAGGTGCTGTTCGAGCGCTTCCGCCGGGGCGACCGGCCGGGGGAGAGCGGCTTCGGCATCGGCCTCGCCCTCGCCCGCTGGATCGTCGAGCAGCACGCGGGCGCCATCGCCCTCGGCGCCGGCCCGGGCGGGACGGGCGCCCGCATCCGCCTCGAACTGCCCGCCCTCGACGCGGCGGATGCCGGCCGCGCGCGATCCCCCGGACAGCCATCTCCCGGACAGAAGGACGACGCCGCATGACCCGGATCCTGATCGTCGAGGACGATGTCGACATCCGCGGCATGCTGGCCCGCGGGCTCGAGGCCGAGGGTTTCGAGGTCGGCACCGCGGCCTGCGTGGACGACGCCCTCACCGCCGCCCGCGAGGCGACGCCGGGCGCCGTGGTCCTCGACATCACCCTGCCCGACGGCTCCGGGCACGACGTCTGCCGGTCCCTGCGGGCGGGGGGCTATCCGGGACCGATCCTGTTCCTGTCCGCCCGCGACGAGGTGGGCGACCGGGTCGAGGGCCTGGCGCTCGGGGCGGACGACTACATCGTGAAGCCCTTCGTGTTCGGCGAATTGGTGGCGCGCCTGCGCACGCACCTCATGCGCCGGCAGAGCACCGAGGCGCCGCGCACCACGGTGAGCGTCGGCCGGCTGAGCCTCGACCTCGACACCCGCCAGGCCAGTTGCGGGGAGGCCAATGCCCGCCTCACCCCCCGCGAGGCCGAACTCCTCGCCATGCTGATGGAGGGCGCCAACCGGCCGGTCTCGCGGGCCGAGATCTTCGAGAAGCTCTGGGCGAGCCAGGGGGGCCTCTCCCTCAACGTGGTCGACGTCTACATCGGCTACCTGCGCTCGAAGATGGCCGACTTCGTCCGCCACGGCGGCCCGGTCCTCACCACGGTGCGCGGACGCGGCTTCATGCTGGAGGTGAAGGGCCCGAATTTCCGGCACTAAGCCCGGGTTGGGGACGATCCGCTTGAATCGTTCGCGACAGGATCACGAAAAATCTAGGAGGATCCGGCAATTTCCTGCTTGAAGCTTCATCGGGAATGGCCGATACCTTCCCGGCGCCCAAAAATAGGAGCGCGCTCAACGTCTTAGGTTTCTCTTAGGGATCCTGGGACGCGGCCAATACGAAGTCTAGGAGAAACACCATGAAGTGGGCTGCCCCCGTCGTTTCCGAGATCTGCGTCGGCATGGAAGTCACGTCCTACGAGTCCGCCGAGATCGACACCTTCAACTGAGGTGTTGCGCCGAGCCGGGGGTTTCAGGCTGCATCGGGTTCTGCCATGCGCGTCGTGATCCTCGGTTCGGCTGCCGGCGGCGGCCTCCCCCAATGGAACTGCCGCTGCCCGATCTGCGAGACCGCCCGGCGCCAGCCGGAGCGCGTCCGCCCGCGGACCCAGTCGAGCATCGCCGTCTCCGCCGACGGGACGGACTGGCTCCTGGTGAACGCCTCGCCGGACATCCGCCAGCAGCTCTCCGACACCCCGGCCCTGCACCCGCGGGAGGGCCTGCGCCACGCCCCGATCAAGGCCGTGCTGCTCACGAACGGCGACGTCGACCACGTGGCGGGCCTGCTGACCCTGCGCGAGGGCCAGCCCTTCACCCTCTACGGCACGGCCGGCATCCTCGATTCCGTCAACGCCAACCGGGTCTTCGACGTGCTCGCCGCCGACGTGGTGAAGCGGGAGGCGATCGCGATGGAGCGGAGCTTCGCGCCGCTGCCCGGCCTCACCGTCACCCTGTTCGCGGTCCCCGGCAAGGTGCCGCTCTGGCTGGAGGGCGACGGGCTGGACATCGGCGCCGAGACCGAGACCACGGTGGGCGCGATGATCGAGGCCGGTGGCCGGCGCCTCGCCTACATCCCGGGCTGCGCCCGCGTCACCGAGCGGCTGAAGGCGCGGATCGCCGGGGTGGACGCGCTGCTCTTCGACGGCACGGTCCTCTACGACGACGACATGATCCGCGCCGGCGTCGGCACCAAGACGGGCTGGCGCATGGGCCACGTGCCGATGCGCGGCGAGCACGGCTCGGTGGACGCCCTGGCCGACGTGGCACTCGGCCGGCGGATCTTCGTGCACATCAACAACACCAACCCGGTGCTGGTGGAGGATGCGCCGGAGCGGGCCGGGATCGAGGCGGCCGGCTGGGTCGTCGGCCATGACGGGCTGGAACTGAACCTGTAGGGGCGACAAAGGGCTTTCTCCCCTCGCCGCCCTGATCCCGAGGCGCCGGAGCGGGGCGGAGGACTCCTTCGAGACCCGCGGCCGCAGGCATCTCGGGATGGGATCGAGGGGCGGGCCGAGCCGCCTGCGGCCCGTCGCCCGGGTGGCATTCGGCCCGGGCCGGACCTATCTCAACCGGATCCGCTGGTCGCGCCCGGCACGCGTTCCGGCCAAGAAGACGCAACGCGAACCGGAACGGACGCACGGAAACGCCATGAACGCTGCCTTCCCCACCCCCGGCACCGAGGCGAGCCAGCGCCTGCTCAGCCCCGAGGAACTGGAAGCGGCGCTGCGCGACATCGGCGCCCGGCGCTACCACAACCTGCACCCGTTCCACCGCCTGCTGCACGACGGCAAGCTCTCGAAGGATCAGGTCCGGGCCTGGGCGCTCAACCGCTACTATTACCAGGCGATGATCCCGGTGAAGGACGCGGCGCTGCTGGCCCGCCTGCCGGACGCCGCGCTCCGCCGCGTCTGGCGCCAGCGCATCGTCGACCACGACGGCGACCACGAGGGCGACGGCGGCATCGAGCGCTGGCTGAAGCTCGCGGAGGGCGTGGGCTTCTCCCGCGACTACGTGCTCTCCACGCAGGGCATCCTCTCGGCCACCCGCTTCTCGGTGGACGCCTACGTCCACTTCGTCTCCGAGCGGAGCCTGCTCGAGGCCATCGCCTCCTCGCTCACCGAGATGTTCTCGCCGACCATCATCTCGGAGCGCGTCGCCGGGATGCTGAAGAACTACGACTTCATCACGAAGGAGACGCTCGCCTATTTCGACAAGCGCCTGACCCAGGCCCCGCGCGACGCCGACTTCGCCCTCGACTACGTGAAGCGCCACGCCACCACGCCGGAATTGCAGCGCGCCGCGATGGGCGCGCTGACCTTCAAGTGCACCGTGCTCTGGACGCAGCTCGACGCCCTGTACTTCGCCTACGTGGCGCCAGGCCTGGTGCCGCCGGACGCGTGGCAGCCGGGCGAGGGCCTCGTCGCCGAGGCTGCGCCGACGAGCGCCCCGGCGGGTGCGGCCAAGCTCGTCGCCGCGGACGTGCCGCGCCTGCCGCGCGGCGTGCGCATGCGCTTCGACCAGACCCGCGGCAAGCACGTCCTGCTCGCCCCCGAGCGCACCTTCGACCTCGACGACAACGCCGTGGCGGTGCTGTCCCTGGTCGACGGCAACCGCAGCGTCTCCGCCATCGCGGCGAGCCTCGCCGAGACCTACGCGGCCGACGCCCGGGTCATCGAGGCGGACATCCTGGCGATGCTGGGCGACCTCGCGCAGAAGAGGGTTCTGGAGCGATGAACGCGCTCACGCCACGGGCGGAGCCGGCCGCGCCGGCCCCGGTGGGGCTCCTCGCCGAGCTGACGCACCGCTGCCCCCTGCGCTGCCCGTACTGCTCGAACCCGCTGGAGCTCGACCGGCGCTCGCGCGAGCTCGACACCGCGACCTGGCAGCGCGTGCTCACCGAGGCCGCCGATCTCGGCGTACTCCACGTCCACCTCTCCGGCGGCGAGCCCACCGCGCGCCAGGACATCGTGGAGATCACGCAGACCTGCGCCAAGCTCGGGCTCTACTCGAACCTCATCACCTCCGGCGTCGGCGGCGCCCTCGACAAGCTCCAGGCCCTCTACGATGTCGGCCTCGACCACGTGCAGCTCTCGGTCCAGGGCGTCGACGCGCGGAACGCCGAGAAGATCGGCGGCCTGAAGAACGCCCAGCCGCAGAAGATGGCGTTCGCCGAGAAGGTGGTGCAGCTCGGCCTGCCGCTCACGCTGAACTCGGTGATCCACCGCGGCAACATCCACGAGGTCGAGGGCTTCATCGATCTCGCGGTGACGATGGGCGCCAAGCGGCTGGAGGTCGCCCACACGCAGTATTACGGCTGGGCCTACGTCAACCGCGCCGCCCTGATGCCGAACAAGGCCGAGGTCGACCGCTCGATCAGGATCGTGGAGGCCGCCCGCGAGCGGCTGAAGGGCCAGCTCGTCATCGACCTCGTGGTGCCGGACTACTACGCCAAGTATCCCAAGGCCTGCGCGGGCGGCTGGGGCCGCAAGCTGATGAACGTCACGCCCCAGGGCAAGGTGCTGCCCTGCCACGCGGCCGAGACCATCCCGAACCTCGAATTCTGGTACGTCACCGAGCACGCGCTCGCCGAGATCTGGACGCGGTCGCCGGCCTTCACCGCCTATCGCGGCACCGACTGGATGCAGGAGCCCTGCCGCTCCTGCGACCGGCGCGAGCGGGATTGGGGCGGCTGCCGCTGCCAGGCGCTCGCGCTCGCGGGCGATGCCGCGGCCACCGACCCGGCCTGCTCCCTCTCGCCGCTCCACGCCAAGGTGCGGGCGCTCGCCACCGAGGAGGCGGCCGAGACCCCGCCCGACTACGTCTACCGGACGATCGGCAGCAACGTCCGCTCGCCCCTCAAGGAGGAAGTCCCGCTGTGAAGTTTCTGATGTGTCCGGCGCTCGCGCTCGCCCTGGCCGCCGCGCCGGCCCTGGCTCAGGAGACGCCCGGCCCGGCGCCCGGCCAAGCGCCCGCGCCCACGAAGGCGAACGTCTCCGCGCCCACTGCCGCCGACCTGCTGTTCGAGGCGCCGCAGATGAGGAACGCCGCCCCGGGCTCGACCATCACCTACGATTACCTGCGCCGCTCGGGCATCAGCAAGGGGCCCTTCGGGCCGCCCCTCAACGACACGATCACCTTCACGGTCGAGCCGGCCAAGGATGCCGATGCGCGCACCATCCGCGTGGTGATGTTCTCCGGCATGAACCGCGTGCCCGCCGGCCCCTTCGAGGACATGCCGGGCAATCCCATCATCTCGCTGTTCCTGGAGAACCACCTGCGCGGCCTCGCCCGCGTGCTGGAGGCCAACCCGCGCTACCTCAAGAACGCGATCCGCAAGGGCCTGCGCGACAAGGCCGTGGTGACGCCGACCAAGGTGAGCTTCCAGGGCCGCGAGGTCGACGGCTGGCGGGTGGAGACCAAGCCCTTCGAGGGCGATTCCATGACCCAGCGCATGCGCGGCATGGAGAACATGACCTACACCTTCGTCACCTCGCCGAGCGTGCCCGGCGAGGTCGTCTCGATCGAGGCGCAGTCGAAGACGCCGGAGGGCGGCGAGTTGCTCGAGGAGAAGCTGAGCTATGAGCAGAAGGCGGGTTGAGCGCGCCGCGCTGGCGGCCCTGGCCCTCGCGGCGCTGGCGCTGCCGGTGCGCGCCGCGGAGAGCGAGAACGACTATCCCACCGACGCGCGGGTCGACTACGTCTTCGCCTGCATGGCGGCCAACGGCCAGACCCGGGAGAGCCTGCAGAAATGCGCGTGCTCCCTCGATCAGCTCGCCGCGATCCTGCCCTACGACAAGTACGTGCAGGCGAGCACGATCCTGTCCATGCGCCAGGGCATCGGCCAGCGCTCCAACGAGTTCCGCCAGACCAAGATCTTCGACGACAAGGTCGCGGACCTGCGCCGCGCCCAGGCCGAGGCGGAGATCCGGTGCTACCGGGGCTGAGCCTGGGCAAACGGCGCTCCGGAGCGATCGCGGGGCGCGGGCGTTGACGGTCGGTTCGAACCGGATACCGTCATGCCCACGCTTCTCGCCCTGTCGGCCCTCCTGCTGACGCTCGCCTCCGCGACGGTGCAGGCCGCCCCGCGCGACAGGGGCGACCAGCGCTTCAAATCGACCTTCTGCCGGCCGCCGCTGAAATACGCGGCCGGCGCCTGCGTGCGGCGCTGCCCGGCGGGCTTCCGCGACACCGGCCGCGTCTGCCGCTTCCGCACCATGAACCGCTGATCGCCCCCTGTTGCGCGGGCCCGGGCTCTCTGACAAACCCGGATCTTCCGCCGTTTCAGGACCCTGCCAGCGCGTGAGCCCGCCGCCCTCGACCCTCGCCCGCCTGCTGCCCGATCTCGGGCGGCGCACCCTGGTGATGGGCATCCTCAACGTCACCCCGGATTCCTTCTCGGATGGCGGCCTGTTCCAGGGCGAGGCGGCCGCCCGCGCGCAGGCCGCGCGCCTCGTGGGGGAGGGGGCCGCGATCCTCGACATCGGCGGGGAATCGACCCGGCCCGGCCACACGCCGGTCCCGGCCGCCGAGGAACAGGCCCGCGTCCTGCCGGTGATCCGGGCGCTCGCCCCCGAGACCGCGGTGCCGATCTCCATCGACACCTACAAGGCCTCCACCGCGGAAGCCGCCCTCAAGGCCGGCGCCCGCATCGTCAACGACGTCTGGGGCCTGCAGCGCGAGCCGGAGATCGCCCGCGTCGCCGCCGCCCACGGGGCCCCCGTCATCGTGATGCACAACCGCGAGACGATCGACCCCGCCCGGGACATCCTCGCCGACATGCTCGGCTTCTTCGAGCGCTCGCTCGCCATCGCCCGGGCGGCCGGCATACCGGACGGGGACATCGCCCTCGATCCCGGCATCGGCTTCGGCAAGAGCTGGGAGCAGCATCTGGAGGCCCTGCGCCGCCTCCCCGAGATCCGGGCGCTGGGCTTCCCCGTCCTCGTGGGCGTCTCGCGCAAGTCGCTGCTCGGGCGCCTGCACGACCGGGAGACCCGGCCGGCCGACCGGCTCCACGGCTCGCTCTCGGCCCACGCGCTGGCGGCGACCCTCGGGGCCGACATCGTGCGCGTCCACGACGTCGCCGCCCATGTGGAGGCCCTGCGCATCGTCGACGCGGTGATGCGGCCCGCCGGAGTCGGGGCATGAGCGACCGCATCCGGGTCAGCCGCATCGCGGTCTACGGCCGTCACGGCGTCCTGCCCGAGGAGGAGCGCCTCGGGCAGCGCTTCTACATCACCCTGGAGGCCAGCCTCGACCTCGCCCCCGCCGGCGCGACGGACGAGGTGGGCGAGACGGTGAGCTATGCCGACCTCGCCGCCATCGCCGTCACGGTCGCCACCGAGCGGCGCTTCCGCCTGATCGAGGCCCTGGCCGAGACGATCGCCGCGGAGATCCTCGCCCGCTTCGCGCGGATCGAGGCGATCACGGTGGAGGTGGACAAGCCGAGCGCGCCGGTGCCGGCGATCCTAGAAGGGGTCGGCGTCGTCATCACCCGCCGGCGGGGACCGGGCGCGTGAAGCGGGCCTGGCTCGGCATCGGCAGCAATATCGGCGACAAGGCCGCCATGCTCGACGCCGCCGTGGCGGGGCTCGGCGCCCGGCCCGGCATCCGCGTCACCGGGCGCTCGGCCGATTACCGCACGCCGCCCTGGGGCGACACCGACCAGGACTGGTTCCTGAACGGGGCGCTGGCGGTCGAGACCGAACTGGACCCGCACGGGCTCCTCGATGCCTGCCTCGCCGTGGAGCGGGATCTCGGCCGGGTGCGCGAGCGCCGCTGGGGGCCGCGGGTCATCGACATCGACCTGCTGTCCTACGAGGGCGCGACGGTCGCCGACGAACGGCTGATCCTGCCGCACCGCTTCGTCCGCGAGCGCGCCTTCGTGCTGGTGCCCCTCGCCGAGATCGCCCCCGACCTCGCGATCGGCGGCGAGACCGTCGCCGAGGCCCTGGCCAAGCTCGACCGGACCGGCATCGTCCCGGCCTGACCCAACGTTCGCCGGTCAGCGCCCCGGTTCGAGCAGCCTGTTCTCGTTCTCGTCGAGGAGCGGCACCGCGAAATCGCGCAGCACCTGCTCGATATCGGCCCGGCGCTTGCGCAGGACCGCGTTCAGGCTGCGCTTCCAGTCCTCCTCGCCGATCCGCACGCCCATGCCGATGCGGTAGGTCATCGCCGGGCGGTCGGGCTCCTTGAGGAGGGGCACCACGTCGATGGTCTTGCCCGTCTGCCTGCCGGTCTCGCGGGCGAGCCAGCCGGCGGCCGGGCCCCACAGGACGGCGGCATCGAGGTTGCCCGCGGCGAGGTCCGCCACGATCTCGGCGCCCACGGTCTGGTGCTTGCGCCCGGGATCGAGCTGGTAGGGCGCGTAGGCCCGCATGTCGGAGATCAGGCCGAGCTCGCCCATCCGGTTGACCGGCGGCGTGCCCGCGATGACGCCGATGCGCTTGCCCTTGAGGCGGGGATCGTCGAGGGCGGTGATGCCGTCGAGGCTGCCCCGCAGGCTCACCACGGCGTAGGCGGAGCGGTAGTAGGGGTTGGTGCTCTGGACCAGCTCGCCCCCGAAGGCAGTGCCGACGATCACGTCGCACAGGCCCGTGCCGAGGGTGTTGCGCACGAAGCCCGGCCCCTGCGTGAGCCAGTAATAGCGGACCTTGACCTTCAGCTCGTCGGCGACGATCGCCGCGATCCGGTTCTCGAAGCCGTTCTCCTTCCGCTCGGAGAACGGCATGTTGCCCGGATCGCCGCAGACACGGAGCGTGTCCGTGGTGACGAGATCGGGCATATGCTGCGCGGAGGCGTCGCGCGCCCCTGCCGGAATCAGCAGGAGCGCGCAGGCCACGGCAATCCGCGATGGCGTGATGGGCGTCATCAGCCGCCCAGGCACTCCTTCTCCTGCTTCTTGGCCGCTTCCGGCTTCTCCTCCTTGTCGCCGGGACGGGCCCGGCCCCAGGCGCCGGCGGCCCGGGCCTTGAGGTAGACGTAGAGGTCGTCGGCGTAGCACATGACGTTCTTGTTATCGCCGAAGGCGGGCATCACCTGCTGCTGGCTGGCGCTGATGTCCTGCTTGCCGCCGGCCAGGATGCCGATGAACTCCTCGTAGGAGAGGCGCTTCAGCGAATCCTTGAGGGCGGGGGCGTAGGTGGAGCCCATGCCGTCCGGGCCATGGCAGACGTGGCACTCGGCGTGGTAGCGCCGGTAGCCCGAATACATGAACCAGTCGACCTTCTTGCCTTCGTTGGTGATGTGGAAGGTCGGGTGGCCTTCGGCATCGAAGTACTTGCCGTCGTCGACCTTCACCGCCGCGTCCCTCTTCAGGAGCTTCGGGTCCTGCTCCGCGGACTTGTCGTTCGCGTTCAGGGAGTTGGCGAGGGCGGGATCGGCAGGCTTGGCATCCTCAGCATGTACGGCAACCACACCGATGGTTGCTAGGGCGAGGGCAGCCACGAGCGGCCGCGTGACAGAAGTGCTGAGGTTACGGCGCAATGTTTTCTCCCTGATTGGATCGCGTCGGGACCTCTCGATCCGGTCGATCTCTTCGGAGTGACTCTAGGGCGTTCCCGGCCGGAGTGGATAGCGCTGCGGCATCGGGACGGGTGGAAAACGGGGATCGCGGAGCGTGCTGCCTTCGTGGAAACGTCAGCACGCTCGGTCTTGTCCTGGTCGCACGACGATTCCGAGAAACCGGATCCCGCGCTCTCGCATCGTGCTCCAGGGCGGAGGCGGACGGAACAGCCGCACCCGACAGCACGCACGGGAGTGCCGGCGCGGAAAACCGCACCGGCACCCCCGTTCAGGCTAGGGACCGCTGCCGATCAGTTCGGCAGGGCGAAGACGGTCAGCTGACCGCCGAGGTTGGTGTAGCTCGACAGGGCCGCGTAGCCGCCGACCGCGCCGAGACCGGCATTCGGGTCGGTGAGACCGGCCGCGAGGCCGATGCCCGCCCAGCCGCCGACACCCGACAGGATGCCCACGTACTGCTTGCCCTTGTGCTGGTAGGTCATCACGTTGCCGATGATGCCCGACGGGGTCTTGAACTTGTACAGTTCCTTACCCGTCTTCGAGTCGACGGCCTTCAGGTAGCCCTCAAGGGTACCGTAGAAGACCACGTCACCGGCGGTGGCGAGCGCGCCCGACCACACCGAGAACTGCTCGGGCACCGACCACTTGATCTTACCCTGGGTGTTGTCCCAGGCGATGAAGTTGCCCATGCCGCCGTGGGAGTTCGGGGCCGGGTACATCGACAGGGTCGCACCGACATAGGGCTGGCCCGGGGTGTAGCTCACCCGGAACGGCTCGTAGTCCATGCAGACGTGGTTGGTCGGCACGTAGAACAGGCCGGTCTTGGGCGAGAAGGCCGCGGGTTGCTGGTCCTTGGTGCCCAGAGCCGCCGGGCAGATGCCCTTCGAGTTCACGTCCTCGCCGTTCTGCTCGGTCGAGTACTTCGACACGACCAGCGGCCGGCCGTAGTTCTTCGAACCCTTGTCCATGTCGACCTTGGTGGCCCAGTTCACCACCGGATCGAACTTCTCGGCGACGAGGAGTTCGCCGGTCGCGCGGTCGAGGGTGTAGCCGAAGCCGTTGCGGTCGAAGTGGGTCAGGAGCGGACGATCCTTGCCGTCAACCTTCTGATCCGTGAGGATCATCTCGTTGATGCCGTCGTAGTCCCACTCGTCGTGCGGGGTCATCTGGTAGACCCACTTGGTCATGCCGGTGTCCGGGTTACGCGCCCAGATCGTCATGGACCACTTGTTGTCGCCCGGACGCTGCTTCGGGTTCCAGGTCGAGGGGTTGCCCGAGCCGTAATACATCAGGTCGAGCTTGGGATCGTAGGAGAACCAGCCCCAGGTGCAGCCGCCGCCGGTCTTCCACTGATCGCCTTCCCAGGTCTTCAGCGAGGAGTCCTTGCCGACCGGCTTGCCGAGCGAGGTGGTC
>CANEZL010000028.1 GCA_947444195.1 Methylobacteriaceae bacterium | reverse complement strand
TGGTGACGCTGGAGGAGGGCTCGCGGGGGGGCTTCGGTGCGATGGTTCTGCACCTTCTCGCCGAGCGGGGGGCGCTGGACGGGGGCCGGGTTCGGGTGCGGACGATGACGCTGCCGGACTTGTACCAGGACCACGACACCCCCGACCGCATGTACGCCGAGGCCGGCCTCGATGCGAGCGCCATCGTCCGGACCGTCAAGGATACCCTCCCCGAGCAGAAGGCGCGCGCCTCCAACGTCGTGAGCGTCAAGAGCCGCCGCTGAGGCGCGCTCCGGCCCTCTCCCCGCGCGCGGGGAGAGGGGTCTCCCGCATCGTTCCCGCTCAGGCCGCCAGCCGCGCCTCGCAGGCGGCGAGCAGTGTGCAGAGGGCCACCGCCTCGGCCGCCTTGCGGACCTCGGCGAGGCTCGGGAAGGTCGGCGCGATGCGCAGCGTCCGGTCGTGCGGATCCCGGCCGTAGGGATGCGTCGCGCCCGCCGGCGTCAGGGCGATGCCCGCCTCCTTGGCGAGCGTCACCACCCGGCTCGCGGTGCCGTCCTGCACGTCGAGGGTGACGAAGTAGCCGCCCCGCGGATCGGTCCAGCGGGCCACGCCCTGCCCGCTCAGCCGGGCCGCGAAGGCCTCCGCCACCGCGGCGAATTTCGGCGCGATCAGCGCGCGGTGCTTCTCCATGTGCTCACCGATACCCGCGTCGTCGCGCAGGAAGCGCACGTGGCGGAGCTGGTTGAGCTTGTCCGGGCCGATCGAGCGCCGCCCGGCCTGGGCGAGGTACCAGCGCACGTTGGCGGGCGAGGAGGCCCAGAGGGCGAGGCCCGCGCCGGCGATCGTCACCTTCGAGGTGGAGGCGAAGACGACGGCCCGGTCCGGGTTGCCGGCCGCGGCGCAGGCCTCGACGATGTTGGCGAGCGCCGGCCGCTCCGCGGTGAGGTGGTGCACCGCGTAGGCGTTGTCCCAGAAGATGCGGAAATCGGGCGCCCCGGTCTTCATCGCGGCGAGCCGGCGGACGGTGGCCTCGCCGTAGGTCTCGCCGGTGGGGTTCGCGTATTTCGGCACGCACCAGATGCCCTTCACGGCGGGGTCGGCCACGGCCTTCTCCACCGCCTCCATGTCCGGCCCCTCGCCGGTGAGGTCGACGGGGATCATGCGGATGCCGTAGCCCTCGCAGATGCCGAAATGGCGGTCGTAGCCCGGCACGGGGCAGAGGAAGCTGATCGGCTCCTCCTTCGACCACGGACCCTTGCCGCCGGGCACGCCCTTGAGGAGCGCGTAGACGATGCTGTCGTGCATGAGCGCGAGGCTCGAATTGTTGGCGACCACGATCTGGTCGGCCGGCACGCCCATCAGGGTCGAGAACAGGGCGCGGGTCTCGGGCAGGCCCTGGATGTTGCCGTAGTTGCGCGCGTCCGTGCCGTCCTCGGCGGTGGTGTCGCGGTTGCCCGGCAGCGCCAGCATCGCGGTGGCGAGGTCGAGCTGCGCGGAGGCCGGCTTGCCGCGGGTCATGTCGAGCTTCAGCCCCTGGGCCTTCAGGGCCTCGTATTCCTGGACGAGCCCGGCATGCAGGTCTTCGAGGGCATCTCTGGACAGTTCGGACAGCGGCGGCATCGGCCGGCTCCTCGCGGTTCGTGGGGATTGCCCGTCCTTCGCCCGCAAATCGGCCTCCGGGTCAAGCGCCGTGTTGGCATTCGGGCGCGCCAGCGCTTACCTGCGGGCGGGAACCACCGGCCTCACCGCGGAGACACCTTTGGCAGAGCACGACGCCCCGCCCCGGATGCATGCGACGACGATCCTGATGGTGCGCAAAGGCGGCCGCGTCGTCATCGGCGGCGACGGGCAGGTCAGCCTCGGTCAGACCATCGTGAAGGGCAACGCCCGCAAGGTCCGCCGCCTCGCCAAGGGCGCGGTGATCGGGGGCTTCGCCGGCGCGACCGCCGACGCCTTCACCCTGTTCGAGCGCCTGGAGGCCAAGCTGGAGCAGTATCCGGGCCAGCTCACCCGCGCCTGCGTCGAACTGACCAAGGACTGGCGCACGGACCGCTACCTGCGCCGCCTGGAGGCGATGATGCTGGTGGCCGACCGGGAGGTGAGCCTGCTGCTGTCGGGCGCGGGCGACGTGCTGGAGCCCGAGACGGGGGTGATGGCCATCGGCTCGGGGGGCAACTACGCGCTCGCCGCCGCGCGGGCCCTGGAGGACGGCGAGCACGACGCGGAGACCATCGTCCGCCGCGCCATGCGCATCGCGGCCGACATCTGCGTCTATACCAATGGAAGCCTCGTTCTGGAGAGCCTCGACGTCGAGGCGGCGAAGTAGGGCCGACCTTAACCCTGAGCCGATCTTAACCCTGAATTGAGATATCCCGGCCAGGGTGCATCCCGGCGGAAGGCGTCCCGCACCCGCGACGAGCGGGCGGCGCTCCGCCGCCACGTGCTGACGCGCTCCCTGCTCCGCCGGCCATCGTCCGGATCGGCGGGGACCGTTCGAGGGAAGCGCTTCCAATGAAGATCGGGACGAAACTCCTCGGCCTCGTGGCGGGCTGCAGCGCCGTCACGCTGACGGTGGCCGCCCTCAGCGTGGGCTCCCTGAGCAGCTTCGATGCGGCGCTCACCGACACGCGGCTCGCCGCCACCCGGGCCCTCAACGGGGCCAACCTCAACCGCCTCGCCTCCGAGGTGACGATGGATTCGCGCGGGGTCTACGCCTCCGCCGACCGCGCCGAGGCCAAGAAATACGCGGAGGGCATCCGGCGCGGCCTCGCCGCGATGGACGAGCTCCTGAAGAGCTGGGCGCCCCTGGTGCGCGCCGAGGAGCGCGACCTGTTCGAGCGCGTCGCGAAGGACGCCGCCGCCTTCGCCGCGATGCGCAACGAGATCGCCCGGGCGGGCACGGAGGTCTCGCCGCGGGCGGCGGCCGAGCTCGGCTTCAACGAGGCCAACCAGGGCAACCGCCGCGCCTTCCAGGCCGGCATCGCGGACTTGGTCAAGCGCGGGCGCGAGGACGTCGCGGCGATCGACGCGGCCTCCGACGCGCTCTACCGGCACCGCATGATCCTCCTCCTGATGCTCGCCCTCGGCGGCAGCCTCGGCTGCCTCGTGGTCGGCGGACTGATCGCCCAGCGGCAGGTCGGCCGCCCCCTCGCGGCGGTCTCCGAGGCGATCCGCAACCTCGCCGCCGGCCGGCACACGCTGCCCCCGGTGAAGCCCTCCCGCGACGAGATCGGCGCGATCTGGTCGAGCATGCAGGTCTTCGCCGAGGCCATGCGCGCCGCCGAGGGGCTGCGCGCGCAGCAGGCGCAGGCCGGCGCCCTGGCGCAGGACGCCAAGCGCGCCGAGATGGCGGCGCTGGCCGACCATTTCGAGGGCAGCGTCGGCGAGCTGGTGCAGCATCTCGCCCGCTCGGCCGCGGAGATGGAGACGACGGCCCGCACGCTCGCGGGCAACGCGGAGGCCACGAGCGGGCGCTCCGAGGCCGGCTCCAGCCGGGCGCAGGAGACGGCCGCGAGCGTCCACGCGGCGGCCGCGGCCGCCCAGGAACTCGCCGCCAGCGCCGAGGAGATCGGCCGTCAGGTCTCGCGCACGGCGGACGCCGCCGCAGGGGCCGTGGCGGGGACCCGGCGCGGCCAGGAGCAGGTGGAGATCCTCGCCCGCAGCGCGACCGGGATCGGCGAGGTAGTGAGCCTGATCGCGAGCATCGCCGGCCAGACCAATCTGCTGGCGCTGAACGCCACCATCGAGGCGGCGCGGGCGGGCGAGGCGGGCCGGGGCTTCGCGGTGGTGGCCACCGAGGTCAAGGAACTCGCCGGCCAGACGGCGCGGGCCACCGACCAGATCACCCAGCAGATCGCCACCATCCAGGAGGCCACCCGCGAGACCGTGGCGGCGATCAGCGCCGTCAACGGCACCATCGGCAGCGTGCACGAGATCGCGCTGGGCGTCGCCGCCGCGGTGGAGGAGCAGCAGGCCGCGACCCAGGAGATCGCCCGCAGCGTGTCCGACGCCGCCCTGGGGACCCAGGCCGTGACCGCGGTGATGGCCGAGGTGCGTCATGCGGCGCGCGAGGCGGGATCGGGCGCCGAGCGGATGCTGGCCGCGGCCGGCGACCTGACCCGGCGCACGGACAGGCTCACCGCCGAGGTCGACGGGTTCGTCGGCGGGGTGCGGGCGGCCTGAGCCGGGGTCGCCGGGCCGTCGGTTCCTGTCCCGGAGCGCGGTGCGAGGTGGCGGAGCCCGGTTTCCCGGGATCCTCGTGCGGCCGCGATAAGATCGCGCGTGCCGCTCCCATCGGCGCGCGGATATGCGATGAGGGCCCGCGACGCCGAGGCCCTTCCGCTCCATGCCGACGATCGATCCCGAGCTTCTCTCCCGCGCCGTCGCGCGCGGCCTGATCTCCGCCGCCCAGGCCGAGGGCCTCGACCGCCTGAGCCGCGAGGACGGTGCGGGGGCACCCGGGACGCCCGCGCCCGAGCGCGACCTCGCCGACGATCCGGAGCGGCTGCGCTTCGTCACCGGCTTCGCCGACATCTTCGTCACCCTCGGCATCGCCCTGTTCCTGGGGGCGGCCTTCTACCTCGGCGGCCTCCATGCCGGGCCCGCCCCGGCGGCGGCCGGCGTCGCGCTGCTGAGCTGGGGTCTGGCCGAACTCTTCTCCCGCCGCCGCCGCATGGCCCTGCCGAGCATCGCCCTGCTCGCCGCCTTCTCCGGCGCCGTCTTCCTCGCCGTGGCGTCGTCGATCGCGGCCTGGCTCGGCACGCCGGCCCGGTTCGATGCCCTTCAGGGATTGTCGCTCGCCCTGTCGTTCACGGCCATGCTCGGCGCCGCGCTGCTGCACTACCGGCGCTTCCGGGTGCCGATCACCGTCGCGGCCGGGGCGGCGGCGGCGGCCGGCATCGTGCTGGGCCTCGCCCAGGCCGCGCTGCCGGGCCTCAGCACGCTGAGCTTCAACACCCTGGTATCGGCGCTCGGCCTCACGATATTCAGCCTCGCCATGCGATACGACCTCGCGGACCCGCAGCGCCTGACCCGCCGCACCGACATCGCCTTCTGGCTCCACCTCCTGGCGGCGCCGATGATCGTGCACCCGGTGCTCGCCCCCTTCGTGCGGGGGGGTGCGGTCTCGGCGGCCGGGGCCGCGGCGATCCTCGCGGTCGTGCTGCTGCTCTCGCTCGTGGCGCTCGCCACCGACCGCCGGGCGATCCTGGTGGCGGGGCTCGTCTATGCGGGCATCGCCACGGGCTGGCTGATCCGGCGGGCCGGGCTCGAAGGCTCGGTGGTGCCCCTCAGCCTCCTCGTGCTCGGCGCCTTCGTGCTGATGCTCGGCGCCGGCTGGCAGGCCCTGCGCCGGCCCGTGCTCGGCGCGCTTCCCTCTCGCTTGGCGGCCCGTCTGCCGCACCCGGTTGGAGTTCGATGACCACCTTTTCCCCCCGCGAGATCGTATCGGAGCTCGATCGCTTCATCGTCGGCCAGCACGAGGCCAAGCGCGCGGTGGCGATCGCGCTCCGCAACCGCTGGCGCCGCCAGCAGCTCACCGGGCCGCTGCGCGAGGAGGTGGCGCCCAAGAACATCCTGATGATCGGGCCGACGGGCTGCGGCAAGACCGAGATCGCCCGCCGCCTCGCCCGGCTCGCCAACGCGCCCTTCCTGAAGATCGAGGCCACCAAGTTCACCGAGGTCGGCTATGTCGGCCGCGACGTGGAGCAGATCGTGCGCGACCTCGTGGAGGTGGCCATCGGCCTGACGCGGGAGGAGAAGCGCAAGGCGGTGAAGGCCAAGGCGGAGGCCGCGGCCGAGGCGCGCATCCTCGACGCCCTCGTCGGCGCCACCGCGAGCGCCGCCACCCGCGACAGCTTCCGGAAGAAGCTGCGCAACGGCGAACTCGACGACAAGGAGGTCGAGCTGGAACTCGCCGTCGGCGGTCCCTCCGGCCTGCCGATGTTCGAGATCCCCGGCATGCCCGGCGCCTCCATGGGCGCGGTCAATCTCGGCGACATGCTCGGCAAGGCCTTCGGCGGCCAGCGGGGCAAGCCGCGCCGCATCAGCGTGCGCGACGCCCACGCGCCGCTTCTCACCGAGGAGAGCGACAAGCTCGTGGACGACGACGCCCTGGTGCGCGAGGCGATCCGCGAGGTGGAGGACAACGGCATCGTCTTCCTCGACGAGATCGACAAGATCTGCGCCCGCGAGGGCCGCTCCTCGGCGGACGTCTCCCGCGAGGGCGTGCAGCGCGACCTGCTGCCGCTCATCGAGGGCACCACGGTGACGACCAAGCACGGGCCGGTGAAGACCGACCACGTGCTGTTCATCGCGAGCGGCGCCTTCCACGTCTCGAAGCCCTCCGACCTGCTGCCCGAGTTGCAGGGGCGCCTGCCGATCCGGGTCGAGTTGCAGCCGCTGACCGTGGAGGACTTCAAGCAGATCCTCACCGCGACGGAGGCGAGCCTCATCAAGCAGACGGTCGCGCTGATGGAGACCGAGGGCGTGACGCTGGCCTTCTCCGAGGACGCGGTGGACGCGCTGGCCCGCGTCGCCGTGGAGGTGAACGGCTCGGTGGAGAATATCGGCGCCCGCCGCCTCCAGACCGTGCTGGAACGGGTGATCGACGAGATCTCCTTCACCGCCACCGACCGCTCGGGCGAGACGATCGCGATCGACGCGGCCTACGTGCGCGAACGCGTCGAGAGTCTGGCCGCCAACGCCGACCTGAGCCGCTTCATCCTGTAGCGGTGTCGCTTCGGGTTCGCACGGGCCCTCTCGTGCGGCAAACGGGGCGGGAAGGCCCTGCGGGGGACCGTGCGATACGGCCTCCCCGACCGGCTCGGGGACCGAGCCTCGCCGCCGCCGTTGCGGACCGCCGAGGGCGAGCCCGGAAGCCGGGAACAGCGCGGCTTCGGCTCGTCCCCTCCGCTGCTCGCGGATTCCGGGGCCGCTCGCATTGCGGCCGTGCGAGATCGAGGGGGGCCCGGCCTCAGGCCTGGGGCGACGCTTGGGCCGCGGCCCGGCGCGTCGCCACGGCATCCGCCAGCAGGCAGAGGATCTCGAAGGCGATCTGGCCGCCCGCCAGCGCCGTCAGCCCAGAGGGATCCAGGGGCGGGGCGACCTCCACGAGGTCGGCGCCCACGAGGTCGAGGCCGCGCAAGGCCCGCACGAGGTAGAGCGCCTCGCGGGAGGTGAGGCCGCCGATCTCCGGCGTGCCGGTGCCCGGGGCGTAGGCCGGGTCGAGGGCGTCGATGTCGAAGCTGAGATAGGTGGGGCCCGCCCCGACCACGGTGCGGGCCTCGGCCACGATCTCGGGCAGGCCGCGGGCCACCGCCTCCTCCATGGTGATCACCCGGATGCCCTGCGCGCAGGCCCAGTCGCGCTCGTCCGCGGCGTCCATGCTGCCGCGGATGCCGATCTGCACGCAGCGGCGCGGGTCGAGCACGCCGTCCTCCACCGCGCGACGGAAGGGCGTGCCGTGGGTGAGCCGGGTGCCGCCGTACTGGGCGTCGTCCGTGTCGCTGTGGGCGTCGATGTGGACGAGGCCGAGCGGACGCCCGGCCCCCAGCGCGCGCAGGACCGGATAGGTGACGAGGTGGTCGCCGCCCACCGCCAGCGGCACGATGCCGGCGCCGCGCAGGCCCGCGAAGAACGCCTCGATCCGCCGACAGGTCTCGGCGGCCTCGACCGGGTTGACGGGCACGTCGCCGAGATCGGCGCAGGCGGCGAGCGCGTAGGGCGCGATGCCGGAGGCGTGGTTGACCATCCGGGTGCCGGTGGAAGCCTCGCGCACGAAGCGGGGGCCGAGCCGGGCGCCGGGCCGGTTCGTCGTCGCCCCGTCGAAGGGGATGCCGACGAGCCCGATCTCGACGCCCGCCGCCGCGCCCGGATCGCGCACGGGGAGCCGCATGAAGCTCGGCAGGCCGGAGAAGCGCGGCGTCTCCATGCCGGAGGCCGGACGGAACGCCCCGATCCGCGCGGCATCGGACTCGCTGACCCTGTGCGGCACGCGGGCGGCCCTCCGGTTTCACGCCAGCCCATCATCTCGGGCCGGGCGGCGCCGGATCAACCCGCGCGTCGATCCTCAGCAGGAGCGGTCGAGCCGGTAGCCGTCGGGGCTCGCGTGGCCGCGGAAGCGGCAGCCGCCGAGCGTGCCGGCGAAGCCGTGGGAATCGCGGCCGGTCTTCCAGGTGGTGCCGCGCCCGCCCGGATAGGTGGCGGAGCGCTGGGCGCGGGCGGTCCGGACCGTACGGCCCTGCGGGCGCGCCGCGGCGCGCTCGGCCGGACGGGCCTGCGCGGCGCCTTGGGCCGCGCCCTGGGCCGCCGCCGGAGCGGCCTCCTGCCGGGTGCCCTGGGCCTGCGCGGCGCCGCAGAGGCCGAGACCGAGCACGGCAGCGATCGTGAGCGAACGGAACATCTTGGCCAACTCCTGGTGCGGATCGTCATGATTCGCGGCCAATACAGTGCTTGCCGCCGCGATCGGCGACAAGGACTGTGTTCGTTTCGCGATCCCGCCGCGGTGCGGCCGAGCACGCGAAGTGTTCTTCGCCGCGATCGGCAGCGATGCGGCGCTGGAGGAGCGTTGGATCCGATCCAAGGGATGGCTTCGGTGAGAAGGGCTTCTGTCCCCGCCTCCTCGCGGCAGGGGGATCGCATTTGGCCGTGTCGATCTGCCTTCGGCTTGTTCGAGCTCTTCGGAATGCCAGCCTCAGGCCTCGGCTCGCACGAGAGCCGCGCCGCGCCCCCTCTCCCGGGCGGGAGAGGGCTGGGGTGAGGGGTGAGAACTCTACGGAAGAGGCATAACACTGCCGCGGAAACGGAACGGTTCTTCCGGCACGCTCCGGGTCCCTCACCCTGTCCCTCTCCCGCACGGGAGAGGGGACCCGCGCCTCGTCTGCGATCGCCCTGCCCTTGCGGGGAGAAGAGGCCCTCTCTGATCGAGGCGAGCGATCGGCAGCGGTATCCCGTTCGAGACGATCGCCCGCCGGGAGGACGGGACCGGTCCTATCGCAGGCCGGGCGCCTCCACGCGGCTCTCATCGACGCGAAAATCGCCGGCTCCGGAACGGGGCAACTGCCGCTCGGCCCGCGCGGGGCGGTCCGCGATGTGGCCGGCCTTGCGGGCGGCGAAGAGCAGAAGGAGCGCCAGCCCCACCATCGTGGCGTCGAAGGCGAGGAAGACCGGCTCGATCCGCCACGTCCCCGCGAGCCCCGCCCGGACGATGCGCAGGCCGTCCGCGGCGGCGACGGCGAAGTAGAGGGCGGCCACGCCCGCGAGCATCTCCGGCCAGACGCGCGCGCGGGGGCGGAACGGGGCGATGAGCGCGAGCGCGATCCATGCGCCGAAGAAGGCCCAGACCTCCCAATCCGCGCGGGCCGCCAGCCCCAGGGGTAGGAGACGGTTCGCCAGGAAGAAGGCCGCCAGCCCCGCCGGCAGGCCGGCGATGGCCGCCACGTTCAGGCCGTCCACGAGGCGCAGGCCGAGGGAGGGCCGCGCCCCGGGCTTCGGAAGGCGCGCCACGCTCCACAGGAGCAGGCCGGTCGCGACCATGGCGCAGCCGGCGAGCCCGCACAGGAAGAACAGGAAGCGCAGGGCCGGGCCGGCGAAATGCGCCTCGTGCAGGCCGACCATCGTGGAGAAGGTCTTGGCGGCCGGCCTCAACCCGCCCTGGCGAAGCTCGACCAGCGCGCCGGTGGCCCCGTCGAAGGCGGCCTGCGGGTGCTCGTGCGAGAGGCCGTGCGGCTCCTCGAACACCGCGATCACGGTGGCGTTCGCGTCCCGCGGGTTCTGGATCGCGACGCGCTCCAGGGGCTCGGGGATCGCGGCGACGGCCTGCATCACCATGGGCCCGACCGGGGCGAGCTGGCCCGGGCGGCCGGCGGGCGGGCGGGGCGTGGTGATCTGGCCGCTCTCGGCGTAGAGCGCCTGCGCGTTGCCCTTGTAGGCCGCCTGCATGCCCCAGGGCATGTACATCAGGGCCAGGGTGACGAGGCCCGTATAGGTGATCATCAGGTGGTAGGGCAGCGCCAGCACGCCGGTGACGTTGTGGGCGTCGAGCCAGCCGCGCTGGGCCGACTTGGCGTTGCGCCGGAAGGTGAAGAAGTCGGCGAAGATGCGCCGGTGCGTGACGATGCCGGAGACGAGCGCCACCAGCATCACGAAGGCGCAGATGCCGACCACCCAGCGGCCCCAGAGCGGGGCCATGTTGAGCTCGAAGTGGAAGCGGTAGAGGAAATCGCCGCCCTTGGTGTCCCGCACCGCGGCCGGCGCCCCAGTCTCCGGATCGAGGAGGACGTGGCCGGGCTCCCGGCCGGGGCCGTTGCGCCAGAACAGTTCCACCACCGGCTTCTCGGGCCGCGGCGGCGTGATGAACCACGCCCGCGCGCCCTGCGCGTGGACCTGCATGTAGGCCACGCCGCGCTCGACGGCCGCCGCCAGGGCCTCGGGCCCCGGGGCCTCCGCCGCCCGCAACTCGGGCTGCATCCAGCGCGAGATCTCGGTCTTGTAGTAGCTCGCGGTGCCGGTGACGAAGACGGCGAACAGTACCCAGCCGACCACGAGGCCGGACCAGGCATGCAGCCATGCCATCGATTGGCGGAAACCCTTCTGCATGGTGGAAGCCCCTACCAGCGGTAGCGCAGGGTGGCGAGGACGGTGCGCGGCAGGCCGTAATAGCAGCCGGAATAGGTGAAGCAGCCCGTCACGTAGCGCTCGTCGAGGAGGTTCTGAGCGTTGACCTGCAGGTTGAAGCCCTGCAGCGATGGATCGAGGTGCTTGAGGTCGTAGGAGACCAGGGCATCGAGCAGCACGCTCTCGGGCACCTTGAAGGTGTTGGCCGGATCGCCCCAGGAGGGCCCGAGATAGCGCACGCCGCCGCCGATCCCGAGGCCCGTGAGCGGTCCGTCCGTGAAGCGGTAATCGACGAAGAGCGAGGCGGTGGAATCGGGCACCTGCACCGGGCGGCGTCCCACGAGGGGCACCTGGGCGCCGGTCAGGTCGTTCGCGGTTGTGCCGATGTCGCGCACGTTGCGGATGTCGAGGAAGGAGAAGCCGCCCACCAGGGTCAGGCCCTCGGTGATGTTGGCCCGCGCCTCGAACTCGACGCCCTGCACGCCGACCTCGCCGGTCTGCACGACGAAGCTGGGATTGGCCGGATCGGTGTTGGTGGCGTTCGTGCGCCGGATGTCGAAGAAGGCGGTGGTGAGCAGGATGTCGGTGCCGGGGGGCTGGTACTTGATGCCGGCCTCGTACTGGTTGCTGGCGATCGGTGCGGGGATGCGGCCCGCGGTGCCGAAGGCCGGATCGAAGATGCGCCCGTTGACGATCGGCTCGAAGGCCTCGCTGTAGGAGACGTACGGCGCGACGCCGCTGTCGAAAAGGTAGAGCAGGCTCGCCCGGCCGGTGAAAGCCTCCGCCGGCACGTCCTGATAGGCCACCGCGTTGTTCGACAGGGTGCGGGTCGGGCCGAACTGACGGGCGAAGTCGTAGCGCCCGCCCAGCGTCAGCAGGAGGCGGTCGAACCTGATCTGATCCTGGAAGTAGATGCCGCTCTGTTCGGAGGTGATGCGCTGGTCCGCGGTGAAGGCCGGGAACGGGATGTTCATGTTGTAGTTCGGCGCCAGCACGTTCAGCTCCGGCGCCGTCGGGAAGGGCCCGGACAGGGTGCGGGTCTCGAAGCTGCGGTGATCGAGGCCGAGCAGCACGGTATGCCCGAAGATGCCGGTGTCGAAATTCGCGACGAGGTTGTTGTCGACGGTGAGGGCATCGATCTGGACGTTCGTGCCGCCGCGCGAGCGGCCGAGGATCGGGCCGCTGGCGAAGGGGCCATTGATATTGCCGAAGGTGGTGAAGACGCTCCTGTAGTCGCCCTGGGTGTAGAGATAGCGCCCCGCCGAGTGGAAGCGCAGGTTGTCGCTGAAGCGGTGATCGAACAGGTAGCCGATCGACCCTTGCGTGCGGTCCGAGCGCTCGAAGTTGCGGTCGCCGTCGTAGAAGGTGGCCGGCAGATAGCCGACGGTGCCGTTGCCGAAGTTGCGCGGGAACACCGTGCCGACGGCCGGAACACCTCCGTAGAAGCCCGAGAAGGGATCGCGCTGGTAGTTGCCGATGACGGTGAGCTGCGTGTCGGCGGAGGGGCGCCAGGTCAGGCTCGGATTGATCAGGGCGCGCTCGATGCGCGTCGTCACCGCCGGCCCGTCCGCGTTCCAGCCGGAGGCGATGATGCGGTAGGCGAACTGGTCGGCGAGGGGTCCCGCCTCGGACGGGATCGGACCGCCGACATCGATGCCGCCGCGCAGCGTGTTGAAGTCGCCGCCCTGCACGAAGATCTCCCCGTGGCGCACGAATTGCGGCAGCCGCGACACGAGATTGACGATGCCGCCCGCCCCCGACTGCCCGTAGAGCACCGAGGACGGCCCCTTGATGATGTCCACGCGCTCGAGACGGTAGGGATCGACGCTCGGCGAGGCGTCGCGGCTGCCCGGCAGCGGCAGGCCGTCGAGGAAGAGCGGCGCGGGAAAGCCGCGGATGTAGAACTGCTCCAGGCGGGTGGCGCCGGCCCCGCCGCGCTGCTCGGTGGTGACGCTCGGGGTGTAGCGCAGGGCCTGGTTGATGGTGAGCGCGTTCTGGTCCTCGATCTGCTTGCGGCCGACGACGGAGATCGACTGCGCCGTCTCGAGGATCGGGGTGTCCGTCTTGGTGGCGACGGTGCTGCGGCTCGCCACGTAGCCGGGCACCGGGCCCGAGGCGCCGCCCGGGCCGTACAGGGCGCCCCCGAGGGTGCGCCCGGCCCCCTCGCCGGTGACGCTCAGCTCGGACAGCTCGACCTCGCTCGTCGCCTGCGCCAGCACCGGGCTCGCTAGAGTCAATGCGCAGACCGACGAAAGCAGCACCAAGCATAGTGGCACGCCGAGCGCGCGCGCCAACGTATCGGCCCCAACCGACGACCCGTATCGTACCATTTTCAAGTTTCCCAGCCCGGCACGAGATTATGTTCTTATCTCGCGACTACGCATAACTCACAGCGGCGTGAGCGGGTTGATAGCAAGACTGAGGCCGAATCCAAGAACTATGTTGTGGAATTATTCCAAGTTCAACGTGCAGAACATTGCCGCGACGATGCCGCTGGCCCGGCCGGATCCAAGGGAGGTGGGCGATGCGCGCCCTGCGACACATGGTCGATCCGCCTATTGTGCGGAGCAGCGAACCGATCGCCGGGACGCACGTTCCCAGTCACATCGAAGCAATCGCTCGATATGCGCAGCCATTTCGCAGCATCTTGCGGAAAAATCCTCACGGTCTCAGGACGGATGCATCTGTCCTTCAGGATGCTGCACTGAGAAATATGCTGCCGATCCGATCGAATAAAGGAGAACTATGATGCGCAAGACCCTGACCGCCGGCCTCGCCCTGGGCGCCCTCGGCCTCGCCGCCCTGACCGGCTCCGCCTCGGCGCAGACCGTGGCCCCCGCTGCACCCGCGACCGCCTACGGGGCCTATGTCGACGGCGGCGTCGCCCGTACCGGCGCCATCGCCCCCCGCCGCGGCGCGCTCGCCCCGGCGCCGTTCCTGGTGCCCGACCGCGCCGACGATCTCGACGGCACGCTGCACCTGTTCGGCCCCCGCACCGACGCCCGCCCCTACTGAGGCGTCGCCCCGCAGAGTGGCCGCCGTCGCTCGCGAGGGGACGATGCGGAGACAATGACCTGGGGCGCCCCCCCGCCGGGCGGATGCCGGTTCGGCGAGCGGGCGCCCTGGAACGGGGGCCCGGAGCCCCGCTCGGCCGCGACGCGGCCGGGCGGGGTTTCGCGTCTTGGCCGAAGCGTCGGCCCGCATGGCTGAAATGTGGCATGCCTATGGACGCTGGCAGTCCGCGGGCCTACAACCTTGACGGCTTCGCGGGATGTCGCGCCCGATCAAGCACATCGGCCCGGCGCGCCGCCTGGGCCGAGAACAAGAATACTGCAAAAGACCTGGGAGTGAGACCATGCCGCGCAAGATCCTCATCCTCGGCGCCTCGTACGGCTCCCTGCTGGGCACGAAACTGTTGATGGCGGGCCACGACGTGACCCTGGTCTGCCGCAGGAAGACGGCCGACCTCATCAACCGGGAAGGCACCGAGGTCCGCATCAAGCTCCGCGACGAGCCGGACCACCGCGCCATCCACTCGCGCGACCTGCCGGGCAAGCTCGACGCGGCGCCCCCCGAGGATATCGACGTGGCCGCCTACGACCTCGTCGGCCTCGCCATGCAGGAGCCGCAATACACCAACCACACGATCCGCATGCTGATGATCAAGATCGCCGCGGCCAGGCTGCCGTGCCTATCGATCATGAACATGCCGCCCCTGCCCTACCTGAAGCGGATCCCGGCGCTCGCGGGGATGGACCTCGACGACGCCTACACCAATGCCGGCGTCTGGGACCGGTTCGAGCCGGGCCTGGTGTCCCTCTGCTCGCCGGATCCGCAGGCCTTCCGCCCGCCGGAGGAAGGGGCCAACGTCCTGCATGTCGGCTTGCCGACGAACTTCAAGGCGGCGACCTTCGCCGACGCGGCGCACAACGCGCTCCTGCGCGAACTGGAGGCGGATATCGACGCGGTGCGCCTCGACGGCCACGACGTGCCCGTCAAGCTCAAGGTGTTCGACTCGCTGTTCGTGCCGCTCGCCAAGTGGTCGATGCTGCTCACCGGCAACTACCGCTGCATCACGGCTCAGGAGCCCCGCTCGATCCGCGAGGCGGTGCACGGCGACCTCGCCCAGTCCCGCGCGATCTACGAGCACGTGGACGCCGTCGCCCGGCGCCTGGGCGCCGACCCGGCCGATCAGGTGCCGTTCGAGAAGTACGCCAAGGCCGCCGAGAGCCTGCTCAAGCCCTCCTCCGCGGCCCGCGCCGTGGCGAACGGGGCGCCGTTCATCGAGCGGGTCGATCTCCTGGTGAAGCTGATCGCGCACCAGATCGGCATGCCGGAGGCCGCCATCGACGACACGGTCCGGACGGTGGACCGCAAGCTCGGCGAGCGGATCATCGAGGGCTGATCCACGCCGCGGACGACATTGCCGGGCCAGGAACCGGTTGCGCCCCAAGCGATCATCGCACAACGTCCGCGGCGCGTGCGTTGCGGGCGCGAGCCCGCGGCCGCAACGCGATGTTGACCACTTCGAGTCGATGGTTGTGCCATGTCGACGGGGCGCTGGCCGTTCACTTCCTGGGTCCGGCAAGGCCGGCCTGCCGCACGCCCCCGGGCGGCGCTCGCGGCCCTGTGCCTGCTCGCGGCGCCGGGCCCGGGCCGGGCCGACGCCCCCGTCACCTGGGCCCTCTACGACGCGCCGCCCTTCATGATCGCCGACGGGCCGGAGCGTGACGGCGGGATCTTCGACCGGATCCGCCACCTCCTCGACGCGCGCCTCTCCAACGGCTCCGCGCCGACCCTGCGGGCGCCGTTCCCCCGCGTCGTGGCCTCCCTGAAGGCCGGGGCCGACCTCTGCTTCATCGGCGGGGTGAAGACCCCGGAGCGGGAGCACTTCGCCGTGTTCTCCCTGCCCGTGGCCATGTTCTACCCCCTGCGGATCGTCGTGCGCCCCTCGGAGCGCGGGCGGTTCGAGGCCGAGGGCAAGCTGTCGCTGGCCCGCCTCCTCGCGGACCGGTCCCTGCGGACCAGCTTCCTCCGGGACCGCGCGCTCGGCGGGCCCATCGACACCCTCGTGCGGGAGGCCGCCCAGGCCGGCATCCACTCGGAGTTCGGGGAGGCCTTCCGCATGCTGCTCACGGACAGGCTGGACTACCTCGTGGAGTACTCGGCCATCGCCGCCTACCAGGCCAAGCGGCTGGAGCCGGAGGGCGCCATCGCGGCCCTGCCCTTCGACGAGGCGCCCGCGCCCCTGCTCAGCCGGGTCATGTGCCCGAACACGGATTGGGGCCGCCGCCTCGTCGCCCGCATCGACGACGTCCTGCGGGTCGAGCGGACGACGCCGGCCTTCCGGCAGATCGTCGAGGCCTGGGCCGAGGAGAGCGACCGCGCGACGATCCGCGAGGTCTACGACCGCACCTTCCTCGCGAGCGAGTAGCGCGCGATGCCCGCTCCCTTCCTGCACGACCTGCCCGAACGGCGCATCGGCAACTCCCTCGCCGGCCGGCTGCTGCGGGTGATCTTCAGCTGCTATCTCGGCGTGGCGATCCTCGTCACCGGAGGCCAGATCGTCAGCGAGTACCGCAGCGCCCACCACCGCCTGGAGACGGACATCCAGGCGATGGAGCGCACCTTCGGGCAGGGGCTCGCCGACGCCCTCTGGAACTTCAACAGCGGCGTGCTCCACGGCATCCTCCGGGGCATGGCGGAGATGCCGGTGGTCGTGGGCGTCGAGGTGCGCGACGAGCAGGGCCGGGTCGTCGAGAGCGCCGCCGCCTCGCAAGGGGCGCAGCCGCGCTGGTTCTCCCTCTTCGACAAGCCCTTCGAGCGGCATTTCGACCTCGTCTACATGGACGAGGCCCGCCGCCCCCACCCGGTCGGCCGCTGGACCGTGCGCTCCAACGACGGCATCGCCCTCGATCAGGTGAAGGACACCCTCATCGTCATCCTGATCAACTCCGTCCTGAAGACCCTCGCCCTGCTGGCGATCTTCTCGGTGGTCGTCCACCGCCTGGTGGGCCGTCCCCTCGCCGAGATCAGCGCCTTCGTGAAGCGGCTCGACGCCGACAACCTCGGGACCCGGCCCCTGCAGCTGGAGGCGCGGGGGAGCCACGAGCTCCACCTCCTGGTGCAGGTCTTCAACGGGATGGCGGCCAAGCTGCGGCGCGTCTTCGACGACAACGCCGCGCTCATGCGCGACCTCAAGGAGGCCAACGCCACGCTGCAGGCGAGGGTCGAGGAGCGCACCCGCGACCTCGCCCATCTCGCCCGCACCGACCAGCTCACCGGCCTGAGCAACCGCCGCGAGCTCGACGAGGGCCTCGCCCGCGCGGTCCTGCGCGCGAGCGAGGGCACGGCCCGGCCGGGATCCGGCACCGCCGGCGAGGGCGACGCGGCGCTGAGCCTCGTGCTCGCCGACATCGACCATTTCAAGTCGATCAACGACCGCTACGGCCACGCGGCGGGCGATGCCGTGCTCGTGGCCTTCGCCGACGTCCTGCGCGCGGGCCTGCGCGGCGGCGACGCGCTGGGCCGCTGGGGCGGCGAGGAGTTCATGATCCTGTGCCCCGGCACCGCCCTGGAGGGCGCCCGCGCCCTCGCGGAACGCCTGCGCCGGCACGTGGCCGAGGCGGAGATGCCCGCGGTCGGGCGCCAGACCTGCTCCTTCGGCGTCGCCGAACTGTGCCCGGGCGAGACCGTGGACGGGCTGCTGCTGCGGGCGGACGCCGCCCTCTACGCCGCCAAGCACCGGGGCCGGAACCGGGTGGAGGCGGCCAAGCCCCCGCCGCTCGACCGCTGCACCGCCGCCTGAGAGACGCCGCACTTTGCATTCATCCCGGCAACATCTCCCGGCCTCGCGCGTAGGACATCCACAGTCCCATTCCCGAGACCGAGGACCCGTGAGACACAAACCCCTGCACGAACAGACGATCGTGATCACCGGCGCCTCCTCCGGCATCGGCCTCGCCACCGCGCGCATGGCCGCCGCCCGCGGAGCCCGCGTCGTGCTGGCGGCCCGCAGCGCCGCCGCCCTGGACGAGATCGCCGGGTCGATCGTCCGCGCGGGCGGCCGGGCGGTGGCGGTCGGCGCCGATGTGGGCGAGCGGGCCGAGGTCGAGGCGGTGGCCGCCCGGGCGGTGGCGGATTTCGGCGGGTTCGACACCTGGGTGAACGCGGCCGGGCTCACCGTCTACGGGCCCCTGCGCGCGGTCTCCCCCGAGGACCACGAGCGCCTGCTGCGCACCAATTTCTGGGGCACGGTCAACGGCGCGCTGGTGGCCGTCGCGCATCTCGCCCGGCGCGGGGGCGCGCTGATCAACGTCGGCAGCGTCGCCTCCGACCTCGCCTTCCCGTTCCAGGGCATGTACTCGGCGAGCAAGCACGCGGTGAAGGGCTTCACCGACGCCCTGCGCATGGAACTGCGCCACGAGGGCGCGCCGGTCTCGGTCACCCTGATCAAGCCCACCTCCATCGACACCCCCCTGCCCCGGCGGGCGCGCAACTACATGGACCGCGAGCCGATGCTGCCGCCGCCGGTCTACCCGCCGGAGGAGGTGGCCCACGCCATCCTGCACGCCGCCGTCCACCCGACGCG
Source organism: Methylobacteriaceae bacterium (assembly GCA_947444195.1). Classification (GTDB taxonomy): domain Bacteria; phylum Pseudomonadota; class Alphaproteobacteria; order Rhizobiales; family Beijerinckiaceae; genus Methylobacterium. The sequence continues at coordinate 48,392 of CANEZL010000028.1, read as the reverse complement.
CGACGTCTTCGTGGGCGGGGCGGGCAAGCTGTTCGCGGCGGGCAAGGAATTCGCCCCGGGCGCCTTCGATCACCTCGCCCCCGCGATCATCGCCCTGCAGAAGCGCCCCGGCCGGCCGCGCCGGCCGGCCGGGGCGCTCCACGCGCCGGACGCCGCCGATACGGGCCATATCCGCGGCGACCAGCCCGGCTACGTGATGCGCACCAGCGCCTATACCCGGGCGAGCCTGCACCCCGTCGCCCTGGCGGCCGGCCTCGGCCTCGCCGCGGCCTCCCTCGTGATCCTCGGGCGCGGCCGGTCCCAGTCCTGAGATGGCGACCGTACTACCGTTCCTCCCCACCCTCCCCTCGCGGGCGGAGGCCGAGGAGACCGCATCCCCGATGGTGGCGCGCCGCGTCATGCCGCTTCCCGGGGGCCGCAGCATCGCCTACGCGGAGACCGGCACGGGGCCCGATCTCGTGCTGATCCACGGCACGCTGATGGCCCTGGAGGACATGTGGCTCGCCCTCGCGGCGCCCCTGAGCCGGCGCTACCGCGTCATCGCCGTGGACCGGCCCGGCCACGGCCTGAGCGAGCGGGCCCGCCTCGTGGACGCCTCCCCCTGGCGGCAGGCCGAGCTGATCGGCGAGGCCATGCGGGCGATCGGCGTGCGGCGGCCGATCCTGGTCGGGCATTCCTTCGGCGCGACGGTGGCCCTGTGCCACGGCCTCGGCGCCCCGGCCGAGACCGGGGGCGTGGTCGCCCTCGCCCCCCTCTGCTTCCCCGAGCCGCGCCTGGAACAGGTGCTGTTCGGCGCCCGCTTCGCGCCCTGGCTCGGCGACCTCATCGCGCCCTGGCTCGCCTGGAGCGCCGATCCGGCCCTGCTGCCGCTGCTCTGGCGGGCGATCTTCCTGCCCCAGGCCATGCCGGAGAACTTCGCCCGGTCCTTCCCCTTCGCCCTGGCGAGCGGCCCGGGCCGGCTCATCGCGGAGGGCGAGGACGCGATGAGCGTCTGGCAGGCCCTGACCCGGGCGAGCCTGTCCTATCTGGGCTGCCGGGTGCCGGTGCGGATGCTCGGCGGCACGGCCGACATCGTGGTCAATAACGGGCTGCACGGGGCGCTCGCCGCCGCCCTGATCCCCGAGGCCCGCTTCCGCTGGCTGCACGGGGCCGGGCACATGCTGCACCACTTCCATCAGGACGCCGTCGCCGCGGAGATCGACGCCATCGCCGGCGCGGGGCGGTGAGCCCCGCTGGAGCACGATGTGAGAGAGTGGAAACCGGTTTTCCGGGATCCATCGTGCGGCCACAAGGGGATCGAGTGTGCCGCTGTTTCCGTGAAAACGCGGCGCGCTCTAGCGCATCGTCCCGAAAGGTGGTTGCCGGCTTTCGGAAAAAGACGATGTCAGATTAAGGACCTAGCGCCCCGCGGCCAGGATCCGCGGGGCGGCGGCCAGGAAGGCGTCGACGCAGGCGGGATCGAACTGCGTACCCCGCTGGGCGCCGATATAGGCGAAGGCCTCTTCGGTGGAGAGGGCCGCCTTGTAGGGGCGCGTCGAGGTGAGGGCGTCGAACACGTCGGCGATGGCCACGATCCGGGCCGAGAGCGGGATCAGCGCCCCCTTGAGCCCGCGGGGATAGCCGGTGCCGTCCCAGCGCTCGTGATGGCTGCCCGCGATCTCGGCCGCGAGCTGGATCAGGTCGCAGCGGCTGCCGCCGAGGATCTCCTCGCCGATCGCGGCATGGCCCTTGATGACCTCGAACTCGTCCGGATCCAGCCGGCCCGGCTTCAGCAGGATCGCGTCCGGCACGGCGACCTTGCCGACGTCGTGCAGGGGCGCGGCGAGGTAGATCGAGCGGCAGGACAGGGGCGAGAGGCCGAGCTGCTCGGCCAGGATCCGGCTGTAGCGGGCCACCCGCACCGTGTGGCCGCCGGTGTCGTTGTCGCGGTACTCCACGGCGCGCGCGAGGCGCAGGATCATCTCCTCCTCGCGCTCGAGGATGGCCCGGGTCGCCGCCTCGACCTGATCGGCCAGCCACGCGACCTGGTCGCTCATCGTGCAGAACGCGCCCGAGAGCTCGATCATGTTGCGCAGCCGGACCCGGACCTCGATGGCGTTGGCCGGCTTGGGCAGGAAATCGGTGGCGCCGGCCTGCAGGGCGCTCAGGCGCACCTGATCGCTCGCGCTCGTGGTGATCATCACGATCGGCACCCGCCGGTAATCGGGCAGGGCGCGCAGGCGCCGCGTCAGTTCGATCCCGTCGAGATGGGGCATCTCGTAGTCGACGAGCGCGATGTCGAACCGCTCCGCCTGCGCCGCCTGTAGCGCGACCAGGGGGTCGGTGTGCGCGCTGCACACCACGCCGCTCTCCGCCTCGACCAATCGCTGGAGGCCGAGAAGGCTCGACGGGCTGTCGTCGACGAGAAGGGCCTTCATGAGGGGGACGCGCCGCTGCGGCAAGGAATCGGGAGAACATGCATAGCGGCTGTAGCTTAATGAAAGCCACCGCCGGCCCCGCGGAGAGCGCCCTAGAGCACGATGCGAAGAAATGGAAACCGGTTCTTCGAGATCATCGTGCGGCCACAAGAGGATAGAGCGGTCGGATGCTTCCGTGAGAACGCGGCAGGCTCCGGAGCCGCTCCCGATCGCGCTGCAATCGTCCACGGCTCTGGAGCATCGTCCCGAAAGGTGGTTGTCGGCTTTCGGAAAAAAGACGATGCAAGATCGAGAGCCTGGAGCACGATGCGGAAAAGGGGAGTCCGGTTTTCCGCATCGTGCGACTACAAAGTGATAGAGCATCGTCCCGGATCTGATCTCCAGAACGATGCTCCAAGTTATGGCGTTTGCGCGCTCCCTTGCGCCGAACCGGCGTCCACTCCGGCGGAGAGCGCTCTAATCCCAGTGGCGCGGCCAGGTCTCCTCAAGGTGGGGACCGAAGCGCACGGGCCAGACCCCCGTGGCGAGCCCGTCCGCGCCGATCTCCACGGCGAGGCCGCACAGGGTGCCCTCCCCGGTCGCCACCTCCCAGCGCGAGCCCGGCGTCTTCTGGAGGAAGCGGCGCACCGGCTCCTCTTTCTGCATGCCGAGCACGGAATCGTAGTCGCCGCACATCCCGGCATCGGAGAGATAGGCGGTGCCGCCCTGCAGGATGCGGTGGTCGGCGGTGGGCGAGTGGGTGTGCGTGCCGACGACGAGGCTCGCCCGTCCGTCGAGGAAATGGGCCATGGCCTGCTTCTCGCTCGTGGCCTCCGCATGCATGTCCACGATGACCGCATCGGCCGCCGCGCCGAGGGGACAGGCGGTGATCTGGCGGTCGACGGCGGTGAAGGGATCGTCCAGGGCGTCCATGAACACGCGGCCGAGCGCGTTGACCACGAGGATGCGGGCGCCCCCTTGCGTCTCCACGATGCAGGCGCCGCGCCCCGGCGTGCCCGGCGGGTAGTTCGCCGGCCGCACGAGGCGGGGCTGGCGCTCGATGAAGACGAGGGCCTCGCGCTGGTCGAAGCTGTGGTTGCCGAGCGTCACCGCGTCGGCGCCCGCCTGCAGGAGCTCGTCGCAGATCGCCTCGGTGATGCCGAAGCCGTGGGCCGCGTTCTCCCCGTTCACCACCACGCAGTCGAGCCGCCAGCGCTCGCGCAGGCGCGGCAGCCTCTCGCCGACCACCTGACGGCCGGGACGCCCGACCACGTCGCCGAGGAAGAGAACACGCATGCTGCAACCGGTTGCACGAGAGGGCGCGGTTCGCCCGGGGCAAAGCCCGTCTTAGAGCACGATGCGGAAAAGTGGAATCCGGTTTTCCGAAATCATCGTGCGACCACAAAGAGATAGAGCATGCTCTAGGCCCGTTCCCGCGCGAGCGGAACCGCGCCCGCCTCCGTGACCACGTGGTCGAGGGGCCGGTCGTGCGGCTCGGCCGGCACCTGCGCCACCTCCTGGCAGGCGAAGGCGATGCCCACCGTCAGCACGGGGTGCCAACGCGACAGCCGCGCGATCGCGCCGTCGTAGTAGCCGCGGCCGTAGCCGATGCGCTGGCCGTTCCGGTCGAAGGCCGAGAGCGGGACGATCAGCGCGTCGGGATCGAGGGGCGGCAGATCGGCGCTGGGCTCGCTCAGCCCGAACTGGCCGGCCACCAGCGCCTCCCCCGCCCGCCACTCGCGGAACACGAGGCCCTCCGGCGTGACCTGGGGCAGCACCACGCGCTGGCCGCGGGCGAACAGGCCCTCGACGATGGGACGCGGATCGATCTCGCTGCGGATCGGCCAGAAGGCGCCGACGAGGCGGGCCGCGCGCAGGGCCGGCATGGCGAGCACCGTGGCGGCCACGGCCTGCGCCGCGGCGGCGCGGGCCTCGGGGGCGAGCGCGCCGCGCCGCGCGAGCGCGGCCTGGCGGAGCGCGGCCTTCGGAGAGGAGGGAGCGGGGTGCGGAGCCACGTGAGCCGTTGGAGGATCGATCCCGGGAAACCTACAGCGTAGGTGGGCGCCGTGTTGGCCAAGTCCACGGACGAGGCCAGGAACAGCTCCCGAGGGAGTCGATAAGGCCCCGGGGAAAGTGCTCCTGACGAACTCTGCAGCCCCGCCCCACACATGTAGCGATCGCCGGACCGCGGCGCCAGGGCCTTCGCGCCGCCGTTGTTCCCATCGGGCCCCGCTTCCGATAACACGCCCACGGTCCCGCAACCGTTCCGGCGCGGCGGACCGAGGCGCCGGGGCGGATGCCGATCCGGCGCCAGAGCCCGCGTCATGACAAGGACTTGGAGCCGCAACCCGGTTGCGCCGCGATCGGGCGCGGCTCTAGAGCACGATGCGGAAAAGTGGAATCCGGTTTTCCGACATCATCGTGCGACCACGGAGAGATAGAGCGTGCTGCCGGTTCCGTGAGAAAGCAGCACGCTCTAGAAACCAGGGGCCCGGCTCGCGGAGCGGGCGCATCGGGATAGCATGACCGCACAGACCAGCACCGCAGAACCGGCGACCGCGGCTGCGACCGATCCCGTGCCGGAGGCGCGCCTGATCCTGGCCTCGGCCTCGCCGCGCCGCCTCGCCCTCCTCCAGCAGATCGGCATCGAGCCGGCGGCGCTGCTGCCCGCCGACATCGACGAGACGCCCCGCAAGTCCGAGGCGCCCCGGGAGCTGGCCCGGCGCCTCGCCCGCGAGAAGCTCGCCGCGGCGGAGGCGGCCCACCGGCGCCGGACGGACGGCGCGGGCGCCTTCCTGCTCGCCGCCGACACCGTTGTGGCGGTGGGGCGGCGCGTCCTGCCCAAGGCGGAGATCCCCGACGAGGCGGCCGATTGCCTGCGCCTCCTCTCCGGGCGTCAGCACCGGGTCTACACCGCCGTCAGCCTGCTCACCCCGCGCGGCGCCCGCCGCGAGCGGCTGGTGGAGAGCCGGGTCCGGTTCAAGCGCCTGTCCGGCCGCGAGATCGCCGGCTACCTCGCCTCCGGCGAGTGGCGCGGCAAGGCCGGCGGCTACGCCATCCAGGGCCTCGCCGAGGCCTTCGTGGTCAAGCTCGTCGGCTCGCACAGCGCCGTGGTCGGCCTGCCGCTCTACGAGACCATGAGCCTCCTGGACGGCGAGGGCTTCCCCGTCCGCGCCCGCTGGGGGGCCGCGGCGTGAGCGCGGCCCGCACGCCGCGCGGGGCGGCGCCCCCCTGCCCGATCTGCGGCAAGCCCGCCGCCCCCGCCCTCGCACCCTTCTGCTCCGAGCGCTGCGCCGATATCGACCTCGGGCGCTGGCTCAGCGACCGCTACGTGATCCCCGCCGCGGACGAGGACGGGGACGGCGCTCCGCCCCGCGATCCTGAGCCGGACAGGAAATCGTGACGGGAGCGTCGCGGAGGCTGGACAGCACGATTTTCCATCTCTATACCGCCGCCATCCGAGGCCGCCGCGCGGCCCGGATGTCGCCCAGGTAGCTCAGTTGGTAGAGCATGCGACTGAAAATCGCAGTGTCGGCGGTTCGATTCCGTCCCTGGGCACCACTCCTTCCCTGACCCCTAAGATCGCAGCGGATTTCGGCGCTTTCCCTATGGGAATCGCCTGGAAGTCTCATGCCTTGGGGGAACGGGTGGAAGGCATCGCCACAGCCGCGACCGGGCCCCGTCGATCCGAAGCGATGACGACCGAGATTGATCGCTCGAACGCGCGCCCTCCCGCTACATTCCACAGCATCGCCTCGGGCCTGCACCATCGCGGCAGGCCGATAGACGGTGCGGATACTACCGGCCTCACCCCTCGTTCTCCGGCTTGCATGAAACCGAGGGGGTGAGCCCGAGGCCGGCTTGGCTGCCACCGAGGCCGGCGGCAGCCGCGGGATCGTTCAGCTGTGCGCGAGGATCGCGAGGAGCAGCAGGGCGATGATGTTGGTGATCTTGATCGCCGGGTTCACGGCGGGGCCGGCCGTGTCCTTGTAGGGGTCGCCGACGGTGTCGCCGGTCACGGCCGCCTTGTGCGCGTCCGAGCCCTTGCCGCCGTGGTGCCCGTCCTCGATGTACTTCTTGGCGTTGTCCCAGGCGCCGCCGCCGGAGGTCATCGAGACCGCCACGTAGAGGCCGGTGATGATGACGCCCAGCAGCATGGCGCCCAGGGTCGCGAAGGCCTGCGAGCGGCCGGCGATCGCCTGGATCACGAAGAACAGCACCACCGGCGAGAGCACCGGCAGGAGCGAGGGCACGATCATCTCCTTGATCGCGGCCCGCGTCAGCATGTCGACGGCCCGGCCGTAATCGGGCCGGTCGGTCCCCTGCATGATGCCGGGCTTCTCACGGAACTGGCGGCGCACCTCCTCGACCACGGCGCCCGCCGCGCGGCCCACCGCCGTCATCGCCATGCCGCCGAACAGGTAGGGGATCAGGCCGCCGAGCAGGAGGCCGACCACGACGTAGGGGTTGGTGATCGAGAAATCGACGGTCACGCCCTTGAAGAAGCGGTACTGCGTGTCGCTCGCGTTGGCGATGAAGTAGTTGAGGTCCGAGGTGTAGGCGGCGAGCAGCACCAGCGCGCCGAGGCCCGCCGAACCGATGGCGTAGCCCTTGGTGACCGCCTTGGTGGTGTTGCCGACGGCATCGAGGGCGTCCGTGGACTTGCGCACGTCCGGGGGCAGGCCCGCCATCTCGGCGATGCCGCCGGCATTGTCGGTGACGGGGCCGAAGGCGTCGAGCGCCACGATGAAGCCCGCGAGCGCGAGCATCGCCGTCACCGCGATGGCGATGCCGAACAGGCCGGCGAGCGCGTAGGTGCCGATGATGCCGGCCACGATCACGATGGCCGGCAGCGCCGTCGATTCCAGCGAGATCGCGAGCCCCTGGATCACGTTGGTACCGTGGCCCGTCACCGAGGCGTCGGCGATGGACTTCACGGGGCGGAAGTTCGTGCCCGTGTAGTACTCGGTGATGACGACGATGAGCGCGGTGATGGCGAGCCCGATCACCGCGCAGCCGAGCAGGCCGCCGGAGGTGAAGCTCTGCCCCGTCGTGGTGGTGAAGCGCGTCGCGAAGCCGCCGAACAGGGTGAAGTTGACGAGAGCGATCGCCACCACCGAGAGCAGGCCCGCCGCGATTAGGCCCTTGTAGAGGGCGCCCATGATCGACTGGTTGGCGCCGAGCCGCACCGCGTAGGTGCCGGCGATGGAGGTGACGATGCAGGCCGCGCCGATGGCGAGGGGATAGAGCATCATCGCCTCGAGGACCTCGCCGCTCCCCGCGAAGAAGATCGCCGCGAGCACCATGGTGGCGACCACCGTCACCGCGTAGGTCTCGAACAGGTCGGCGGCCATGCCGGCGCAGTCGCCGACATTGTCGCCCACGTTGTCGGCGATGGTGGCCGGGTTGCGCGGATCGTCCTCCGGGATGCCGGCCTCGACCTTGCCGACGAGGTCGCCGCCCACATCCGCGCCCTTGGTGAAGATGCCGCCGCCGAGGCGGGCGAAGATCGAGATCAGGGAGGCGCCGAAGCCGAGGGCCACGAGCGCGTCGATCACCTCGCGGCTTCCCGGAGCGAGGCCGGCGCCGCGGGTCAGATAGGCGTAGTAGAGGGCGACGCCGAGGAGCGCGAGGCCGGCTACCAGCATCCCGGTGACGGCGCCCGACTTGAAGGCGACCTCGAGGCCGCCGCCGAGGGAGGTGGAGGCGGCCTGCGCCGTGCGCACGTTGGCCCGCACCGAGACGTTCATGCCGATGAAGCCGGCGACCCCCGAGAGCACCGCGCCGATCAGGAAGCCGATCGCGACCTTCAGGCCGAGGAAGAAGGCCAGCGCCACGAACAGGACGACGCCGACGACGCCGATGGTGGCGTATTGCCGTTTCAGATAGGCCTGCGCGCCCTCGCTGATGGCGCCCGCGATCTCCTGCATCCGCTGGGTGCCGGCGTCGCGTTTCATCACGTCGTTGATCGTGACGATCCCGTAGGCGACGGCGCAGAGCCCGCCCAGGATGATCAGCAGCAATGCGGTCATTCGTCCGTCCTTGTTGGTGGGCCTGGCTTTGGCTTCGTGCTTGCCGAGCGCGACCCGGGCGGGTCGGGGGACGCGGTGCTCGGAACGGGGGCATTTCCTCCCAGAACTGCCAACCTTGATTGCCAAACTTCGCGGCCGAGAGCAAACAGGACTTTGTGAGGGCAACAGCTCTTTTTGCTGCACCGCAGCGAAGACTGTCGAGCCCCCGCCCCCGTCTTGCGGTTTGCCGTCTTCTAAAAGTGGCTGAAGGCCCCGCGGGCGAAGCCGAGGGGGCGGCCGTCCGCTCCCAGGAAGACGGGCGCGCCCGCCCCCGCGACCACGGTGCCGATGGGCCGCACCGGCACGCCGGCCTCCGCCGCCGCCTCGGCGAAGGCATCGAGGGCGGCCGGCGGCACCGTGCAGAGGATCTCGTAATCGTCCCCGCCGGTGAGCGCGGCCTCGAAGGCGGCCGGATCGGCGGCGGCGGCCCGCGCGGCGGCCGGCGAGAGCGGCACCGCGGCGCACGCGACCCGCGCTGTGAGGCCCGTGCCCGCGAGCATCTTGCCGAGATCGCCCACGAGCCCGTCCGAGACGTCCATCGCGGCGCTGGCGAACCGGCGCAGCAGCGGGGCGAGGGCGAGGCGCGGGCGCGGATGGAGGTAGCGGTCGGCGAGATGGGCGCGCGCCCCCGCATCGAGGCGACGGATCCAGGCCGCGCCGGGGTCGAGGCGCAGGCGCAGGCCGAGCGCCGCGTCGCCGATGGTGCCGCTCACGCAGATCCGGTCGCCCGCGGACGCGCTGGTGCGCCGGACCATGGCGCCCGCGGGCACCTCGCCGATCGCGGTGACGCTGATGAGCGTGGCGCCGCCCGAGCGCACGGTGTCGCCGCCGAGCAGCGGGAAGGCGTGGCGCACGGCGGCCTGCCCGAGGCCCGCGGCGAAAGCGGCGAGCCAGCCCTCCGTCCAGTCCGGCGGCAGGGCGAGGGTGAGGAGGAAGCCGCGCGGGCGGGCGCCCTTGGCGGCGAGGTCGGAGAGGTTGACGCCGAGCGCCTTGACCGCGACGGAGCCCGCCGGATCCTCGGGGAAGTAGTGGATGCCGGCCACCACCGCGTCAGCGGTGAGGACGAGGTCGTGGCCGGGCGCGGGCGTCAGCCGGGCGGCGTCGTCGCGCAAGGCCTCCGCGCCCTCCCCAGCCAGCGGCGCGAAGTAGCGCGCGATCAAGGCCTCCTCGGAGGCCCGGGCGGACTCGGGCCCGCTCACCCGCGCTTGGCGGCGAGTTCGTCGGCGCGGGTCTTGCGCGCGACCTTGTCGAGCACCGCGTTGACGAGGCCCGGCTCGTCGCCGGTGTAGAAGCTGTGCGCCACGTCGACGTATTGCGAGATCGCCGCGCGCGCCGGCACATCGGTGCGGAACATCAATTCGTAGGTGCCCGCCCGCAGGATCGCGCGCAGCACCGTCTCGATGCGCCGCAGGGGCCAGCCTTGCGTCAGCGCCTGGTCGATCTGCGGATCGATGGCGCGCTGCTCCTCCACGACGCCGCGCAGGAGGTCGCGGAAGAAGGCGATCTCGGCCGGGGGATGGGCGACGCCGTCGATCTCGCGGCCGATCCAGTGCGCCTCGAACTCGGCGAGCGCGTCGAGGACGCCCTTGCCGGAGATGTCCATGTCGTAGAGGGCCTGCACCACGGCGAGCCGTGCGCCGCTGCGCTGTTCCAGTTTGCTCACGGGCGTCAGCCTCCCTCGGCCGCCAGTTTCAGGGCGAGGACGGCGAGCGCGGCCTCGGCCGCCCCGCCGCCCTTGTTCATCTCGGCCACCCGGGCGCGGGCCAGCGCCTGCGCCTCGTTCTCCACGGTGAGGATGCCGTTGCCGAGCGGCAGGCCGCGCTTCACCGAGAGGTCCATCAGGGCGCGCGAGCTCTCGCCGGCCACGATGTCGTAGTGCCCGGTCTCGCCGCGGATCACGCAGCCGAGCGCCACCACCGCCTCGTAGGGCCGCCCCGCCCGCTCGGCGGCGTCGCACAGGATCGCGATGGCGGCGGGGATCTCGAGGGCGCCGGGCACCGTGACGACCGTCGCCTGGGCACCGGCCGCCGCGATGGCACCGCGGGCGCCCGCCAGCAGCTCGTCGGCGAGATCCTCGTAGAAGCGCGCCTCGACCACGAGGACCCGGGCGCCTGGGAGCTTGAGGGGGGCCGTGGCCGCCCGGCTGTGTCCGACCATGATGTTCCGCGACCCGAAACGCTGGAGATGGAACCTGCACGCCGTCGCCGGCGGGCGGCGGGGGCGGATGTTCGGGGTCGGGAGCGTTAGACCGAAGCGGGTGCGGCCACAAGCGCCGCGCGCGGATGGACGGCGTGCGGGTGCGGCGTTCGGGCGGAGCGCGTGCCTGCCCGGCGCGGAGCGCGTACTTGCCCCATGCTTGCCCCCGTACTTGCCCGGCATGGCCCGCACCCTGCATGAACGGCGGGCCCCGCCTCCCGGGGCCATCGCCCAGGAGTCCCGGCATGCCCGAATTCGACCTCGCGATCCGGGGCGCCACCGTGGTCACGGCGAGCGACACGATGCGCGCCGATATCGGCATCCGCGACGGGCGCATCGCGGCGCTCGCCGAGCGGATCGCGGACGCCGCGCGGACCATCGACGCGAGCGGCCTCCTGGCACTGCCCGGCGGCATCGACAGCCACGTCCATATCGACCAGCCCTCGGGGCCCGGCATCGTCATGGCCGACGACTTCGCCTCGGCGACCCGGGCTGCGGCGGCGGGCGGCAACACCTGCGTGATGCCCTTCGCCCTGCAGCCGCGCGGCGCGAGCCTGCGCGAGACGGTGGACGCCTACCGGGCCAGGGCCGAGGGCGCCTGCCTGATCGACGCGGCGATCCATCTCATCGTGGCCGACCCCACCGACAGCGTGCTCGGCCAGGAACTGCCGGCCCTGGTCGCGGACGGCTACACCTCGTTCAAGGTCTTCATGACCTACGACGACCTCGTGCTGAACGACCGCGAGCTCCTGGAGGTCTTCGCGGTGGCCCGGCGCGAGGGCGCGCGGGTGATGGTCCATGCGGAGGGCTACGACACCATCCGCTATCTCAGCGAGAAGCTGGAGCGGGCGGGCGAGACCCGGCCCTACGGCCACGCCCTCTCCCGCCCGCAGACGGTCGAGCGCGAGGCCGCCCACCGGGCCATCAGCCATGCCGAGCTGATCGACCTGCCCATCGTCATCGTCCACGTCTCGGGCGCCGAGGCCACCGAGCAGATCGCCTGGGCCCAGGCCCGGGGCCTCAGGATCCACGCCGAGACCTGCCCGCAATACCTGACGCTCACCGCCGAGGACATGAAGGGTATCGGCGATGCCGACGCCATGGCGGGAGCGAAGTACGTCTGCTCGCCCCCGCTCCGCGACGCGGCGAGCCAGGAGGCGGTCTGGTCCGGCATCCGGCGCGGCATCTTCGACGTGGTCTCCTCGGACCATTGCCCGTTCCGCTACGACGACCCCGCCGGCAAGCTCAACCCGCGCGGAAAAACCTCCTTCCGCTGGATCCCGAACGGCATCCCCGGCATCGAGACGCGCCTGCCGGTCCTGTTCTCGGAGGGCGTCTCGAAGGGGCGGATCTCGCTCAACCGCTTCGTGGCGCTGACCGCGACGAACCACGCCCGGCTCTACGGGCTCTATCCGCGCAAGGGCTCGATCGCGCCGGGTTTCGACGCCGACATCACCCTGTGGGACCCGAACCGGCGCGAGACCATCCGGCAGGCCAACCTCCACCACGGTTCGGACTACACGCCCTGGGAGGGCTTCGCCGTCACCGGCTGGCCGGTGATGACGCTCGGCCGCGGCGAGGTCATCGCGGAGGAGGGCCGCATCCTCGGCGAGCCCGGCCGCGGCCGCATCCTCGACCGCGCGGTCGATCCGAGCGAGCGGCGGGCGGCGTGAAGGGACTTCCTTGGTCGCCGCGCCCGCCGGTGCCATAAGGGGCGCCGTTTCCGCTGACCCTTCGACGATGGACGGGACTGAGACCCCAATCCGGCCCCAGGACGTTCCCGCCGCCCCGCGGCCGGGGGCCCGTGCGCCCCTCTCGGCCGCGCGCCGGGCCTGGCGCTGGCTGGCGCGGGCGATCGGCGACGCCCTGCCCAAGGGCCTCTACGCGCGCTCGCTCATCATCATCATCGCGCCGGTGGTGCTGCTGCAATCGGTGATCGCCTACACCTTCATGGAGCGGCACTGGCAGCTCGTGACGCGGCGCCTCTCCTCGGCGGTGACGGCGGACGTCGCGGCCCTCATCGACATCTACGAGAGCTATCCCCAGGACAAGGACGCCGAGACGCTCACCCGCATCGCGGGCAACCGCCTCAGCCTCGACCTCGACATCCTGAAGGGCGCCAGGATCCCGCCATCGGGCCCGCGCCCCTTCTTCTCCATCCTCGACGAGGCGCTCTCCGACGAGATCGAGCGCCAGATCGGGCGCCCGTTCTGGATCGACACGGTGGGCCGCTCGAACCTCATCGAGATCCGGGTGGCGATCCCCGAGGGGGTGATGCGGATCACCGCGCGGCGCAGCCAGGCCTACGCCTCGAACTCGCACATCTTCCTCGTGTGGATGACAGGCTCGTCGATGGTGCTGCTCGGCGTCGCGATCCTGTTCCTGCGCAACCAGATCAAGCCGATCCTCCGGCTCGCCGCGGTGGCGGAGGGGTTCGGCAAGGGGCGCGACATCGAGTTCCGGCCCCGCGGCGCCCGCGAGGTGCGCCAGGCCGGCCACGCCTTCATCGAGATGAAGCGGCGCATCGAGCGGGCGATGGAGCAGCGCACGACGATGCTGAACGGTGTGAGCCACGACCTGCGCACCATCCTCACCCGCTTCCGCCTCTCCCTGGCGCTCGCCGAGCAGACCCCGGAGATCGCCGACCTCAACCGGGACGTGGACGAGATGAGCCGCATGCTCGAGGGCTACCTCGCCTTCGCCCGCGGCGATTCCGCCGAGATCGCCGCGCCCACCGACATGCGGGCCATGCTGGAGGACCTGCGCACCGACCTCGAACGCCTCGGCGCCCACGTGGCCGAGGTGGACCTCGACGGCGAATCGACCGTGACGGTGCGGCCCGACGCCTTCCGGCGCTGCCTGTTCAACCTCGCGGCCAACGCCGCCCGCTACGGCGAGACGGTGGCGATCTCGGGCAGGCGGGAGGGGCGCAGCTTCCTCGTCTCCATCGACGACGACGGGCCCGGTATCCCGGTGGAGAGCCGGGAGGAGGTGTTCAAGCCCTTCGTGCGCCTCGACGACGCCCGGCAGGATGCGGGCGGCTCGGGCCTCGGCCTCTCCATCGCCCGCGACATCGCCCGGGCGCATGGCGGCGACGTCGCGCTCCAGGACAGCCCCCTCGGCGGCCTGCGGGCCACGGTCCGGGTGCCGGCCTGACGGGGGCCCTGCGCGGGCAGGCGGTGGCTTCCCGGCCGGGTTCCATCGCAAACCTCACCGTGGGATGCGCTCGGGCGCAGCTCTCGGCCCCGCGATCACGCGCTCCTTGTCGTCGCACGACGATCCCGAAAAGCCGGATCCCGCCTTTCGCACCGTGCTCTAGCGGGCGTGGGCCATCGCCAGTTCCGTGGCGACGTTGTCGAAGAGGTGGTCGAGGCTGCGCCGGTCGAGGGCCGCCGCAGCGAGGCGCTTGCGGATGTCGTCGGGGCCGTTCCAGCTGCGCAGGCCGTCCGGGAGGAAGCGCAGCAGCATGGCGCTCACCACGAGGTGGCGGGCATAGGAGCGGTGCCGCAGGAGCCGGGTGATCTGCAGGGCGAGATCGCCGAGCCGGTCGCTCTCCTGGACGGTCCCGGTCCGCGTGACAGCCTGACGGCGCATGGCGTCTCTCCCCGCGAGGCCCGCTTCCGGCCTCCTGCCGCGCGGGCTATCCGCAGCGGCCGATGAGGCATCGTGCACCAACAGTTCCTGCACAAGGATGCGCGAACTCGAGAAAATTGTCGGGATTCCGCGCGCCAGGATCCGCGAGCGGGCCTATACGCGAGCGTCCCTGGGCCGCACCGCTCAAAATCTTGGCCGCGGGGTGTCCCCATCGTCGGGCGGCGATGCTATGCAACGCTTCGCTTGTCCGCGATGCGGCGCCCGCCGGGGTGCCTGCCCACATGGGTGCCGTCATGAATCCCCTCGTTCCGCTCTTCGTCCTCCTCTCCCTGCCGTCGGCCGCCATCCTCCTGGTGCTCACCACGGATGCGGGCATCGAGACCTCGCTCATCACGGCTTCCGTGAAGGCCTTCATCGTGCTCGGCATCGTCGCCGGCGCCATGTCCTTCGGCGCGAGCCGCCTCGCCGAGCGCTCCAAGCCCTGATCCTCGGACCCGGCGGGCCTCCCGCCGGGGCGGTTCGGCGCGTTCATCCCCGGGAGGCCGGCAGGCTCCGCACTATCCCGTCCTTCGGGCGCATCGGCGAGGGGAACGCCTGCGCCGCGCTGGCCCGCGACATCGTCGGTCCCGGCATCGGCCAGCCCGACATGCCGACGCCGGCCCGCATCGTCGAGGCCGGGAGGCGGCCGCCGGCTTTCGGGACGATGCGCTAGGCCGCGAGTTCCCGCTCGATGCGGGCGCGGGCGTCGTCCGGCACGTCGAGGGCCTCGCCGAGCATCCTGAGGAACTGGCGCTCCTGCACCGTGTCGATCGCCACCGCGAGGCAGGCCGCGGCGTAGATCCGGGTGGCCGCCTCGGGGTCCGAGACCGCGTCGGCGATCTCGTCGATCTCGGCGGGGCTCTCCAGTTCCCGGTCGAGCCAGGCACGCCCGTCCGCATCAAGGTCCGCGGCGGCCACCGCCTCGTCGAGGCGTCTGCGCTCGGCCGCGTCGATGACGCCGTCGGCCAGGGTGGCGGCCACCATCGCCCGCAGCATCAGGCGCGCCTCGTCCTCGGGCACGTCCTTAAAATCCGGCGTGGCCGCGGTCTGCGTGGCCGCGCCGCGCAGGGCGTGGAAGGCGAGGCTGCCGATGAGGGCGAGCCCGCCCAGCGCCGCCCCCGCGGCGAGGCCGCCGCGCCGGGCGCGCGCCAGCGCGTCGACGATCCGTCTGCTGTCCGCCATGGCCGTTCCCGCTCCCGTCATCTCGCTCGCAGCGGCAACGGCGGGAACGGCCCATGGTTCAGTCGGGGCCCGTGCCCGCGTCCGGGACCGAGGGGGTCCCGGACGGGCAGGGATTCAGGAACGGGTCTCAGGAGTTGAGGGTCTCGCCCTCGTCCTCGTCACCCTCCTCGTCGATATCCACGAGGAAGACGATGTCGGCTTCGTCCTCGTCCTCCTCGCCCGCATCGGCGTGCTGGGGATCGGGCTCGAAATCGCCCTCGCCGTCATCCTCGGCCAGGGCATCCTCGAAGATCTCGATCTCGTCCTCGGTGGCCGGGCGGATCTTGAGCTCGGAGGTGCCGTTCCAGAGCGGCGTGCCGCCGGTGGTCATGGTCTGGATGTCGGACTTGAAACCGTCGCAGGTGAACAGGTCGCGCGCGGTCTCCTCGTCGCCGTTCATGACGGCCACGGCCGTGCCGTCGATCTCGAGGGTGAACATGGGCGGCTTCCTTATCGCGAGTCGGCGCGGCGGCACCGCGCCGCCCGCTCCTGTAGGGGTCGGCACAGGCGGCGCCAAGCCTCGGCGCGCGCCAAACGGGGGTGGGCCCGCGTCCGAGGCGCGGCGCGGGGCGCCGATGCCGCAGTTCAGGCGCCGCCGGCGCCGCGGGCGACCGCGCGCTTGACCACGCCCTGCACGTCGGGGTTCGACAGGAACAGGTCGTGGTTGATCAGGCCGCCGCCGTAATCGGAGGCGTCGGCGACCCGCACGCCCAGCGATTCGAGGCGCTCGCGGTCGGCCGCCCCCGCCCGCACCACGCCGCCCGCGATGGTGCTCGACAGTTCGAGCGCCCGGTCGTTGGTGGCCGAGATCACCGTGATCTTGTGCACGTCGGGCCCGAGGCGGCGGACGCCGTTGGCGAAGAGGTCGAAGTCGATGTCGGGGGCGGCGAGCACCACGGCGCCGATGCGCGCCATCGCCGCCTCGCCCGCCTCCGCCCGCAGCATGCGCAGGGTCTCCAGGGTGAGCAGGGTCCCCATGGAATGGGCCACGATGTGGATGCGCCCGCCGCTCGGCGAGGCGACCAGCGACTTCAGCAGGTCCTCGAAGGCGTCGCGGGACCAGAGCGCGCTCTCGCGGTCGTAGCCGTAATCGAAGGTCGCCGCGGCGGAGGGCCAGGTGAACAGGCCCGAGACGCCGCGGAAGCGGATGCCGTCCGACAGGCGCGCGGCGCTGACGGCGGCGGATTCGAAGGATTCGCGGTAGCCGTGCACGTAGATCAGCACGTCCCGGCCGAGGGCGGCCTGCGTGAACGCGTCGGCAGCGCCCGGGCCCGACTCGATCCTGGGCACGGCGCCGACGGTCCAGTCGCCCGTCACCACCGCCGAGACCTTGCCGAGCAGCGAGCGGTCGGGCGGGGAGAGGCGGACCTCGGCGAAGGTCAGGCCCTTGCCGCGCTCGGCGGTGAAGTAGGGCGGCCGCGGCGTGGCGGAGGTCGGCTTGCGGGTGGTGGCCACGAGCAGTACCGGCATCACGTCGAGGGCCGACTGCTTCTCCGGCGGGCCGTTTCCGGCGAGTTCGTCCGTGACGCAGGCCCCCAGCATGGGCACTAGGGCGGAGATTCCGGCCAGGGCGCCGAGGCGGATCAGGGAGCGTCGGGTGTGGGGCTGGCGCAGCATGATCCGGGGTCGCGATCCGAGGCGGGCGCGGCGTGGAGCCGGCGCCTCCCTTAGCCTCTGGCGCAGGATCGTGACCATGACGGGGCACAAGCGTGGCCGTGGCCGGTGTGGATTGCGGGCAGGAGGCCGGCCGTGTCCGGGGCGGCACACCGGGCCGCCCCGGACGCGGCCGGCCCCTCGACGAACGCGGCGGCGCCCGGCATGAAGGAGGCATGGCGCCCCCTTCCCTCGACATCGATGCCCTCCGCGCGCGGCTGCTCGCGGGCGACCGCGCGGCGCTCGCCCGCGCCATCACGCTGGCGGAATCGAAGCGGCCCGACCACCGGGCGCTCGCCCGCGACCTGATCGACGCCGTGCTGCCCGAGACCGGCAAGGCGATCCGGGTCGGGATCACCGGCGTGCCCGGCGTCGGCAAGTCGACCACGATCGACGCGCTCGGCGCCAACCTCACGGCGGCGGGCCACAAGGTGGCGGTGCTCGCCGTCGACCCCTCCTCGACGCGCACCGGCGGCTCGATCCTCGGGGACAAGACGCGGATGGCGCGCCTCGCCCTCGATCCGAAAGCCTTCATCCGCCCCTCGCCGTCGTCCGGCACGCTGGGGGGCGTGGCGGCCAAGACCCGCGAGACCATGCTGCTCTGCGAGGCGGCGGGCTTCGACGTGATCCTCGTGGAGACGGTGGGCGTCGGCCAGTCCGAGACGGCGGTGGCCGACCTCACCGACTTCTTCCTCGTCCTGATGCTGCCGGGGGCGGGGGACGAGCTTCAGGGGATCAAGAAGGGCATCCTCGAACTCGCCGACATGATCGCGGTGAACAAGGCCGACGAAGGGGAGGCCGAGCGGCGGGCGAACGCGGCGGCCTCCGAGTACCGGGCGGCGCTGCACATCCTCACCCCGGCCTCCGCTACCTGGACGCCGCCGGTGGTGACGATCTCCGGCTTCCACAACCTGCGCCTCGACGCGCTCTGGGAGAAGGTGGTCGACCACCGCCAGAAGCTCACCGCGACGGGCGAGATCGCCCGCAAGCGCCGCGAGCAGGACGTGAAGTGGATGTGGGCCCTGGTGCACGAGCGGCTGCACCAGCGCCTCGTCGGCACGGCCGAGGTGCGGGCGCGGACGGCGGAGGCCGAGGCGTCGGTGGCCGGCGGCGCGCATTCGCCAGCGGCGGGCGCGGCGCTCATCGCCGAGCTGATCGGCCTTTGAGGCCGGTCCTCGTCACCGGGTTCGGCCCGTTCCCGGGCATGCCGGCCAACCCGAGCGCGGCGCTCGCCCGCGCGGTGGGCGCGGCTCTCCGGCGCCGGGCGGGGCCGGAGGCGCGGGTCCTCGTCCTGCGGACCGCCTACGCGGCGATCCCCGGCACGCTCCGGCCGGCGCTCGCGGAGACGCCCGCCGCCGTGCTGATGCTCGGCGTCGCCACCCGGGCGCGGCGGGTCCGGGTGGAGGTCTGCGCCCGCAACCGGGCGAGCCGGCTCCTGCCGGACGCCGCGGGCCGGCCCGCCGCGCGGCTCGACCTCGACCCGCGGGGACCGCCCGCGCGCCGGAGCCCCGCGGCCGCGGAGGCGCTCGCGGTGCTGCGCCGGCACGGGCTCGACGCCCGCCTCTCGAACGATGCCGGCCGCTACCTGTGCAACGCGAGCTACTACGCAGCGCTCGCAGCCCCCTGCCCCGTCCTGTTCGTGCACATCCCGCCGGTCCCCCGCACGCGGCGCCCGGTTCGCGGGCCCGCCAAGCCCGCGCTCTCCGCGCAGGCCGCGGCCCTCGCCGAGATCGCCGGGCGCCTCGCGAGACGGGCGCGGCGCGGGACGCCGGCCCGCTGACGGTCGGTCCGCGCAAAAAATCTCCCGCGCTCGCGGCGAATCCGGATCTCAGGCGTTCAGTGGGCGACGGACACGCGTGGCGGACCCGTGCGAGCGGGCGCCACGCTCCGCTTCAGGATGGAGAGATCGACATGGTTGATACGGATCGGATCGTCGGCGGCGCCAAGGAGTTCGCCGGGCGGGCCCAGGGCGCGGCGGGCGACTTCGTCGGCTCCAACCGCGACTCGGTCGAGGGCCGCTACCGCGAGGCCCAGGGCACCGCCCAGAACATCTACGGCCAGGCCAAGGACACCCTGCGCGACGTGGCCGACAATGCCGGCTCCTACGCCCGCGACGCCTACGACCGCAGCGGCGACTACCTGCGCGACGGGCGCCAGGCGGTGGGCTCGCGCGTGGAGGAGAACCCGCTGGTCGCCCTCGTCCTGGCGGGCGCGGTCGGCTACGGCCTCGCCCTGCTCCTGCACGGCCGCCGCTGAGGCGACGGACCGCCCTCCCCCCTCTTCCGGGGGAGGGCATTGCACAGGGCTGTGAGATTCTCTCTGCCGTCGTTCCGGGCCCGCCTTCGGCGCCCCGGGATGATTGCGCGGCATCCGAGGCGATCGTCCTTCCCGTGCTGCGGGGAAGGACGATCGCTCCGATCCCGCTACTGCGCGGTCCAACCCCCGTCCATCGACAGGTTGGCCCCGGTGATCTGGCTCGCCGCGTCCGAGCACAGGAACACGGCGAGCGCCGCGACCTGATCGACGGTGACGAACTCCTTGGTGGGCTGGGCCTTCAGCAGCACGTCGTCGATCACCTGCTCCTTGGTGAGGCCGCGGGCCTTCATCGTGTCGGGGATCTGCGCCTCGACCAGCGGCGTCCAGACGTAGCCCGGCGAGATGCAGTTCACCGTGACCTTGTGGGGCGCGAGTTCGAGGGCCGCCGTCTTGGTGAGGCCGGCGATGCCGTGCTTGGCCGCCACGTAGGCCGACTTGAAGGGCGAGGCCACGAGGGAGTGGGCCGAGGCCGTGTTGATGATGCGGCCCCATTCCCGCCGCTTCATGCCGGGGATCGCCGCCTGCATGGCGTAGAAGGCCGAGGAGAGGTTGATCGCGATGATCTGCTCCCACTTCTCGCCGGGGAACTCCTCGATCGGGGAGACGTACTGGATGCCGGCATTGTTCACGAGGACGTCCACGGAGCCGAAGCGCTCCTCGGCCTCCCGGACCATGGCCGCGATCGCCTCGGGCTTCGTCATGTCGGCGTCCGAGTAATGGGCCTTCACGCCGAACTCGGTCTCGATGGCGGCGCGCGCCCGCTCGATCTCCTCCGGCTTGCCGAAGCCGTTGAGGACGACGTTGGCGCCGTCGCGGGCGAGGGCGCGGGCGATCGCGAGGCCGATGCCGCTGGTCGAACCGGTGACGAGGGCGGTCTTGGATGTCAGGGGCATGGGATCTCCGGAATACGCGGTCCGTGGCCTCTACCTGAGCGGCCCCGCTCCCGCGGCAAGGCCGCGC
Source organism: Methylobacteriaceae bacterium (assembly GCA_947444195.1). GTDB lineage: Bacteria > Pseudomonadota > Alphaproteobacteria > Rhizobiales > Beijerinckiaceae > Methylobacterium. Next base: position 27,946 of record CANEZL010000028.1, on the reverse strand, counting down.
CGTTGCGGCGCGGCTCAGGGCGTCACCGCCGGGCCCTCGGGGTCGAAGGCGCTGGCGAGGTAGGCGCGCACGTAAGGCGGCATCCGCGCCGGGTCGATGTCCGCGGCGGCGCCCGCGATGTGGAAGCCCGCGAGTTCCGGATCCGGCTCGGCCGCGCGGTGCAGCTCCATCCGCGCGCGGAGGGCCCGGGCGGGATCGGGAAAGCGCACCGGCCGGAGGAAGGCGAGCTGCCCGTCCCCGCGCAGGAGAACCCAGGCCTCCTCCGCATCCTCCTGCAGGGCGAGGCCCGTCTCCTCGCGGAGCTCGCGGGCGGCGCTGCCCGCCAGATCGACGGCCTCGCCGCGGACGTCGTCCCGGTCGGGCGTGCCGCAGGGGAAGTAGACCTGCCCCGCATTGGCGGTGTCGGCGCCCATCTCGCCGAGGACGACGCGCCCGTCCGCCCCCCACGGCACGATCGCGGCGAAGGCGTTGACGACGTGCCCGTCCGGCGAGCCGCCGTCCCGGTAGGCGATGAACCGGGAGAAGCGGGTCTCGAACAGGTCGACCGTGCAGAGGCCGTCGGCGACGGCGCAGCCGCAGGCGAGGAGCACGGGGCCGTCGAACAGGGCCGGGCGCGCGGCCGTGCGGCGGGCCCAGTTCTCGGCGATGCGCGCGGCGTTGTCCCGTGCCCAGGCCCAGTCGTAGGTCACGAGCCGGGCCGCGATGCGGGTGAGCGGCAGAACCTCGAAGCCGTAGGGGCGCCCCTCAGACATGGAGCTTGCCTTCCATGACGCGCACGGCCCCGCCGCCGATCTCGACGGAGCGCAGGGCGCCCTCCGCGATCTCGATCTGCAGGTCGATCGCGGAAGGGCGGCCCATGGCGACCCCTTGCGCGATCGCCACGTCGTGGGTGCCCGCGCCGAGGGCCTCGAACTGCATCAGCACCCCCGCGAAGGCGGCGGCCGCCGAGCCCGTCGCCGGATCCTCCGGGATCCCGTGGCCGGGGGCGAACATCCGCGCCTGGAAGGCGAGGCCGAGTCTCTCGGGATCGGGGGTGTAGAGGTAGACCGCCTCGGCGAGGTCCGCGAGGCCGGGGCCCGGCCGGGCCGCGTCGAGGAGCGCGCGGCTCGCCACCGGCACGAAGGTGAATTCCGGCCCCGCCGCGTGGCGGCTCGGTTCGTGGCGGGCGAAGCCGATATCGCCGGGCGCGAGGCCGAGCGCCCCGGCGAGCGCCGCGCGCTCGGGGCCGGTGCCGCGGTATTCCGGCTGCACGGGGAGCTTGAAGCGGGCGCGGCCCCGCCCCTCCCCCGCCTCGACCACGCAGGGCACCGTGCCGATGCCGGTCTCCAGGCCGAAGGCCACCGCGTCGGCCACGTCCGACCGCCGGTCCTGCAGGGCGAGGCAGACCGCGGCGCCCACGGTCGGATGCCCGGCGAAGGGCAGCTCCTGCACGGGGGTGAAGATGCGCAGGCGGGCGCGGTGGCGCCTGTTCTCCGGCGGCAGCACGAACACCGTCTCGGACAGGTTGAACTCGCGGGCGATGGCCTGCATCGCCGGGGCGTCGAGGCCGGCCCCGTCGAGGACGACGGCGAGCGGGTTGCCGGCCAGCGGCGTCTGCGTGAACACGTCGAAGGTGACGAAGCGGCGGCCTGCGGGCGAACGGCTCATCGGGCTTGATCCTCGGCGGTTTGGGTCAGACGGGCACGACCGGGAAGGTCTCGCTCGGGCTCACGAACTCGTCCTGCGCCGCGACGGTGAGGATCTCCCGCGAGCCCGCCTCCGCCGTGCGCTTGAGGAGACCGTAGACCGAGGCGCCGGCCATGCCGAGGGCGAGGGCCGCCGATCCGGTGCGGGCATAGTGCACGAAGAACAGGGCGGCGATGCAGTCGCCCGCCCCGTTCACGGCGAGCGACAGGCGGGGCGTGCGCAGGCACCAGAACTGCCCGCCCTCCCCGGCGAGCAGATCGATGGCGTCGGCGGGCGTCGCGTCGGTGACGAGGGAGGTGACGAGGACGACCCGCGGCCCCCGCGCCTGGATGGCCGCCACCGCGGCCTTGGCCTCGTCCAGGGTCCCGGTCGGCAGGCCGGTGAGCGCGTCGAGCTCGAACTGGTTGGGCGTCAGGATGTCGGCGGCGGGCACGGCCTGCTCGCGCATGAAATCCGGGATGCCCGGCCGGACATAGACCCCCCGGCCGGTGTCGCCCATGACGGGATCGCAGCAGTAGAGCGCGCCCGGGTTGGCCGCGCGCACCGCCGCGACCGCCCGCAGGATCGCCGTGCCGATATCGGCCGAGCCCATATAGCCCGACAGGACCCCGTCGCAGGTGCCGAGCACGCCGCGCTCGGCCATGCCGGCCACCAGTTCCTCGATGGCCGGCCCGTCGAAGACCCGGCCCCGCCACGCGCCGTAGCCGGTGTGGTTGGAGAACTGCACCGTGTGGATCGGCCAGACCTCGACGCCGAGGCGCTGCATCGGGAACACCGCGGAGGCGTTGCCGACATGGCCGTAGGCGACGTGGGACTGGATGGAGAGGACGTTCACGGGCGGGGCACTCCGGACCGGGTGAGCCGATCGGCATGGGTTACGGCACGGGGCGGGTCGCGGCCAAGCCGTATCCGGCGCCGGCGGTCTTGCGGGCCGCCGGGCACCGCCCCAGATCGGCCCTGCCCTCCCTGCGACGCGCGATTGAGACCGGATGGACCTCGAAGCCCTGCGGACCACGGCCCTCGGCTTCGTGGAGACCCACAAGACCTGGGCGCCGCTCATCACCGGCGTCATCGCCTTCTGCGAGTCGGTCGCCTTCCTGTCGCTGCTCGTGCCCGCGACTGTGATCCTCGTGGGCATCGGCGCGATGATCGGCGCGACCGACATCCCGTTCTGGCCGGTGATGATCGCCGCCGGCATCGGCGCCGGGCTCGGCGACTGGGTCTCCTACGAGGCCGGGCGCTACTGGGGGCCGGGGGCGCGGCGGCACTGGCCGATGCGCAACTACCCGGAGATGATGGACCGCGGCGAGGTCTTCCTCGGGCGCTGGGGCGCGGCGGCCGTCGCGGTCGGCCGCTTCATCGGCCCGGCCCGCGCCGTGGTGCCCCTGCTCGCCGGCATCTTCAAGGTCCGCCGCCTGCCCTTCCAGGTGGCGAACTGGCTCTCGGCCTTCGCCTGGGCCGCGGCGCTGCTGCTGCCCGGAGCCGGCCTGCTCGGCTGGCTCCAGGGATAGGGGACCCGGCGCACGCGCCGCAGGTGACAACGGGCCTTCAGCCTTGGCAAAGTGTTCCGAAACGGAACGCTCGCCCCTCGTCGCATGCCCGCTGTCCTCGCCACACCCCCCGAATCGCTGCTGCCGCCGGACCGGCGCCAATCGCCCACGGCCCTGCGCATCCAGCGCGGCGTCCGACGCCTGTTCTCGGAGATGGGCTGCGTCACCCTGCCGGAATTCTCCCTGGTCAACGGGCGCCGCGCGGACGTGGTCGCCCTGTGCGGTGCGGGGCGGCTCAGCATCGTCGAGATCAAGTCGAGCGTGGCCGATTTCCGGGCCGACCGGAAATGGCCGGATTACCGCGACTTCTGCGACCGCTTCTACTTCGCGATCTCCGACACGGTGCCGGAATCGCTGATCCCCGCGGAATGCGGCCTGATCGTCGCCGACGGGTTCGGCGCGGCGATCCTGCGCGAGGCGCCCGAGCACGCCCTGAGCGGCGCGCGCCGCAAGGCGGTGACCCTGCGCTTCGCCCACAGCGCCGCGCGCCTGCTGCACGCGCTGGCCGATCCCGGCGCCATCCGCGAGGGCGCGCTGTGAGAGCGCATCACCGAAGGAGTACGATTTAGGCGCGGGTCCCCTCTCCCGTGCGGGAGAGGGACAGGGTGAGGGACCCGGAGCATGCCGGAAGAACCGCCCCGTTTCCGCGGCAGCGTTGTGCCTCTTCCGGAGCGTTCTCATCCCTCACCCCAGCCCTCTCCCGCACGGGAGAGGGAGCGCGGCGCGGCTCTCTTATGTCTCGCCGCTCTGCCCGCTCCGGCGCGCCGAGACGCGGGCGAGGGCCGCGAGGTCCTTGTCGCCGTCGCCGTGGGCCATCGCCTCGATCAGACCGTCCCGCAGCACGCTCGCGAAGGGCATCGGCACAGCCGCAGCTTCGCCCGCCTGCAGGGCGAGGCGCACGTCCTTCAGGCCGAGCCGCAGGTTGAAGCCCGGCGGCTCGTAGCGCTTCTCGGCGATGAGCGCGCCGTAGCCCTTGTAGACCGGCGAGGCGAACAGGGTGCTGGTGAGGAGATCGAGGAGGTCGGCGCCCGCCACCCCGTGTCCCTCGGCGAAGGCGCAGGCCTCGCCCATCGCTTCGATGGCCGAGATCAGCATGAAGTTGCCGGCAAGCTTCACCGCGTTGGCCCGCTCCGGCTCGGCGCCGAAGGGCCAGGTTCTGCCGCCCATCGCGTCGAGCAGCGGTGCGGCCCGCGCCACCGCGCCGTCCGGCCCGGCGCAGACGATGTTGAGGGCGCCCTTCTGCGCCACGTCGGGCCGGCCGAAGACCGGCGCGGCGATGTAGGACACGCCTGCCCGCGCGTGGATCGCGGCGAGGTCGCGGGCGAGCGCCACCGAGATCGTGCTCATGCTGAGATGCAGGGCCGGCCGCTCGGGCTGATCGAGGAGGCCACCCTCCACGATGACCGCGCGCAGGGCCGGATCGTCGGCGAGCATGGTGACCGCGGCCTCGCCGCGGAACGCCTCCGCCGCGCTGGCCACGGGAATCGCGCCCTCCAGGCCCTCGGCGGCGCCGGGGCTGCGGTTCCAGACGCGCACCGTGTGGCCGGCCCGCAGCAGGCTCGCCACCATGCCGCGGCCCATGCGGCCCAGTCCGATGAAGCCCACATCCATGCTGCGATCCCTCTTTCCTCACGGAGCGGGCGCGGCGGCCCACCCGGCGACAACGCCCGCGCGGGCGCTGGGATCACGCCGCGCGTTCGATCGAGACCGTGGACCTCTCCGGCGCCACCGGCTCGGCGGGCATCTGCGCGGCCGTGGGCAACTCGATCACGGCGCTGAAACCGCCCTCGGGATGGTTCTCGAGGACGAGGCGCCCGCCATGGGCCTCGACGATGGCCTGCACGATGGAGAGGCCGAGGCCGAAGCCGGTGGCCTCGTTCAGGTTGCGCGCCCGGTCGCCGCGCACGAAGGGCTGGAGCATGGCCTCGCGCTCGGCCTCGGCGATGCCGGGGCCGGGGTCGCGCACCTCCACGCGGCTGCCGCGCGGGGTCGCGTCCATGACGAGGCGGGCGCGGCCGCCGTATTTCACCGCGTTGTCCACGAGGTTCGTGATCGCCCGCTGCAACTCGTCCGGCCGGCCGCGCACGAGGACGTGGCGGCTGCGCTCCACCGCCACGTCCGAGCCGATATCGGCGAAGCTGTCGCAGACGGTGTGGACCACGGAGGCGAGGTCGACCAGCGTCTGGCCGCCCGCCTCGCGGGCCTGCCCGTCGCGGACGAAGGAGAGGGCCGCCTCGACCAGGGCGTTCATCTGGTCGAGGTCGCGCAGGGTCATGGCGCGGGCGTGCTCGTCCTCGATGAACTCGGCGCGCAGGCGCAGCCGGGTGATCGGCGTGCGCAGGTCGTGGCTGATCGCGGCGAGCATCTGGGTGCGGTCGTCGATGAGGCGGCGCACCCGGGCGCGCATCCGGTCGAGCGCCCGCGAGACGGCGAGCACCTCCTCCGGCCCCGCCTGCGGCAGGGCGGCGTGGTCGTCGCGGGTGCCGAAGGCCTCGGCGGCGGCGGCGAGCCGGTCGAGGGGGGCGGTGAGCGCCCGGGTCGCCCAGACCGAGAGCAGGGCGATGGTGAGCCCGAGGAAGACGAAGGTGAAGATGATCGCCCCCTGGCGCGGCGGGCGCAGGGGATCGTCCGGGAGCCTGGCCTGGAGGGTGGCGCCGTTGGGCGTCGCGAGGCCGAGGCGCAGGGCCTGTCCGCCGGTGCTGCCGAGGTCGCTCACGGTGAGGCCGGTCCCGAAACTCTCGCGCAGGCGGCGCATCACCGGCCTGTCCGCGGCGGCGGTGCCCCCCTCCCCGTTCCAGGGGGCGAGGCTGAGGAGGGGCTGGCTGCGCGCGGCGCCGGCGAGCACCGCGGGTCGCTGGGCCGGCTCGGTGGCGTCGAGGAGGCGCGCCAGGGTGGAGAGGCGGCCGGCCAGCACGCCCGGCCGCTCCTCCGGCCGCCAGGGCTCGTGCAGGAGGAAGAAGGCGAGCGTGGCCACCACGTGCGCCACGGCGATCGCCGCCACCACGAGGAGCGCCATCTGCCCGCCGATGCTGCGGGGGCGCAGGCGGGCCCGGAACGCGCGCAGCCGGCTCATGCCCGCGTGACCTCCGGCGTGAACAGGTAGCCGCCGGAGCGGATGGTGCGGATGATCTCGGGGTTGCGCGAATCGCGCTCGATCTTCTGGCGGATCCGGCTGATCAGCACGTCGATGCTGCGCTCGAACGGGCCGGCGGCCCGCCCCTGCGTCAGGTCGAGGAGCTGGTCGCGGGAGAGCACGCGGCCCGGCCGCAGGCAGAGGGCGTGGAGGAGGTCGAACTCGGCGCCGGTCACGGCCACCCGCGCGCCCTCGGGGCTGAGCACCTGCCGCAGGGACACGTCGAGGGTCCAGCCCGCGAAGTGCAGGCGGCGCACCCCGTCCTCGTCCGTGGCGTTCGAGCCCATGCGGCGCAGGATGGCGCGGATGCGCGCCAGGAGCTCGCGCGGGTTGAAGGGCTTGGCGAGGTAGTCGTCCGCGCCGAGTTCCAGCCCGACGATCCGGTCGATCTCCTCGCTCTTGGCGGTGAGCATCAGGATCGGCACCGCGGAGGTGGCGCGCAGGCGCCGGCACAGGCTGAGGCCGTCCTCGCCGGGCAGCATCAGGTCGAGGACGATGAGGTCGACCTTGGCGTCATTCAGCACCCGCTCCATCTCGCGCCCGTCGCCGGCCAGCGTCACCCGGCACTCGTTGCCGCGCAGGTAGCGCGCGACGAGGGCCGAGATCTCGCGGTCGTCCTCGACGACGAGGATGTGGGGCGTGGCGGTCGCGCTCATCGCAGGTGTTTCGGTCGCAAGCATGGCCTCCGTTATGACGCCTCGGCGGGGCCGACCGGAAGATAGCCCGGCCGCCCCAATTGTAACGGCCGGTTTCCCCGGAGCCCCGGGACATAATCCGCAACATATCGGCGGTGAACGGGGAGCGAGGCGCCCGCTGTCGATGCTGCGCGGCGCTCCTTGCCGGGTCCCGGATCGTCTTCCGCTTCGCCGCGACCGTCCGGGAGGGGATGAGGCGGGCGGTCAGCCTCGGCCGGAAAGGCATTGCCGAGCCGACCGGTCGTCTAGCGTGGTCGGGCACGGCGCCAGGGCATCGTCCCGGATCGGGGATCCGGGACGATGCTCTAGAGTTTCGGCCGGGGCACGCCACATGAGCGCTCGAACCGGCGCTCCGGGCGCGAACGGGAGATCACGATCCGATGGCGAAGCTCGTCCACAGCATGGTCCGCATCCGCGACGAGGCGCGGTCCCTGGACTACTACCGCCGCGCCTTCGGGCTCACGGTGGCCGACCGCTTCGACTTTCCCGACTTCACCCTGATCTACCTGCGCGGCGCGGGCTCGGATTTCGAGCTGGAACTGACGGTCAACAAGGGCCGCGAGGGGGCCTACGATCTCGGCGACGGCTACGGGCACATCGCCGTGACCGTCGAGGACGTCGCCGCCGAGCACGCCCGCTTCAAGCAGGAGGGCCTGCCGGCCACCGACCCGAAGGCGCTGGAGCACGCGGGCACGGTGCTGGCGCGCTTCTTCTTCGCCACCGATCCGGACGGCTACAAGATCGAGGTGATCCAGCGCGGCGGCCGCTTCGCCTGACCGCTCTCCCGACGCCCTCCGGAGGAGGCCCGCGGGCCCCTCCCCGCCACACCGATTCCAGGTTCCGATGACCAGCCCCACCCGCATCGTCTGCCTCCGCCACGGCGAATCGACCTTCAACGCCGCACACCGCGCCACCGGGCAGGACCCCGGCCACCGGGACGCCCGCCTCACCGAGCGCGGTCAGGGACAGGCGCGGGCGGCCCGCGCGCGGCTCGCCGCGATTCCCTTCGAACTCGTGGTGACCTCGCCGCTGACCCGGGCGATCGAGACCAGCGCCATCGTGTTCGGCGAGCACCCGGCCGCGCCGCGGGTGCTGGTGGAGGTGCTCCACCGGGAATGCCAGGAGAGCAGCTGCGACGTGGGCCGGGCGGCCTCCGAGATCGCCCGCGAGTTCCCCCATCTCGACGTGGGGCACCTGCCCGAGATCTGGTGGCACGCGCAGGACGAGATGGTGGGCGAATACCCGGTCGAGCCCCGCCACCTGTTCGACCGGCGCGTCCTCGAATTCCGCGAGTGGCTGCGGCGGCGCCCGGAGCGGACCATCGCCGTGGTCGGGCACGGGACCTTCTTCTTCCACCTCACCGGGATCTGGCTCGACAACTGCGAGAGCGTCGAACTCGACCTCGCGGCGCCCGCCGCCGCCTGACGCTCAGGCCGGCAGGCGCGCGCGGGCGGCGTCGAGCCGCCCGCGCGCCGTGGGGAGATCGGGCTCCGGCGCCTGCCGGCCGATGGCCAGCGCCGCTTCGAGGATGGTGCAGGCGATCGCCCAGGCGCCCGGCAGGAAGGGCGCGGCCCCCTCCGCGATCTCCGCGGCACAGCGCGCATCCTCCGCCGCCCGCTGCGCCGCCGTGGCCGTGCGGGAGACCGCCGCCGCGACCGCCCCCTCGACCCAGAGCCGCCGCCCGCCCGCCTCCTGGGCCCGCGCACCCCCGCGCCAGGCGGCGGCCCGCGCCAGGGCGAGGGCCGACGCGAGATCGGGGGCGGTGGCGAGGGGATCGGCGAGGTCCGCGAAGCCCGCCCGCGCGCAGAGGGGCGCCAGGATGCGCCGCATGCCCGCGAGCGCCAGGAGCCGGGTGCGCGCCGCCTCGATCTCCGGCCGGTCCGCCGAGCCGGACAGGCGCAGCACGAAGGCCATCAGGCGGCCGCGCTCGCCGTCCGGCATCGCGTCGTTGAGCCCGAGCGCGTAGGCCGCGAGCGGCGGCGAGAAGCAGGGCGGGCAATCGGCGCTCGACCGGATCGCCCGGTAGGGCAGGCCCGCGGCGACCGAAGCCGCCTCGTTGATGCAGGTGCCGCCGTCCGGCCCAGGGAACGGGTGCGAGCCCGCGAGGAGCCGCCAGTTCAGGATGTGCTCGAAGCCGCCCGCACCGCTCTCCGCCATGGCCGCGTGCCTCTCCCGCCCGAGAAAGGCGTGAGCCTGCCACAGAGCGGCGGGGCTTGGCGAGGGACGCAGATCGCCTCATACCAAATCCGGTTGATCCCTTCGGGATGGCGGATTTGGGCTTCGCTCATGCGCCGCGCGGGCTCGGTCGATACGACCCCCGCTTCGATCAAGCGGAGATCGTATCAGGCGCCCCCGCCGCCCAGGGCGAAGCCCGCGAGCATGGCGAGGCCGAGCACGAAGACGAGGGCGCTGGCCAGGAGTTCGAGGGCGCCGACGGCGCGCAGGCCCGCCTGCCCGCGCCCGCCGGCGAGGCGCAGGGCGAGCCCCTTGGCGAAGACCGCGAGGCAGGCGAGCGCCGCGGTGGTGAGCGCCGTGCCGAGGGCCATGGCGAACACGGCGAGGATGCCGGCCCAGGCCAGCCCCTGCGACAGGGCGAAGACGAGGATCAGAACCGCCCCCGCGCAGGGGCGCGAGCCGGCGGCGAGCACGATGCCCGCCCGCTCCCGCCAGGTTTCCCCCGCGGCGGCCCGCGCGTCGAGGCGGCCGTGGGCGCAGTCCGGTCCGCAGGCCTGCGCGCTGCCGGCGGCGAGACGGCCGGCCTTGCGCCACGTCACCGCGAGGCCGAGCACGGCGACCAGGGCGAAGCTCGCGCTCTCCACGAGGCCCCCCGCCCGCGACATCGCCGCCGCGGTGGCCCCGAGCAGGAGGCTGCCGATCCCCACGATGGCGACCGCGACGCAGGCCTGGAGGAGCGCCGCGGCGAAGCTCATGCCGCAGCCGCGCCGGAGCGTGCGCTCGCCCGCCACGATGTAGCCCGCGATCACCGCCTTGCCGTGGCCGGGACCTGCCGCGTGGAAGACCCCGTAGGCGAAACCGAGGAGGACGAGGGGCAGCCAGTCCCCTCCGGCCTTGAGGCCCTGGACGGCTCCCTGCAGGCCCCGGGCGAAGTTCGCCTGGACGGCGAGGAGCCAGCCGCCGAGACCCGTCGCCGCGGGCGCCGCCTCGCGGAAGCCGATCCCGAAGGGCGAGCGCGGCGGCGGGGCGGCGACGCCCGGCATCACCAGCCAGTTCAGGCCCGCCAGGAGCAGCGCGGCGGCCAGCACCGCGGCGAGCACGAGGCCGAGCCTGAGCGGCAGGCGCGGACCGACCGCGTCCGCGAGGCCCAGGCTCACGGACATGCGACGAGGATCCGCTGGGCGTATTGCAGGCCGTAATTGGAGGCGGCGGTGAGCGCCTCGAAGAAGGCCTCCGTCATGCCGGGCTTGCCCGCTTCCGCCGCCTTCGCGTCCGGGGATTTCGGCCGGGTCACGGTGGCGGCGCAGCCCGCCGGCGCGCCGGCGAGGCGGGCCGCGTCCGGCCCCTCGGCGAGGCCGAAGGAGACGAAGAAGGTGGGATCGTAGACCTCCAGGGCCACCACGCCGCGCCCCTGGGCGACCGGGCTCTTCAGGGGCAGGAGGAAGCTGAGGGTGAGCGCGTCGCCCTCCATGGCCATGCGCGGCTCGGTGGGGCTCGCGAAGGCCTGCTCCTTGCCGCCGACCTTGAGCTTGGTGAAATAGCCGAACTCGCCGAGGTTCTGCGTGTTCTCGCTGGCGAGCCCCGCGAGTTCGTCCGGCGAGAGCTTGCCGTCCCCGTTCTTGTCGAGCCCCTGCGTGACGTAGGCGGAGTAGGCCGCGTCGAAGGCCCAGATGTGGCGGATCGCGGTGACCTGGCCCGAGGCGTAGTCGATCTCGGCCCTGGCGGTCACCCAGACATGGGGATGCGCCAGGGCGGGCTCGGCCGCCAGGGCGAGCAGGCCCGCGAGGGCGAGGGACCGGAGGACGGGCGCGGCATTCGGCATCGACACGGACGCTCGCGGGCTTTGGTGAAGGATCGGTAAACGGGCTTGCGCGTCCTCTGGGGCGAAAGCGAGGCGCCGGGAGGAGCGCGGGTGACGGAGAGCGAGCTCGGGGAACTGCTGGCGGACTGCCCGAGGCTGTTCCACATGGCCGAGCGCGGCGCCTGGCCGACCATCCGGCGGCACGGCCTCCTCAGCACCGCCGCGGCCCTCGACCTGTTCGCGGCCGATGCCGGGACCCGCGCGGCGGCCGGGCGGCAGCGCCCCGCGGGCATCGTGCTGGAGCGGGCCGATCTCGGCCGGGTGGTCCTGCGGGATCAGAAACCCTTGAGCGACGCGGCCCTCGCCCGCTGCCTGCGGGACGGGCTGGAGCCTGCGGACTGGCGCGCGCGCCTGAACGCGCGGGTGTTCTTCTGGCTGAGCGGCAAGCGGCTGGCCACCCTGCTGGCGGGCCGGGCCTATCGGGGCCACGCCCACGAGATCCTCGAACTCGACAGCGCCGCCCTGGTCGCGGCCTATCGCGACCGGATCGAGCTCGCGCCGATCAATTCGGGGGCGACCGGGCGCTTCCCGGCCCCGCGCGGGGCCGACACCTTCCTGTCCATCGACGCCTATCCCTACGCCCTCTGGCGCGGGAAGCGTGCCCGCGGCGAGCGCGCCGTGGAGCTGACGGTGCCCGGCGCCGTGCCGGACGCCGCGCGCTTCGTCACGCGGGTGGTGCTGCGGCAGGGGCCCGAGGAGATCGCGGTGCTGTACGCGCGCGACGCCTGAGACGGCTCATACCAGATCCGGTCGATCCCTTCGGGATGGCGAATCCGGGCTCCGCTCAGGCGCCGCGCGGGCTCGGTCGATACGACCCCCGCCTCGATCGAGCGGAGATCGGATCAGTGCTGGAGGATCTTCGACAGGAAGGTCTGCGCGCGCTCGGAGCGGGGCTTGCCGAAGAAGTCGTCCTTGTGGGCGTCCTCGACGATCTCGCCGCGATCCATGAAGATCACCCGGTCGGCCACCTTGCGGGCGAAGCCCATCTCGTGGGTCACGACCATCATGGTCATGCCCTCCTTGGCGAGCTCCACCATCACGTCCAGCACCTCGCCGACCATCTCGGGGTCCAGCGCCGAGGTCGGCTCGTCGAACAGCATCACCACCGGGTTCATGGCGAGCGCCCGGGCGATGGCCACGCGCTGCTGCTGGCCGCCCGAGAGCTGGCCGGGGAACTTGTGGGCATGGGCCGAGAGGCCGACGCGGGCGAGGAGATCGAGGCCGCGCTTCCTGGCGTCCTCGGCGCCGCGGCCGAGCACCTTGCGCTGGGCGATGGTGAGGTTGTCGGTGATCGAGAGGTGCGGGAACAGCTCGAAATGCTGGAACACCATGCCCACGCGCGAGCGGAGCTTGGGCAGGTTGGTGGACTTGTCCAGCACCTTGGTGCCGGCCACCGTGATCTGGCCCTTCTGGAAGGGCTCGAGCGCGTTCACGGTCTTGATGAGGGTCGACTTGCCCGAGCCCGAGGGGCCGCAGACCACCACCACCTCGCCCTTGGCGACGGAGGTGGTGCAGTTCGTCAGCACCTGGAACTCGCCGTACCATTTGCTGACGTTGTCGATGGCGATCATCGTCTCGCCCGTGCGGGTGCCGGGCTGGATGAGGTTGCCGGCCTGCAGGCCGGAATCGGCGGGCGCCTGGCCCGCGGGAGCGACGGGGGTGCCCGGGGTCGGGGCCGGCATCGGCGTGGAGGTCATGATGTGATCCTCTGGGAGCGGCGCGGACGGATCAGCGGATGATGGCGACGCGGGCCTGAAGGCGCCGCACCAGGAACGAGGCGGTGAAGCAGACCGCGAAGTAGACGACGGCCGCGAACAGGTACATCTCGACCAGGCGCCCGTCGCGCTGGGCGACCTTCGAGGCCGCGCCGAGGAAGTCGGTGAGCGAGAGCACGTAGACGAGCGAGGTGTCCTGGAAGAGCACGATCGTCTGCGTGAGGAGCAAGGGCAGCATGTTGCGGAAGGCCTGGGGCAGCACGACGTTCACCATCGACTGCCAGTAGTTCATGCCCAGAGCCGAGGCCGCGGCCGTCTGGCCCTTCGGGATCGACTGGATGCCCGCGCGCATGATCTCGGAGAAGTAGGCCGCCTCGAACAGTGTGAAGGTGATGAGCGCCGAGGGGAAGGCGCCGACCTGGATCGGGTTCGGCGAGCCGGTCACGTAGGCGCCGATATACGGCACGAGGAAGTAGAACCAGAAGATGACCAGCACGAGAGGCAGCGAGCGCATCAGCTCGACATAGACCTTGGCCACGTGCTTCAGCCCCGGCACGCCGGAGAGGCGCGCCATGGCGATCAGCGTGCCGAGCACGATGCCCATGCCCGCCGCCATGGCGGTGAGGCCGAGGGTGAAGCGCATGCCGTCGAAGAAGAGATACGGCAGGTTGCTGGTGATGACGCTGAAATCGAAGTTCGCGAGCATCAGCGCTGTCCCGGCACGGCCACGGAGCGCTCGATGAACGAGGCCGCCGTGATCACCACGAGGTTGATGAGGACGTACAGGATCGTCGCGGCCGTGAAGGCCTCGAAGACCTGGAAGGAGAATTCCTGCATCGAGCGCGCGCGGGCGGTGAGCTCCAGCAGGCCGATGGTCAGCGCCACGGACGTGTTCTTGAGGTTGTTCAGGAACTCGGAGGTCAGTGGCGGCAGGATGATGCGGTAGGCGTTGGGCAGGAGCACGTAGCGGTAGGTCTGCGCCACCGTGAAGCCCATGGCGGTGCCGGCCATGCGCTGGCCCCGCGGCAGGGCCTGGATGCCGGCGCGCACCTGCTCGGCGACGCGGGAGGCGGTGAAGAAGCCCAGGCACACCACGCCGGTGTAGAAGGGGGCGTTGGGCAGCTGCTTCAACCAGGTGCCCCAGGACTGGGGCAGCACCTCCGGCAGGACGAAGTACCAGAGGAACATCTGCACCAGCAGGGGGATGTTCCGGAACAGCTCGACATAGGCGGTGCCGATGGCGTTCGCGGTCTTGCTCGGCAGGGTGCGCATCACGCCGATCAGCGAGCCGATGGTGAACGCCATCACCCAGGAGCACAGGGCGGTGACGATGGTCCAGAGGAGGCCCGAGAGGAGCATGTCGGCATAGGTGCCGGTGCCCTCGGGCGAGGGCTCAAAGAAGATGCCCCAGTTCCAGTTGTAGTTCATCGTCTCAGGGCTTCGCCAAGTCCGGAATGGAAAGTCATCGGTCGGATCGTGCACGCCCGACAGACGCGTGTCCGATCAAAACGGACGGCCGGTCCGCTTCTTCACAGGTTCCTCGCGCCCTGCCGCCTGAAGCCGGCGCGAGGAAGATCGTGGGGGCCGCGCGCCCGCGCCCGTCATCGGCGCGGGCGCGTTCCGGGCCCGCTCAGTAGGCAGCCGGATCCGGGCTGTCGCTCGGGTTCTTGAACTGCTTCTGCATCGCGTCGCTCATCGGCAGCTTCATGTTGATGCCGCGCGGCGGGATGGGCTGCGTGAACCACTTGTCGTAGAGCGCCTTGCCCTCGGGGCTGGTGTAGAGCGCCTTGGTCGCGGCGTCGGCCACCGCCTTGAAGGGCGCGTCGTCCTTGCGCAGCATGATGCCGTAGGGCTCGGGCTTGGACAGCGGGTCGGTGGAGATCGCGTAGGCGTCGGGGGTCTTCGAGCTGGCGGCCAGCGAGGCGAGCAGCACGTCGTCCATCACGAAGGCCGCGGCGCGGCCGGTCTCGACCATCAGGAAGGCCTCGGCGTGGTCCTTGGCCGGCAGGATGGTGAGGCCGAGCTTACGCTCGGTGTTGGCCTCGTTGATCTGCTTGATGTTGGTGGTGCCCGAGGTCGAGACCACGGTCTTGCCCTTCAGGTCGTCGAAGGTCTTCAGGTTGGCGTCCTTCTTGGCGACGAAGCGGGTCGCCGTGAGAAAGTGCGAGTTGGTGAAGGTTGCCTGCTTCTGGCGCTCGGCGTTGTTCGTGGTCGAGCCGCACTCCAGATCGATCGTGCCGTTGGCGATCAGCGGAATGCGCGTGGCGGAGGTGACCGGGTTGAGCCGCACCTCCATCTTGTCGAGCTTGAGCTGCGCCTTCACCGCGTCGGCGATCTTGTAGCAGATGTCCATCGCGTAGCCGACGGGCTTCTGGTTGCCGTCGAGATAGGAGAACGGCACCGAGGAATCCCGGTAGCCGATGGTGATGGCGCCGGAATCCTTCACCTTCTTCAGCGTGCCGGTGAGTTCCTCGGCCCCGGCCGGTGCGGCGAGCAGCGACGCTCCCAGCACGAGACCGAGCGCCAGTCCGCAACGATCGAAACGAACCTGCATTGAAACGAAACTCCCAATCATGCCGAACGGCTTTCGACGGTCTCGGCGTGGACGCGCCCGGCGTGCGGACACGCCTGTGCAATGATGGTGCCGCTTCGCGATGGATCCACGACGGAAATCGGGGCGCCGGGGCCTCGGACCGCGTCGGGCGCCCCGCTCCGGGCGGCCGGGACGGCCGCCCTGTCGGCGTTCGCGCCATGCGTGGTGCAAGGAGAGGCCGAAATTTCCATCCCGTGATCCGATGCGCGCATCAGTGCCGGGCGTTCGCGCCCGTGCCGTGGTCATAGTGCACATTTCGTGTGCGCGCGCACCGACAATCGCGCCCGGGCGGGGCGACGGACGATGCGGGTTGTAGCGGAGCACGCCTCCGCGGGCCGTCTGGAACGAGAAGAGCCGCTCCGGCAAGGGCCGGAACGGCTCCGATGGCACCCGCCACAGGTCGGCGACCTGCGCGGCAGGGGTTTACGGAAACGCCGTTACTGCGTGACCTCGTTGCCGGTGTAGTCGACCACGCCCTTGTCGTTCTTCTTCCAGTTGTACATCACGTAGTCGGGCTTGGTGATGTCGCCCTTCTTGTCGAAGGAGATCGGCCCGAGCACCGTCTGGAACGGCTTGCCCTCGCGCATGTAGGCGGCGACCTTCTTGGCGTCCGTGGTGCCGGCGCCCTCGATGGCCTGCTTGAAGATCTGCACGGCGGCGTAGGCGTAGAGGGTGTAGGCTTCCGGATCGATGCCCTTGGCCTTGAAGGCGGCGACCGCGTCCTTGGCGGCGGGGTTCTTGCGGGCGTCCGGCGGGAAGGTGGTCAGCGTGCCCTCGGCGCCGGGCCCGGCGATGGCGACGAGTTCCTTGTCCACCATGCCGTCGCCGCCCATCATCGGCGCCTTCAGGCCCTGGTCGCGCATCTGGCGGATGATCAGGCCGGCCTCGGTGTAGTAGCCGCCGAAATAGACCACCTCGATGCCGTTCTGCTTCAGCTTCGACACCAGGGCCGAGTAGTCCTTCTCGCCCGGATTGATGCCCTCGACGAGGGTCTCCTTGCCGCCCTTGGCCTTGAAGGCCTTCAGGGTCTCGTCGGCGAGCCCTTTGCCGTAGGGGGTCTTGTCGTGGATGACCGCGACCTTCTTGCCCTTGAACTCCTTGGCGAGATAGTCGCCCGCCACCGCGCCCTGCTGGTCGTCGCGGCCGCAGGTGCGGAACACGTTCCAGAGGCCGCGCTCGGTGAACTTCACGTTGGTGGAGCCGGGGGTGATCTCGACGATGCCGGCATCCGCGTAGACCTCGGAGGCCGGGATCGACACGCCCGAGTTGAAGTGGCCGACCACGTATTTCACCCCGTCGGAGGCGAACTTGTTGGCCACCGAGACGCCCTGCTTCGGGTCGGAGGCGTCGTCGCCGGAGGAGAACTCGACCTTCTGGCCCTTGATGCCGCCGGCCTTGTTGATGTCCTCGACGGCCTGGGAGACGCCGTTCTTGAGCTGGGCGCCGAAGGCGGCGCTGTTGCCGGTGATCGGCGCGCCGACCGCGACCTTCACCTGCGCCTGGGCGGCGCCCGTGGCCAGGAGCCCGAGCGCGAGGCCCGCCAGAAGTCCTACTCTCATCCCGGTCGTCTCCTCAGGTTCACAGGCCGCCCCGGCGGAATCGGTCGGGCGCGGCGTGTTCGGAATCGATCATGGCTGCTCGGCCGGCGCGCCGGAAGGGCGCTCCCGCCAAGTGAAGGGCGAGGTCCGGGCGTAGAGCCAGCGGTACTGCGTGGTCATCTGCCGGGTGCGGGTGAAGCGGTAGCCGGCCGCGCCCACGAGCATCACCACCGCGGCGTCGGCGAGGTAGTACTGCGCCGAGAGCAGCGTGCCCTGGAACAGGGCGAAGTGGATGAAGCGGACCGCCCCCGCCACGAGGAGCAGGGCGAGGGCCGCCTGCCAGAACGGGCGCCAGGCCCGGGCCACGGCGCGCGCCGCCATCCAGCCGGCCCAGCCGCCCATCACCACGGTGACGAGGAGGAAGAGCCAGATCGATCCCTCCTCGTGGAGGATGCCCTGCAGCATGCGTCAGGCTCCCGGCGCGGCGCCGTGGCCGCCTTCGAGATAGGCGGCCTTCACCGCCGGATCGTCGAGGAGCTGGCGCCCCGTCCCGCTCATGGTGACGCGCCCGTTGACCAGCACGTAGCCCCGGTGCGCCAGCTTCAGGGCGTGGTAGGCGTTCTGCTCCACGAGGAAGATCGTCATCCCGTCCGTGCGGTTGAGGTCGCGGATCGCGTCGAAGATGCCCTTCACCACCAGGGGCGCGAGGCCGAGCGACGGCTCGTCGAGGAGGAGCAGCCGCGGCCGGCTCATCAGGGCGCGGCCGATCGCGAGCATCTGCTGCTCGCCTCCCGACATGGTGCCCGCCCGCTGCTGGAGCCGCTCCTTCAGGCGCGGGAACAGGCCGCAGACCCGCTCCAGATCCGGCGCGAAGGTGCGCCCCCCGTTCAGGCTCGCGCCCATCTGGAGGTTCTCGAACACGCTCATGCGCGGGAAGACCCGACGGCCCTCCGGCGACTGCGCGAGGCCGAGGCGGGCGATGGCGTGGGTCGGCAGGCGCGTGATGTCCTGGCCCGCATAGGTGATGGTGCCGGAGCGGGCCTGGGGGGCGCCGAAGATCGTCATCATCAGGGTCGACTTGCCGGCCCCGTTGGCGCCGATCAGCGTGACGATCTCGCCCTCGCCCACGGTCAGGTCGACGCCCCGCAGGGCGGCGACGCTGCCGTAATAGGTCGAGACGCCGCTGACCGCGAGCAGCGGGGCGCCGGCGGCCGCTTGCCGGGCGCGGGTCTCCTCCACGAGGACGTTGATGCCGGCGACGCTCATCGCCCCGCCTCCCCGTGCGCGAGGCCGACTTCCGCCTCGACCTGCTCCACCTCCTCGTCCTCGACGCCGAGATAGGCGGCGATGACCTTGGGGTCGGCGCGCACCTCCGCGGGCGTGCCGTCGGCGATCTTGCGGCCGTAATCGAGCACGACGACGTGGTCGGAGATCTGCATGACCACGGACATGTCGTGCTCGATGAGCAGCACCGAGGTGTCGTGCACGTCGCGGATGTGGCGCAGGAGGTCGTTGAGCTCGGCGCTCTCCCGGGGGTTGAGGCCGGCGGCCGGCTCGTCGAGGCAGAGCAGCACGGGATCCGTGCACATGGCCCGGGCGATCTCCAGGCGGCGCTGCGCCCCGTAGGGCAGCGCGCCGGCGGGATCGTCGGCCCGCGCGGTCAGGTCGATGCGGTCGAGCCAGTCCTTGGCCCGCGCGATCGCCTGCTTCTCGGCCGAGCGGTAGCCCGCGAGCCCCAGCAGGCCGAGGATCGTGTAGCCCGAGGCGCGCATCAGCGGCTTGTGCTGGGCCACCAGCAGGTTCTCCAGCACGGTCATGCCGGGGAACAGGCGGATGTTCTGGAAGGTGCGCGCCACCCGGGCGGTGCGGTTCACCGCGAAGTTCGGCAGCCGCTCGAGGAGATGCACGCTGCCGTCCGCGTGGGCGAGCCGGAGCATGCCCTCGGTCGGTTTGTAGAAGCCGGTGATGCAGTTGAACACCGTGGTCTTGCCGGCCCCGTTCGGGCCGATGAGAGCGGTGATGTCGCCGGCCCGCGCCTCGAAGGAGAGGTCGCCGACCGCGGTGAGCCCCCCGAAGCGCATGGTGAGATGGGCGACCGTGAGCACCGCGTCGCGGCCAGTCGCGATCTTCTCGGCGGTCTTGGGGTTGGTGGGGGTCAGGAGGGTCATGGGGTCTAGCCGTGCCCCTCGCTGACATGGGCGCCCGAGATGGCGCGGCGCGCGCCGAGGGACACCGAGGGCACGCGCACCGAGACGAGCCCGCGCGGACGCCACACCATCATCGCCACCATGGCGAGGCCGAACAGGAGCAGGCGGTACTCGTTGGGATCGAAGCCCTCCCCGAACACGGCGCCGAGGAAGCCGAGATTGCGTAGGAGCTCCGGGCCGCCGACCATGGCCACCGCGGCGATCGCGACGCCGACCTGGCTGCCCATGCCGCCGAGCACCACGATGGCGAGGATGATCGCGCTCTCGAGGAAGGTGAAGCTCTCCGGGCTGATGAAGCCCTGCCGCACGGAGAAGAACGAGCCGGCCACGCCCGCGAAGGCCGCGCCCAGGGCGAAGGCGGTGAGCTTCGTCGTCGTGGTGTCGATGCCGAGCGACCGGCAGGCGATCTCGTCCTCGCGGAGCGCCTCCCAGGCGCGGCCCACGGGCATCCGGCGCAGGCGCAGGGTCGCGAGGTTGGTGAGCAGCGCGAGCGCCAGGATCAGGTAGTACAGGAACACGACCCGGTGCATGGAGTCGAATTCGAGCCCGAAGCGGGGCGCGAAGCCGTCCTCGTCCGCCGTGAAGGGGATGCCGAAGAAGGTGGCCCGGGGGATCGAGGAGATGCCGGCGGCACCCCCCGTCACGTCCGTCCAGTTGATGAGGACGAGGCGGATGATCTCGCCGAAGGCGAGCGTCACGATGGCGAGGTAGTCGCCGCGCAGGCGCAGGACGGGAAAGCCCAGCACCATGCCCCAGGCGGCGGCGAACAGGCCGGCGAGCGGCAGGCAGATCCAGAACGACAGGCCGAAGGTGGTGGAGAGGAGCGCGTAGCAGTAGGCGCCCACCGCGTAGAAGGCGACGTAGCCGAGATCGAGCAGGCCCGCGAGGCCGACGACGATGTTCAGCCCCCAGCCCAGCATCACGTAGGTGAGGATCAGGATGCCGAGATCGATCCAGTAGCGGGCGGGCCCGAGGCCGCCGCTCGCCAGCGTCGCGAGCACGGGCAGCGTCAGCGCCACGGCGAGGAAGACCTTGAGCCCGAGTCCGGAGAAGCGCTGGCCGGCATCGGGCTCGGCGCCCACCGCCTCGGTGGCTTGGTCGGGGGCGGGGGTGAGGCGCTTGCGCGCGTCGCGGCGGGCGAGGACGAGGCGCTGCAGGACCCGGAGGACGAAGATGCCCGCGCAGAAGGCGGCCACGACCGGCCAGCGCGGGACGAGTTCGAGCCCGGTCGGCCCGGCCTCCGTGCGGTAGCTGATCAGGGGGACGCAGAGCCCGAGGGCGACGAGGGCGTAGAGGCCGGCGTCCCGGAGGATCTCCGGCAGGCCGTTGCTGCGCGCGTCCGCCATCAGACCTTCTCGACCTCGGCGCGGCCGAGGATCCCGGACGGCATGAAGATCAGCACGATGGCGAGAATCGAGAACGCGGCCACGTCCTTGTACTCGATGGAGAAGTAGGCCGACCAGAACACCTCGATCAGGCCGATGATGAGCCCGCCGAGCACGGCGCCCGGCAGGGAGCCGATGCCGCCGAGCACGGCCGCCGTGAAGGCCTTCACCCCCGGCACGAACCCGTCGGAGAAGGAGACCACGCCGTAATAGAGCAGGTAGAGCACCCCCGCGACCGCCGCGAGGGCGGCGCCGAGCACGAAGGTCAGGGAGATGGTGCGGTCCACGTCGATGCCGAGCAGCGCCGCCATCTTGCGGTCCTGCTCGCAGGCGCGCTGCGCCCGGCCGAAGGGGGTGCGCTGGACGAGGTACCAGAAGCCCGTGAGCAGCGCGACGGTGACGCCGACGATGAGGCACTGCTTGTAGGAGAGGAACACCGTGTAGCCCTCCCCCTGCGTGAGGGCGATGCCGCCCTCCAGCATCGGCGGCAGGGACTTGTTGCGGGCGCCCTGGGCCACCTGCACGAAGTTCGAGAGGAAGATCGACACGCCGATCGCCGAGATCAGCGGCGCGAGGCGGAACGAGCCCCGCAGGGGCCGGTAGGCGACCCGCTCGATCGCCCAGCCCCACAGGGCGGTCAGCGCCATGCTGATCACCAGCACCAGGAGCAGGGCCAGCGCGACGGAGCTGATGCCGAGCCAGGCGGTGAGGATGAGGAAGGCGATCAGCGCGATGAAGCTCGACACCATGAAGACGTCGCCGTGGGCGAAGTTCACCATGCCGATGATGCCGAACACCATCGTGTAGCCGATGGCGATGAGGCCGTAGATCGAGCCCAAGGTCAGGCCGTTGATCAGTTGCTGAAGGAATACGTCCATCTGAGGTCCGTGCTGCCGCGCCAGCCGTCAGCAAGACCCGTACCGCACCGCCGCGCTTGCCGCCAGTCGGATGCGGGCCGCGCTTGCGAACCGGCCGCGCGGCTGTCGCACGACAAAAAAACGCCCGCCGGACGGGGGCCGGCGGGCGGAGGGGTCGAGAAGCGAAGAAGTTCCCTCGCTCCATGAACGCCCTGGGCCGGGCTTCTCATCCCGGCCTTGCGCGGAAACCTGTCCGGCGGCGCCCTCGATCCGGTGCGCAGGCCGGAGACGACCTGCGCGAGGGCGGCGGGTTCGGGCGCGACGGCTCTCCGGTCAGCGCATAGCGCATCGTCCCGAAAGGTGGTTACCGGCTTTCGGAAAAAGACGATGCAGAATCAAGAGCCTAGCACATCGTCCTGGATCCGATTTCCAGGACGATGTGCTAGCCCGTCCCTCCGCGCGCCGGCAGAGCGGCCGGCACGGGAGCGAAGGCCTTCTCATCCGCCGCGAAACTCTTTGCCGCAGCGCGGGACCCTTTCCGGGGCGCGGCGCATTGCGGAAGCGACGACGGAGGTTGAGCGGGCATGGACGAGAGCGCCGAGAAGAGATCCTACCTGCGCCGCGACAGACGCCAGTCGGTCCAGACGATCGCGGTGATCGCCGGGCTGATCCTGTTCATCTGCGTGGTGTTCGGCACCCTGTTCGGCGCGGCCCAGTTCATCGGGTAGGCAGCCCGCGGCGCGAACGGCGCGGCTCCCTCACGCCCCGAACCGCTGAAAGGTCGGGAAGCTGCGCGACATCAGGCTGCCGGCATCCGTCCGGTGGCCCATGAACTTCTCCAGCATCGCGGGCGTGGCGAGCCGGCTCTGGCCCACGCCGTCGCGCCAGGGCAGCCCCTCCGCCAGGGTGAAGACATGGGCGGCGGCCAGCGTCGTCTGGCGGCAGCGCTGCAGCCGCACGCCCTTGCCGCGGGCGAGCTCCGAGATCTCGGTGGCGGGGAAGATCAGCAGCAGCTTGTCGGCGCTGCAGACGGCGACGTGGTCGCCCTCGGCCGGCGTCAGGATCGCGGCTCTCGCGTCGCCGTCGAGGCCCAGCACGCCCTTGCCCTTGCGGGTATTGGCCACGAGAGCGTCGGCGGGCGCGATGAAACCGCGACCGTCCGAGGCCGCGATCAGCAGGCGGCTCTCGGGCTTGTAGGGGAGCGCGGCCACGATCTCGGTGCCGTCGTCGAGATCCACCATCAGGCGCACCGGATCGCCGAAGCCGCGACCGCCCGGCAGCTTGGCGGCCTCGAGGGTGAAGACCTTGCCGTTGGAGGCCAGCAGCAGGATCTTGGCCGTGGTCTCGCTCGGGAAGGCGATCTTCAGGGTGTCGTCGCCCTTGAAGGACACGCCCGAGAGATCGGCCACATGGCCCTTCAGCGCCCGGATCCAGCCCTTCTCCGAGACGATCACGGTGATCGGCTCGCGCTCGACGAGGGCCGCGGTGAAATCGACGCCCGCGGTGTCCGGCGGGTTCTCCAGCGTGGTGCGGCGGCGGCCGAGCTTGGTCTCGGGCCCGAAGGTCTTCTTCACGGCCCGGATCTGGGCCTGGACCGTCTTCCACTGCCTGTCGTCGGAGCCGAGCAGCGCCTCGATCTCGGCCTTCTCGGCGCTGAGTTCCTCGAACTCGCGCTTCAGCTCCATCTCCTCGAGCTTGCGCAGGGAGCGCAGGCGGGTGTCGAGGATGGCGTTGGCCTGGATCTCACTGAGCGTGAACCGGGCCATGAGGGCAGCCTTCGGCTCGTCCTCCTCGCGGATGATGCGGATGACCTCGTCGA
This sequence comes from Methylobacteriaceae bacterium, assembly GCA_947444195.1. Taxonomy (GTDB): domain Bacteria; phylum Pseudomonadota; class Alphaproteobacteria; order Rhizobiales; family Beijerinckiaceae; genus Methylobacterium. The sequence goes on along the minus strand of CANEZL010000028.1, from coordinate 4,732 downwards.
GGTCGAGATAGACGATGAGCAACCCGCCGAGGATCTCCAGGCGCCGCTCGATCTGGCCGAGTCGGAAGCGGGAGCGGCGCTGGAGCACCACGCGGCGGTGATCCACCCATTGCCTCAGGCATTCGGCGAGCCCGATCACCCGCGGCACCAGCCCGTCGACGAGGACGTTGAGGTTGAGCGGGATGCGCGCCTCGAGCTCGGTGAGCCGGAACAGGGATTCCATCAGGATGACCGGATCGACGTTGCGCGCGCGCGGCTCCAGCACGATGCGCACGTCCTCCGCCGACTCGTCCCGGACGTCGGCGAGGAGCGGCAGCTTCTTCTCCTGGAGAAGCTCGGCCATCTTCTCGATGAGCCGGCTCTTCGGGATGCCGTAGGGGATCTCGGTGACGACGATGTTCCAGGTGCCGCGGCCGAGATCCTCCTTCGCCCAGCGGGCGCGCACGCGGAAGGCGCCGCGGCCGGTGCGGTAGGCCTCGGCGATGGATTCGGCCGAATCCACGAGGATGCCGCCGGTGGGGAAGTCCGGTCCCTGGACGAACTTGGCGAGCTGGCCCGAATTCGCCTCGGGATGGTTGATCAGGTAGAGCGCCGCGTCGCAGAGCTCGGCCGCGTTGTGCGGCGGGATCGAGGTGGCCATGCCCACCGCGATGCCCTGGCTGCCGTTGGCGAGCAGGTTCGGGAAGGCCGCCGGCAGGACGATCGGCTCCTCCTTCTCGCCGTTGTAGGAGGGCCGGAAATCGACCGTGTCCTCGTCGATCCCGTCGAGGAGGAGCCGCGCGACCTCGGTGAGGCGGGCCTCGGTGTAGCGGTAGGCCGCCGGGCCGTCCCCGTCGATGTTGCCGAAATTGCCCTGGCCGTCGACCAGCGGGTAGCGCTGCGCGAAATCCTGGGAGAGGCGCACGAGCGCGTCGTAGATCGCCTGATCGCCGTGGGGGTGGAAATCGCCCATCACGTCGCCGACGATCTTGGCGCACTTCTTGTGCGCGGTGTTCGGGTCGAGCCGCAGCAGGCGCATGCCGTAGAGGATGCGCCGGTGCACGGGCTTCAGGCCGTCGCGGGCGTCCGGCAGCGCCCGGTGCATGATGGTGGAGAGCGCGTAGGCGAGGTAGCGCTCCTCCAGCGCGGATTTCAGCTCGACGCTCTCGATGCCGTCGCCGGACGGCGGCTCGAAGGGCTGGCCCATGACGGCTCCCGTTCAGTCTCTGATCGAAGATCCGCACGGCCCCGCGGGCGGCGGCGGTCGGAACCCAGCAGGGCTGCCCGGATCCGATATGGAACATAACACGAACAAACTCAGTCCGCACGCCGGCTCGATGCGATGAAGCGCCCCCGCTCCTCCGGCACCGGCAGGGCCCGCGGGCCCCAGATGTGCTGACCGAGGAAATAACCCGTCAAGGTAAACCCCTTGGAAACGTCGTCGGGGCCCAGTCCCTCGCCGCGCAGGAAGGCCGGCAGGGGCAGCAGCCGGTCGCGGTAGGGCTCGCCGGCCGAGGCGCTGACGGCCCGGCCGGTACGGGGCGAGACGTAGATCAGCGCGTCGTTGCTGCCGGTGGCCGCGCAGGCGCCGAGATCGAGACCGAAGCCGAGCTCGGCGAGGATCGCGAGCTCGAAGCGCACCATCAGCGGCGGCGCGATGTCGGAGTCGTCCAGCTTGTCGATCAGGATGCGGGTGGCGGCGTAGAGCTCGGGATGCGGGTCGCGCTCGGGCAGGAGGCGCAGGAGGCCCGCCATATGGGTGATGCCGTAGAGGGCGAGCGGCGAGCCGATCAGGCGCGAGACCGCCGAGTCGATCGGCTCCACCGCGTAGGCGCCGAGCCCGTCGTCGAGGCGTGCCCGCCAGGTCAGGCTGACCCGGTTGCCGGGCTGCAGCACCGGCTGCATCCGCCGGGAGCGCCCGCCATGGACGAGGCCGAGATGCCGCCCGTGCGCGGCCGTCAGCGCCTCCAGCACGGTGCCGGTCTCCCCGTGGCGGCGCACGCCCAGGACGATGCCCTCGTCGGTCCATTGCATGGGGATAGAGATAGGCGTTCCGGCGCCGCGGCGCGATCCACTCACCGCGCATGTTTCGAGCGTGGCAGCGCCCGCCTATCCTGCGGATCCCGAAGGAGATTCGCATGCCGTTCCCGCGCCCCGTCCTCGCGCTGTGCCTCGCGGCTGGGCTCGCCGGCTGCATGGGCAGCCGGCCGGCCCCCGAAGCAGCCGCGACCGGGACGCCGCGCGAGCGCATCGCCCGCCTTGCCCTGAGCCGGGTGGAATTCGGCGCGGTCTCGCTCATCCCGGTGCGGTTCGAGCACGCCCGCATCAGCGGCCCCTTCGCGGATGCGGGCCGGACCCTCTACTGCGTCTCGGCCCAGATGAAGGGCCGCACCTTCGGCAAGGCCGAGCGGCCGAAGATCGTGGTGCAGGAGAGGGCCGGCGCCTTCACGGTGATCGACGACGACGAGGCCTGCACCGGACACCGCACGGAGGCCTTTCCCGAGTTGGAGACCTTCGGCAACCGAACGGGCTGAGGCACCGGCCACGCTTGCACCCCGGCCCGCGGCGTGCTGGCTTACCGCCCATGCCCGCGCTCACGGACGACCTCGACCTCAACCTCGACCTGATCGCCCGCGCCCACAGAGTCCCCGTCCCGGACGACGAGCGCGCGCTGCGCCTGATGAGCGACGAGGAGCTGCGGCCGGGCCTCGACCGCATCATCGCCGACCGCAGCGGGGACGGCGATCTCTGGGTCTTCGCCTACGGCTCGCTGATGTGGCGGCCGGAATTCGCCTATGCGGAGCGCCGGCTCGGCACGGTGCGCGGTTTCCACCGCCGCTTCTGCCTGCTCCAGCGGCGCTTCCGCGGCACGCCGGAGCGGCCGGGCTTCGTGCTGGCGCTCGACCGCGGCGGCCTCTGCCGGGGGGTCGCCTTCCGTCTCACCGGCACGGACCTGCACGCGACCCTGATGCCGGTCTGGCGGCGCGAGATGCGCGGCATGGGCTACGTCGCCCGCTGGCTCCCCGTCGCCACCGAGCACGGAACCGTCTCGGCGCTCACCTTCCTCGTGAACCGGGCGAGCGACCGCTATTCCGGCCGTCTCTCCGATACCGAGATCGCCGACCGGATCGCGGCGGCCTGCGGGCATCTCGGCCCGAGCGCGGAATACCTGTTCCGCACGGTGCAGGCCTGCGCCGAACTGGGCATCCGCGACCGGCACCTGTGGTCCCTGCAGAAGCTCGTGGCCGAGCGGCTGCGCGCCTGCCTCCCGGCGGACGCGGATGCCGTCAGACCCAACTCCGCTTGAGCGCGATCACGGCGCGTCCGGCATGGTGCTCGGCGTCCGGGTTGCGCAATTCGCGCAGGCCCGGCGCCTTGCCCGTCATCAGGTAGGCGAACACCGTCAGGGCCAGAACCACCTTGGTACGCATCGAAACCGTCTCACGACCTTGAGCGCGGTTGTGTAAGAGCGTTCCGCGCGGGCGAACCTGCGCTGGCGCACACGGGGCGCCCCATGGTTGACGCAAGCTTGACGGGGCGCGGACCGCGCCCGGGATATCGGGAGGACCGTATGGGACGGCGGATCGCGGCAGCACTTCTCGCCCTGTCCACCGCGGCGCCGGCCGCGGCGCTCGAGGTCCAGGGCAGCGCAGCGGTCGGATCGGAGCAGCGCCCCGTCACGCTGCGCCTCGATTGCGAGCCCAAGACCGGCATCGCGGCGGTGCTGACCATCGCGCGATTCGAGGGCCTTCCCTTCGATTTCGACGCGTTCGAGGGCCCGACCGGAAGCACCGCTCCCCTGACCGAATTGCGCGTCTCGAACGCCGCGGGGGTGCGGACTACGCGCGCGCGCGCGAGCGGCGCCGTCGCGGTGGACCCGTCCACGAGCTTCGTCTTCACGGTCGCGCCCACGCGCCGGGGCGAGGCGCCCCTGCGCGAGGTCGCCCTGGCCCTCGCCGAGCCGGGGGCGAAGCTCATCTGGTCTCAGAGCGCCGTGAAGAAGGGTGCGACGCCGCTCCTCGCGACGATCTCCATCCCCGAGGACCGGAACGCCGCTCTGCGGACGACCCTCGGCCCCTGCCTCCAGGGATTCTGACGATCACCCCTCGTGATCCGGCTCCCGATCCGGAGCCGGCCGGCACCGGTCAACCGGAGCGGGCCGCGCTCCGCGTCTCACGCAGCCAGAGCTCGCCGGAGAGGCGCGCGCCGCCCTCGCTCGCGAAGGCATAGGGAGACGAGAGGAGCGCTTGGCCGGACCGCTGGATACGCCAGCGAAAGGCGCCCTTCTGCCGGGGGCAAGGCTCAACGAGGAGCCTGTCTTGGGCGGCCGTATCGCGGAGGACCATGCGTCGTTGCTCGCGGTTGCGCGAACCGTAGCAGCCCGCGTCCGGTAACGGACCCGTGAGCGGGCGGGTTCCACCTCTGCGAGTGCACTGCAGCAAAAAACTTGGCGGCAAGCGTGGACGGCGTCCTATGCCCCCTCCCCTCTCGGGTCGGGGGCCAGATCGGCTGTGGTTGGGCGCTGGTTTGGGCTGAGGCTGTGCTCGAACGACGAACGGCCCGTCCTTTTGAGGGACGGGCCGTTGGCTTCGGTGCTGTGATGGTGTTGTGCTGTTGTGTTTGGTTGCGGGGACAGGATTTGAACCTGTGACCTTCAGGTTATGAGCCTGACGAGCTACCGGGCTGCTCCACCCCGCGCCGGGTGCTGTGAGATCGTGTTGAGGGTTTGTGTTTGTTTGCGTTGAGCGGGCCT
>CANEZL010000027.1 GCA_947444195.1 Methylobacteriaceae bacterium | reverse complement strand
CGGCGCCCATGTCCGCCTCATCCGCGACAGCGTGGTCATCCACGAGGGCAAGCTGAAGACGCTCAAGCGCTTCAAGGACGACGCCAAGGAGGTCACCTCCGGCCAGGAATGCGGCATGGCTTTCGAGAACTTCGAGAACATGCGCGCCGGCGACACCATCGAGTGCTACCGGGTCGAGGAGATCCGCCGCAGCCTCTGACGAATCCGGTCCAGGCCGGACGCGGCGGCTGCAGCTTCCGGGCTGCGGCCGCCGTTCTCTTTTCCGGAGCCCTTCCGCGGCCGACTCCGCGGCGGGCCCTTTGATCGTTTGCAGAAGATGGCCCAGAAACCCCAATCCGCCGGTCCCTCGCAGCGCCAGCAGCGCGTGGCCGAACTCGTGCGCCACGCGCTCGCCGAGGTGCTCCAGCGCGGCGACGTGCAGGACCCGACCCTGTCCTCGCACGTGATCACCGTGCCCGAGGTCCGGATGTCGCCGGACCTGAAGCTCGCCACCGCCTACATCATGCCGCTCGGCGGGCAGGACGAGGCGCCGGTGCTGGCCGCCCTCGACCGCAACCGCAAGGTCCTGCGCCAGGAGGTGGCGCGGCGCGTGAACCTCAAATACGCGCCCGAACTCCGCTTCCGCCGGGACGAGACCTTCGACGAGGCCGCCCGCATCGACCGCCTGCTCCGCGACGACCGGGTCAGGCGCGATCTGGAGCGCCCCGACGAAGACGCGGTCGAACCGGATGCCGATCCGGGGCATTGACCCCGCTCTGCCGACGAATCCGGCCCCGAGGTTCGGTGCCGGGACACCCTTGAGCATCCTCCCGGAAGGCGGCCGCCGGCTCTCGGACGGGACGATGCGAGAACGATGGCTGGGGCGCCGTCCCGGACCCGGTATCCGGGACGGCGCCCCGAGACAGATCCGGCCGCGGGCCCCGACGCCACCCCGCCGCCGTTCGAGAGGACAGACACGGCCTTGATCAACGATCTTCCGCCCCAGGAGCGCCCGGCCGGCGCCGAGATGCCCGTTCCCCGCGAGCGCCGCCCCCAGGGCGAGCGCCCGTTCGGCGACCGCCGTCCGCAGCGCGGCCCCCGTCCCGACCGTCCGAAGCGCCGCGACGTCTCCGGCTGGGTCATCCTCGACAAGGGCGTCGGCATGACCTCGACCCACGCGGTGGCCGTGGTGAAGCGCCTGTTCAACGCCAAGAAGGCGGGACATGCCGGCACCCTCGATCCGCTGGCCTCGGGGATCCTGCCCATCGCGCTGGGCGAGGCGACCAAGACGGTCCCCTTCGTCATGGACGGCCGCAAGGCCTACCGCTTCACCGTCGCCTGGGGCGTCGAGACCGATACCGACGACGGCGAGGGCCGGCCGGTGGCCACCAGCGAGGCGCGCCCCGCGCGCGCGGCGGTGGAGGCGGCGCTGCCGCGCTTCCTCGGCGCCATCGAGCAGGTGCCGCCGCGCTACTCCGCCATCAAGATCCAGGGCGAGCGCGCCTACGACCTCGCCCGCGACGGCGAGGTGGTGGAACTCAGCGCGCGCCCCGTGCAGATCGACCGCCTCGCCGTGGTCGAGCACACGGCCGACCACACGGTGATCGAGGCCGAGTGCGGCAAGGGCACCTACGTGCGCGCCCTCGCCCGCGACCTCGGCCGCCTGCTCGGCTGCTACGGCCACGTCTCGGCCCTGCGCCGGACCCGGGTCGGTCCCTTCACCGAGGCCGATTCCTGCGCGGTGGCCGGCCTCGACGCCGAGAACCCGGAGGCGAATCTCGCCCGGCTCCACCCCGTCGAGGCCGCCCTCGACGGCATCCCCGCCACGGCGGTGTCCCGCGACATGGCGATGCGCCTGATGCGGGGCCAGTCCATCATCCTGCGCGGGCGCGACGCCCCGGTTGAGGGCAAGGTCTTCGCCACCTGCGGCGGCGTGCTCGTCGCCGTCGGCGACGTGGAGCGGGGCGAGTTGGTGCCGCACCGGGTGTTCCATCTCGGCGGCACCGCGAACCGGCCGAGCTGAGGCGGGCTTCCGAGGAACGAACCGCGGCCCGGCCTTGTTGGGAGGCTGGATACGGCGCCCGCGCGGGAGACGACCCCGCGCGGGCGCCGTGGTTTTCGGCGGTCGGCCGGATCGTGCTCCGGCCGGGCCTCCGGCCGCACGGCCCGTGGACGAGGTTCGGAGCGGTCGCGATGCGGGAACTGGCCTGTGAGGTCGCGGTGATCGGAGCCGGCACCGCCGGCATCGCCGCCTTTCGGGCGGCGCGTGAGGCGGGCGTCGACGCGGTCCTGATCGAGCGCGGGCCCGGCGGCACCACCTGCGCCCGGGTGGGCTGCATGCCCTCGAAGCTCCTGATCGCCGCGGGCGCCGCCGCCCACGAGGCCCGGCAGGCCGACCTGTTCGGCGTCCGGGCCGGGCCGGTCGGCGTGGACGGCGCCGCCGTGATGCGCCGCGTCCGCGCCGAGCGCGACCGCTTCGTCGGCGCCGTCCTCGAATCCCTGGACGGGTTCCCCGACGACCGGCGTCTGGCCGGCGAGGCCCGCTTCCTCGGCCCGGACGCCCTCGATCTCGGCGGCGGGACCCGCCTGCGCTTCCGCGCCGCCGTCGTCGCCACGGGATCGAGCCCCTCGGTGCCGGAGCCCCTGCGGGGCCTCGGCGAGCATGTGCTCACCACGGACACGGTCTTCGAGATCCCGGACTTGCCCGCCTCCCTCGCCGTGCTCGGCGCCGGGGCGGTGGGCATCGAGCTGGCCCAGGCCATGGCCCGGCTCGGCGTCCGCGTGAGCGTGATCGATCCCGGGCCGGCCCCGGCCGGCCTCACCCATCCCGACCTCGTCGCGGCCGCCGCCGCGATCTTCGCCCAGGAACTCGACCTCCATCTGGGGGCCGAGATGACCGCGGCCGAGGCCGACGATGACGGGGTCCGGCTCGCCTGGCGCTGCGCCGACGGCAGCCGCCTGGAGCGCCGCTTCGACCGCGTCCTCGCCGCCACGGGCCGTGCGCCGAACCTCGACCTCGGCCTCGACCGCGCGGGCCTGTCCCTCGATGGGGACGGCAGGCCCGCCCTCGACGCGCGGACCCTGCTCTGCGAAGGCGGTCCGGTGCTGATGGCGGGGGACGTGGACGGCCTCCGCCCCGTCCTGCACGAGGCGAGCCGCCAGGGCGGCATCGCCGGGGCGAACGCCGTCGCCCTGGTGCGGGGGACGCCGCTGCGGGCGCCCGAGCCCTGGACCCCCCTCGCCATGGTCTTTACCCATCCCCAGGCCGCAGTGGTCGGCGCGCCCTACGATCCCGAGGAGGAGCGCCTCGTGGGCGGCGTCGATTTCCGCGACCAGGGCCGCGCCCGGATCGAGGGGCGCAACCGGGGCGGGGCGCGCCTCTGGGCGGATCGCGGCGGGCGGCTCCTCGGCGGCGAGCTCATCGGCCCGGACGCGGAGCACCTCGCCCATATCCTGGCCTACGCGGTCGCCGCGGGCTCGAACTGGCGGGACCTCGTCGACCGGCCGGTCTACCACCCCACCGTCGAGGAGGGGCTCGGCACGGCCCTGTCCGCGATCGCCGAGCAGGTGACGGAACATTGAGCGTCCGGCAATCTGTGACATCGCGACCGGTGAACCGTCCGCGGTCAAGCATTGCGCTCGGGAATCCTGCCCTGCATACCGACCACACGATGAACCGGTCACTCTCGTGATGCAGCAGGCCGCAAAGCCCGGCACCGTCGACCTCGACGCCCTCGCGCCCGCGGAGCTGGATGGCCTCGACCTGGGCGTGATCGGGCTCGACGGGGCCGGCGTCGTCGTCTCCTTCAACGAGGCGGCGAGCGCCCTGTTCGGCCTGTCGGGGGAGGCCGTGATCGGCCGCAGCTTCTTCCGGGAGGTGGCGCCGGGCACCAACACCCCGGCCTTCCACGGCCGCTTCATCGCCGGCCAGCGCCGGGGCGCCTTCGACGAGAGCTTCGAGTTCGTGTTCGGCCGGCTGCCGATGCCCCTGCGCACGCGCATCCGCCTGCTCAGCGGGGCCCGGCACGGCTGGATGGTCGTCGAGCCGCTGGAATCCCTCGCCCTCGGCCAGCACCAGAACGAGGCGCTCGCGGCGGTGGACAGCCGGTTCCGCGCCGAGCCCGTGGATCCGCGCCTGTGCGAGCGCGAGCCGATCCACATCCCCGGCTCGATCCAGCCCAACGCCGTGATGCTCGCCGCGGACGCGGCGACCTTCGCCATCCTCGCCTACAGCACCAACGTGGACGAGATCCTGCCGGCCGGCGCGGCGCCGGTCGTCGGCCGGCCGCTGGCCGCCGTGCTGCCGCCCCCCTTCGTGGAGACGATCCGGACCCGGGTCGCCAGCGGCACCCTGGACGACGGGCGCTCCCTCCGCCGCACCCTGAAGCTCGCCCTCGAATCCGGGCCGCGGCCCTACTACGTCGTCGCCCACGCCCATGCCGGGCGGGTGATCGTGGAATTGGAGCGCGCCCCCGAGCAGCCGGAGGATTTCGGCGAGGCGAGCCAGGCCGATACCGAGCTCGCCGTGGCCCGCCTGCGCGCGGCCGAGACCCTGACCGGCGCCGCCCGGATCGCGGCCCTGGAGATCCGCGCGCTCACCGGCTTCGAATGCGTGCTGGTCTACCGGTTCGACGCGGACTGGAACGGCGAGGCGATCGCCGAGGACAAGGATCCGGCCTGGTCGCGCAGCCTGTTCGGCCTGCGCTTCCCCGCCTCCGACATCCCGGCCCAGGCGCGGGCCCTCTACACCAAGGCCAAGAGCCGCTTCGTGATCGACCGCGACTGCGTGCCGGTGCCGCTGCTGGCGGCCCCCGAGGCCGGCAACGCGCCGATCGACCTCAGCTTCGCGCAGCACCGCACCCTGTCGCCGATCCATCTCGAGTATCAGCGCAACCTCGGCGTGAACGGATCGATGTCGGTCTCGATCCTCGTGGAGAACCGGCTCTGGGGCCTGATGATCGGCCACCACCGGCAGCCCCACTACGTGGCGCCGGAGACCCGGGCCGCGGCCACGGTGCTCACCGACGCCTTCGCCATGCGCGTCCAGGAGATCGAGAGCCGCGCCCTCTGGGCGGAGCGCCAGGAGCATCTCGACGTCGAGCGGCACCTGATCCGCGCCCTGACGCGGGCGGAGGACTTCGTGTCGGCGCTCACCGCCGGCCCGGTCACCCTGCTCGACCTGTTCGGCGCGACGGGGGCGAGCATCGTGTCGGGCGAGCGCGTCACGCTGATCGGCCGGACGCCCCCCGACGCCCTGGTGCAGGGGATCGCCGGGTGGCTGCGCCAGCGCGTGGACCCCGCCGAGACGAGCTTTGCCAGCAGCGCCTTCACCCGGGACTTCCCGGAGGCCGCCGGGCAGCGCGAGATCGCCAGCGGCTGCCTCGCCGTCTTCGTGGGCGAGGCCCGCGAGACGCTGCTGCTCTGGTTCCGCCCGGAGGTGCCGAGCACGGTGACCTGGGGCGGCGACCCGCGCAAGCCCGTGCTCGCCGGCAGCGGGCCGGTGGCGGTGCTGCCGCGCCGCTCCTTCGAGCGCTGGGTGGAGGAGCGCACGGGCTACGCTGCGCCCTGGGCGGCCTGGCAGGTCTCCCTGGCCGAATCGCTCGCCGCGGCGGTGGACGGCGTGGTGCTGCGCCAGCGCCGGAAGATCGACGAGCTGACGGGGCTCCTCGCGGAGCAGAAGAAGCTCCTCGTCCAGAAGGACATCCTCACCCGCGAGATCGACCACCGGGTGAAGAACTCCCTGCAGATCGTGTCCTCCTTCCTGCAGATGCAGCGCCGCCAGATCGCCGACGCCGATGCGCGGCAGGCCTTCGCCGACACCTCCGCGCGGGTGATGAGCGTGGCGCGGGTGCACGACAGCCTCTACCAGGCGGAGCGGATCGAGGAGGTCGATCTCGGCCAGACCATCGAGAACCTCTGCAACGACCTCGCCGGCATCGCGGGCGACGGCCACGCCGTCGACCTCACCGCCGAGGCCGGCCTGATGGTGCCCTACCGCAAGGGCGTGGCCCTCTCGCTTATCATGACGGAACTCGTCACCAACGCCTTCAAGTACGGGGCGCGCGCGCCCGGCGAGGGCCGCGTGGAGGTGAGCGTGACCGCCCTCGGCCCCGGCTCGGTCCAGCTCCGGGTCTGCGACGACGGCGGCGGCCTGCCCGACGGCTGGGAGGCCCGGCCGCGGGGGACGGGGCTGGGCATGAAGCTCATCCGCGCCATGCTGGAGCAGATCGACGCCCGGCTCGAGGTCGCCAACAGCCCCGGAGCCTGCTTCACCGTGACGGCTTGAGGACGGCATGAGCGCCGGCGACCTGCACCGGCGCCTGCGCGGGGCCACCGCCGGGGCGCACGCCGCCCTCGAACGGGATCTCGGCTGGGAGCGGCGGGTGGCGACGCGGGCGGGCTACGCCGCCCTCCTCGCCCGCCTGCGCGGCTTCCACGCCGCCTACGAGCCCGCGATCGGGGCGGCGCTCGCCGATGACGGTTTCCTCGCCCCGCGCCTGCGCCTCGCCCGCCTCGACGCGGATCTCGTGCATCTCGGGCTGGCACCGGAGGCGCCCGCCGCCCTGGCCAGGCCCCTGCCGATCCGGCTCGACGGACCGGCCGCCGCCCTCGGCGCCCTCTACGTCCTGGAAGGCTCGACGCTCGGCGGACAGCTGATCGGCCGGCACGTGGCCGGCCTGCACGGCCTCGGCATCGACGGGTTGCGCTACTACCGGGCCCATGGGCCCGAGACGGGGCGGATGTGGTCGGCCTTCCGGGCCCGCCTCGACGGTTTCGCGGGCGAGCCCGCCGCCGAGGCGGCGCTCACCGCGGCGGCGGTGGCGACCTTCGAGGCCCTGCGCGTCTGGCTCTGCGGCGCGGCGGAGGTCCGGGCCGCCTGAGTGGCCGTGCCCTCCCTCCCCCGCAGAGAAGGGTGATCGCAGATTCGCGTCCGGCCCGTTCGCGCCCTCTTGGCAAAGCGGCCCCGGGTTCGCGCGACATGCCCGACGAGCGGCGAGGACCGCCTCTCAATCGGCCCCCTGCCCCTCCGCGAGCAGCCCCTCGACGAAGCCGCCGAGGCCCACCCGCCGGGTGCGCTTCAGGCGCTCGGCGGTGAGGATGCTCTGCAGGGCGGTGAAGGCGTTCTGGAGGTCGTCGTTGACGATGACGTAGTCGTACTCGCTCCAGCGCTGGATCTCGGCGCGGGCGTTGTGGAGCCGCTTCTCGATCGTGGCCGGCGCATCCTCCGCCCGCCGTTCGAGGCGCTGGCGCAGCTCGGCCATGCTCGGCGGCAGGATGAACACCGTGACCACGTCGTCGGCGAGCTTGGCCCGCACCTGGCGGGTGCCCTGGTAGTCGATGTCGAAGATCATGTCCCGGCCGGCCGCCAGCACGCGCTCCACCGGCCGGCGCGGCGTGCCGTAGAAGTTGCCGTGCACCTCGGCCCATTCGAGGAGGTCGTCGCGGGCGCGCAGGTCCTCGAAGGCCTCGCGCTCGATGAAGTGGTAGTGGCGGCCCTCGATCTCCGAGGGGCGGCGCGCCCGGGTGGTCACGGAGATCGACAGGTCGAGGCCCCAGCCGCCGTCCTGGGCGATCGCCCGCGTCAGCGTGGTCTTGCCCGCCCCCGAGGGCGAGGACAGGATCAGGACCAGCCCGCGCCGCGCGACCGTGTCGGACCTGTGCCGCGCCGCATCGCTCATGCCCGCACCCCGTTCTCGCCCATCGTGATCACTCGACGTTCTGCACCTGCTCGCGGAATTGCTCCACCACGGCCTTCAAGTCGAGTCCGATCCGGGAGAGGCTGACGTCGTTGGCCTTGGCGCAGAGGGTGTTGGCCTCCCGGCCGAGTTCCTGGGCCAGGAAGTCGAGGCGCCGGCCGATGGCGCCGCCCTGGGCAAGCAATTCGCGCACCGCGCCGATATGGGCCTGCAGCCGGTCCAGCTCCTCGCGGACATCGGCCTTGGCGGCCAGCATCACGGCCTCCTGATGCAGGCGGTCGGGGTCGAGGGTGCCGCCGTCGAGGAGGCTCGTCACGCTCGCGGCGAGCCGGGCGCGCACCGCCTCGGGCGTGCGGGCCGGGCTCGCCTCGGCCCCTTGCGTGAGCGCGGCGATCCGGTCGATCTGCCCGCCGATCACCGCCGCCAGCTCGCGCCCCTCGGCGCGCCGGGCCTCGACCAGATCGGTCACGAGCCGCACCACCCCCTCGGCGAGGTCGCGGGCGAGGGATTCCGCCTCCGGGGCCGCCTCCTCCTGGGTCTCGATCACCCCGCGGATGGCGAGCAGCCCGTCCATGGTGGCGGGCGCGATGCCCTCGGGCACCGGCACGCGGGCCACCGCGGCGGCGAGTTCCCCGAGAAGCGCCTCGTTGACCCGCACGCGCAGGGCCGCCTCGGGCCGGGTGAGGGCGAGGGAGAGCTGGCACTGGCCCCGCGCCAGGGTCTTCTGGAGGGCGGTGCGCGCCACCTCGCCGGCCGCCTCGTAGCCGTTGGGCACGCGCATCCGCACCTCGAGGCCGCGCCCGTTCACGCTGCGGACCTCCCAGGCCCACTGGACCGGGCCGGAGGTGCCCGTGGCCCGGGCGAACCCGGTCATGCTCGCGATCATGGCGTCGTCAGCCCCGCTGCCTGGAAGCCGGAGCCTTTAGAGCACGATGCGAGAAAGTGGAAACCGGTTTTTCGAGATCATCGTGCGACCACAGGAGGATAGCGCATCGTCCCGAACGGTGGTTGCCGGCTTTCGGAAAAAGACGATGTCGGATTAAGGATCTAGCGCGTCGTCCTGGATCCGATTTCCAGGACGACGCGCTAGAGCGTGCTGCTGTCTCCGTGAAAGAGCAGCACGCTCAAGAGCACGGGGCGGGAAAGGGAAATCCGGTTCTCCGGACGCGGCGGCCCGCGCCTCAGGGCTGCTTGAGCGCCGGCACGGTCTTGGGCGAGCCGAGATCGTAGGTCCTGTTCTTGAGGGGATCGAGCTTGGTCCCTTCCGAGGCGTCGAACGCCTTCGGGCGCTGCCCGGCCGGCGCGGGGGGCGCGGCCCCGTCGAGGGCGATGCTGCCCGGCGCGTAGGCCGAGGCGCGGTTCGGCGCGTTCGGATCGGCGGGAGGTTCGACCTTGTCGACGTTGCCGGCATCGGGGGCCGCCGGGGTCTGGCGGCTGCGCTCCACCGCCCGCCAGCGGGCGACGTTGCGCTGGTGGCCCTCCAGGGAATCGGCGAAGGCGTGGCCGCCGGTGCCGTCGGCCACGAAGTAGAGGTCCTTGGTGCGGGAGGGATTGGCCACCGCCTCCAGGGCGGCCCGGCCCGGATTTGCGATCGGGCCCGGGGGCAGGCCCTCGATCACGTAGGTGTTGTAGGGGGTCGCCCGCTCGATCTCGGAGCGCAGGATGCCGCGTCCCAGGGTGCCGCGCCCGCCCACGAGGCCGTAGACGATGGTGGGATCCGATTGCAGCCGCATCCGCTTGTTGAGGCGGTTCACGAAGACGCCGGCGACCCGGGGGCGCTCGTCGGCCCGGCCGGTCTCCTTCTCCACGATGGAGGCCAGCGTCACCATCTCGGCGGGGGTGCGCACGGGAACGTCGGCGCTGCGGCGCTGCCAGATCTGGTTCAGCACCTCCCGCTGCTTGGCGCGCATCAGGTTGACGATCTGCTGGCGGGTGGCGCCGCGCTCGAACTTGTAGGTGTCGGGCAGGAGCGAGCCCTCCGCCGGGATCTCGCCGATCTCCCCCGACAGGATGTCGTTGTCGTTGAGCCGCGCCACGATCTGCTCGCTGGTCAGGCCCTCGGGGAAGGTGATGGCGTGCTGCACCTGCCGGCCCGTGGTCACGGTGTCGACGGCGTCGCTGATGCTCGCATGGGCCTTGAAGGTGTACTCGCCGGCCTTCAGGGGCGGGCGTCCGCCGAAGCGGGCCGCGAACTCGAACAGCCCGGTATGGCCGATGACGCCCTCGCGCCGCAGGATCTCGGCGATCTCGGAGGTGCCGCTGCGGGTGGGGATCACCACGACCTTGTCGGCGGGCAGCGGGCCCGGCTCGTGGATCTGCCGCTGGAACAGGGTCACGCCGATCATCGCGCCGATGGCGATGACCACGGAGAAGGTTAGGAGCCCGCTCACCGTCGCGGCGAGGCCCCCGCGCTCGCGCACGGGCCGCTCGGGCGGCGGCGGGGCGGCGGTGGGCTTGATCGCCTCGTTGGGCGAGCGCGGCGACAGGCGATTCGGCAACGCGGTCTCGTCGCGCGTGATCGGCGTCGGCTCGTGGTTCTTGCGTCTGCGGAAGAACATGAGAATCCTGCTGGGACCTGTCCCGGTGAGACGATCCGGACGGGGCCGCGCCCTATGCGCCCGACGCAAGGCGCGGCTCGGCGGACCCTAGCAGGTTTTGTGGCGAAATTGCCGTCCCGTGCGGCGCGAGCCCGCCGCGACCCACGGCCTCACGGGGCCTGTCCGCGGCTCAGCGCGCGTTGCGCAGCACCTGCAGGTCGAGGTCGCGCACCTTCTTGCGCAGGGTGTTGCGGTTGACGCCGAGGAGTTCCGCCGCGCGGATCTGGTTGCCCCGCGTGGCCGCGAGCGCCGCCCCGATCAGCGGTCCCTCGATCTCGCGCAGGATCCGGTGGTAGAGGCCGGGGGGCGGCAGGGTGTCCCGGTAGCCCGAGAAGTAGTCCGAGAGGTGCCGCTCCACCGCGCTCGACAGGCTCTCCGTCTCCCCCGGCTTGCGGCCCCCGGCGGCGCCCGCGCCGTTGGCGGCGTTGGGGGGCGCCAGGGGCAGGGTGTCGAGCTCGGCCTCGATCACGGGGCCTGTGATGGTCTCCTGCGGGTAGAGGGCCGCGAGGCGGCGCACGAGGTTCTCCAACTCGCGCACGTTGCCGGGCCAGCGGTAGCGCTTGAGCTTCTCCATCGCGTCGCCGTCCAGCGTCTTGCGCGTCAGGCCCTCGCGCTCCACCAGCACGAAGAAGTGGCGCACGAGGTCGGGCACGTCCTCCGAGCGCTCGCGCAGCGCCGGCAGGCGCAAGGGGACGACGTTCAGCCGGAAGAACAGATCCTCGCGGAAGATCCCCTGCTGGATCGAGATGCGCAGGTCCTTGTTGGTGGCCGCGATGATGCGCACGTTGGTCTTGATCGGCACGCGTCCGCCGACCGTGGTGTACTCGCCCTGCTGAAGAACCCGCAGCAGCCGGGTCTGCGCCTCCATCGGCATGTCGCCGATCTCGTCGAGGAAGAGGGTGCCGCCCTCCGCCTGCTCGAAGCGGCCGGCCGAGCGCTGGAGGGCGCCGGTGAAGGCGCCCTTCTCGTGGCCGAACAGCTCGGACTCGATGAGGTCGCGCGGGATCGCGGCCATGTTGACGGGCACGAAGGGCCCTGCGCGGCGGCGGCCGTAATCGTGGAGCGCGCGCGCCACCAGCTCCTTGCCGGTGCCGGACTCGCCGGTGATCATCACGGTGAGGTCGGTGGGCATCAGCCGGGCGAGTGCCCGGTAGATCTCCTGCATGGCGGGCGAGCGGCCGACCAGCGGGATGTCCTCGTTCTCGGGCCCGGCCCCCGGCGCGGGCGTCCCGCGCGGGCGGGACAGGGCGCGGCCGACGATGGCGATGAGTTCCTTCAGGTCGAAGGGCTTGGGCAGGTACTCGTAGGCCCCGCGCTCCGAGGCGCGGATCGCCGTCATGAATGTGTTCTGCGCGCTCATCACGATGATCGGCAGTTCCGGCCGCACCCGCTTGATGCGCGGCAGGAGGTCGAACACGTTCTCGTCGGGCATCATCACGTCGGTGATGACGAGGTCGCCCTCCCCCTGCGCCACCCAGCGCCAGAGCGTGGCGCAGTTGCCGGTGGTGCGGACCTCGTAGCCCGCCCGGGACAGCGCCTGGTTGAGCACGGTGCGGATGGCGGCGTCGTCGTCCGCGACGATGATGTGGCCGTTCGGCATGACTCTTACTCGGCCTCCGCGACCGATTCGCGCCCGTCACGGGCGCTCGACATGGGCAGGAGAAGGCGGAAGGTGGTGCGGCGGGGCACGGGATCGCACTCGACGATTCCCCCGTGGTCGCCGACGATCTTGGCCACCAATGCAAGTCCGAGGCCGGAGCCCTGCACCTTCGTGGTCACGAAGGGATCGAACAGGTCGGGCAGGAGCTCGGCGGTGATGCCGGGCCCGTTGTCGCGCACCGCTACCTCGATGGGGAGGCTCACGCGCTCGCGCGAGCCCGGCACCTGGAGGCGCAGGCCCGTGCGGAAGGCCGTGGACAGGGTGATCTCGCCGTCCACCGCGTCGGCGCCGATCGCCTCGGCGGCGTTCTTCACGAGGTTGAGGATCACCTGCACGAGCTGGTCGCGGTTGCCGAGCACCGGCGGCAGCGAAGGATCGTAGGTCTCCACGAAGCGGATGTGACGGGCGAAGCCCGATTGCGCCGAGCGCTTCACCTGATCGAGCACGCCGTGGACGTTGACGGCATTGCGCTCCACCGGGCGCTCGTCGCCGAACAGCTCCATCCGCTCGACGATGCGCACGATCCGGTCGGACTCGTCGCAGATCAGGCGGGTCAGCAGCCGGTCCTCCTCGGCGCCGGACTGCTCGAGGAGCTGGGCGGCGCCGCGGATGCCCGCGAGCGGGTTCTTGATCTCGTGGGCGAGCATGGCGCCGAGCGCCACCATGGAGCGCGCGGCGCCGCGATGGGTGAGCTGCCGGTTCATCTTGTCGGCGATGGTGCGCTCCTGGAGCATCAGCACCACCGCGTCGCCGCTGTCGCCGAGCGCGGTCGCGAACACGTCGACGCTGCGCTCCTGGCCCGTGCGGGGCTGGACCAGCTCCACCCGGTACTCGCTGACGCTGGAGCGGCGGCGGCGCACCTCGGCCACGAGAGCGATGATCGGCGAGGCGAAGGGGAGCAGGTCGCGCAGCTGCCGCCGCTGCATCAGCCGGGCGGAGGAATCGAAGAAGCTCTCCGCCGCGTGGTTGCAGTGGACGATGCGCTCGTCCGGCCCCAGCGTCAGGACCGGCAGCGGCAGGGCGTTCAGCACCGCCGCGCCGGTCAGGCCGAGCGCCGCCGCCCCCTGCCCGCCGAGCCGGTCGCCCGGGCTCTCGGCCGCCTCGCTCATGCCGCCTCCGAAACCGTTCGCCTGTCGGCCCGGAAGGCCGCCCGCAGGAGCGTGCGGGCGGTCGCCGGATCCGTCGTGGTGAGAAGCCGCGTCCGCTCCGCGCCGTCGAGGCCGCCGCCGGCCTCCGCGTAGGCGGAGAGATGCTTGCGGGCGTGGCGCACGCCCATGCCGGGCCCGTAGAGGGCGATGAGGCCCTCGTAATGCTCCACCGCCAGCTCGGCGCGCTCCCCCCGCGACAGGGCCCGGGGCGCCGTGCCGCGCAGCGCCGCGGCCACGGCGCCGACCCGCCAGGGCCGGCCGACGGCGGCCCGGCCGATCATGATTCCGGCCGCCCCCGAGGCGGCGAGGCAGGCCCGCGCATCGGCGAGGTCTGCGACGTCGCCGTTGGCGATGACGGGGATCGACACCGCCTCGACCACCGCGCGGATCGCCGCCCAGTCGGCGCGGCCCTTGTAGAATTGCTGCCGGGTGCGGCCGTGCACGGTGAGCCCGTCGAGGCCCAGGGCCTCGGCGCGACGCGCCAGCTCCGGCGCGTTCAGGCTGGCATGGTCCCAGCCGAGGCGCATCTTGAGGGTGACCGGCACCGCCACCGCGCCGCGCACCGCCTCCAGCAGGCGGCAGGCATGGTCGAGGTCGCGCATCAGCGCCGAGCCGGAGGCGCCGCCGGTGACCACCTTGGCCGGGCAGCCCATGTTGATGTCGACCACCTGCGCGCCGCAGCCCACCGCGAGGCGCGCGGCCTCGGCCATGGGCGCGGGCTGGCAGCCGGCGAGCTGCACGATGTGGACGTCGACGCCGCTGCCCTCCGCCCGCAGCCGCGCCTCGCTGGCGCCGCGGGCGAACTCGGCCGCCGCCACCATCTCGGAGACGACGGCGCTCGCGCCGAGCCGCCGCGCGATCCGGCGCATATGCAGATCGGTGACTCCGGAGAGCGGCGCGAGCAGGGCCAGGGGCCCTTCCGCGGTGCCGCGCCGTGCCAGGGCGCTCAAATAATGGTCATCGCACATTCTGCACAACGAATAGACAAAAGCGGCGCCGACGCAAGCGGCTTCCGATTTGATTTCGGGGGATGCCCCGCTTAAAGCCGGGGCCATCCGGCCGGTACCCCTGCGGGCGCGGGGGGCTCCCGCGCGTCGAGGCCGGGAAGCGGGAACGGACGAGGGATCGGGAACAGCGCATGTCCACCACCGGTTCGAGCGTCGCCGCGGTGGTCGTGGCGGCCGGCCGCGGCATCCGGGTCGGCGGCGGCACGCCGAAGCAGTATCGCCGGGTCGGCGGGCAGGCGGTTCTGACGCGCACGCTGGCGGCGCTCGGCGCGCATCCCGCGATCGAGCGGCTTCAGGTCGTGATCGCCCCGGACGCCGCCGACTTCTACCGCGAATGCCTCGGCGCCCTCGATCCGGCGGTGCGGGCCAAGCTCGCCGAGCCGGTGCCGGGCGGCGCGACCCGCCAGCAATCCGTGCGCGCCGGGCTCGAAGCCCTCGCCCGGGCGGGCGCGCCCGGCACCGTGCTCGTGCACGACGCCGCCCGCCCCTACGTGGACACGGCGCTGATCGACCGGGCCATCGCTGCCGGCCGCGACCACGGCGCCGCCGTCCCGGGCGTGGCCGTCAGCGACACGATCAAGATCGTCGCCGAGGCCGCCGCCCTGGTCAGCCGCGTGCGCGAGACCCCCGCCCGCGAATCCCTGCGCGCGGTGCAGACGCCGCAGGCCTTCGCCTTCGCCGCCCTGGCCGAGGCCCACCGCGCCGCCGCCGCCGCCGACCTGCACGGCTTCACCGACGACGGGGCGCTCGCCGAATGGGCGGGCCTGGACGTCGCCGTGTTCGAGGGCGACCTGCGCAACCGCAAGATCACCCAGGCCGCCGACCTGATCGAGGCCGACCGCGCCTTCACCGATGCGAGAGATGAGCCCATGACGACCTACGTCACCCGCCTCGGCACCGGCTTCGACGTGCACGCCTTCACCGAGGGCGACCATGTCTGGCTCGGCGGCGTGAGGATCCCCGCCGACCGCGGCGTGCTCGCCCATTCGGACGGCGACGTGGCCCTGCACGCGCTCACCGACGCGCTGCTGGGCGCCATCGCCGACGGGGACATCGGCACGCATTTCCCGCCCTCCGACGAGCGCTGGCGCGGGGCCGCCTCGGACCAGTTCCTGGCCCACGCCGCCGGCCTCGTGCGCGCCCGGGGCGGGCGCATCGACCATCTCGACATCACGGTGCTGGCCGAGGCGCCGCGCATCGGCAAGTACCGCGAAGAGATCCGCGCCCGCATCGCCGAGGTCGCCGGCGTCCCGCTCTCGGCGGTGTCGATCAAGGCGACCACCACGGAGAAGCTCGGCTTCGTCGGCCGCGCCGAGGGGCTCGCCGCCCAGGCCGCCGCCACCGTGCGCCTGCCGGAGGAGGAGCCTGCCCTCGACAGCCGGGCCGAGACCGCCCTGCGCCAGGGCTGAGCCGTGTTCGAGGCGGCCCTCCTCGCCCGCGCCGAGGCGCTGGTCGCCGCCTACGCGGCGGCGCACCGGCGGATCGCCACGGCCGAATCCTGCACCGGCGGCCTGGTGGCCGGCCTGCTCACCGCCGTGCCGGGCTCCTCCGCCGTGCTGGAGCGCGGCTTCGTCACCTACTCGAACGCGGCGAAGTCCGAGGCGATCGGCGTGCCCGCCGACCTCGTCGTCGCCCACGGGGCGGTGAGCGCCCCGGTCGCCCGCGCCATGGCCGAGGGCGCCCTTGCCGCCTCCCGCGCGGACGTGGCGGTCGCGATCACCGGCATCGCCGGCCCCGGCGGCGGCGGCGCGGAGAAGCCCGTCGGCCTCGTGCATTTCGGCCTCGCCGCGGCGGGGCGCCCGGTCCTGCACCGCGAGCGCCGCTACGGCGATCCCGGCCGCGGCGAGATCCGCCTCCTGGCGGTGGCCGAGGCGCTCGACCTGCTGGAGCGCGCCCTCGACGCCTGACCGGAGCCCGGGCCGGCGCCGCGATTTGGCCTCCGCCGCGGCCGGGGATAGCATCCGCCGCAGGAGGTCTCCCCGATGGATCGATCCGCGACGGTCTGCATCGTCGGCGGCGGGCCGGCCGGGATGATGGCCGGGCTGCTCCTCGCCCGCGCGGGCGTGGCCGTCACGGTGATCGAGAAGCACGCCGACTTCCTGCGCGATTTCCGCGGCGACACCATCCACCCCTCCACCCTCGACCTCATGGACGCGTTGGGGCTCGGCGACGCCTTCCGGGCGCTGCCGCAGCGCCGGGTCGAGACCCTGTCCGGCGTGGTCGCGGGCCGGGCCTTCCGCGTCGCCGATTTCCGGCACCTGCCCACGCGCAACCGCTTCATCGCCCTGATGCCGCAATGGGATTTCCTCAACTTCCTGGCGCGGGAGGCCGGGCGTTATCCGGGCTTCCGCCTGCGGATGCGGACGGAAGGGCTCGGGCTCGTGGAGGCGGGGGGGCGCGTCGCGGGCGTGCGGGTGCGCGGGCCGGAGGGTGCCGGGGAGATCCGCGCCGATCTCGTCCTGTGCGCGGACGGGCGCCACTCGCTGATGCGGGCGGAGGCCGGGTTGCGGCCCCGCTCCTTCGGCGCCCCGATGGACGTGCTCTGGTTCCGCCTCTCCCGCCGGGAGGACGACGCCGACGCCACCGCCGGCCGCTTCGGGCGCGGGCGCATCCTCGTGACGATCGACCGCGGCACCCACTGGCAATGCGCCTACGTGGTGCCGAAGGGCGGCGACGCGCGGCTCCGGGCGGAGGGCCTCGCCGCCTTCCGCGCCCGCATCGCGGATCTCGCGCCCTTCCTCGCCGACCGCGTCGGGGAGATCGCCGCCTTCGCGGACGTGAAGCTGCTCACCGTCGCGGTGGACCGGCTGGAGCGCTGGCACCGGCCGGGCCTGCTCTGCATCGGGGATGCCGCCCACGCCATGTCGCCCCTCGGGGGCGTCGGCATCAACCTGGCGATCCAGGACGCGGTGGCCGCCGCCAACCGCCTGGCCGGGCCCCTGCGGAGGGGCGGCGTGACGGAGGCCGACCTCGCCGCCGTGCAGCGCCGCCGGATGCCGCCGGTGCGGCTGACCCAGGGGTTGCAGCGCCTGATCCAGGACCGGGTGATCGCCCGCGTCCTCGATGGCGGCGCCCCCGATGGCGCCCCCGATGGTTCTCCCCTGCGGCCGCCCCTGATGCTGCGCCTGCTCGACGCCCTGCCCGTGCTCCAGCGCCTGCCGGCCCGCATCGTCGGGCTCGGCTTCCGGCCGGAGCGCGTGGCGGCGGGGCCTCAGGCCGTGCCGTAGATCCGCGCGGCCCGGCCCTCGAAGGCGTCGGTGAACTTGCGGAAGGCGCGGTCGAACATCGAGCCCATGAGGAGGCCGAGCGTGCGGCTCTTGAACTCGTAGGTGATGAAGAAATCCACCTCGCAGCCGCCGTTCGCGGCGGGGCGGAAGGTCCAGCGGTTCTCGAGGTGCCGGAACGGGCCGTCGATGTACTCGGCCACGATCTTCAGCTGCGGCTGGTCGAGGGAGACGCGCGTGGTGAAGCGCTCGCGGATCGCCATGTAGCCGACGCCCATCTCGGCCACGAGCACCTCCCGCCCCTCCCCGTCGCCGGGCTGGCGCCGCAGCACGCGCAGGGATTCGCAGAGCGGCAGGAACTCGGGGTAGCGCTCCACGTCGGCGACGAGGTCGTACATCTGCTGCGGCGTGTGGCGCAGCGTGCGCGTGACCCGGAAGGAGGGCATGTCAGGCCGTCAGGAGGGGGGCGTGGCGGGCGTTGCGGGCGGCCTGGAGACGGGCGAAATCCTCGCCCGCATGGTGGGACGAGCGCGTCAGCGGCGTCGCCGAGACCAGGAGGAAGCCCTTGGAGTAGGCCGTGGTCTCGTAGGACTTGAACTCGTCGGGCGGCACGAAGCGCACCACCTCATGGTGCTTCTTGGTCGGCTGCAGGTACTGGCCGATGGTGAGGAAGTCGACATCGGCCGAGCGCAGGTCGTCCATCAGCTGGGCCACCTCGTTCCGGTCCTCGCCGAGGCCGACCATGATGCCGGACTTGGTGAAGATCGTCGGATCGAGCTCCTTCACCCGCTGGAGCAGGCGCACGGAGTGGAAGTAGCGCGCGCCGGGCCGCACGGTGAGATATTTGCCCGGCACCGTCTCGAGGTTGTGGTTGAACACGTCGGGCTTGGCGGCGACCACCACTTCGAGGGCCCCGTCCTTGCGCAGGAAGTCGGGGGTCAGGATCTCCACGGTGGTGCCGGGGCTCGCCCGGCGGATCGCCGCGATGGTGCGGGCGAAGTGCTCGGCGCCCCCATCCCGTAAGTCGTCCCGGTCCACGGAGGTGATGACCACGTGGTGCAGGCCGAGCTTGGCCACCGAATCGGCGATCTTCTCCGGCTCGTCCAGGTCCAGGGCCTCGGGCCGGCCGGTGCGCACGTTGCAGAAGGCGCAGGCCCGCGTGCAGGTGTCGCCCATGATCATGAAGGTGGCGTGCCGCTTCTCCCAGCACTCGCCGATATTGGGGCAGCCCGCCTCCTCGCAGACGGTGTGCAGCCCGTGCTCGCGCACGATGGCGCGGGTCTCGGCATAGGCGGGCGAGCCCGGCGCCTTCACGCGGATCCAGTCGGGCTTGCGGGCCTGGACCGGCTGGTCCGGACGGTGCGCCTTCTCCGGGTGGCGCGGGCGCGCCGTCGCCGGGCGGGGATCGTTCTTCAGGAGATCGAGGACGACGGCCATGCCTCACCGCGCGGGGTGCGACCCGCGGGGGCGGGTTCTCTTCAGTCGGACAAGGATCTGACTTAAGCCCTCTGCCGGCCCACCGCAAACCCGTGCGCCCGCGGCCTGCCGATGCACCGGGGACAGGTCGGCCCGAGCGTCAGGCCCCGCCGCGCGGCGGTCGCCGTCCAGCTGCCGGGAATGGGTGCCCGGCAAACTTGCCGGGCTTACCCGGGGCCGCGGGTGTGCTAACGGGCGGGGCATCGTGCAGGGCGCGCCCGATGCCCCGCTCCGATGCGGGAAGCGGGGCGGGCCCCACTCGATCGCGTGTGGACCTGGTCGGCGGATGCGTCTGGAAATTGAGAGAAAGTTCCTGGTCGCGGGCGAGGGATGGCGCGCCGCCGCCGCGCGCGCGTCCGAGTTCCGCGACGGGCTCCTGGGGCAGTTCGCCCACGGCAAGGTCCGCATCCGCCTCGACGGCGACAAGGCCTGGATCACCGTCAAGGGCGCGCGCCAGGGCATCGCCCGGCCGGAATTCGAGTACGAGATCCCCCTCGCCGATGCCGAGGCCATGCTGGCGAACCTCTGCCACGGCCGGATCATCGCCAAGACCCGCTCCTTCATCCCGCACGGGGGGCTCGTGTGGACGGTGGACGAGTTCCGCGGCCCCCTGGAGGGCGTGGTGCTGGCCGAGGTCGAGCTCGACGCGGAGGAGCAGGCCCTGTCCCCGCCGGACTGGGTCGGCGCCGAGGTGACCGGCGACCTGCGCTTCCGGCAATCGACCATGCTGCATCTCAGCGCCACCCTGAAGCGGGCGGTGACCCTCGCCGACCTCCTGGCCCTGCCGGAGGCGGGGGTTTCCTGAGGGCGCTCCCCGATCGCGGGGGCAACCTGTCCCGTCGAGGCCGCTGGATCCCTCCGCGCAGGGCCCGCGGCTCCGTCGGCGCAGCGTGGTCCGGGAGGCCCGGGGTAGGGCGAGGCCCGGCACCTTCAAGAATGTTCGAGCTTGGCCGTTTCCGTTAACCGTGCCGCATCGGATCCAGCGAGGGCGGACATGGTTGCGGCACTGAAGCGCGCGGTGCTCCTGCGCAGATCGATGCGGACGCGCGACCTGCGCATCGCGGCGAGCGGCTGCGCCCGGAGCCCGGCCGAGAGCGTCGCCGGAACGCCGACCCCGGACGATGCCGCGGTGCCCGAGCGCGGGCTCACCGCGCGCGAACTGATCCGCATGGCCCAGGCCGCCAGGCGCGCGCGGCAGCCGTAGCGCGCGCCGGGTTCGGGGCGGGAGAGGAGAACGGGAGCGGTCCGGATCGTCGCATCCGGGGCCGGTCCCGCGCTGTACAGGCCGCAGCCGCCTCAGCCGGCGCCGCCCACCTCCGTCAGGGCCGCGACGGTGCAGATATCCCGGGCCGGGCCCTGCGGCAGCGGCTCGGCATGATGGGCCGGGACGGGGGGTGCCGCGGCGTAGGCCAGCGCGGCGGGCGCCGGCGCGCCGGGCTTGCGCTTCTCGTAGAAGGCGTTGCCGCCCGCCACCGCCACGTAGTGCATGTTGTTGTACGGGAAGCTGTGCCCGGCGGTGTGGAAGTACATCGCCCGGCCCACCTTCGGGTGCCGCTCGCCGGCCAGCACCGCGTCGGCCGCGTCCGCCACCTTCTCCAGGCTCTTCGGCTCGGTCATCGGCTTCGTGAGGACGCCGGCCGCGAACTGGCGGGGCTGGCCCACCACCTCGCAGATGCCCCCCGGGAAGGTGGCCGATTCCAGCCGGTTCATCACCACGGTGCCGACGGCGAGCAGGCCCTCGGGGTCGCTGCGCTTGGACTCGAAATACATGGCGCGCCCGAGACAGTCGCGCTCCGCGTCGTTGACGACCATGGCGGGCTTGCGGCCGGGCAGCGATCCGGTGAGCGAGGGGGCCGCGGTGTTGCAGCCGCCGAGGCCGCCGCAGGCCAGGATGAACGTCAGCCCCGATACCGTCTTCGCCGTCCTCACACCCTGCATGCGCGCGTTCCCTCCTCGACGAGCCCTCGCGCCGCCACCCGAGCCGCATCCTCTGCGGCCGCGCACCGGCCTGCCTCGGCCACGCCCAAGCTTGAGTGCAGATTCAGGGCGGAGATGTGGCGGAACAACGCTCACGCCCGTTGCTTCCGCATCGCCCCGAGAGCCGGGATTCACCTTTCGGCGCGATGCTCTAACGCTCCGTTAACGGTCCGGAGAGAGCTCGGCGCGCATCCGCTCGGCCTCGGCGCGGAAGCTGCGGACCGGGACCGCGAGGGAGCGGGCGCCCGCCCCTTCCGGACGGCGGGCGACGAGGACGCCGATCACCGCCGGACCGCCCTCCCCCATCCGGAGCAGGGCGGAGCCGGACTCGCCCGGCAGCGCCCGGCAATCGTGCAGCAGCAGCGGCGGGTCGGCTTGGTCCTCCACCGCGCAATCGCCCTGCGCGCTCATGCGCTCGGCGCGGGCGTGGCTGTAGCCGGCCCTGCGGATCTCGCCCCGCTTCTCCGGCGTCGCGCCCGCCTCGTCGGGGCCGGCGAGGGGCACCGGGCGGAGGTCCACCGGTTCGGCCAGGGCGATCAGGGCCCAGTCCCGCGCGAAGTCCGCGGGCGCCGTGCCGAAGGCGTAACCCGGACCGGTGCGGTAGCTCCGCGCCACGGCGTGGGCGTTGTAGGTGCCCTGGCGCCAGCCGGCCACGAAATGCACGCTCCCCGGCCCCACCCAGCGGGCGCGGGGCCCGTCCCACAGGCAGTGGGCGGCGCTCAGCACGAGGCGCGGGCCGATCAGCGTGGCGCTGCAGAAGGTGCGGCGGTTGGCGCCCAGCACGACGTTGAGCTTGCCGACCGCCGCGTAGGGCCAGACGCCCGCATCGACGGCGACCTCCGCCGCCGCCGCCGGCGCGGGTGCCAGCAGCGCGGCGATGGCGAGGCCCGGCGCGCGCATCGTCCGGCCCCTACCCGGCAAGGAGGCGCGCGAAGGTGGCGAGGTCGATGTTGCCGCCGCTGATCACCACGCCGACGCGCTTGCCCCGCACGTCGATGAGGCCGTTCAGCACCGCCGCCGCTGCGAGGCAGCCCGTGGGCTCCACCACGATCTTCATCCGCTCGGCGAAGAAGCGCATGGTCTCGACGAGCTGCGCGTCCGAGACCGTGAGCACGTCGGCGATCCGGTCGCGGATGATCGGAAAGGTGTGGAGGCCCAGATGCGTGGTCTGCGCCCCGTCCGCGATCGTCTGCGGCACGGGGATGCGCACGATCTGCCCCGAGCGGAAGGAGAGCTGCCCGTCGTTGCCGGCCTCGGGCTCGACGCCGATCAGACGGCAGCCGGGAGAGCGCGCCGCCGCGGCCAGGGCGCAGCCCGCGAGCTGGCCGCCGCCGCCGAGGCAGGCGACCAGGATGTCGAGGGGGCCGGTCTCCTCGAACAGCTCCAGGGCCAGGGTCCCCTGCCCCGCGATCACGTCGGGATGGTCGTAGGGCGGGATCAGGGTGAGCCCGCGCTCCGCCGCGATCCCGCGCCCGAGGGCCTCGCGGTCCTGCGTGTAGCGGTCGTAGCTGACCACCTCGGCCCCGTAGCCGCGGGTGGCCGCCACCTTCATCGCGGGCGCGTCGAGGGGCATCACGATGGTGGCCGGCACGTCGAGGAGGCGGCTCGCCAGGGCCATGGCCTGGGCGTGGTTGCCCGAGGAATAGGCGAGCACGCCCCGGCGCCGGGCCTCCTCCGACAGGGCTGAGACGGCGTTGTAGGCGCCGCGGAACTTGAAGGCGCCGGCCCGCTGCAGGTTCTCGGCCTTGAAGAACAGCCGGCCCCCCGTGCGCGCGTCGGCCGTCCGCGAGGTCAGGACCGGGGTGCGGTGCGCCGCCCCCGCGATGCGCTCGGCCGCGCGCAGGACGTCCGATTCCCTCGGCAGGATCACGTCGGTCCCGGATTCGCGCATCGCATTCCCTCGAACAGGCCTGCCCTCTTCATACGCCGCCGACGCCCGAGGTCCAGGGCGGGCGCCTCTGGCACGGCTCGTGCTCAGCGCGTCCGGATCTGCCGGGGCGTACGAGCCGGAGGATGCCGTGAGCATCGAGCCGTTGAGCGAGACGGACTGGGCCTTGCCGGCGCTGCTGACGGTCTGGCCGAACTGCGTCGCGACGAAGGCGGTGGAGCCGCGCGCGGTGCCGAGCCTGCGGGCGGCGGTGGACGAGGCCATCGCCGTGCTGCGCGCGGAGACCGGCGCGCCCTGGATCATCACCGGCGAGGGCCTCATCCTCACCCCGGCCGCGCTGCGCTGCCTGATGGAGGCGCCGCTGAGGTCGGCCGGGCCGTAGAATGCCGCCGGCCGCGCCCCCGCCGTGAAAGATGCGCAATCTTCGAGAAGACCCCCTTGCCAGGATGGGCGGAATGGATCTAGCCTCTTCTTTGCCGACGCACCTTCGACGTCGGTCTTCGAGAGAGGAGGTCAGCGATGAGCCGTCACGGCTACTGCATTCCATCATCTCGTGCTGCCGATCCGGACCAGGACACGCCACCGAATCAGAACCGGCAGGGATAGTGGCTGCCCGCGCGTGACCCGCGGTCGAGCGCTCCGACAGGTCCGACGCCTGCCGTGATCGCAGCTCCCGCACGACGCCCGGAAGCGTGGACCCTGCGCGAGGCCCGTCAGCCCCTAGGCTGGCGGGCCTTCTCTTTGGGGCCGGCTCATCGGTGATCCACCCCGGTTGGGAGGCGGCCCTGCCCCTCGCCCCGCATCCGCGAGGATTGCGCGATAGGCTGCCGGGGCGGCGCGCCGCGGGCGATGCGGCGGAGGCGCGGTCTCGCAAAGCCGCATTCCCTCGCCCATCTGGTGCGCCACGGCGGCGCGGAACGGGAAGGCTGCATGCGCAAGCTGGTGGTGCCGGACGGTCGCGAGACCTGGCTTCTCGGGCTGGCCGTCCTGCTCGTCCTCCTCGCAGCCGCCGCGTTCCATCTGACGCGGGCGACCACGCTCACCATCGCCGTGGCCCCGAGCGGCGGCACCGAATCGACCCTCCTGCGCGCCTATGCCGACGAGCTCGTCCGGCGACGGGCCGGCATCCGCCTGAAGATCCTGCCCTTCGCCGGCGTGCGCGAGAGCGCCGAGGCGCTGCGGGCGGGCAAGGCGGACCTCGCCGTGGTCCGGCCCGACGTGTCGATGCCGGGCAACGGGCTGACCCTCGCCGTCCTGCGCGAGCTCGCCGCCTTCGTCACCGCGCCCGCCGCCGCTGGCATCGCCGCCTTCCCCGATCTGGCAGGCAAGCGCCTCGGCATGCTGGCGAGCCGGACCGCGGACCAGACCCTGGTCGACACCCTCGCGCAGCAGTACGGCCTGCACCTCCTCACCGAGGCGCCCGCCGGCGCGGTTCCGCCGACGGCCGTGGCGCTGGTGCCCGTGCAGGAGGCCGAGATCGCCGCCGCGCTCGGCGACGGGCGCATCGACGCGATGGTGCAGGTGACCACGCCCACCTCCCCGGCCGCGCGGCGGATCGTGACCCGCGTCCGCGACGCGAGCGCCGAGGGCGCCGTCGTCCTGTTCGGGGCGGGCGACACGGCCGCGCTGATCGCCCACGCCCCGCGCCTGCAGACGGTCACGGTGCCGGCGGCCCTGTTCGGCGGGCATCCGCGCCTGCCCGCCGAGGACGTGGTGACGACGGGCTCGTCCTACCGCCTGATGGCGCGGGCCGACCTCTCGCGGAGCGTGGCGGCGGAGGTGGTCCAGCACCTCTTCGCCATGCGCGTGGCGCTCGCCGAGATCGCGCCCGCGGCGGAGGACATGACGCATCCGGCCTATGCAGACACGGCGGAGGCCACCAGCGCCCGCCTGCCGATCCATCCGGGCGCGATCGACTACTTCGAGCGCGAGCAGGAGACCTTCATCGAGCGCTACGAGAGCTGGATCTACCTCGTGGCCATCCTCGGCGGCGGCCTCGGCTCGACGGTGGCGTGGCTGCGCCAACGCATCGGCCGCATCCGCCGGGAGCGGATCGAGGTGGCCACCGAGCGCCTCCTCGAACTGCGCTCGGAGGCCCGCCGCGAGACGGACCGCGCGCGTCTCGCTGCCATGGCGGGCGAGGTGGACGACCTCGCCGCCAGCATCGCCCGCTACGCCATGAACAAGCCGACCGAGCCGCGCATGCTGGGCTCCGCGAGCGTGGCCATCGAGGCCGCGCGCTCGACCCTGCGGCGAGCCATGGCCCGCCAGGACGGTGCGGTGTCTTGACGGCGGCCCGTCGCGACGGACCGCCCGTGACGTGCGCGCGGGCCGGCGAGGCCCTCGCGGACGTGGCCGATCAGGTGTGGATCACGCGCCCGTACGCGTCGAGCACGCTCTCGTGCATCATTTCCGAGAGCGTCGGGTGCGGGAAGACCGTGTGCATCAGCTCTTCCTCGGTGCTCTCCAGCGTCATCGCGACGACGTAGCCCTGGATCAGCTCGGTCACCTCGGCGCCGATCATGTGCGCGCCGAGCAACTGGCCGGTCTTGGCGTCGAAGATCGTCTTGATGAGGCCGTCCGGCTCGCCGAGGGCGATGGCCTTGCCGTTGCCCGCGAAGGGGAAGCGGCCGACCTTCACCTGGAAGCCCTGCTCCTTCGCCTTGGCCTCGGTGAGGCCCACGCTGGCGATCTGCGGGTGGCAATAGGTGCAGCCGGGGATCTTGCCCTTGTCCATCGGGTGGGTGTGCAGGCCCTTGATGGTCTCGATGCAGATCACGCCCTCGTGCTCCGCCTTGTGGGCGAGCATCGGCGGGCCGGCCACGTCGCCGATGGCGTAGAGGCCGGGCACGTTGGTGCGGCCGAGCCCGTCCGTGACGACGATGCCGCGGTCGGTCTTCACGCCGAGCTTCTCGAGGCCGAGATTCTCGATGTTGCCGACGACGCCCACCGCCGAGATCAGCTTCTCCGCCGTGATCTGCTGGCTCTTGCCGTCGCCCCCCTCGATCGTGGCGGTGACGGAGTTTCCGCCCTTCTCGACCTTCGTCACCTTGGCGCCGGTGAGGATCTTGATGCCCTGCTTCTCGAAGCGCTTGCGGGCGAGCCCGGCGATCTCGGCATCCTCGACGGGCAGGATCTGCGGCAGCAGTTCCACCACCGTCACCTCGGCGCCCATGGTGCGGTAGAACGAGGCGAACTCGATGCCGATGGCGCCCGAGCCCATCACCAGCAGGCTCTTGGGCATGCTCTCGGGGACCATGGCCTCGTAATAGGTCCAGATCTGCTTCTTGTCGGGCTCGATGCCGGGGATCGCCCGGGGGCGCGCGCCGGTGGCCACGATGATGTGCTTGGCGCTGTAGCTGCCCGCACCCTTGGCGCCCTTCGGCGCCTCGGCGCGCTTGGTCTCCTTCACGGTGACCTTGCCCGGCTCGTTGCCCTTGGCCGCGGCCTCCACCGTGGCCTCGCCCCAGATCACGTCGACCTTGTTCTTCTTCAGGAGCATGCCGACGCCGCCGTTGAGCCGCCCCGAGACGCCGCGCGAGCGCTTCACGATGGCCGAGGCGTCGAAGGAGACCTCCTTGGCCGAGAGGCCGTAATCGGAGGCGTGCTGCATGTAGTGGTAGATCTCGGCCGAGCGCAGGAGCGCCTTGGTGGGGATGCAGCCCCAGTTCAGGCAGATGCCGCCGAGATGCTCGCGGTCGACCACGGCCGTCTTGAAGCCGAGCTGGGCGGCGCGGATCGCGGTGACGTAACCGCCGGGACCGGCGCCGATGATGAGGACGTCGTAGGTGTCGGACATTTACCTCTCCGCGAACGCCCCTCCCCCTTGCGGGGAGGGGCTAGGGGGTGGGGGTGGTTCCGCTCGGCTGGCGGGATCCGGACGGGATGTGTCGGGTAAGGCAGGAGGCGCGTGAAGCGCCGCGTGGATCGTGTCGAGGACCGTG
Source organism: Methylobacteriaceae bacterium (assembly GCA_947444195.1). Taxonomy (GTDB): domain Bacteria; phylum Pseudomonadota; class Alphaproteobacteria; order Rhizobiales; family Beijerinckiaceae; genus Methylobacterium. Next base: position 40,204 of record CANEZL010000027.1, on the reverse strand, counting down.
TCGATCTCGCGAAGGACCATCCGGTTGGAGAAGCGCAGGACGCGGTAGCCCTCCCCCTGGAGATAGGCGTCACGGCGCGCGTCGTAGGCGGCGCCGGTGTCGGAGCCGTGCTGGTTGCCATCGACCTCGACGACGAGGCGGAAGGACAGGCAGCAGAAATCGGCGATGTACGAACCGAGCGGGACCTGCCGCCGGAAGTGCGCTCCCTCGATCGGCAGGCGGTGGCGCAGATGCCACCAGAGCCGCCGCTCCGCCTCGGTCGGCGCGCGCCGCAGGACCTTCGCTTTGCTGCGCGCGCTCGCCGTGACACGCTTGTCCGGCACCACGTTCCACGGCATGGCGGCAGCCTCAGAACAGAAGGTCGCCCTTCGCCGGCGAGAACGGGTGAGGCATTCCGCGCCCGGTTTCGGGACGGCCCGGATGGCGGGGGAGCGCCTCGTCCGGAACCACCCCCACCTCCGGCTCCTCCCCGCAAGGGGGAGGAGAGGCAGCGTCGGTGCCCGTCACACCAGCATGCCCATCGGGTTCTCGATCAGGCCCTTGAAGGCCGAGACGAGCTCCGCGCCGAGCGCGCCGTCGAGGACGCGGTGGTCGCAGGAGAGCGTGCAGGTCATCACCTGCACCACGGCGGGCTGGCCGTCCTTCACCACCACGCGCTTCTCGCCCGCGCCGACCGCGAGGATGCTCGATTGCGGCGGGTTGATCACGGCGGTGAAGTGCTTGATGCCGAACATGCCGAGGTTCGACACCGAGGTGACGCCGCCCTGGTACTCCTCCGGCTTCAGCTTCTTGGCCCGCGCGCGCGCCGCGAAATCCTTCATCTCGTTGGAGATGGCGGACAGCGTCTTCTCGTCCGCCCGGCGGATGATCGGCGTGAACAGGCCGCCGTCGATGGCCACCGCCACGCCGACCTCGGCGTGCTTGAAGCGCAGGATGCGGTCCTCGGCCCACACGGCGTTGGCCGCCGGCACGCGGGTGAGCGCGAGGCCCATCGCCTTGATGACGAAGTCGTTCACCGAGAGCTTGAAGAGCGGCTTGCCGTCCTTGTCCTTGCCGGCCGAGCCGTTCAGCGTCTCGCGCAGCTTCATCAGCGCGTCGAGCTCGCAATCCACGGTGAGGTAGAAGTGCGGGGCCACCTGCAGCGCCTCGGTGAGGCGCTTGGCGATGGTCTTGCGCATGCCGTCGAGGGGGATCTCCTCGTAGGCGTCCTTCGCGAAGAAGCCGCGGACCTGATCGGCGCTGAGGCCGGCGGGCGCGCCGGAGGCGGCCTTCGGCGCGGGCGCGGGCGCGGCGGCCTTGGCGGCCTCGGGCGCGGCCTGCTGCGCGGCGGGCGCCTTGGTGGCGCCGGAGGCCTTGGCCGCCTGCACGTCGCGGGCGATGATGCGGCCGTGCGGGCCCGTGCCCTGGACGGCGCCGAGCTCGACGCCCTCCTGCTTGGCGATCCGGCGGGCGAGGGGCGAGGCGAAGACGCGCCCGCCCGAACCCGCCGGGGCGCCGCCCGCGGCGGGCTTGGCGCCTTCGGGGGCCTCGTTCACCCGCTCGTAGGACATGTGGCCGCCGCCGGGCGTGGTGTTCTGGCCGGCCGCCGGCGTCTCGGCGGCCGCCTTCGGCGCCTCGGCCTTCGGGGCCTCGCCGCCCTTGGCGGTCTCGCCAGCCTTGGCGCCGCCACCGCCGGCGGCCGCGGCCGCGACGTCCTCACCGTCGGCGGCGATGATCGCGATCAGGTCGTTGACCGGCACGTCGGCCGTGCCTTCCGCCACCACGATCTTGGCGAGCACGCCCTCGTCGATGGCCTCGACCTCCATCGTGGCCTTGTCGGTCTCGATCTCGGCGAGGATGTCGCCGGACTTGACCGCGTCGCCCTCCTTCTTGAGCCATTTGGCGAGGTTGCCCTTCTCCATCGTGGGAGACAAGGCGGGCATCAGGACGTTGATCGGCATGGTTTCAGGTCTCGGTCGGTGACGGGGCGGCCGGGTCGTCGAAGGCGAACAGGTCGTCGAGCGGGAACGGGACGGCGTCGAAGGGCGGCAGGGCCACGGTCTCGCCGCGCTGGACGGTGCCGTCGAGGCGCCACGTGCCCTCGCTCAGGGTGAAGGATTCGAGCAGGCCCGCGGTCGGATCGAGCAGCCAGAGGTGGCCGACGCCGGCCTCCGCGTAGATCCGGCGCTTGGGTCCCCGGTCGATCCGCGTGGTCGAGGGCGAGAGGATCTCGCAGACCCAGTCCGGCGCCACCTCGATGAAGGCGGTGTCCGGCTCGGCGGGAAGGCGCGACCGCCGCCAGCCGGCGACGTCCGGCACCACGATCTGCGTGCGGAGATGGATCTCAGGCTCGGCCATGAAGATCCAGCCGCCGGGGCCGCCCCGCCCCCTCGAGAAGGGTCGGTCGAGCTCGCTGGACAGTCGGACCGCGGCCGCGGCGTGTCGGGGACGCGGGCGCGGATGCGTCTCCAGCACGCCGTCGATGATCTCGGCGACCAAGTGCTCCGGCACGGCCTCGAGGTCGGCGTAGGTCGCGGGGCGGTGCGCGGGCGCTCCCATGGGGCGGCCGCTAATTGAGGGCGCCGGGATCGAGGCCGTCCGCCTCGAAGCCCACGCGGATGCGCGCGAACGCGTCCTCCTCCGACATCTCGGTCTCCAGCGCGTAGGCGCGGGCGGCCTGCCGGGCGAGGTCGACGAGGAGACGGCCCCAGGTCGCCGGATCGTCGAAGGAGCGCCGCAGGGCGACGCTCACCGCGCCGTCCACCACGATCGCGCGCAGCACCTCGACGCCGCCGTTCTCGGCGACGTCGGGGGGCAGGGAGAGTTCCTCGAACGCTTGGCTCATGGCTGGCAGCCCTCTCGAGATCGCCCCGCGCGGGCCGCGCGGGGGAGGAGCGGCGCGGGCCTACTTGTAGCAGACGCTCTTGGCCGCCTCGACGACCTCGGCCACCGACGGCAGCGCGAGCTTCTCGAGGTTGGCGGCGTAGGGCATCGGCACGTCCTTGCCGGTGATGCGCAGGACCGGCGCGTCGAGGTAGTCGAAGGCGTCGACCATCAGGCGGGCCGAGATCTCGGCGCCGATGCCCGATTGCGGGAAGCCTTCCTCGACGGTGATGCAGCGGCCGGTCTTCTTCACCGATTCCACCACCGTGTCGGTGTCCATCGGGCGGATGGTGCGCAGGTCGATCACCTCGGCCTCGATGCCCTGCTCGGCCAGCGCCTGCGCCGCCTTGAGGGCGTAGGTCATGCCGATGGCGAAGGAGACGATGGTGACGTCCGAGCCCTGGCGGTGGATGCGCGCCTTGCCGATGGGCAGCACGAAGTCGTCGAGCTTCGGCACCGGGAAGGACTGGCCGTAGAGGATCTCGTTCTCGAGGAAGATCACCGGGTTCGGGTCGCGGATCGCGGCCTTGAGCAGGCCCTTGGCGTCCGAGGCCGTGTAGGGGGCGATGACCTTGAGGCCCGGGACGTTCGAGTACCAGGCGGAGTAGTCGTGGCTGTGCTGCGCGCCCACGCGGGCGGCGGCGCCGTTGGGGCCGCGGAACACGATGGGACAGCCGAGCTGGCCGCCGGACATGTAGAGGGTCTTGGCCGCCGAGTTGATGATGTGGTCGATCGCCTGCATGGCGAAGTTGAAGGTCATGAACTCGACGATCGGCTTCAGGCCGGCGAGCGCCGCGCCGACGCCGATGCCGGCGAAGCCGTGCTCGGTGATCGGGGTGTCGACCACGCGGCGGGCGCCGAATTCCTGCAGCAGGTTCTGCGTGACCTTGTAGGCGCCCTGATACTCGGCAACCTCCTCGCCCATGATGAAGACGTCGCCGTCGCGGCGCATCTCCTCGGCCATGGCGTCGCGCAGGGCCTCGCGCACGGTCTGGGTCACCATCTCGGTGCCGGCGGGGAACTCCTCCATCACCGGCTCCTGCGCCTTGTTGGTGATGGTGGCGGGCGCGGCCGGGGCCCGCGGGGCGTCGTCGCCGGACTTGGCGGCGGGGGCCGGCCGGTCGGCCTGGCCCTCGGCCTGCATGTCCGGGGTCGGGGCCGGGTGGCCGCCCGAGCCCTTCGGCTTGGAGCCGCCGCCGGAGGCGGCCGCCGCCGCCACGTCCTCGCCCTCGGCCGCGATGATCGCGATCGGGGTGTTGACGGCCACGGCCTCGGTGCCCTCGGCCACGAGGATCTTGGCGAGCACGCCCTCGTCGATGGCCTCGACCTCCATCGTGGCCTTGTCGGTCTCGATCTCGGCGAGCACGTCGCCGGACTTGACCGCGTCGCCCTCCTTCTTGAGCCACTTGGCGAGCTTGCCCTCCTCCATGGTGGGCGAGAGGGCGGGCATCAGGATGTCGGTCGCCATGTCTTGCTCTGCGATGGGGGCGGCGGGGCGGCCAGGAAGGCGGTGCGGTGTGGGGCTCGAGCCGGCGTCAGGCGCGGGCTTCGAGCAGGATGTCGGTCCAGAGCTCGGAGGGATCCGGCTCGGGATCGTTCGTGGCGAACTCCGCCGAGTCGTTGACGATCTCGCGCACCTTGGCGTCGGTCGCCTTCAGGTCGGCTTCCGGCACGCCGTGCAGCTCGATCAGGCGCTTGCGCACCATCTCGATCGGGTCGTGCTCGTCCCGCATCTTCGAGACCTCGTCCTTCGACCGGTACTTGGCCGGGTCGGACATGGAGTGGCCGCGGTAGCGGTAGGTCTGCATCTCCAGGATGTAGGGGCCCTGGCCGGTGCGGGCGTGCTCGATGGCGCGCGTCGCCGCCTCGCGCACGGTGCGCACGTCCATGCCGTCCACCTGCTCGCCGGGGATGCCGAAGGAGAGGCCGCGCTTCGAGAAGTCCGTCTGCGCCGAGGCGCGGGCCACCGAGGTGCCCATGGCGTAGCGGTTGTTCTCGATCACGTACACGACCGGCAGCTTCCAGAGCGCGGCCATGTTGAAGCTCTCGTAGACCTGGCCCTGGTTGGCCGCGCCGTCGCCCATATAGGTGAGGCTGACCTTGCCGTTCTCGCGGTAATGGTCGGCGAAGGCGAGGCCGGTGCCGAGGGAGACCTGCGCGCCGACGATGCCGTGGCCGCCGAAGAACTGCTTCTCGCGGCTGAACATGTGCATCGAGCCGCCCTTGCCGCGGGAATAGCCGCCGCGGCGCCCGGTGAGCTCGGCCATCACGCCCTTGGGGTCCATGCCGCAGGCGAGCATGTGGCCGTGGTCGCGGTAGCCGGTGATGACCTGGTCACCCTCCACCGAGGCCATCTGCATGCCGATGACCACGGCTTCCTGGCCGATGTAGAGGTGGCAGAAGCCGCCGATCAGGCCCATGCCGTAGAGCTGGCCCGCCTTCTCCTCGAAGCGGCGGATCAGCAGCATCTCGTAATAGGCGTGGAGGTCTTCGTCGCGGGTGAACTGGGGAGCGTTGGGAGCCGGCCTGTGTGCGGCCTCGGCCTGCGGCTCGGGCTGCCCCGCGTCCTTGGCGGCGTCCATGCTTCGCTCCCTGGAATTTGACCGTTTCGTGGCTCGGTTTAGGCCAGGAATCGGTCGAATGCGAGGGCCACGCCTCTGACAGCGGGACGGCGATTGTCAGGACATGTGACCACCGGGTCAGATGACCGTCCGGTCACCGCGCGGAGGGGATCAGGGATCGATGATGACCACGTCGTTGGCGTGCACGCGCCCGAGCACGAGGCGGGCGCGCTCCTCCAGGAGATCGCGGTCGATCTGCTCGCTGCGCAGGAGGGCGACGCGGTGCTCCCAGGTGGCGCGCTCGGCCTTGGCGGCGGCCAGATCCTGGGAGAGGCCGTAGGCCTGGATCTTCAGGGCGCGCTTGGCCTCCAGGCCGCGGTTCCCGCTCTCGGCCTGATAGACGAAGTAGCCGCACACGAGCGCCGACACGGTCCAGAGACCGAGCGGGAGCACGACCATGCGGATGCGGCGACGGACGACCATGGCGGGAGCATCGCGGGACAGGGTTAGGAAAGACTTAACGGCAACTGGCACAGGCCCGGCTGAGGACGAGGCCGACCGACCCTTGCGCGAAGCGGGCGCGGTACGCCGCGCGGACGGCGTCGAGACGCGCGCGCAGGTCCGGCGTCTCGGGCACGACGACGAGGACGATGCGGGCCCGCTCGCGGCGCAGGCGCCCGTCTGGCCCGCGCCACTGGCCCTCGCCGGCGAGCACGGTGAGCCCGGCGGGGAAGCGCGGCGTGATCTGCGCGGCGAGGAAGCGGCGCCAAGCAAGCTCGGAGACCGCGCGGCCGTCGTCGCGCGACAGCCCGAACAGGAGCTGGGCCGAGACCATCGGCTCGGCCCCCGCGCAGAGCGCGGTCTCCGCCTGCGCGGGGGTCGCGCAGGCGAGGAGAAGCGCGGCGCAAGCCCTCCGGATCAGCGGCGGGCGAGCTGCTTGATGGCGGCGTGGCCGGCGTAGCGGCCCTGCGGGCCGAGACCCTCCTCGATGCGGATCAGCTGGTTGTACTTGGCCAGTCTGTCCGAGCGGGCGAGGGAGCCGGTCTTGATCTGCCCGCAATTGGTGGCGACCGCCAGATCCGCGATGGTCGAGTCCTCGGTCTCCCCCGAGCGGTGGGACATCACCGCGGTGTAGCCGGCGCGCTGGGCCATATCGACGGCGGCGAGCGTCTCGGTCAGCGAGCCGATCTGGTTGACCTTGATCAGGATCGAGTTGCCGGTGGCCTCGTCGATGCCGCGCGACAGGCGCTCCACGTTCGTCACGAACAGGTCGTCGCCCACGAGCTGGCAGCGGTCGCCGATCTTCTCGGTGAGCAGCTTCCAGCCGGCCCAGTCGTCCTCGGACATGCCGTCCTCGATCGAGAGGATCGGGTACTTGGCGACCAGCTCGGCGAGGTAATCGACCTGCGCCTCGATCGCGCGGGTCTTGCCCTCGCCCTCGTAGTGGTAGGCGCCGTCCCTGAAGAACTCGGTGGCCGCGCAGTCCAGCGCCAGGACCATGTCCTGGCCCGGCTTGAAGCCCGCCGCGGAGATCGATTCCATCACGAAGTCGAGGGCGGCCTCCGCCGAGGGCAGGTTGGGGGCGAAGCCGCCCTCGTCGCCGACATTCGTGTTGTGGCCCTTCTTCTTCAGGGCGCTCTTCAGGGTGTGGAACACCTCCGAGCCCATGCGCACCGCCTCGGCGATCGAGTCGGCGCCTACCGGCATGATCATGAATTCCTGGAAGTCGATCGGGTTGTCGGCATGCGCGCCGCCGTTGATGATGTTCATCATCGGCACGGGCAGGACGCGGCCCTGCACGCCGCCCACGTAGCGGTAGAGGGGCAGGCCGGAGGTCTCGGCCGCGGCCTTGGCCACCGCGAGCGACACGCCGAGGATCGCGTTGGCGCCGAGGCGCGCCTTGTTGGGCGTGCCGTCGAGATGGATCATCGCCTCGTCGACGGCGACCTGATCCTCCGCGTCCATGCCGCCGATGGCGTCGAGGATCTCGGTCTGCACGGCCTCGACGGCCTTGAGCACGCCCTTGCCGCCGTAGCGGCCCTTGTCGCCGTCGCGCAGCTCGACGGCCTCGTGCGCGCCGGTGGAGGCGCCCGAGGGAACGGCGGCGCGGCCGAAGGAGCCGTCCTCCAGCAGCACGTCCACCTCGACGGTGGGATTGCCACGGCTGTCCAGGATCTCGCGGGCGGCAAGGTTGGTGATCGCGGTCATGGGACTCCCCTCAACGTTCGGTCCCGCAGGTCGGACATGTACGATCGACGCCCTGCGCGGTTCGGTCCGCCGGGCTTATCGGCCAACCTTGGCCGCGCGGCAAGCGCATCGGCCGCGCCCTGCGGATCGTGGGCGGGGAGCGCCGACGCACCCGCGCAAGGCTGCCCCCGGCCGGGGGCGGATGCAAGGCCGGCCGGGGCGGGCTATAGGCAGGGCATGACGAACGAGACGCTGCAGCTCGGGCAGGCGACCCCCCTGCCCGCTTCCCCCGACGAGGCCCGCCTCGACCGGGTGCCGAACCCGCATCCCGACACCGATTACTGCGCGCGCTTCACCGCGCCCGAGTTCACCTCGCTCTGCCCGGTGACGGGCCAGCCCGATTTCGCGATCCTGGTGATCGACTACGTGCCGGACCGCTGGCTCGTGGAATCGAAGGCGCTGAAGCTCTATCTCGGCGCCTTCCGCAACCACGGCGCCTTCCACGAGGATTGCACGGTCGCCATTGGCAAGACGCTGACGGCGCTCCTCGAACCGCGATACCTGCGCATCGGCGGGTTCTGGTACCCGCGCGGGGGCATCCCCATCGACGTGTTCTGGCAGACGGGCGAGCCGCCCCGGAACGTCTGGTTGCCCGATCCCGGCGTTCCGCCCTACCGGGCGCGCTGAGGACAAACGAGAAGAGCGGCCGGCTCGCGCCGACCGCTCTTCATGTTCCCAGGGTGGCTTACCCTCAGTAGGGGTAGCCGTAGTAGCCGTAGCTCGGCCGGCCATAGCCGTAACCGTTGTTGTAGTAGGCGTCGCGCGCAGCACCCGCGGCGATGGCGCCGGCTGCCAGGCCCGCGATGCCGAGGCCCACGGCCGCACCGGTGCCGATGCCGCGGCGTCCGCCGCGATAGCCGCCGCCGTAACCGTAGCCGGCATGGGGCGCGTAGCCATGGCCGCCGTAATAGCCGCGCGGACGGGCGTCAGCCGCGGTGGCGGTGAGCGCGGCCATCGAGACGGCGGCGACGGACAGAATGGCGAACTTGCGCATGATATCCCTTCTCGATCTTGGATCGGATTACTGGAACAACGCGGAAGTGCAGATGCGGTTCCGAACAATTCCGACCGTGTCTCATCCCGCCTCGGACAAGGCCTCGACAGGTGTCGATCTCTGTCGCGTTAATGAACATCGCCTGAACAGGGTTCCAATTGTGTCGATGCGGTGGACGCGGATCCGTGGATCTCGGCGCGAACGGAATGAAATCCTGACCGACCGCGATATCCGAGGGGTCGCAGGCGTTTGGAGCACGATGCGGAAAAGTGGGATCCGGTTTTCCGAAACCTTCGTGCGACCACGAAGAGATAGAGCATGCTGCCGTTTCCGTGAAAAAGCAGCATGCTCTGGAAGCTGGATGCGTGTCGGGCGCGTGGTGCGTCCCCGCGGCCTGCGCTAGGACGCTGTCACCGCCTCCGGAGACGCCCGCGCATGGATTCGCTCTCGCTCATCCTCGAGACCTTCGCTCCCGTCGAGGGGCGCCGGATCCTCGATATCGGCTGCGGCCCGGGCGTCCTCGCCAAGTCGCTGGCGGCCCAGGGTGCGGCGGTGACCGGGATCGATCCGGGCGAGGCCGCGATCCGGGCGGCCTCCGACCGCGTGCCCGCGGCCCGGTTCGAGCAGGGCTCGGCGGAGGCGCTGCCCTTCCCCGACGCGAGCTTCGACGGGGCGGTGATCCTCAACGCCCTGCACCACGTGCCGAACCCGCGCGCGGCCCTGGACGAGGCGGCCCGCGTTGTCGGGCCGGGCAAGCCCATCGTGGTGGTGGAGCCCCTGGCCGAGGGCAGCTTCTTCGCCGCGCTCCGGCCGATCGAGGACGAGACCGAGATCCGCGCCGCGGCGCAGGCGGCCATCGCCGCGGCGGTCGCCTCCGGTGCCTTCACCTGCGCCCGCGACGTCACCTTCGCGCGCCACGAGACCTTCCCCGACCACGTGGCCTTCCTCGCCCGGGTGACGGCGGTCGATCCCGCCCGCGCGGCGGCGATCCGGGCGGACGAGGCCGGCATCGCCGCGGCCTTCGAGGTGGCCGCGACGCGGGAGGCGGACGGCTACGGCCTGACCCAGCCCCTGCGCGCGCACGTCCTCGTGCCGACGGGCTGAGAGCCTCGGATTCAGCCCCGGTGGCGCTTGGCGAGCCGGTCGAAGGCGACGAGTTCTTCCAGCAGGGCCGGCATGTCCTTCAGCGCCACCATGTTCGGTCCGTCCGAGGGGGCGCGGTCGGGATCGGGATGGGTCTCGATGAAGACCCCCGCCACGCCCACCGCCACCGCGGCACGGGCGAGGACGGCGACGAACTCGCGCTGACCGCCGGAACTGCCGCCCTGGCCCCCCGGCTGCTGCACGGAATGGGTGGCGTCGAACACCACCGGCGCGCCCCTCGTGACCTGGGCCATGATCGGCAGGCTGCGCATGTCGGAGACGAGGGTGTTGTAGCCGAAGGAGGCGCCGCGCTCGGTGACGATGACGTTGGGGTTGCCGGCCGCGGTCACCTTGGCGGCCACGTGGGCCATGTCCCATGGGGCGAGGAACTGCCCCTTCTTCACGTTGACCACCCGCCCCGTATGGGCGGCAGCGAGCAGCAGGTCGGTCTGGCGGCAGAGGAAGGCGGGGATCTGGAGCACGTCCACGGCCTGCGCGACGGGGGCGCATTGCTCGGCCGCGTGCACGTCGGTGAGGACCGGCAGGCCGAGGCTCTCGCGGATCTCGGCGAAGACCGGCAGCGCGGCCTCCAGCCCGAGGCCGCGCTGCGCGTTGCCGGAGGTGCGGTTCGCCTTGTCGAAGGAGGTCTTGAAGACGAGGCCGAGGCCGAGGCCCGCCGCCATCTCCTTCAGCGCCGCAGCGATCTCGAGGGCGTGGGCGCGGCTCTCGAGCTGGCAGGGCCCGGCGATGAGCGCGAGCGGCAGGTGGTTGCCGAAGGCGGTCTCGCCGACGCGGACCGTGGTGTTCTGTTCGTTCGCCATGGCCGCGGGTCTAACCGGCCGGCGACGCTGGCGGAAGGGCCGCCTTGCGGCGCAGGGTCGGACGCCTCGCCACCGTGACCGTGCAGATGCTGGCGAGACCCGCGAGGCTGTCGCTCCGCGGGCCCGTCTCGCAGCGCAGGACGACGCCACCGGCACGGCCCTCGAAGGGCGCGTCGCCCAGGAGCGAATCCTGGTTCAGGTTCAGCGCGAGGACCTGCGCCTCGCGCAGCGGCGCACGGCCGAGCGCCCGCGCGGCGAGCCCGACGAGGGTGAACCAGCCGACCGGCGGCCGGCGCTCCACTGAGCCCAGCACGATGCGGGCGGGGGCCCGGCAATCGAGCACCATCCGGTCGGCATCCGCCGCCCGGAAGACGGCGCCCGGCTCCGACCGCCCGGCGAGCGAGGCGCCCGTCACCCGGATCACCCGGGCGGTGAGCGCGTCGCAGGATTCCGCCCGCGCGGGCGCCGCCCAGAGGACGGCGAGGACGAGGGGGAGGAGCGGGCCGGCGCGCATGCCCCCTGCATAGACCAGCGGGCGCGGCCGGTGAACCAGCAGGGATCAGGCCGGGACCCAGTCGCCCTTGCCCGTGCGGCAGACGAGCGCCGTCGGCAGATCGGCCGAGCCGGTGCCGCTGATCGTCGCCGAGGTATCGACCGCGCGGCAGATCCGGCCGCCTTCGGCCAGCTGGGGCGCGGCCTTCTGCGGCCGGATGGTGATCTCGCGCTTCTTCCCGTCCGCACCCTGATAGGCGAGGTAGCGCGGCTGGTTGGTGGCCGCCGCGGTGGGGCCTGCCGAGGGGCCGTCCGGACACGCGTGAGCGCTCCGACCCGCCCATCTGCGAGCCGGAGCGCTCTTGACGGAGGTGCCGGCTCGGCCGGCACCGGATCGATCGGGCGGGGATCAGCCCGTCTTGCTGAGCGAGACGGCAACGAAGCGGGTGACGCCCTTGCCGTTCTTGATCCGCATCAGAACGGCCTTGCGTCCGGCCGATTCCGCCGCGCGGATCTGGGCCGCGACCTCGGCGGGACGGGCGACGCTCTTGCCGCCCACATCGAGGATCACGTCGCCCTGCTCGATGCCCTTGGCCGCGGCCGGGCCGTCCGGATCGACCTCCACCACGGCCACGCCCTGGTCGGACAGGCCGACCTCGGCGGCCGGGGCGAGGTTCAGGCCGAGCCGGGCCTGACCGTCGCCGGTCGCGTCGCCGCCTCGCGCCATCTTGGTGCCGTTGCCGGGCAGAGAGCCCAGCGTGATCGTCGCCGTGTCGCTCTTGCCGCCGCGCAGGTAGGCGACCTCGACCTTGGCGCCGGGCTTCAGCCCCGCGATCTTGCGCGAGAGCTCGCGGGCGTCGCCGATCGCGTCGCCGTTGACCCGCTCGATCAAGTCGCCGGCCTTGAGGCCGGCCTTGGCGGCGGGCGTCCCGTCCTCGGCGTGGTCCACCAGGGCGCCCTTGGGCTTCGCCAGGCCGAGCCCCTCGGCGATGTCCTGCGTCACCGGCTGGACCTGCACGCCGAGATAGCCACGGGCGACCTTGCCGTCCGTGCGCAGCTGCTCGACCACCGCCTGCACCGTCTCGGCGGGGATGGCGAAGGCGAGGCCGACGCTGCCGCCCGAGGGCGAGGCGATGGCGGTGTTCACGCCCACCACCTCGCCGTTGACGTTGAAGGTCGGACCGCCCGAATTGCCCTTGTTGATGGGCGCGTCGATCTGCAGGAAGTCGTCGTAGGGGCCGGCGCCGATGTCGCGCCCGCGGGCCGAGACGATGCCCGCCGTGACCGTGCCGCCGAGGCCGAACGGGTTGCCGATGGCGACCACCCAGTCGCCGACCCGCGGGGCGGCCTTGCCGAACTGGACGTAGGGGTAGCTGCCCGCCTCGTTGATCTTCAGGAGCGCGATGTCGGTCTTGGAATCCTTGCCGATCACCTTGGCGTCGAGGGTGCGGCCGTCGTCGAGGGTGACCTGCACCGTCTTGGCGTGATCGACCACGTGGTTGTTGGTCACCACGTAGCCGTCGCCGGAGATGATGAAGCCCGAGCCCACGGCCCCGCGCTGGCCCTGGCGCTGCTGCTGCATGCCGGGCTGCCCGTTCTGGCCGAAGCGGCGGAAGAACTCGCGCAATTGCGGCGGCACGTTCTGGAGGTTGCGGCCGCCCTGGCCCGAGCCCTGGCCCGGCCCGTCCTCGTCGTCGGAGGCGGTGTCGTCGAGCTTCACCTTCACCGAGACGACGCCGGGCTTCACCTTGTCGACGATGTTGGCGAACGAGCCCGGCGGATGCTCGGGGGCCTCGATGGGGGTCTTGGGCAGGGCCTGGGCGTAGGCGGGCGTCACGGCGGGGAGGTAGGCGCCGCCGACGGCGCCGCCCGCCACGAGCGCGGCGGCGGCGACGGAGGCCAGGGCGCCGCGGGTGCAGCGGCCGGCCGGGCGGGTCTGGGTCTCGGGCATCGGGGGTCTCCGGGGGAAAGCGGTCTGCCGCCGGGCGGCATGGGACTCTCCTAAGGACCCGCGCGTGACCCGCCTCTTGCGAGCGAATTACGTTTTCGTCAGGTTCGCTCCCGGCGCCGCCCGGCCCGTCGCGGCAACCGCGCGGGCGGCGATCCCGCCGGACGTCCCGCTCCCAGGGACCGGTCGGGACCCGGCAAACCTCGTCTCACCGCAGCGGAGACCGCGATCGTGGCTTGGCTCATCCTGTTCGTCGCGGGTCTCCTGGAGACCGGCTGGGCGATCGGCCTGAAATACACGGAGGGCTTCACGAAGCTCGTCCCCTCGGTGCTGACCCTCGCGACGATGGCCACCAGCGTGGTGCTCCTCTCCATCGCGCTCCGCACCCTGCCGGTGGGCACGGGCTACGCGGTCTGGACCGGGATCGGCGCGGTGGGCACGGCGATCCTCGGCATCGTGCTGTTCGGCGAGCCGGCCACCGCCGCCCGGCTCGCCTGCATCGGGCTGATCGTCGCCGGGATCGCCGGGCTGAAATTCGTGTCGTGACCGGTGCTTAGGCGGCGTCGGGCTGCCGCACGCCGCTGTAATCGTGCTCGGCCTCGGCCTTCGACAGGTCATGCGCGACCTGAAGGTTCATCCAGAACTGCGCCGTCGTGCCGAAGCGTCGGCCGAGCCGGATCGCCGTGTCGGCGGTGACCCCGCGGCGCTTGCGGACGATCTCGGTGAGCCGATTGGCGGGTACGCCGATCTCCTCGGCCAGCTGGCGTGCGCTGAGGCGGAGCGGAGCCAGATACTCCGTCTGCAGCACCTCTCCGGGATGTGTGCGGATCCGCGCCATGGCCTCGGTCCTCAATGGTAGTCCACGATCTCGACGTCTTCCGGGCCGCCCTCGTTCCAGCGGAAGCAGATCCGCCACTGGTCGTTGATCCGGATGCTCCATTGGCCGCTGCGATCCCCGCTCAACTTTTCCAGCCGATTCCCGGGCGGGCTCCGAAGATCGCCGATCTCGACGGCGGCATCGAGCATGTCGAGCTTGCGTTCCGCGATGGCCGCGAAGCCCCGCCACGCGCGGTGGCAGACGCCGGTCTCGTACAGAGTACCGGTATGCTTGCAGCGAAAGCTTCGGATCACGGACCGTCCCCACGCCGATACGTATCACGTATCGGCGTGGGGTTCCATGTCAGGGATAGAACAACCTAACCTTCGAGCCGCGCCAGGGCCTCCTTCAGACGCGCCAGCCGCTCGGTCTCGGCCTCGCGGCGCTCGCGGTTCTCCTCCACGATCTCCTCGGGCGCGCGGGCGATGAAGTCGGCGTTGCCGAGCTTGGCGTCGATCTTGCCGATCTCGCCCGCGGCCTTGGCCGCCTCCTTGCGCAGGCGCGCGACCTCCGCGGCGAGGTCGACGATGCCCTCCAGCGGGAGCGCCGCGACGCTGCCGCGGACCAGAAGCTGCACCGCGTTCCGCGGCGCGGTCTCCGCGAAGCTGATCTCCGAGAGGCGGGCGAGGCGCACCAGCGTGTCGCGCCAAGCCTCGATCCGGGCGCGCACGGCCGGATCCGCGCCGACGAGGACGAGGGGCACCTGCGCGGCGGCGGGCACGCTGGTCTCGGACCGGGCGGAGCGCACCTCGGTGACGAGATCGACCACGAAGCCGACCTCCGCCTCGGCTTCCGCGTCGGCAAGCCCCGCGAGCGCCGGCCACGGCGCGAGCGCCAGCAGGCCGCGCTCGGGCATGCCCGCGCCCTTGATCGCCCACAGCTCCTCCGTGAGGAAGGGCATGAACGGGTGCAGGAGCTTGGCGATCTGGTCGATCATGAAGGCGATTGTCGCCTGCGTCTCGGCCTTCAGGGCCGGATCGACCCCCTCCCCCTGCAGCACCGGCTTGGCGAGTTCGAGATACCAGTCGCAGAAGATGTTCCAGACGAAGCGGTAGGCGGCGGTGGCCGCGTCGTTGAAGCGGTAGGCGTCGAGCGCGCCCTCCACCTCGGCCACGGCGCGGGCGGCCTCGCCGAGCGCCCAGCGGTTCACGGGCTGGCGCACGGCCTCGGGGGCGAAGGCGGGATCGAGCCGGCAGCCGTTGAGCTCCGCGAAGCGCGCGGCGTTCCAGAGCTTGGTCGCGAAGTTGCGGTAGCCCTCGACGCGGTTGACCGCGAGCTTGATGTCGCGCCCCTGCGCGGCCATGGCGGCGAGCGTGAAGCGCAGCGCGTCGGCGCCGTAAAGGTCGATCAGCCCCAGCGGATCGACCACGTTGCCCTTCGACTTCGACATCTTGGCGCCCGACGCGTCGCGCACCAGGGTGTGCAGGTAGACGGTCGCGAACGGCACCCGGTCGGTGACGTGGAGGCCGAGCATCATCATGCGCGCGACCCAGAAGAACAGGATGTCCTTGCCGGTCACCAGCGTGCTGGTGGGGTAGAAGCGCGCCAGTTCCGGGGTGGTCTCGGGCCAGCCGAGCGTCGAGAACGGCCACAGGCCGGAGGAGAACCACGTGTCGAGAACGTCCGGATCGCGGGTGAGCGCAACGGGCCGCCCCTGCTCGGCCTCGGCCTTCACCATAGCCGCCGCCTCGTCCTCAGCGACGTAGATGCGGCCCTCCGCATCGTACCAGACCGGGATCTGGTGGCCCCACCAGAGCTGGCGCGAGATGCACCAGGGCTCGATGTTCTCCAGCCACTGGAAGAAGATCTTCTCGTAGTTCTCGGGCACGAACCGGGTCTGCCCGTCGCGCACCGCCTGGAGCGCGCGCTCGGCCAGCGGCTTGACGTTCACGTACCACTGGTCGGTGAGATAGGGCTCGATGACGACGCCCGAGCGGTCGCCGTGGGGCACCGCGTGGGTGTTGGGCTCGATCTGCCGGAGCCGCCCGCGCTCCTCCATCAGGGCGACGACGCGCTTGCGCGCCTCGAAGCGGTCGAGGCCGTGCAGGGCCAGGGTCTCGGCCTCCGGCGCGGCCTCGGCGAGGAAGGCCGCGTTGCCGTCGATGAGGATGCGCGCCTCGGCATCCAGCACGTTGATGAGCGCGCAGCCGTGGCGCTTGCCCACCTCGAAATCGTTGAAGTCGTGAGCCGGGGTGATCTTCACCGCGCCGGTGCCCTTCTCGGGGTCCGAGTAGGTGTCGGCGACGATCGGGACAAGGCGCCCGACCAGCGGCAGGCGCACTTGGCTGCCGACCAGCGCCGTGTAGCGCTCGTCCTCCGGATGGACCGCCACCGCGGTGTCGCCGAGCATGGTCTCGGGCCGCGTGGTGGCGACCGTGACGACCGCGCCGGTCTCGACGCCGGCCTCATCCACCACCGGATAGTCGAAGTGCCAGAGGTTGCCCTTCACCTCGATCTGCTGGACCTCCAGATCCGAGATCGCGGTCTGGAACTTCGGGTCCCAGTTCACGAGGCGCTTGTCGCGGTAGATCAGCCCCTGCGCGTGCAGGTCCACGAACACCTTGAGGACGGCGGCCGAGAGGCCCTCGTCCATGGTGAATCGCTCCCGCGACCAGTCGCAGGAGGCACCGAGGCGCTTGAGCTGGTTGACGATGGCGCCCCCCGATTCCGCCTTCCAGGCCCAGACCCGGTCGAGGAAGGCCTCGCGGCCGAGCGTGCGCCGGTCGGGTTCACCGTCCGCGGCGAGCTTGCGCTCCACCACCATCTGCGTGGCGATGCCGGCATGGTCCGTGCCGGGCTGCCAGAGCACGTCCTTGCCCCGCATCCGCTCGAACCGGCAGAGGATGTCCTGCAGCGTGTTGTTGAGGGCGTGCCCCATATGGAGCGTGCCCGTCACGTTGGGCGGCGGGATCACGATGCAGTAGGGCTCGGCCCCCGCCCGCTCGGGACGGCCGGCGCGGAACGCCTGCGCCTCGTCCCAGGAAACGGCGACGCGCGCCTCGACGGCGGCGGGGTCGAAGGTCTTGTCCATCATGAAGGTATGGGCCGATCGCGGGCGTGTCTTACGAAGTTGCCCGCTTTCAACCCGTCGGGGGCGTCCCGTCAACACGGCACGCCCGTCTCGGGCGGGATCAGCGCCCGCGGGAGACGCGCTCGATCTCGGCGCGCACGAGGCGCTCCACCATCACCGGCAGGTTGTCGTCGAGCCACGCCTTCAGCATCGGCCGCAGCATCTCGGCGACGAGGTCGTCGAGGGTGCGGGCGTTCCGCGACAGCACGGTGTGGGCCAGCATGTTGAAGGCGCTGCCGACGCTCGCATCGGTCGCCGCCGAGGTCAGGGCCTCGGGGCCGGGCTCGGGCGCGCGCCGGGGCGGCGGTAGGGGAGCGGGCTCCGGCTCCGGTTCGGGCTCCGGCTCCGGCTCGACGGCGATGGCGTCGAAATCGGTCTCCTCGATCCCGAAATCGATCGCGTCGAGGTCGAGGGGGGCCGGCTTCTCCGCGGCGGGCTCGGCGAAGTCCGCGAGGTCGAGCACGTCCTCGGGCTCCGGCGGCGGCGGCGCGGCGGGGGCGGCCTCGGCGGGCTTGACGGCCTGATCGTCGGCGATGATCCGCCGGATTGAGGCGAGGATCTCCTCCATCGAAGGCTCGTGCGCCTTCTCCGCCGACTTGTCCTGAATCTTGGGGCTCGCTGCACTCATCCGGACGTCGCTCGGGAACTGGAACGATGCGGGCCTCGCTCAGGCCCGCGCCAGTATTCCACGCCGTCTGTCAGGAACAAGCGTGTCCGGAGCACAGTTCAGCGAAAAGGCACCGTTTGGCCCCGGACTTCGGCGGAACTCAGCGCCCGTCGGGCGTTCCGACACCGAACCAGAGATTCTTGACCTGGTCGTAATGGGTCTTGGGGCTGTAGGCCGCCACCGGCACCGCCGTGTAGCGCGCCGTGAGCCGGCCGATGGCCTGGACCACGCCGTAGGAGAAGATCACCCGGTCGCGCTGGGCGGCGATGAGGGCCACGCGCGCGTTGAGGAGTTCCTGCTGGGCGTTGAGCACGTCCAGGGTGGTGCGCTGGCCGACGCGGGCCTCCTCGCGCACGCCGTTGAGGGCGACCTCGTTGGCCTGGACCTGCGCCTGCGAGGCGATGACCCGCGCCTTGGCCGCCTCCAGGCGGCCCCAGAAATCCACGATCGTCGCGCGGATCTGGTCGCGCACGGACTCGGCCTGGATCCGGGCCTGCCCCACCAGCTCCTTGGCCTGGCGGATATTCGCGTATTCCTGCCCGCCCTGGTAGATTGGGATCGTCAGCCGGCCGAGGATCGAGGCCTGGTAGCCGGCCGTGTTGGCGATCTGCTGGTCGTAGAACTGGCTCACCGAGCCCTGCACGCTCAGCTGCGGATAGAGCGCGCCCTCGAAGACCTTCACCTGGGCCTCGGCCGAGTCCACGTTGTGGAGCGCGGAGAGGATCTGCGGATGCTCCTTCAGGCCGATGGCGATGGCCTGATCGAGATTGCCCGGCACGTAGCGGTCGAGGGGCCGGCCGGGGGCGAGCTGGCGCGGCTCCACGCCGATGTTCTGGCGGTAGATGCCGATGCTGGTGCGCAGGTTCGATTCGGCCTGGCTGACGTCGGCGCGGGCTCCCGACAGGCGCGCCTCGGCCTGGGCGACGTCGGTGCGCGTCACCTCGCCGACGTTGAACCGGTCGCGGGTCTGGCGGAGCTGCTCCTCGAGCACCTCGACGTTGTTGCGGCGCAGTTCCAGCGTCGCCGTGTCCGAGAGGACGTTCATGTAGGCCTGCACGGCGCTGTACAGGATCGTCATCTCGGTGAAGCGCAGGGTCTCGCGCTGGCCGTAGACGCCCGATTCGGCGCGGCGGGTGTTGTTGTCGGTCTGGAAGCCGTTGAACAGGTTCTGGGTGACGGTGATGCCCGCCGTCGCCGGCTTGAGGATCTGCTTCAGGACGCCGCCCGCGCCCACGATCTCGCCCGCGAGGTTGCCCTCCTGCTGCGTGACGCCGGCCTGGACGTTCACCGAGGCCGTGGGCCGGTAGCCGGCCTGCGCGATGGCGACGTCCTCGTCGCGCACGCGGGTGAGCGCGCGGCTCGCGTTGAGCTGCGGGTTGCCGCCATAGGCCCTGGCGAGCGCGGTCTCGAGGGTCTCGGACGCCGCCGGATCGGACAGAACGATGGCGGCCGACAGGCCGGCCGCGATCGCGGAGGCGGCCAGCCGGAGCGCGCAGCGCGTCTCAGGTCTACGTCTCTTCACGTCCATCAGCCCTTGGGGTTCTTTCCGGTCGCCTCGGACGGCCGTTTACGGCGGCCATCGTGCGGCTTTCCGCATCCACCCGATCAAGCCCGCCTCGCGAGCGACCTTAACCGAAACGTAAACGGCCCGGCACTTCTTGCCGGGCCGCTTGCGGTCGAATCATGGGGACGTGGCGCATAAAGGCGACACTTGCGCTCGCGCCGCACGGGACAGGTCCGGGCCGGCGCGGGGCCGTCCCGGTCTCGCGCGGCGGCCGATGGCGGAGCTGCCTCGGCCGCGGAACCGACGATGCGTGGGTGGGGCCGTCCGCGCCGGCCCGCATCTCAGAAGGCGAAGCCGGGCGCCTTCGCGAAGTCCGGCAGCGCGGGAAGCGCGGCGCCGAACAGCGGGCGCGAACCGAACGCGTCGCCCGCTCGCACGAACAGCGTCGCCTTGGCCGCCCGGTCGGGCCCGAGCACGCAGACCAGCCGTCCCTCGTCGGCGAGCTGGTCGAGCAGCGCCTGCGGCGCCTCCTCGACGCGGCCGTTGATCAGGATTGCGTCGTAGGGGCCGCGGTCTGGCGCGCCCGCGCTCAGGGGTGCCTGGACGATCTCGGCGAGACCGTCCAGGCGCTCGCGCGCGCCCGCGGCCAGGGCGGCCACGCTCTCCACCGCCGTCACCCGGGCGCCGAGCCGCGCCATCAGGGTCGCGGCGTAGCCGTAGCCGGCGGCCACGTCGAGGGCGCGCTTGCCGGGCTTCAGGGCGAGGGCCTGGATCATGCGGGCCAGCACCATCGGGGCGGCCACGAAGCGGGCCTCGGCGCCGGTCCCGATCTGCAGGGTCTGGTCGATATAGGCGAAGGCTTCCCGTCCCGCGGGCACGAAGCGCTCGCGCGGCACCGTGTCGAACGCGTCGAGAACCGCGTTGTCGTTCACGTCGAAGGTCCGCAATTGGCAATCGACCATCAGGCGGCGTGCCTGCGCGTAATCGAGCATGAGACCGTCTTTCCTCGACCCCGGGACCAGGTGCGTCTCGCGAAACGCCCGCTCCGGGAACCCGCCCTCCGGGCCGCGACGGCGCGGCGGCACTCTCGGGAGAGGCGCCGCGCGCGGCGACCGGCAAGGCACAGCTTCCGGGACCCGCGGCTTTTGGTGGATCGCCCAGCAAAAGGCAAGGTTCGGCACGGGCCGCCGAACCGCCACTCGCGTCGGCGCGGCGTTGACCGTCAGGCGGTCATGTTGCGCACCACGTGCTTCTCGAGCAGCAGGCCGATCACGAATGAGCTGATCGCGAACAGGACTGTGTAGGTGTAATCCACCTGAACTCCAAGGTTGGGGTAGTACCCAAGTCTGACCCACTCGATGACCTGGACGGCGGGATTGAATTTCAGAATATAATAGATCTTTTCTGGAAGAAAATTAGGAAGAAACATCACGCCGCTGGTGATGTAAATCACGATCGTAAAGAGGAGATACCCGATCTGCCATGCGGGGAAGAAGGCCGCGATACTGACGTTGATGGTTCCGATGCCGAGGCCGAGCATGATCGCGCAGAGATAGCCGCAGATCGCGGTGAACGCGTCCGCCGGCCGCGGGTCGATGCCGACCGCGACCAGGATCGCGGCCACCGTGAGCAGGCTCAGGAAGCCGCTGACGATCTCGACCAGCAGGCGGGCGAAGACCACGTCGATGAGCTTGACCTGCGGGTAGTAGGTCAGCGGTCTGTTCTGTCCGACAGCCTTCATCACCTCGCGGGAGATGTATTGCACGGCAAGGACCGGCACGGCGCCGCTGGCGAAGAACAAGGCCCGGGAATCGCCGATCGGCGCCGGCACGTGCCGGAAAGTGTAGATCAGCACCAGCATGAAGACGTGGCAGACGGGCCAGAGCACCACGATGGCGTAGCCCCAGTGCGAGCCGCCGAAGCGCGTGCGCATGTCGCGCAGTATCAGCGCGTGCAGGACGCGCAGATAGGACTCCATCTGGCTGCGCTTCGGAGCGGTGGTCGGCAATCCGGCGGATGCGAGCATGAGGCGCCTGTCTGGTCCCGTCCTGTCGCGCCCCGGCGGCGCTGGCTCGCCCGTCCCGAGATTCGGCAGGCAGCCGTCCTGGACCGGAATCGTGCCGGAAATATGGGTTCGGCGGCCGCGGGCCTTGCAACCGGCCGCACCTGTCTCGCGCCTCGGGTAGCGCCCGGGCCGGCCTCTGGCATACCGTGCGCCGCCTGCGACCGCACGGTGCCGGCACAACCAGAACGGGACGGATGGGAAGGAACGCATGAACACGGCACGCATGGATTCCGCGACCGCGCGGCGCACCGGCCGGCGCGCGGGGCTCGCCGGTGCGATCACCCTGGCCGCCGCCACGGCTCTGGCAACGCCCGCCGCGGCGCAGGCCATCTCGGACGGGGCCGTCCGTATCGGCATCCTCAACGACCAGTCCGGGGTCTACGCCGAGTTCGGCGGCCGTTCCTCCATCGAGGCGGCCAAGATGGCGATCGAGGATTTCGGCGGCACCGTGAACGGCGCGCCGATCGAGCTCGTCTCCGCCGATCACCAGAACAAGGCCGACATCGCCTCCGGCATCGCGCGCCAGTGGTACGACCGCGACAAGGTCGACGCGATCATGGAACTCACCACCTCCTCGGTGGCGCTGGCCGTCCAGGGCCTGTCGCGGGAGAAGAGGAAGATCACCATCACCACGGGTGCGGCCACGAGCGACCTCACCGGCAAGCAGTGCTCGCCCTACGGCTACCACTGGGCCTACGACACCCGCGCGCTCGCGGTGGGCACCGGCGGCGCCCTGGTGCAGCAGGGCGGCAACACGTGGTTCATGCTGACGGCCGACTACGCCTTCGGCCACTCGCTGGAAGCCGAGGTCACCCGCTACGTCACCTCGAAGGGCGGCAAGATCGTCGGCGGCGTGCGCCATCCCCTGGCCGCGCAGGACTACTCCTCCTTCCTGCTGCAGGCGCAAGGGTCGGGCGCCAAGGTGATCGGGCTCGCCAATGCCGGCCTCGACACCTCGAACTCGATCAAGCAGGCGGCGGAATACGGCATCACCGAGGGCGGGCAGCGCCTCGCCGCGCTCCTGTTCACCCTGGCCGAGGTGCACGGCCTCGGCCTCAAGGTGGCGCAGGGGCTGACCCTGACGGAAGGCTGGTACTGGGACCTCAACGACGAGACCCGCGCCTTCGGGAGCCGCTTCATGAAGCGCACAGGCAAGATGCCGAACATGGTCCATAGCGGCACCTACTCGGCGGTGCTGCAATACCTCAAGGCGGTGAAGGCGGCCGGCACCGACGAGACTGATGCCGTGAACGCGAAGCTGCACGAGATGCCGGTGGACGATGTCTTCGCCCGCGGCGGCAAGGTGCTGCCGAACGGGCGCATGGTGCACGACATGTACCTGTTCGAGGTGAAGAAGCCGGCCGAATCGAAGGGGCCGTGGGACCTCTACAAGCTCCTCGCCACGATCCCGGGGGCCGAGGCCTACGCCAAGTTCGAGGAGAGCGGCTGCACCCTGGCGGCGAAGTAGGACGGCACGCCGCGGCTCCCGGCATCGGGGCCGCGGCGGTCGTTCTTGGCTGTCATGTCGTTTCCGGTTGATTCGTTCGGCGCCAGCAAATGCTCGCCCCGCCGGGCGGGGCGAGGGGAGCCCGCGCGATCCGGCAGCGATCGACCGGGAACGGTGTCGGGCGTCGGCGGACGAAGCGCCGGCTCGGCCGACGCGAACCGTTCAGCCCAGCGCTGCGGCGATGGCGTCCAGCGCCGCCTGGGCGCCGGCGCCGTTCGGGCCGCCGGCCTGGGCCATGTCGCGGCGCCCGCCGCCGCCCTTGCCGTCGAGATGGCCCGCACCCGCCCGCACCAGCGCCACCGCGTCGTAGCGCCCGGTCAGGTCCTCGGTGACGCCGACCACGAGCCCGGCCTTCCCGTCCGGGGCGACGCCGACGATCGCGACGATGCCGGAGCCGATCCGGGTCTTGCCCTCGTCGGCGAGGCTCTTGAGGTCGCGCATCTCGACGCCCTCGACCACGCGGGCCATCAGCTTGACCCCGGCCACCTCGCGGGCCTCGTCCCCGCCGCCCGCGGAGCCGCCCCCCATGGCGAGCTTCCTGCGGGCGTCCGCAAGGTCGCGCTCCAGGCGGCGACGGTCTTCGAGGAGCGCCGAGAGGCGGTCGGGCGCCTCCGCCACCGGCGCCTTGAGCAGGCCGGCGAGGCTGGCGAGCGCCCGGCCCTCCTCGGCGCGGTGGCGGCGGGCGGCCCCGGCCGTCATCGCCTCGATGCGGCGCACGCCCGCACCCACCGCGCTCTCGCCCACGATGCTGACGAGCCCGATATCCCCGGTGCGCGCCACGTGGGTTCCGCCGCACAGCTCGATGGAGAAGTTCGCGAGGCGTCCGCCCTCGGTCTCGGCCCCCGAATCGTCCACGGGCCGGCCCATCGAGACCACGCGGACCTCCTCGCCGTACTTCTCGCCGAACAGCGCCCGGGCGCCGGACTCGATGGCCTCGTCCACCGCCATCAGCTTGGTGACGACGGGGGCGTTCTGGAGGAGCACCGCGTTGGCGATCTCCTCGACGCGGGCCAGTTCCTCCGCCTCGATCGGCTTGGGGTGGCTGATGTCGAAGCGCAGGCGCTCGGGGGCGACCAGCGACCCCTTCTGCGCGACGTGGTCGCCGAGGACCTGACGCAGGGCCTCGTGCAGCAGGTGCGTGGCCGAGTGGTTGGCCCGGATCGCCCGGCGGCGGGCGTGGTCCACCTTCAGCTCGACGGCGCCGTCGCGGGCCAGGGTCCCCTCCTCCGCGGCGACGTGGTGGACGAAGAGGTCGCCGAGCTTCTTCTCGGTGGCGGTGACCCGGGCGCGCAGGCCCGGGCCCGTGAGCAGGCCGGTATCGCCGACCTGGCCGCCCGATTCGGCGTAGAAGGGCGTCTGGTTGACGAGGGCGAGGCCGCTCTCGCCGGCCGCGAGGCTCTCGACCTCGGCGCCGTCGCGGATCAGGGCGGTGACGATGCCCTCCGCGCCCTCCGCCTCGTAGCCGAGGAACTCGGTGGCGCCGACGCGGTCGCGCAGGGCGAACCAGACCGTCTCGGTGGCCGCCTCGCCCGAGCCCTTCCAGGCCTCGCGGGCGGCCTGCTTCTGGCGCGCCATCGCGGCCGTGAAGGCGTCCGTGTCCACGCCGATGCCCCGGGCCTTCAGCGCGTCCTGGGTCAGGTCGAGGGGGAAGCCGTAGGTGTCGTAGAGGGTGAAGGCGGTCTCGCCGGAGAGCCGCTGCCCCTCGCTGAGGTCGCGGCTCTCGGCGTCGAGGATGGCCAAGCCCCGCTCCAGCGTCCGGCGGAAGCGGCTCTCCTCCAGGCGCAGGGTCTCGGAGATCAGGCTCTCGGCCCGGGTCAGTTCGGGATAGGCGAGGCCCATCTCGCGCACCAGCGTCGGCACGAGGCGGTACATCATCGGATCGCGCGAGCCGATCAGCTCGGCATGGCGCATGGCCCGCCGCATGATCCGGCGCAGCACGTAGCCGCGGCCCTCGTTGGAGGGCAGCACGCCGTCGGCGACCAGGAAGGCGGAGGCGCGCAGGTGGTCGGCGATGACGCGGTAGGAGGCGAGGGTGGCCGGCTCCGGCGCGCGGGACACGGCGTGGGCCACCGCGTCGATCAGGGCCCGGAACAGGTCGGTGTCGTAGTTCGAGTGCACGCCCTGGAGGATCGCCGCCATGCGCTCCAGGCCCATGCCGGTATCGATGGAGGGGCGCGGCAGGGCGAGGCGGTTGCCCGGCTCGATCTGCTCGTACTGCATGAACACGAGGTTCCAGAACTCGAGGAAGCGGTCGCCGTCCTCGTCCGGGGAGCCGGGCGGGCCGCCGGCCAGCGCCGGGCCCTGGTCGATGAAGATCTCCGAGCAGGGGCCGCAGGGGCCGGTATCGCCCATCTGCCAGAAATTGTCCGAGGTGCCGATGCGGATGATCCTGTCGTCCGAGAACCCGGCGATCTTCTTCCACAGGCCCGCCGCCTCGTCGTCGTCCGCGTAGACGGTGACGAGCAGGTTGTCGGGCTTCAGGCCGAATTCCTTGGTGATCAGCGTCCAGGCCAGCTCGATCGCGCGGTCCTTGAAGTAGTCGCCGAACGAGAAGTTGCCCAGCATCTCGAAGAAGGTGTGGTGACGCGCGGTGTAGCCGACGTTGTCGAGGTCGTTGTGCTTGCCGCCCGCGCGGACGCACTTCTGCGCCGTCACCGCGCGGTTGTAGGCCCGCTTCTCGACGCCGGTGAAGACGTTCTTGAACTGCACCATGCCGGCGTTGGTGAACATCAGCGTCGGGTCGTTCTTCGGGACGAGCGAAGACGAGGGCACCACCGCGTGGTCCGCCTTGGCGAAGTAGTCGAGGAAGGTCGACCGGATCTCGTTGACGCCGCTCATCGAAAGCCAATTCTGTGGTGGGGCGGCCCCCCGTCCGGGCGGCCGGGCCGCCCGCGCCGGAACCCGCCCTGCGAAGTTCCGCCCTCATAGACTGCGGAGGGCGCGCAAGTCACCAGCACTTCGCCGGCGCGGGTTCCGCGGCGCCGCGATGCGGCCATGCCTGCCACAGGAAGGCCCCAACCGCGGCCGTGTTGTCGCCACATCTGTCAAGCCAGATCGGAATCACGGCATCGTCATCGGTGCAGATCGAGGATTTCGAGTCGCATGCAGGCCCGTCCGGTCGGTTCGTCGCGCAGCACCTCACCCAAGGCCCCCGGCCGGTTCGGGGCCGGCCCCGTCGATGCCCTCACGGCCCTGCCCCAGCTCGGGCGCGACCACGGCAGCCGCCCGGCGCTCGCCCGCTCCGTCCTCTCCATGTCGCTGCTGGCCGGCGGGCTCAGCGCGCTCCTCATCGGCTCCGGGGTGGAGCTCGGCCGCATCGGCCTCGAACAGGCAATCTCCACCGCCCACGCCGCCACCGAGATCCCGATGCCGCGCCCGCGGCTCCAGACGGCCTCCCTCGCGCCGACGCCCGCCGCCGACCCGGTCCCGGCGGTGCTGCGGGCCTCCTCGGCCTTCGCGGCGGTGCACGACCTCGACACCGATCTCGGCTCGAACACCGTCGACCGCGTCTCCTACGACTTCCTGCTCTCCGAGAGCGCCGTGGGCGATCCCAACGACGTGCTCGTGTTCGGCCCGATGAAGATCCGGCGCCACCTCGTCCAGACCATCGTGCGCGCGGCCCAGAGCGTGCAGACCGATCCGGTGCTGCTGATGGCGGTGGCCGACAAGGAATCGAGCTTCATCACCGCGGTCCAGGCCAAGACCTCCTCGGCCACCGGCCTCTACCAGTTCATCGAGCGGACCTGGCTCGGCGTGGTGCGCGATTTCGGGCCGCGCTACGGCCTCGAGAAGGAGGCGGCGCTGGTGGTGCCCGACGCCAACGACCGCCCGACCGTGACCGATCCGGCCGAGCGCACGCGCATCCTGGAACTGCGGCGCGACCCCTACCTCTCCGCCCTGATGGCCGGCGAGATGCTGAAGCGGGACGCCGCCCGCATCGCGCTGCGCATCGGCCGCGAGCTCACCCTCGGCGAGGTCTACCTCGCCCACTTCCTCGGCCCGGACGACGCCGAGGAGTTCCTGGCGAAGGTGGTGGACAAGCCCGGCGCCGCCGCCGCCCAGCTCCTGCCCGGCCCGGCCCGGGCCAACCGGACGATCTTCTTCGCCACGCAGCAGGGACGCCGCGCCAAGAAGGCCGTCAGCCTCTCGGTCGCCCAGGTCCACGAGAAGTTCGAGGCGATGATGAGCACCCGCGGCGCCCGCTACCAGAACGTGCGCGCGGTCTCGGGCCTCGTGGCCTACGCGGATGCCGAGACCCGCTGAACCGCCCTTCCCCGGGCGTTATCGTCGTCGCACGCGCAACTGACGGCGCTTTCCCGACTTCTTTCAACAAGCGCCGCCCGCGGCGTGACGCGAAGGCTTCGGGGGAAGTTCTTGAGGAAACCCAATCACGACGGCGCCGGCCGGCGCGCCTCGGCGACCGAGACCCTGTCGCCCGGCGTGCCGCTCGACCAGATCGGCGAGACGCTCGCCGCGTTCTACGACAGCCTCGTCGCCGAGGGCGTGCCCGAGCATCTCGCCGCGCTCGTGCGCCAGGTCCGGCAGGCCGAGCCCGAGCAGGCGCCGGCCGAGATCGCGCCCGCGCCGCTCCCGGTCACCGGCACGCGCATCGCCCTCGTGGTGGAGGACGAGCCCGAGCTGCGGGAACTCGCCGCCTCCCTCCTCGACGAGACCGAGCTCACCGCGATCGGCTGCGCCAGCGCCGAGGCCGCCCTCGATGTGCTGCGGGTCCGCGGCGGCGAGGTCGCCCTCGTCTTCGCCGATGTGCGCCTCGCCGGGGCCATGAACGGGATCCAACTCGCCCACGCCATCGCGACCCTGTGGCCGCGCGCGCGCCTCGTGCTCACCTCCGGCCACGGCCTCGACAGGCCGGCGCTGCCCCCCGAGGCCGTGTTCATCCCCAAGCCCTGGCGCCCCCGCGACGTGCTGGCCGAGGCCGAGCGCGCGAGCGGCGAGCCGCCGCCGGCGGTGTTCTGAGCCCAGCGCGGCTCGGGCCGAGGCGCCCCTGCGCATCTCCGCGACGCCCGCTCGCCACCAATCTGGATGTCTGCCCCTCGCCCGCTCCAGGCAGCGCGCCGCCGACGCGCAGCGAGCGCCGGTCCGGCAGCCCGGGGATGGCCGGTCCCCGCCCCCTCGGGGCTGCCGGATTCACGCGACGGACAGGGCCGCGCCTCCGCCCTCCCCCGCGGAGAAGGAGCATTGCATTCGGCACCTTCGGTCATTCCGGAGCCGCGGAGCCCGGATCCATGCCCACCGAAGCGGCCCATCGGGAAGAGCGCTGCTCATGGATTGCGCGCTCTGCGCCCCTTCGGGTCCGGGCTCGCCTGCGGCGCCCCAGTGACGTGGAGCGGCCCTGAGCGCCCTCCGCGATCGCCCTGCCCGCGAAGGAGGGAAGACGCGGAGATGATCGCCCGAGATTCGTGAATGCCGTAATCCTCATGGACAGGACCGCGCACGCCCGTATCGTTGCGACGGAACTCGTCGGACCCCCATGGTCGGACCCCCTTGCCGGAACGCGCCGAGCGAGACCGGCACCGCTGCACGCCCCGGGACGACCCAGGGCCGCGGCCGCCCCGCCCGCCAACGGTGGATAAGCGCGGGATGGGCTGTGCGCGAAGTCACCGAACGTCTCGGACGGCGCGCTTATTCCCGAGGCGTTCAAAATCTTCGCCGGTGTGTGGAACCGGCGGCCTATGCCCACGCTTGTAAAGGCAAAGGTTATTGCACAGGTAGGCTCCTCATGAAGACCTCCGTCTCTGCGCTCGCCGCGCTCGTCGGCGCCTGTTTGCTTGTCTCCCCCGCCGCGCACGCCGCCTCTTCCTACGATCCGTTCGGTTCCAGCGACGCTGAGGACTATTACGGGGATGACGCCCCCGCCTACGGCTACCAGGGCACGCCGAGCCGCTCCTACGGCGAGCCGCGCGCCTACGGCCAGGGCGCCCAGGCCGTGCCGCAGGCGCAGGTCCAGCCGATCCCGCGGGAGGTCGTCGCCTTCAACGGTCCCTACAAGCCCGGCACCATCGTGGTCTCGACCGCCGAGCGCCGCCTGTACCTCGTGATGCCCAACGGCGAGGCCCTGCGCTACGGCGTCGGCGTCGGCCGCCCCGGCTTCACTTGGTCGGGCACCAAGACGATCACCGCCAAGCGCGAGTGGCCGTCGTGGACGCCGCCGGCCGCGATGCTCGCCCGCCGCCCCGACCTGCCGCGCTACATGGCCGGCGGCATCGAGAACCCCCTCGGCGCCCGCGCCATGTATATCGGCAGCACCGAGTACCGCATCCACGGCTCGAACGAGCCGGACACGATCGGTCAGGCGGTCTCGTCGGGCTGCATCCGGATGACCAACGAGGACGTCACCGATCTCTACGAGCGCGTGAAGGTCGGCGCCAAGGTCGTCGTCCTGAACTGATCTCTGCCGGAGTTCCATCGAACCGCGCCGCCCTCCCCGGGCGGCGCGGTTTCGCGTCGTGCGAGTCTCGGCGGGCTCGCCCGAGGCGCCGCCCTGCGCGTCAGGGTACCACGCGGCCGACCGCGGTCTGCGGCTGGCTGAAGGCGGCCACCGGCGTGTCGCAGAAGCAGCGGGCGCCGAGCGGCCGCGGGCCGGGCAGCGGGCAGGAGAAGGGCTGCGCGCCCGTCACGCCGTACTGGACGGCATCGCAGTTGAGCCCCACCGCGCGGCGGGGCGCCGGCCGATAGGGGCGCTCCTCGTATTCGCCGCGATAGGGCGCGTCGTAGTACTGGGCCTGCGCCGCGGCCTGCGAGCCGGCGAGCAGGATGGCTGCGAGGCCGAGAAGACCGATCTGCCGCATGAAGGTGCCTTCCGTATCGTCCGGATCCTTCCCGGACGGGACGTCTTCACGCGCCAATGCCGGCGAAAACGAGACGGCCTGCCCGGATGCCGGGCGGGCCGCTCCTCGGGCACGGGGCGGGACAGCGGAAGCCCGCTTCCCCGCAACCAGCGTGCGATCCTCGAGAGTTGGCGCGCGCCCGGACATGTCCGGGCGCGCGCCGCATCGCAGGGACGGATCGCGCCGGGGCGAGCCCGGCGGGAGCCGATGTCAGTGCGAGGCGCGCTCGGCGGCGGCCTTGGCGTCGTCGGCGGTCTGCTGGGCGGCGTTGACGCCCTGCTCCATCGCCTTGCGGGCGTTGTCGGCGTTCTCCTGCATCACGCTCTTGGCGCGCTCGGCGCCCTGCTGCATGGCGCTCTGGGCGAGGCCGCTGAACTCCTTGGCCTGCGCCTGGATCGCGGCGAACTGGCTGCGCACGAACTCGGCCTGGTGCTGCATCGCCTCCTGCACGTCGCGCGAGCGGACGAGCTTCTGGGCGAGGTCGAAGGCGGCGTTCACGTTCTGCTCGGCGTACTCGAAGCCGCGCGCAGAGACATCCTGAGCGTTGCTGCGGGCGATGTCGGCGGAACCTTGAACGGTGTCGGCGGTGCGACGCGCCGCGCTGATGAAGCTGTCGAAGGCCTTGCGGGCCTGGTCGACGCTCTTCTCGGCGAAGTCGCGCATCTCGGACGGAACCTCGTAGTTCGGGATGTTGCTCATGTCCGTCTCCTCGGGTTAGGCGGTTGGCACTGTCTATTGTGCACCGCACAAATAGCACGTGCGGCGCAAAATGCCAGCCCTGGCAGGGCCATTAAGGTTGACATGTCCTAAACGTGTGACGGTGGATTGAAGAGTCCAGGGTCTCGCGGCAGATCGGCTGACGGATAAGCTGCCGCGTGTCAGGTCTCGGCCGCGGGCGATCCCGGTAGTCCGCCGCAGGGGCGAGGGCCCGGTGAATCGCCGTGTTGTGGGTTATAGAGGCGGCGCCGGACGCTCCAATGGTCGAGGATTCAGGTTTGGACGCGGGATCTCGCAACGCATCGAAGCTCGACGCGGCCTTCGCCGCCTGGCGCGCCGATGCGGATCTCGCCGCGGTGCTGGACGATGCGCGAGGCGTCTTCCTCGTGCTGGCCGCGGACGGCGCCCAGGTGCTGCGGGCCTCCGAGCGCGGCCGGGCCCTGCTGGCCGCCGCCGGCCGGGACGGCGCCCTCGATGCCGCCCTCGCCGAGCAGGTGCGGCGGGCCGGCTCGGGCCCGGGCGCGCGCCTCCTGCGCCTGCGCCTCGCCGCGCGCGGCCTCGCCGCCCCCGCCCTCTGCCGCGTCGCGCCCTGGCGGGACGCGGACGGCGTGGCCTATCTCCTCGCGGTCCAGGGCCCCCTCCCCGGTCTCGACCGCGCCCCGCGCCCGGCGCCCGGAAGGCCGGCCGCACCTCCGGCGGCCGATCCGGCGCCCGCGGAACCGCCCGCCCCCGCCCCCGGGCCCGAGGTGACGCCTCCGGCCGGCGCCCGCTTCCTGTGGCGGACGGATGCCGAGGGCGTCCTCGCCCGGGGCCCGGAAGGCGACGTCCTCGCCCGGATCGCCGGCCAGAGCTGGGAAGCCCTGGCGCGCTCGGGCCGAATCGGCGGCGAGACCGCGGCGCTCCTCGCGGCGCTTGCCGAGCACCGCACCTTCCGCGGCATCGCCCTCGATCTCGCCCGCGCGCCGGAGCCCGCCCTCGCCTTCGACCTGTCGGGCGCGCCGAGCGGGCGGGCCGGCCAGCCCTTCGCCGGCTTCAACGGCTTCGGCATCGTGCGCCCCCCGCGCGAAGCGGCGGCGCCGGAGACCGCGTCACGACCGGCCCCGGCCCCGCAGGAGGCCGAACGGCCGCCGGTCCCCTGCGGGGTCGGCATTCCCGCCGATCCCATCGCCCTGGCCAGCATGGCCGCCCCGTTCTTCGCGGCCTGGCTCGGACAGAGCTGGTTCGGGGGCGAGCGCCCGGCACCCGAGCCATCCGAGGCGCCCCCGCGCGGGCCTGAGCTGGCGCCCGTGCCGGATCCGGTCCCGGAGACGGCGGCGCCCGCCCCGTCCGCTCCGGAACCCGAGCCCGGTCTGCAGCCCGCCGTCCCGGCCGAGGAACCCGGCTCGGTCGAGGAGCCCCATCCGGCCGACGGGTCGCCGACGGCCGAGGAAGCCGCCCTCTCCCTCACCGAGCACGCGGCCTTCCGCGAGATCGCCCGGGCGCTCGGCGCCCGGTATGCCGGCGACGAGGAGGCCGCCCCGGAGGCGCCCGCCACCGGCGGCTCGGTGACGCCGTTCCCCGGCGGGCGCCCCTCGGCCGAGCCCGATCCGGACGCGATCCTGGAGGGCATTCCCGGCGCGGTGCTGGTGCACCGCGAGGGCGCGGTGCTCGCCGCCAACGGCCTCCTGCTCGCGCTCGCCGCCTATCCCGATCTCGACGCCCTGCGCGGCGCCGGCCTCGACCGGCTGTTCCGCGGCCTGTCCCCGGACCGTCACCCCGAGGGCGGCGAGGCCTTCGTCACCGTGGCGATCGAGACGGCGGACGGGCGCTTCCGGCCCGTCACCCTGTCGCGCAGCCGGATGCTCTGGGGGGGCGCCCCGGCGGAGTGCCTGCTGCTGCGTCCGGTCGCGGCGGACGATCCGCACAGCCAGCGCGTCGCCGACGAACTCGCGAGCAGCTTCCGCGCGGCCCGCGGCGCCGACGCCCTGGCCGCCCTCGACATCCTCGACGACGGCGTGGCGATCCTCGACGGCGCGGGCCGGGTGCTCGCCCTGAACCGGGCCGCCGCCACCCTGTTCGCCTGCGCGCCGCGGGAAGTGGTGGGCGGGGCCTTCCCCGCCCTGTTCCCGATGGAGAGCGTGGCCGTGCAGGCCGTCCTCGACGGGGCCGCGCCGGAGGCCTCCGTCACGGTCTCGGGCCGCAGCGCGGTCCTGCGCGCCGCCCGGCTCGGCGAGGACCGGCGGGCGGCCCTGCTGCGTTTGGCCGCCCGCGAGCCCGGCGCGGGCCCCCTGGGCGCCGGCTTCCTGGGAACCCTCGACCGCGGCATCCGCACGCCGCTCACCGGGATCCTGGGCTTCGCCGACGTGATGCTGAAGGAGCCCGAGGGCCCCCTCGGCCACCCGCGCTACGGCACCTACCTGCGCGACATCCGCAGTTCCGGCGAGCAGGTGCTCGCCCTCGTCACCGACCTCATCGACCTCGCCACGGTGGAAGCGGGCGGCCTCGCCCTGGTGCCCGAGCCGATCCTCCTCAACGATCTCGTCGCGGCGGCGGTGGCGCAGATGCAGGGGGAGGCGTCCCACGCGCGCATCCTGCTGCGCACGAGCTTCGCCGAGAACCTCCCGCCCCTGGAGGCGGACGCGGCGAGCCTCGCCCGGGCCGTCGCCCTGGTGATCGCCAACGCCCTCCGCCAGAGCGGCCCGGGCGGGCAGGTCATCGTCTCCACGGTGCCGGGCGAGCGCGGCGGCGCGGCCCTGCGCGTGCGCAACACCGGCGCCGGCCTGACCCCCGAGGCCATCGCCTTCGCCCTCGACCCGTTCGGCGGCGACGCGGGCGCCCGGCCGGAGATCGGCGGCGGGCTCGGCCTGCCGCTGATGCGGGCCCTGGTCGAGGCCAATGGCGGCAGCCTGCGGATCTCCAGCCGCAAGGACGAGGGCGCGCTCGTCGAGATCGTCCTGCCCGCCCGGGCCGCGCGCCGCGCGCAGGCGTGAGATCGTTCAGGCCGGCGCCTCGGCGATGGTGGCGGGCGCATCGGCCCAGGCGCCGAGGGTGAGGGTATCCTCGCGCACCAGCCGGGGGGCGGGGGCCGCCTCCGGGACGGCCTCGGGCCGGGCGGCCCCGATCGCCGCGAAGGCGGCGCGCGCGTCGGCATCCATCAGCACGCGCGCGAACAGGGCGCGGTCGAGGCAGGCGAGCCGCCCGCCCGCGTGGCGGGCATAGGGCCGGCCGCTCGCGGGCTCGGCGAAGGTCACCGTGCGCATCTCCCGGACGCAGCGGCGCAGGAAGCCGGTATTGCGCTCGGGCGCGAGGGCGCCGGGGTCCGGATAGACCGCCGCGGGGGCGCGCGCCTCGATGTCGATGCGGCGGTAGCGCTCGATCGCGAGCAGGCCCGAGAGATCGAGCACGGTCATCGCCCCGTTGGTGCCGAAGGCCACCGTGCGCGGGCGGGCGCCCAGCGGCACGCTGTTGTCGAGGAACTCGTAGTGCACCTCCTTGCCGGCGTTGCGGGCCCAGGTGAAGAACAGGTCCGGCATGCCGGAGAAGGCCTCGACGTTGTGGGCGAGCAGGTCGTCCACCGCCTTGTAGCGGCCGAACTGCTCGCCCCGCAGCCACGCCCGCTCCACCGTCGCCTCCGGCGGCGTGATCATGAACAGCATGAAGACCCGGTGGCCGAAGCGGGTGAGGAGCTGGCCGCCGTCCTGCGTGCCGGAATCCGCGTTGAAGCTGTCGAAGCGGAAGCGGTCGATGAGCAGGTGGGACATGCGCCCGGCCTCGGCCTTCCGGGCCATGTGGCGGTCGAGCTTGCGGTCGACGATCTCCACCTCGTGCCCGGTGAGGGTGCCGGCATAGCCGTGGGCCTCGCCGATGCTGCCGTAATCGAGCAGGAATTTGCGCCAGATGTCCGGGGTGATCACCGCGAAGTCCGACCAGGGGGCGCCGAGCCGCCCGGCCAGCGCCCGCTGCATCGGGCGCATCGTGCTCTTGCCCGAGGCGGAGGCGCCCTTGACGTTCATCACGATGGGATGGGCCTGCGCCCGCACGGCGGTGTAGCCCTCGCGGGCCACCGCCTCGGCGAACCAGGGCTCGATCAAGTCCCCGATCCGGTCGGCCCCGGCCTCGTTCAGGGCGAGCGTGGTGGCGAGCCCGGCCACCAGGGCGGGATCACCGATCAGCCCGCCCCGGTGGCGGATCAGGCTCGCCACCACCCGCGCGAGGGCGGCGCAGGCCGCCTGTTCCAGCGGGTCCGCTCCCGCCCGCGCCGCCCAGGCCGCGAGACGGTCCTGCGCCCGTGCCTCGATGGGCGGCGCGGGGGGCGCGGGCGCCGGCCGGGCGAGGCCGATGAGGGCGCGCCAGCCGCGGGGGCGCGGCTGCTCGCGGACCTGCGGCGCCCGGATGGCGGCGAGTTCCGCCCCGATCCGCTCGGCGAGGGCCGCCCGCACGGCCGCGTGGCAGGCCTCGATCTCCCCCATGCGCGGCGCCACGTAGCCCGCCAGGATGCGGGCGACGATGGCCCGGAAATTCACGCCGAGATCGCCGTAGGTCTCGCCCACCGGCACGGAGAGATCCGCCATCACGCGGATCAGCACCGCGTGCACCGCCAGGCGGTCGGGGCGGAAGGCCACCACCTCCGTGAGGGCGAGGCCCGAGAAGCCGCTGAGCTCCTGCGCCTCGGCGAAGGGCGTCGCCACGTTCTCAGGCCGGAAGACCGTGGCGAGCGGCAGGAAGGCGCGCGGCAGGGTCGATTCGATGCCCGGGTTCCAGGGGCCGCGCGGCGTCATCGGCGCCTCCGCCGGCCCCGGCCCGGAGCGTCAGGCTGCGGCGGGCGCCTCGCGGAACAGGGCCGTGCAGCCCGCATCCCGGTGCATGCTGAGGATCGAGGCCCGGTCGATCTCGGGATGGGCCGCGAGCACGTTGCGGACGCAGCCCAGCACCTTGTCGTACTGGCCGGCATCGTAGTTCCGCTCCAGGGGGCTCACGGCGATGTAGGTCTCGACAACCAGGACGCGCTCGGCCCGCTCCGCCGTGACTTCGACGGCGATCCAGGAGGATTTGATCAGGCGGCTGCTTGCGAGCATGGGCGTTCTCCGTGTTCAATGCCGCGACGGGCGCTCGACATCAAGATGAACGCGCCACACGCCCTTGGGAAGCATATTAATCCGCAGGCGCGCCCGAAAATTCGACTTGTGCAATGCAGCATAGAGCCGGGAGAGCACGGGGCTGCGCCCTATCGAGGCATGCCGGCGACGAGGTCTCGGAGGGGCGTTTGACACATGGCATCTGGTATGCCAACCATGCCGCGTTTCCGGTACGCCGGGGCGCAACGACGGGACCGCCACGGGCGGCCCGCGCGAGCTGGAGGGAGGGAGCGACCATGGCACATGGCGTCCGCGGACGGCCGCGCACGGTGACCGGCCTCCGCACCGCGATCTGCGCCCGCGCCCCCGTGCCGGCGGTGATCCCCGCCCCGATCTTCCCCGCCGCACCCCGCCCCGCCGGCGGCGGCTGACCCTCCACGCGGACGGCGCCGAAGAGGCCGGGCAAGGCCAGCCGCACCCGCATCCGATCAACCGGTTTCAGATCGAGCAAGACGATGAGCAAGGCCCTCGAAGGCATCAAGATCCTGGACTTCACCCATGTCCAGTCCGGTCCCACCTGCACGCAGCTCCTGGCGTGGTTCGGTGCGGACGTGATCAAGGTCGAGCGCCCCGGCGCGGGCGACGCGACCCGCGGCCAGCTTCAGGACCTGCCCGACGTGGACAGCCTCTATTTCACGATGCTGAACCACAACAAGCGCTCGATCACCCTCGATTCGAAGAACGCCAAGGGCAAGGAGGTGCTCTGGCGCCTCATCGAGGAATGCGACGTGCTGGTGGAGAACTTCGCCCCCGGCGCCCTCGCCCGCATGGGCCTGACCTGGGAGAAGATCCACGAGGCCAACCCGCGCATGATCCTGGCCTCGGTGAAGGGCTTCGGCCCCGGCCGCTACGCCGATTGCAAGGTCTACGAGAACGTCGCCCAGTGCGCGGGCGGCTCGGCCTCCACCACCGGCTTCCGCGACGGCATCCCGATGGTGACGGGCGCGCAGATCGGCGATTCCGGCACCGGGCTGCACCTCGCGCTCGGCATCGTCACCGCCCTGTTCCACCGCACCCACAGCGGTCTCGGGCAGAAGGTCGACTGCGCCATGCAGGATTCGGTGCTCAACCTCTGCCGGGTCAAGCTGCGCGACCAGCAGCGCCTGGAGCACGGCCCCCTCAAGGAGTACAGCCAGTTCGGCGAGGGCGTCCCCTTCGGCGACGCGACGCCGCGCGCGGGCAACGACTCGGGCGGCGGCCAGCCCGGCCGCATCCTGAAGTGCAAGGGCCACGAGCACGACCCCAACGCCTACATCTACTTCATCACCCAGGCGGCGGTGTGGGATCCGATCTGCGACATCATCGGCGAGCCCGGCTGGAAGGCCGATCCGAACTACGCCACGCCCAGGGCGCGCCTGCCGCACCTGAACGAGATCTTCACGCGCATCGAAGCCTGGACGATGACGAAGACCAAGTTCGAGGCGATGGACATCCTCAACGCCTACGACATCCCCTGCGGGCCGATCCTCTCCATGAAGGAGATCGCCGAGGACGAGGCGCTGCGGGCGACGGGGACCATCGTCGAGGTCGATCACCCGACCCGCGGCAAGTACCTGACCGTCGGCAACCCGATCAAGCTCTCGGCGAGCCCGGCCGACGTCACGCGCTCGCCCCTGCTGGGCGAGCACACCGACGAGATCCTGCGCGACGTGCTGGGCTACAGCGAGGCCGAGGTCGCGGAGATCGCGGGCTCAGGCGCCATCGGCGCCGTGCAGAAGATCGCCGCCGAGTGAGGTCCCGAGCGTGCCCCCGTCCCGCGGAAACGGGGGCACGCTCCGTCTCGTCGTGATCGCACGATGATTCCGGAGCACCGGATTCCACTTCTCCGCATCGTGCTCTAGAGCGTGCTGCTTTTTCACGGAACCGGCAGCACGCTCTATCTCTCCGTGGTCGCACGATGATGTCGGAAAACCGGATTCCACTTTTCCGCATCGTGCTCTAGCCTGCCGGAGCCCGCGCCCCGGAGGGCTCACGGAGGTTCCGGCCTCCGGCACGGCCAACCGCAACGATGGGACGCCCATGCGCATCGCCTTCATCGGTCAGCAGGATTTCGGCAAGGCCGTCCTCGAAGCCTTCCTGGCGCGCGGCGACACGGTGGCCGGCGTGTTCTGCGCGCCGGAGAAGGCGGGCGCGAAGCCCGACATCCTGAAGACCACGGCGCAGGAGCACGGGCTGCAGGTCTTCCAGTTCCCGAGCCTGAAGAGCGCCGAGGCGGAGACCGCGATGCGGGAGCTCGGGGCCGATCTCGGGGTGATGGCCTACGTGCTGCAATTCGCGCCGCAGGCCTTCGTCAACATCCCGACGCACGGCACCAT
Organism: Methylobacteriaceae bacterium; assembly: GCA_947444195.1. GTDB lineage: Bacteria > Pseudomonadota > Alphaproteobacteria > Rhizobiales > Beijerinckiaceae > Methylobacterium. The sequence goes on along the minus strand of CANEZL010000027.1, from coordinate 2,452 downwards.
CCAGTACCATCCCTCCCTGCTGCCGCAGTATCGCGGCCCCTCCTCCATCAACTGGCCGATCGCCAAGGGCGACACCCGGACGGGCCTGACGATCTTCCGGCCGACCGACGGTCTCGACGAGGGGCCGGTGATCCTCCAGAAGACCTGCACCATCGGGCCGGACGACACGATCGGCGACGTCTACTTCAAGCAGCTCTTCCCCCTCGGGGTCGAGGCCATGCTGGAGGCGGCGGACCTCGTGGTGGCGGGCGAGCACGTGGAGATCGCGCAGGACGAGGACGCGGCGAGCTACGAGGGCTGGTTCCGCGGGCCGGAATCCGCGATCAACTGGGGAAACCACGCCAGTCAGATCTACAACCTGATCCGCGCGGCCAACCCGGCGCCGGGGGCCTGGACGACGCTTAACGGCGCCAAGCTCCAGATCTTCGATGCGCGCCTGCACCCGACCCGCACGCTGGGGGCGGTGAAGGGCAAGCCCGGCGAGGTGGTGGCTGTCGGCGAGGATTCGATCCACGTCACCGCGCAGGGCGGCCGGATCGAGGTGTTCCGCCTGAAGCCCGAGGGCGGCAAGAAGGTCTCGGCCGGCGAGTTCGCCCGCGCGGGCGGGCTGGCGCTCGGGACCGTGCTGGGCGGTTAGAGCACGATGCGGAAAAGTGGAATCCGGTTTTCCGACATCATCGTGCGACCACAAAGAGATAGAGCATGCTGCTGTTTCCGTGAAAAAGCAGCATGCTCTAGCGCTCTCCGCTTGGCCGGCCTCCACTTCGGCGGCTTTGCCCTCAATCCTCCCGCGCACTCAACCCATACGTCCTGAACTTCTCGACGTTGCGGGCGATCTCGTCGTCGGGCAGCACCACGGGCGTGCCGATCTGGAGCGCCGCCGCGTATTGCCGGCACAGGGTCTCGAGTTCGACCGCGAGCCAGAGCGCCTTCGCCAGATCCGGCCCGGTGGCGATCATGCCGTGGTTGGCGAGGAGGCAGCAGGTGCGGTCCTCCAGCGCGGCCAGCGCGTGGTTCGAGAGTTCCTCGGTGCCGAAGGTGGCGTAGGGCGCGCAGCGCACGGTGGGACCGCCCGCCGCCGCGATCATGTAGTGCACCGCCGGGATCTCGCGGCGGCACATGGCGAAGGCCGTGCAGTAGGTCGGGTGCGCGTGGACGACGGCGTTCACCTCCGGCCGGCCGGCCAGGATGTCCCGGTGGAAGCGCCATTCCGAGGATGGCTTCAGCGGGTGGTCGTGGCTGCCGTCGAGACCCATGAACACGATGTCGTCCGCGCCGAGCCCGTCGTAGGGCCGGCCTGAGGGCGTGACGAGGAAGCCGTCCCCGAAGCGCAGGCTGACATTGCCGGAGGTGCCCTCGGTCAGCCCGAGGGCGACGAGGCTGCGCGCGGCCTCCACCACGGAGAGGCGGAGCCTGAACTCGTCGTGGCGCGCCATGCTTCGTCCCTCCCGAAACGCACGGACCCGGCGCCGTGGGGCGCCGGGTCCGGTCTCAGCCTCGATCCATGTCGGGCCCGCGGAGGGCCGATATAGACCGGATCGGGGAGGGCCCGCTACGCGGCCGGCACGGTCTGGATCGGCGCCTGGGCCGACTTGGTGTAGGCGGCCCGCATGGGCTTCAGCACGAACAGGGCCATGAAGGCCGCCAGGATGTTGAGCCCCGCGGCCAGCAGGAACACCGTGTGCCAGGAGCCGGTCGCGGTGGTGAGGATGCTGGTATAGGGCACGATCAGCGCCGCGGTGCCCTTGGCCGTGTAGAGCAGGCCCGCATTGGTGGCCGCGTACTTCGCGCCGAAGGTGTCGCCGCAGGTCGCCGGGAACAGCGAGTAGATCTCGCCCCAGGCGAAGAACACGAGACCCGTGAGCAGCACGAAGGCGATCGGGTCCTGGCCGAACACGCTCAGCGCGTAGATGCCGATGCCCTCGATGCCGAAGGACAGGAACATCGTGTTCTCGCGGCCGATATGGTCGGAGATCCAGCCGAAGAGCGGCCGGGTCACGCCGTTGAGCACCCGGTCGAGGGTGGCGGCGAAGGTGAGCGCCGGCAGGGTGATGCCGAGCAGGCTCACCGGGACCTCGGCGATCTTGAAGTCCTTGGCGATGGGGCCGAGCTGGGCGGTGGCCATCAGGCCGCCGGCCGCCATCATCACGAACATGGCGTACATCACCCAGAAGATCGGCGTGCGCACCATCTCGGCGGGCTTGTAGTCCCGCCGGCTCTGGCTGACCTTGGCGACGATGGGCAACGCGCCGGCCTTCGGCGCCTTGAGAAGGAGCGCGAGCAGCATCACGACGAGGCCCTGGCTGTGTTTCGGCGTGCAACTTTGACCCCCTGATGCGGGGGATCGGCGTCCAATTCTGACCCCCTGAAGCTTGCTCTCGCAGACTGCCCTCCGGGACGACCGGACGGGTGGTGGGGGATGAAGGGCGTGGACACGATTGCGCGCATCCGG
>CANEZL010000026.1 GCA_947444195.1 Methylobacteriaceae bacterium | reverse complement strand
TGGACGCTCTTGTTGATGCGCTTGTTCACCGCCGCGATCGTCGCCCAGGTCGCGGGCGTCAGGGCGATGCGGGCGGGCTCGGCCCGGTCCACCGCGCACTCCGCCGCGTAGCTCTGGCAGAACGTCACCCACGCCGCGATCGGCTTGGCCACACCCAGCGGCGCGGCAAAGCTCGGGTTGGCCGGCAGGGAGGCCAGGGTCTGGGCGCCGGCGGGGGCCGCCACGCCGAGGGCGAGGGCGAGGCCGACGGCGAGGCGCCGCAGGAGGCCCGCGCGGGCCGTCACACCATCCCGCCGCATCGAAACCGGGAACTGCATGGCCTTCGACCCAACCCGTTAAGCTCTCGTTAACGAAAGCTCTCACGCCCGGGTTCGCCCGGCAATCGCCAGCTTAACAAAAGGTTAACGGTGTGGGCAATGTGGATGGGCCCCGCTCCGACGAGGTCGGGCTTGCGCGTTGCCGCGGCGCCTCTCGAGGTGGCGGATCAGGGCGCGCGCCTCCGCCGGGGGGCGGGCCTCCCGGCGCCGATAGGCGGTTCCCGCCGGGTCGCGCGCCAGGAGCCCGAGGCCGAGCAGGTGCCGGCGCAGGGTGGCGGGATCCTCGAAGAGATGCTCCGTCCGCAGCAGGGCGTTCACCGCGCGCTCGTGCAGGGTCGCGCCGGCCGGCAGCCGGGCCCAGAGCGCCCAGAGGCTGAGATCCTGGACCGCGCGGCGCGACGGCCATTGCCGCAGGCGTCCGGCCCCGTCGAACTGGGCGAGGGCGCGCTCGACCAAGCGGTCGTCGACGGTCTCCGCCACCGGCGCGGCGGCGAGCCGCGCCCGGGCCCGATGCGCCGCCCGCAGGTGCTGGACGTTGCGGAAGCCTGCCGCCCGCGCCAGCATGTTCATCAGGCTCAGATGCGAGGGCGCCGCCTCCGCGTCGGTCAATTGCCGCGCCAGGAGGCGGGTGAAGCGGGAGAGGTCGTCGGCGACGAGAGGGATCACTTGTTTCGACATGGCGCATCCTCGGGGCCGCGGAGGATGTCGTCGGTCGCTGGCTTGACGACGCGGCACGGGACAGCGTGTCGAAGGCTGGCTTGCGGCAGGTTTAGCTTCCCTCTCGGGACAGCGACGCCTCGGTGTCTGCCGACCGTGGCCGAGGCCTATCACGGGGTCCGCATCGCGGCAACGCGCGGGCCGTGCCGGTCAGCCGGCCCGCGCCCCGTGGAACTGCTCGAAGTCCAGGGGCGCGGTGTCGATCACGATCTGCGTCCGGCTGATCACTTCGAGCTTGCGCAGGATCTCGGAGACGTGGGCCTTGACGGTGGAGTCGCCCACCTGGAGCTCGTGGGCGATCTGCTTGTTGAGCTTGCCCTGGCGGATCATCATCAGCACGCGCAGCTGCTGCGGGGTCAGCCGGGCGACGCGTTCGGCGAGGGGCGTCTTGTGCGGCTTCGGCGGGCTCGTCTCGGAGAGGCCGGGCGGGATCACCAGGGCCCCGCTCAGCACGTCGGCGATGGCGCGGGTGAGCGTCGCCTTGTCGACGGCCTTGGGCACGAAGCCCGCCGCGCCGTGCTGCAGCGCCTGATGCATGATGCGCGGGTCCTCGTGGCCCGACACCACCAGGATCGGCACCCGGGGGAAGCGGGTCCGCACGGTCACGAGCCCGTCGAAGCCCGCGACCCCCTGCATGGAGAGGTCGAGGAGCGTGAGGTCGATGCCCCGGTTCTCGGAGAGGATCTCGCAGGCGCGCGCGATCCCGTCCGCCTCGTGCAGCACCGCCTCCGGATGGGCGAGGCGGATCGCGCCCGCCAGGGCGTCGCGGAAGAGGGGGTGGTCGTCGACGATCAGCAGCTGCATGGGCGCGCTCCCGCCGCGCTCGGGCTCCCGTTCTGCGGGGATGCCCGCGCGCATTGTCCACCAAGGGACCGGGCCGGACAATGGCGCGCGGTCTCGGCCATTGGTCCGAGAGGCAGCCGCGCACCGAGGGGCAAACCCTGCCGCGGCCTGGGAAAACCGGTGGCGTTGCGCGTTCGGGTTGCGCTCGACATAATCCCGGCGGCGAGAGCGGGCGCCAAGCCCGCCGCACCGGCCGGAGGGGCGGAGATTGGGACAGGGAACGCGGATGCGCGCGCATCAGTGCGGCATCAGGACGGCCTGGACCGAGGCCGCATCCCCCGAGGCGGCCGCGGACGAGATCGCCCGCGCCGTCGGCGAGCGGATGGCGCAGCTCGTGGTCTTCTTCTCCCCCGACTACGACCCGGAGACGCTGCTGCGCTCCCTCGAGGCCCGGCTGCCCGGCACGGAGATCGCCGGCTGCACCACCTCCGGCACCATCTGCCCCGAGAGCGGGATCGACCGCGGCCTCGTGGCGATCGCCTTCCCGGCGCAGGGGTTCCGGGTGGTGTCCACGCTCCTCGACGCCATCGACAACCTCGACGTCGAGCGCACCGCCTCCGCCGTGCGCGCCCTGCGCCGCACCCTCGATCCGGACGGGGACCCGGCCCGCCGCGGCGAGCGCTGCTTCGCCCTCTCCCTGATCGACGGGCTCGCCAACGCCGAGGAGACGGTGGTCTCGGCCATCGCCTGGGCGCTCGACGGCATCCCCCTCGTGGGCGGCTCGGCGGGCGACGACCTCACCTTCCGCGACGCGGTGGTGCTGCACGGGGGGCGCATCCACCGCCAGGCGGCGGTGCTGCTCCTCGTGGAGACCGACTACCCGGTCCAGATCTTCAAGAGCGACAATTTCGAGCCGACGCGGACCAAGTTCGTGGTCACCGCCTCCGACGGCGAGCGGCGCATCGTGCACGAGCTCAACGCGGAGCCCGCCGCCCGGGAGTACGCGATGGCGGTGGGGCTCGATTCCGAGGGGCTCTCGCCGATGAGCTTCGCCGCCTATCCGCTCGCCGTGAAGGTGGGGGGCGAGTATTTCTGCCGCTCGATCCGGCGGCTCAACCCGGACGGCAGCTTGAGCTTCTTCTGCGCCATCGACGAGGGCGTGGTGCTCACGCTGGCCGAGCCCCGCGACATCGTCGCCACCACCCGGGCCGAGCTCACCCGGCTCGACGACGTGCTCGGGGGCATCGACCTGATCATCGGCTTCGAGTGCGTGCTGCGCCGGCTCGACGCGGAGAGCCGCCAGGTCCGCCAGGGCATCGCCGACCTCTACCGCCACTTCAACGTCGTCGGCTTCGAGACCTACGGCGAGCAGTACCGGGCGATGCACCTGAACCAGACCTTCACCGGCATCGCCATCGGCAAGCTGCCGCAATGAACGCGGTGACGGGCCTCCACCCGGAGGAGGGGGGGACGGAGGCGGCCCTGCGGCGGCGCATCGACAAGCTCGAGCGCATCAACGCCGCGCTGATGGCCCATGTGGAGCGCTCCACCGACCAGCAGGGCGGATCCTATTCCCTGTTCCAGACGGCGATCACCCTGGAAGGCCGGGTCCGCAGCCGCACGGAGGAGCTCACCGGGCTGATGCACCGCCTGGAGCGCTCCAACGCCGCCCTGGTCTCGGCCAAGGAGGAGGCGGAGACCGCCAACCGCTCGAAGACGCGCTTCCTCGCGGCCGCGAGCCACGACCTGCTCCAGCCCCTCAACGCGGCGCGCCTCTCCCTCTCGGCGCTGGCCGACCTGCCCCTGTGCCCGGACGCCGCTCTGGTGGCGGGGCAGGTGGAGCGCGGCCTGCAGACCATCGAGGATCTGATCAAGACGCTCCTCGACATCTCGAAGCTCGATGCCGGGATCGTCCGGCCGCAGGTCCAGGCGCTGCGCCTGCCCGATCTCCTCGCCGGCCTCGCGGCGAGCTTCAAGCCCTTCGCCGAGCGCAAGGGCCTGCGCCTCGTGGTCCGCTGCCCCGATCTCGCGGTGGCGAGCGATCCCGTCCTGCTCCAGCGCATCCTGCAGAACCTCGTCTCGAACGCGGTGCGCTACACCGCCTCCGGCGGGGTGATGATCCTGGTGCGGCCCCGGCGCGCGGGCGTGCGGATCGACGTGGTCGATACCGGCTGCGGCATCGCTGCCGAGGAGCGCGAGCTCGTCTTCGACGAGTTCTACCGCGGCGGGTCCAGAGGGGGCGGGTCCAGGGGCGGCGGCCGCGCGGAGGCCGACGAGCCGGGGCTCGGCCTCGGCCTGTCCATCGTCCGCCGCATGGCCGTGGCGCTGGGCCATCCCCTGGCGCTGGCCTCGCGGCCGGGGCACGGCACCCGGGTCTCGCTCACCCTGCCGGTGAGCACCGCGCCCGCGGAGGAGGCCCGGCCCGCCCCCGTGGCGACGCGCCTGTCGGGGGCCCGCGTCCTCATCGTGGAGAACGACGCCTCCACGGCGGAGGCCCTGCAGCGGCTCCTGCGCAACTGGGACGCCGAGGTCAGCGCCCACCGCGACCTCGCCGGCGTCCGTGCGGCGCTGGACGGGGGCGCGCCCTTCCCCGACATCCTGATCCTCGACTACCACCTCGACGACGGCGCCTGCGGCCTCGACGTGGCCCGCTACCTCGCGGGCCGGCGCCCCGGCCCGCTGCCCGCCATCCTCACCACCGCCGATTACGGCCCCGAGATCGAGGCCGAGGCCGCCGCGGTGGGGGCCGAACTGGTGCGCAAGCCGATCAAGCCGGCCCAGCTCCGCTCGCTCCTCACCTACATGCTGGCCTGACGGGCTCAGCGCTTCCCGCCGAAGCCGCCACCGAAGCCGCCGGGGCCGCCGGCCGGTCCGCCGAAGCCCCCCGGTCCGCCGCCGCCCGGCATGTTGAGGCCCCCCGGCGCGCCGAAGCCCCCCGGCCCACCGAAGCCGCCCGGCCCGCCGATGCCCCCGACTCCGCCCGGCGCCCCGCGCGGCTCGCCGAAGGCGCCCGGCTCCCCGCCGGGCCGTCCGCCGGGGCCGCGCGGGCCCTCGAACCCGCCCGGGCGGGCCGCGCCCTCGCCCGGCCCGCCGCGGCCGGGCAGGCTGCGCAGGTCGAGCCGGTCGCGCTCCCGCTCGAAGCGCGGCGCCTCGGGCCGCGCGCGGCCGGGCTCGGCGGGGCCGCGATTCTCAAGCCGCAGGTGCTCCAGGGTGAGGCGCCCGTCGCCCGCCACCTCGGTGGTGAGCACGGCGCGCACCGAGCCCTGCCGCGGCACCCCGCCCATCCCAGGGGCGGCGGCGATGTCGAGCCCGGAGCCGAGGGCGAGCCCGCCCCGGCGCCGGCCGATATAGGCCTCGATGGAAGCGGTGCGGATGCCCGTGGGCAGCCCTGCCGCGTGCGCCTCGCTCACCGCGAGGACGCCGCCGCGCGACTGCCCGCTCACCGTGGCCCGGCCCCCGCCCGGCAGGGCCCGTCCGCCCGCGAGCTTCAGCCCGCCGATCATCGGCCCGCCATCCGCGCCCCGGTGCACGGGGCCGGAGACCCGGTCGGGACCGGCCGGCCGCGCCTCGATCAGGCTCGCCACCACCACACCGTCCGGCCGGCGCAGGCCGCTGACGGCCACGCGCTGGCCGACGCTCCAGGCGGAGGCCCCCGCGAGCCCGGCGGTGGCGACGCGCTGGCCGAGCACCGTGAGCCTGTCCCGGCCCACCGCCTCCACGGGGCCGACCACCTCGCTCGTCACGTCGATGCGGCGGGTGATCAGGGTCCCGGCCTCGGGGCGCGCCACCACCCGGACCACGTGGCCGACGCGCAGGTCCGCGGCCCGCGCCGGGGCGCCGTCGATGCGCACGGCGACGTCCTCCGGGTAGGCGATGCGCAGGTCGTTCACCACGATCGAGCCGAAGCGGCGGATCGTGCCGATCACCCCCGTCCCGCCGATGCCGCGGTCGCCCTCGCCGGGGATCTCGGTGGGCCGCGCCCCCGTGCCGCCGATCCCCTGGTCGCGGATCGGCGCCTCCTGGGCGGGGAGGGTGCGCGGCGCGAGCAGGGCGCCGAGCCCCGCGAGCAGGCGCAGGACGCGGCGGCGGCTCGGAACGGTCTCGCGTCGCACCGCCGGCCTCAGCGCGCGGCCGGGGTCTGGCCGGAGGCTGCGGCCTCGGCATAGACGTAGAGGCCGAAATTCCAGCGATGCGTGCCGCCGGGATCGCTCTGGCAGGCGGCGTGCGCCTCGCGGTTGGCTTGGCTCAGGGCCTCCATCGCGATCTCGCGGGCGCGCGCCTCCAGGCGCCGGGCCAGCTCCTCCGAGAGCCCGTCGTAGTGCACGGCCCGTTCGAGGAAGCGGGGCGCCTCGCCCATGACGTTGGCGACGCTCGCGGCAATGTGGTCGTGCAGGTTGCGGCCGAAATAGTAGAGCTGCGCCTCGCCGCCGCCCTTCGGCACGTAGGCGGCCTCCGCCAGCACCACGCGGTCCGCCCCGTCGAGGGTGGCGAGCCCCCGGTCGAGCCACTCGTCCAGCACCGCGCGCGGGCGCAGGTCCCGCGTCACGCCGGAGACCAGGGCCTCGAAGGAGGCGGCGTCCCCGGAGCCCAGCCGCGGCAGGGGCAGGGGCCGGCCATGCCCGTCGGTGAAGCGCGGGTCGGCGAGCCAGCGGGCGATGATCCGGCTCGTGCGCGAGACCACGGTCGGCACCGCGCTCACGGGGGCGCCCGCCCCGCGCAGGCGCCGCACCTCCTTGCGGTGGATGCCGGTGAGCAGGGAGACGCGGCTGTCCGTCTGTTCCTTGCCGGGCAGGGCGAAATCGTACTCGGCCACGTTCACGTAGAGTTCGCGCAGGAGGTTCGTGAGCGCCGGGAAGGTGATGCCCCGGGCCACGAACAGGCGCACCAGCGGCCGCAGCAGGCGCGCGACCGGCGCGTGCAGGGCCGACCCGTCCGTGGATCCGATCTCGTCCGACATGGACGCGACCTTAGCGAGCCTGTCGTGGGACACAATCCCACGACGTGCGCGGACGCACCTCGGCCGGTGGAAATCCGATTGACGTGGGATTTTTGCACACGTAGATGATCCGCGTGGTCAAATTTCCCACGAACTGAGGAGTCCAGCGCGATGGCCGACCGGAAGCCCATCCGTCCCGTGGCGCCGCCGCCGCTCCGCCCGGCCCGCTTCGCGGCGGCGCACGGCGTCGCGGCCACCCTCGACCCCGATCTCGCGCGCCTGAGACGCCTCGCCTTCGGTCTCGCCGCGCTCGCTCTGCCCGTCCTCGGGATCGCTTGCGCGGACAGGGTCCCCCGCGCCGGCCTCCCGGGTGCGGCGCAGGCCGCCGCCCCTCAGATCCCCTCTCCCGGGGCGGCGGCAGCCCTTAACCGCCGGCCCGCGCGGACGGCCTCCCTCGGTCCGCTGCCGGGGGGAGCGGGCCGATGACGGCCGCCCGGCTCGGCCTCAGCGTGCCGCGGGATCCCCGCGAGCCGCGCGACGGCTGCGGCGGCGTGCCGATCCTCGACCTCGCCATCTGCGCGATCCTGGCCGTCACCGTCGTCGGCCTGCTCCTGCTGGCCCTGTGAACCCGGCCCCGTTTCCCGGGGCGCGAACCATCGCGTGAGATCGTCCATGCCGAGAACCCTGCCGGCCGCCCTCGCCGGGCTGGCCCTGACCGTCGCCGTGACCGCCGCCGGTCAGGCCGCCGACCTGCCGCGCCGGGCGGAGCCGCCGCCGAGCCTGCCGAGCCTGCCCGTCTTCACCTGGACGGGGTTCTACGCGGGCCTCAACGCGGGCTACGGCTTCACCGGTGGCGGCAGCGGCTTCACCGACCCGACCTACGGCACGGTGACGGGGGGCGCCCGCGGCGGCGGCTTCGCGGGGGGCGGCCAGATCGGCTACGACTACCAGTTCACGCCGGGCTCGGGCCTCGTCGTCGGCGCCGAGGCGGACATCCAGGGCGCCGCCTTCGCCAGGGCGAACGCCGCCTATCTCGGCACCACCCCCTATTACAGCGTGCGGCCGGGCCTCGACTATTTCGGCACCGTGCGCGGCCGGGTCGGCTACGCCTTCGACCGCGTCCTGGTCTACGGCACCGGCGGCTTCGCCTACGGCGACGGCGCGCGCGCCGACGGGGCTTCCGCCTATCCCGGCACGCTGCCCGAGAGTTTCCGGACCGGCTACGCGGTCGGCGGCGGCATCGCCTACGCCTTCACCGACAAGCTCTCCGCGAAGGTCGAGGCCCTCTACCTGTCGCTGGGCCGCCGCTTCTCCGGGGCGACCTACTACGACGCGGCCACCCCCGCCTATCACGGTGCCGGCCGCAGCGACGGGAATTTCGGCCTCGTGCGGGCGGGGCTGAACTACCGGTTCTGAGGCCGGGCATGCCGGCACCGCACGGGAGCCGCGCGTGCGGTGTGCGGGCCGGCACGGCGGGGGGAACTGCAATATCCGATCGTCGATGCCGGAGCCGAGATCTTGCCGGGCCGCGGGTTCGACAGATCTCGTCCGGCCCGAAGATGCGGTCCGAAGCCGGCTCTGCTGTGGCCGGCGCGAAAAATGCCGCCCCGGCGGTGGTTGCCACTCCGGTCGGCTGATCCATCTTGGCGGGCCATGGGGGATTTGCACCGAGTAGGACCGTCCTTGACCGCGACCCTGACCTCTCGCCTCTCGGCGCTGGCCCTGGCCGGCGCCCTCCTCGGCACGGCAGCCCTGCCGCTCCGGGCCCAGGAGATGCTGCGGATCGACCCGGCGCGCGGCGCCATCCTGATCCACGGCAATTTCTGCGGGCCGGGCAATCGCGGGCCGGGCCACCCGCCGATCGACGCGCTGGACCTCGCCTGCGCCCACCACGACGCCTGCAGCCCGCGCATGGATTCCGGCCGGCTGCCCCGCTGCTCGTGCCACCAGCGCCTCCACACGGAGGCCGGGCTCGTCGCCCGCGACCCGCGGACACCCGCCTCGGTGCGCGAGACCGCCCGCTTCATCGCCGACGGCGCCCTCGCCCTGCCCTGCGATCCGTGAGGGACGCGGGGGCCGGCGCCGCGGCGCCGGTCCCGCTCCGGTTCAGGCCGCGTCGGCCGGGTTGGCGCCGGCCTTCGGGCCGCCCTTGGCGACGCCGACGAGGGCGGGGCGCAGCACCCGCTCGCCGATGACGTAGCCGGTCTGCACCACCTGCACCACGGTGCCGGCGGGCACGTCCGGGTTCGGCACCTCGAACATGGCCTGGTGCCGGTTCGGGTCGAAGCGCTGCCCTTGCGGCTCCACCTCCTTCACGCCGTGGCGCTCCAGGGTCTTGGCGAGGTCGCGCTCGGTCAGCTCGATGCCCTCGATGAGGCCCTTGAGGGCGCCCTCCGCCCCGGCCCGCGCCTCGGCGGGCACGCTCTCCAGGGCGCGGCGCACGTTGTCGGCGACGTTGAGGACGTCGCGGGCGAAGTTGGTGACGGCGTAGGTGCGCGCGTCCGCCGCCTCGCGCTCGGTGCGGCGGCGCAGGTTCTCCATCTCCGCGAGCGTGCGCAGGATCCGGTCCTTCAGCGCGTCGCGCTCGGCGGTCAGCGCGGCGACGGCCTCGCTCCCGCCGCCCTGCGCCTCGCCCTGGGCCTCGCCCTGAGCCGCCTCGGGCTCGGGCCTGGGTGCCGCAGCCCCGGTCTCCGCGGCGTCGTTCCGGCGCGGGTCGTCCTGCTGCATGTCGTTGCTCGTCATGGCGTTTCTGTCGTGGTGATGGGGTCTCGGGATCGCGGCTGATATCAGGCGCGCGCGCCGCGAAATCAACCCGGCGGCACGCGGGGGCGCCGGTCAGGCCTCCCGCGGCGGCGGCGTGGCGACCAGCGCCTCCAGCCCCTCCGCCTTCAGGGCCGCCACGTCGCCGGCGAAGATCTCCATCACGGCGGCCCGGATCGCGGCGAGGCGGTCGGGCTGGGTGACGCGGGTGCCGATGAGGTCGGTCACGTAGAACACGTCCACCGCCCGCTCGCCGAAGGTCGCCACATGGGCCGAGGTGATGTTGAGGGAGAGCCGGCTGAAGGCGGTGGTCAGCTCGTAGAGCAGGCCCGGCCGGTCGAGCCCGGTCACCTCGATCACGGTCTCGCGGCTCGACAGGGCGTTGTCGATCGCCATGTCGGGGGGCACCAGGAAGGTCTTGGCCCGCGCGCTCGCCACCGGCGGATGCTTGTCGGCCACGAGGTCGGCGATGCGGATCTCGCCCTTCAGCGCCCGCTCGATGGCCGCGACGATGCGGCGGCCCCGGCGCATCTCGTCCTCGTCCCGGTCGAAGGCCCGCGAGACGTAGATCGAGTCGAGGGCGAAGCCGTCGCTCGTCGTGAAGATCTGCGCGTCCACGATGTTGCCGCCCGCCGCCGCGCAGGCCCCGGTGATGATGGCGAGGAGCCGCGGGTGATCGGGGGAGTAGACCGTGATCTCGGTGACGCCGCGCACCGGGTCGGTCTCCACCGCGGTGGCGCTGGTGCGGCCGTCCGCCGCCACGCCGCGGATGAAGTTGGCGTCCTTGAACTGGCGCACGCCCTCCACCTTCAGCCAGTAGGCCTGGTTGTGGCGGGCGGCGTAGGCGTCGAACTCCTCCGCCGACCAGTCCGGCAGCTTCTCGCGGAGCGCGATCTGGATCATCCGCACCCGGTCGGTGCGTGCGATCTCCGAGTGGCCCCCCGAGAGCCGCACCTCGGTCTCGTCGTAGAGGGTGCGGATCAGGGTGCCCTTCCAGGCGGTCCAGACCCCGGGGCCGACCGCGGTGATGTCGGCCACGGTGAGGATGGTGAGGAGCCGCAGGCGCTCCAGGCTCTGCACCACGCCCGCGAAGCGCTCGATGGTCTTGGGGTCCGAGAGGTCGCGGCTCTGGGCCGTCATCGACATCAGCAGGTGGTGCTCCACGAGCCAGGCCACGGTCTCGGTCTCGGCCTGGCTGAGGCCGAAGCGCGGGCAGAGCCGCTCGGCGATCTGGGCGCCGGCCACGGAATGGTCCTCCGGCCGCCCCTTGGCGATGTCGTGCAGCAGGATGGCGACGTAGAGGGCGCGCCGGTTGGCGATCGAGTGGATCAGCCGCGAGACCAGGGGGAAGGTCTCCTCGACCCGGCCCGACTCGATGGCGGACATGACGCCGACGGAGCGCAGCAGGTGCTCGTCCACCGTGAAGTGGTGGTACATGTTGAACTGCATCATCGCCACGATGCGCCCGAAATCGGGGATGAAGCGGCCGAGCACCCCGGCCTCGTTCATCTGGCGCAGCACCGCCTCCGGGGAGTTCTTCGAGGTCAGGATGTCGAGGAACAGGCGGTTGGCCTCCGCGTCCCCGCGCAGGCTCGGCCCGACGAGGCGCAGCGCCCGGTTGGCGCCCCGCTTGGCGTCGGGGTGGATCGGCAGGTTGTGGCGGTCGGCCAGCCAGAACAGGCGGATCAGGTTGACCGGGTCGCGCTCGAAGGCGTCCTCGGCCCGCAGGTTCACCCGGCCGTGGTCGATCCAGAAATCCTCCGCCTCGATGGCGGTGGCGCGGAAGCGGTCGCGGAAGCGGCCGATGAAGCGGTCGAGCACCGGGGTGCGCTTGGCGTGGCGCGCCTCCAGCTCCGCGCAGACGATGGCGGTGAGGTCGCCGACGTCCTTGGCGACCCGGAAATAGGCCTTCATGAAGCGCTCGACGCCCGACAGGCCCCCGCGCGGCTCGTAGCGCAGGCGCTCGGCGATGCGCGGCTGCAGGCCGAAGGAGAGGCGCTCCTCGGCGCGCTTGGTGAGGAAGTGCATGTGGCAGCGCACCAGCCACAGGAACTCCTCGCAGCGCTCGAACACCCGGTACTCCTCGGGGGTGAACAGGCCCGCATGGACGAGCTCGGCCTGGTCGCGCACCCGGTAGGTGTACTTCGCGATCCAGAACAGGGTGTTGAGGTCGCGCAGGCCCCCCTTGCCGTCCTTCACGTTCGGCTCGACGAGGTAGCGCGAGGAGCCGGCCTTGGAGACGCGCGCGTCGCGCTCGCGCAGCTTCGCCTCCACGAATTCGTGGGCGGTGCCGAGCACGAGCTCGCTGTCGAAGCGGGTGACGAGTTCCTCGAACAGGCTCCGGGAGCCGAACAGGTAGCGGGTCTCGAGGAGCGCGGTGCGGATGGTGATGTCGGCCCGCGCCTCGCGCAGGCATTCCTCCACCGAGCGCGTGGCGTGGCCGACCTTCAGCTTGAGGTCCCACAGCACGTAGAGCATCGCCTCCACGACGCTCTCCGACCACGCGGTCTGCTTGTAGGGCAGCAGGAACAGCAGATCGATGTCCGAGCCCGGCGCCATCGTGCCCCGGCCGTAGCCGCCGGTGGCGACCACCGTGAATTGCTCGCCCGTCGACGGGTTGTCGTTGGGGTAGAGGCGCCAGACCACCGCGTCGTGGATCGCCCGCACCACCGCGTCGGTGAGGCGGGCGATCGCCTGGGCGCAGGCCATCCCGTCGCGGTCCTCGAGGAGCTGCGCCTCGGCCGCCGCGTGGCCCGCCTCGATCACCGCCTTCAGCTGGGGCACGAGGAGGGCGCGCAGCTGGATCGGCTCGCGCACCTCGCGGTCGAGCTCGGCCAGAACCTTGTCGAGGGCGGCGACGGCGTCGAACATGGATTCCCGCTCTGAAGCGTCCCGACGATCCGGTCCCGGCTCGTCGTGGAACCGGCCGACACGACAGGAATCCTGGGTCGCTCCCGAACCGGCTGGACCTGGAGCCTGCTCTAGCACGAACCGCCGGGGCTGCCAGCGCCCCCGGCGCCCCTGGCGCCCGCCGCGGCGCGGCGGACCGACCCGCGCCCTTGTCCTTTTATCCGGACTTGGCGTTTGACATAAAGAACGAACCGGCGTAGCTCCGCTTCCCGAGATCGCCGGAACGGCTCAAGGTCTCTGCTTCAACGCGCGCTCTCACGCCGAAGGGGACAGCACATATGGGTCTCGACCGCCGCACGCTCCTGTCCGCGGCCTGCGCGGCCCTCGCGCTCGCGGCCCTCGCCGGGCCCGCGCGGGCGCAGGAGCAGGCCGGCGCGCGCGCCAAGGATCCGCAGGAGATCCGCCTCGACTGGGCGACCTACAACCCCGTCGGCCTCGTGCTCAAGGAGAAGGGCTTCCTCGAGGAGGCCCTGAAGCCGCGGGGCATCCGGGTGCGCTGGGTGCAGTCCCTCGGCTCCAACAAGGCCCTCGAATTCCTCAATGCCGGCGCCGTCGATTTCGGCTCGGCCGCGGGCGCCGCCGCCCTCGTCGCGCGCATCAACGGCAACCCGATCAAGGCGGTCTACGCCTTCTCCCGGCCGGAATGGACGGCGCTCGTCACCCGCAAGGACACGGGCATCGCCACCCCCGCCGACCTCAAGGGGAAGCGCGTCGCGGTGACCCGCGGCACCGACCCGCACATCTTCCTGATCCGCGCCCTCCAGGGCGCCGGCCTCACCGAGCGGGACGCCAAGCTCGTCCTCCTCCAGCATCCGGACGGGCGCACCGCCCTGGAGCGGGGGGACGTGGATGCCTGGGCCGGGCTCGACCCGATGATGGCCGCCGCCGAGATCGAGGGCGGCGCCGTGCTCTTCCACCGCGATCCGGCCGCCAACACCTGGGGCCTGCTCGACGTGCGCGAGGCCTTCGCCCGGGAGCATCCCGACCTCGTGCGCACGGTGATCGCCGCCTACGAGCGGGCCCGGGCCTACGCGCTGGCGAACCCGCAGGCCCTCACGGCCGCCCTGGTGGCGGCCACCAAGCTGCCCGAGCCCGTGATCGCCCGGCAAATCGCGCGCACGGACCTCACCCAGCCGGCCATCGGCGGGGCCCAGGCGGACGCGATCCGGGCGGCGGGCCTCGCCCTGCAGCAGGCCGGCGTGATCCCGGCCGGCACCGATGTCGGGGCGGCCGTCGACGGGCTGCTCGACCCGGCCTTCAACCCGCCCGCCGGGCGCTGACGCCGTTGGGCGCCCTGCTGCGCCAGGGCGGACGGGCCGCCCTCGGCCTCGCGCTGCCGCTCGCGCTCGTCCTCGGCTGGGAGGCCGCGGTGGCGGCCGGCCTCGCCTCGGGGCGGCTGCTGCCGCCGCCGAGCCGGGTCGGTGCCGCGCTCGCGGAACTCGCCGCCTCCGGCGACCTCCGCCTGCACGTGCAGGCGACGCTGACGCGGGTGGCCCTGGGCTTCCTGTGCGGGGCGGGCGCCGGCGTCGTGGCGGGGGCGGCGGTGGCGACCCTGGCCCCCTTGCGCTGGCTCGTCGATCCGAGCCTGCAGGCCCTGCGCGCCGTGCCGTCGCTGGCCTGGGTGCCCCTGTTCATCCTCTGGTTCGGCATCCTGGAGACGCCGAAGGTCACGCTCATCGCGGTGGGCGTGTTCTTTCCCGTCTACGTGGGCGTGGCCGGGGCGATCGCCTCGGTGGATCGCAAGCTCGTGGAGGTGGGGCGGATCTTCCGGCTGTCGCGGCTCGCCCTCGTCCGGCGGATCCTGCTCCCGGCCGTGCTGCCGGCGACCCTCGTCGCCCTGCGCACCGGGCTCGGCCTCGGCTTCCTGTTCGTGGTCGCCGCCGAGCTGATGGGCGCCTCCGAGGGGCTCGGCTACCTCCTCGTGGACGGGCAGCAATTCAGCAAGCCGGACCAGATCCTGGCGGCGATCATCGCCTTCGCGGCGCTGGGCAAGCTCGCCGACGCCGTCCTCGTCGCCCTGACGGCGCCGCTGGTGCGCTGGCAGGACACCGCGCGGGCGAGCCTGTGAGGCCGGCCGGCGGCGGGGGGCCTCAATCCTGCCGGGGCGGCCTGGTCTCGTCCTCGCGGTCCTCGGTCCGGTGCTCGCGCGGCTCGGCCTGCTCCACCGGCGGGAAGAGCTGGGCGAGGCCGGTCGCCACGCCGTAGAGCACGGGGTTCCGGTTCGGGCCGGAGGACGGGGGATCGAGGTCTTTCTTCAACATGGTCGTCATCCGCCTGCCGCGTATCCATCGCGCGCCGGTCCTGGACCGGAGCGCTCTCCGCCGATGTGGCTGCCGGTTCGGCGCAAGAGGGCGCGTCAGAGCAAGGACCCGGCGCCGTGGACGATCGCGACGCGACCGGGCACGGTCCCGGAGGGCCAGGGTGCTGGATTTGCAGACGACAATGCGCGCCGCCGGGCTTGGTTTCAGGGCGGTCCGGAAATTTCCGATCTCCGCCCGCACGAATTGCGCACGATGAAACCTTGCGCCAAATCTTCCCCGGGGGAGCGTAGACTTGCGCGGGAGCCCGGGACTCCCGCACAATCCCGGTGGACGAGGCGCGGAACCTTCTCAGCCGCGGCGGCGCAGGACGACGCGCACCGGCGGCCCCGGAAGCGGGCAGGCCGACGGCTGCACCGTGACCGTCACGGAACTCGGGCAGGCCGCCCGGCAGGCGAGGGCGGCGTCGATCTGGTCGCGCCCGCAGCCTTCCCCGAGGCAGAAGCGGCCGAGATCCTCGCAGGTGGCCAGGAACCGCCCCGTCGCCCGCGAGGGCGCCGGCTCCGAGGCGGCGTCCGCGGCCCGGGCGGGCGCGCCGAGCCCGGCGAGCCCGACGAGGAGGAGGCCCGGGAGGCGCGAGCGATGGAAGGGTCTCAAGGCTCTGTCCGCCGAAGGTCCGATCGTCGCCGCTCCCTTAGCATTGGCGCGCGCGCCTCGCCATGGCATTCGGGCGCCGGCGCGGGGCGCGCGATGTCCCGAACAGGAGGCCCCCCGTGCTGCGGATCGAGAACCTCGCCAAGACCTACGCCGACGGGACCGAGGCGCTCGCCGGGATCGACCTCGCCGTCGAGGCGGGGGAGATCCTCGCCCTGATCGGCGGCTCGGGCTGCGGCAAGACCACCCTGCTGCGCCTGATCGCGGGCCTCGACCGGGCGAGTGCCGGGCAGATCCGCCTCGACGGGGAGGCGATCCGCGCGCCCCATCCGGGGGTGGGCCTCGTCTTCCAGGAGCCGCGGCTGCTGCCCTGGCTCGACGTCGCCGGCAATGTCGGGTTCGGCCTCGCCGGCCTCGGCCGGGCCGAGCGGGCCGCCCGCGTCGCCCACGCCCTGGAGCGGGTGGGGCTGGCCGAGCAGGCCGGCCGCTGGCCGCGCGAATTGTCGGGGGGCCAGCAGCAGCGGGTCGCGATCGCCCGCGCCTTCGTCGCGGGGCCGCGGGTCCTCCTCCTCGACGAGCCGTTCTCGGCGCTCGACGCCTTCACCCGCAAGGACCTGCACGGCCATCTCCTCGCCCTGTGGGCGGAGGCGCGGCCGACGATCCTCATCGTCACCCACGATGTCGGGGAGGCGGTGGCGCTCGCCGACCGGGCCGTGGTGATGCGGCCGCGGCCCGGCCGCCTCGACGAGACGGTGGCGCTGAAGCTCCCCCGCCCGCGCGACCCCGCCGCGGCCCAGAGCGAGGCGGCGGTGCGCACGGTGCTGGCCGCCCTCGACCGCTCCCTGAAGCCGATCCCCGCCCGGCGCGAGGCCGCGCCCGAGGGGGCGAACTGGTGGTGACCGGGACCGCGCTCTCGTTTCGACATCTTTGGCGGCCATTGTGGCCGCGCCCCGCCTGACAGGGGCCGCCGGGCGGTGCATGGAGCCGGGCGCGCAGAACAGACCTCCGGTTGAGACCGCATCATGGATGGCCTTCCCGACCTGCAGACGCTGCGCCTGTGCAGCCTGCTCGCCAGCACGGCTTTCGCCCTGGTGTTCCTCGCCTTCTGGCACGAGCGCCGCGCGGAGCGCTTCTGGCTGCACTGGGCGGGCAGCTCGCTCCTCTACGCCGCCACGATGCAGGGCCTGGCCTGGGCCGCCCACCCGGCGCTGGTGGCCGCCCTCTACGGCTGCCTCGCCGTCACCAACATCCTCATCGTCACCGGCGTGCGGGCCTTCGAGGGACGCCCGCCCGTCCGGGCCTGGATGCCGCTGCCGGTCCTGGCCGCCGCCCTGGGCTACGCCCTGCCCGCCTGGCTCGCCCCGGAACCGCACGCGGAGACCCTGAGCCGCATCGGCGGCACCGCCTTCCTGGCGATCAGCTCGGCGCTCGCGGGGATGATCCTCGCCTTCGCGAACCGGAGCCAGGCCTCGCGCGGGCGCCGCATCGCGGGGTTCGCCGTCCTCGGCTACCAGCCGAGCTACGCCGCGGGCATCCTGGCCGAGACCGCGGGCTGGTCCGATCCGAACCTCACCGCCCTCCTGCCGATGCTGTCCGATCAGGTTCTGCTCGGCATCCTCAACCTCGCCCTCCTGGCCATGCCGGGCGAGCGGGCCCAGGCGGCCCTGCGCGAGAGCGCGCTGCGCGATCCCCTGACCGGCGCCCTGAACCGGGCCGGGCTCGCCGCGCGGGCGGGCCTGCCCGCGCCCGGGGCCGCGGTGATCCTCCTCGACGTCGACCACTTCAAGACGATCAACGACCAGCACGGCCACGCCGCGGGCGATGCGGTGCTGGTGGCCCTGGCCGCGCGGTCCGCAGCCCTCCTGCCGGGACCCGCCGACCTGATCGCCCGCCTCGGCGGCGACGAGTTCGCGGTGGTCCTGCACGCCACGAGCCTGGAGGCCGCCCAGCGCGTCGCGGAGCGCATCCGCCGCGCCGCGCGGGAGCCCGGGGCCGAGCCGGCCTGGACGGTGAGCCTCGGCATCGCGCTCGCGGACGGCCTCGACCTCGCCGAGGCCCTGGCGCGGGCGGACGAGGCCCTCTACGCCGCCAAGGCCGCCGGCCGCGACCGGGCCGCGGCCTGATCCGGTTGAGCGCGGGCGCGCTTCCGGCTAACCGCAGGGGACGCCAAGCAAGACCGAGGACACGCACACGATGGACGCCACCGCCCTGCGCGCGCTTCAGGCTCCCCTGAAGGACCAGTACCGGCAGAGCCCCGATGCCGCCGTCGTCACCCTGACGGCGAAGGGCTCCCTCGACGACGGCATCGCCTGCAAGGTCGAGACCGGCCGGGCGCTCGCGGTGGCGGGCCTGCATCCGGCCACCGGCGGCTCGGGCGCCGAGCTCTGCTCGGGCGACATGCTCCTCGAAGCCCTGGTCGCCTGCGCGGGCGTGACCCTGAAGGCGGCGGCCACCGCCCTGGAGATCCCCCTGCGCGCCGGCACCGTGAGCGCCGAGGGCGACCTCGATTTCCGCGGCACGCTCGGCGTCGACAAGGAGGCGCCGGTGGGCTTCCGCGCCATCCGCCTCGCCTTCGCCCTCGACACCGACGCGCCCCAGGAGAAGCTCGACCAGCTCCTCAAGCTGACCGAGCGCTACTGCGTGGTCTTCCAGACCCTGAACCACCGCCCGGAACTCGCGGTGACCGCGATGAAGGGCTGAGGGTCGCGCCGAAGGAGTACGGGGTTGGCTCGGGCCCCTCTCACCTCCTTCGTATTCACACATCTCGGGCGGTCGTGTCCGCGCCCGCCCTCCCCCCTCTGCGGGGGAGGGTGCCGAGCGGAGCGAGGCGGGAGAGGGGAACCCAGCTTCCGGCAGAGGCGCAGCGTCGATGCCGAGCGCAGTCCTGCACCGTCGCAACCCCTCTCCCGACCCCTGCTGACGCAGGGGCCACCCTCCCCCGCAGAGGGGGGAAGGCGGAACTGGGAGTTATTCAGCCCGAGGTCTATCGCTCTATTCTGCCGCCGCCTCGTAGCTCTCCGTCGGCGGGCAGGAGCAGACGAGGTTGCGGTCGCCGTAGGCGTTGTCCACCCGGTTGACCGGGGGCCAGTACTTGTCGATCCCGAGGCTGCCGGCGGGGAAGCAGGCGGCCTCGCGGGAGTAGGGCCGCTCCCAGGCGCCGACGAGATCCTGCACCGTGTGGGGGGCGTTCTTGAGCGGGTTGTTCGCCCGGTCCGAGCGGCCCTCCTCGATCGCCCGGATCTCCTCGCGGATCGCGAGCATGGCGTCGCAGAAGCGGTCGATCTCGCCCTTGGTCTCGGATTCGGTGGGCTCGATCATCAGGGTGCCCGCCACCGGCCAGCTCATGGTCGGCGGGTGGAAGCCGCAATCGATCAGACGCTTGGCGATGTCGTCGACGCTGACCCCGGCGCTCTTCTGGAAGGGGCGCACGTCCACGATGCACTCGTGCGCCACGCGGCCCCGCGCGCCCGCGTAGAGGATCGGGTAGGCGCCCTTCAGGCGGGCGGCGATGTAGTTGGCGTTGAGGATCGCCACCCGGGTCGCCTGGGTGAGCCCGCGCCCGCCCATCATCAGGCAGTAGCTCCACGAGATCGGCAGGATCGAGGCCGAGCCGAAGGCCGCCGCCGAGACCGCGCCCTCCTCGCCCGTCGTCGGGTCGGTGGGCAGGAACGGGATCAGGTGCGCCTTGACGCCGATCGGCCCCATGCCCGGGCCGCCGCCCCCGTGCGGGATGCAGAAGGTCTTGTGCAGGTTGAGGTGGCTCACGTCCGCGCCGATGTCGCCGGGCCGGGCGAGGCCGACGAGCGCGTTGAGGTTGGCCCCGTCGAGATAGACCTGGCCCCCGTGGAAATGCGTGATCGCGCAGATCTCCCGCACCCGCGCCTCGAAGACGCCGTGGGTCGAGGGGTAGGTGATCATGCAGGCGGCGAGCTTCTCGGCGTGCAGGGTGGCCTTCTTGCGGAAGTCCTCCACGTCGACGTTGCCGTCGGCGTCGGCCCCGACCACCACGACGCTCATCCCGCACATCTGCGCCGAGGCCGGGTTGGTGCCGTGGGCCGAGGAGGGGATCAGGCAGACCGTGCGGTGGGCCTCGCCGCGGGCGAGGTGGTAGCGGCGGATGGCGAGCAGCCCCGCATACTCCCCCTGCGCGCCGGAATTCGGCTGCATCGAGATCGCGTCGTAGCCCGTGACCGCGCAGAGCTTCTCCGAGAGGTCGCGGATCAGCTCGTGGTAGCCCGCCGCCTGGTCGGCGGGGACGTGCGGGTGGATCTCGGCGAATTCCGGCCAGGAGATCGGCAGCATCTCGGCGGTCGCGTTGAGCTTCATCGTGCAGGAGCCGAGGGGGATCATCGCCCGGTCCAGCGCCAGGTCCCGGTCGCTGAGCCGGCGCATGTAGCGCGTCATCTCGCTCTCGGCCCGGTTCATGTGGAAGATCGGGTGCGTGAGGTAGGCGGAGGTGCGCACGAGAACCTCCGGCAGGCGCTGCTCCGGCCAGGCCTCGTCGTAGGGCAGGTCGCCGCCGAAGGCGCGCCAGACCGCTTGCAGGATGTCGGGCCGGGTGCGCTCGTCCACCGTGATGCCGATGCGGTCCCGGCCGACCGGGCGCAGGTTCACCCCGTTCTCGACGGCGTTCTTCAGGATGACGCCCTGGAACGGGCCGACCTCCACCGTCACCGTGTCGAAGAAGTGCTCGGGCTCGATGCGGAAGCCGAGGTTGCGCAGGCCGCCGGCGAGCCGCACCGCGTCCCGGTGGACGCGCTGGGCGATGGCCTTGAGGCCCACGGGCCCGTGATAGACCGCGTACATCGAGGCGATGACGGCGAGGAGCACCTGGCTCGTGCAGATGTTCGAGGTCGCCTTCTCGCGGCGGATGTGCTGCTCGCGGGTCTGGAGGGCGAGGCGGTAGGCGCGGTTGCCCTGCGAATCCACCGAGACGCCGACGATGCGGCCGGGCAGCGCCCGCTTGTGGGCGTCGCGGGTCGCCATGTAGGCGGCGTGCGGGCCGCCGAAGCCCATGGGCACGCCGTAGCGCTGCATCGAGCCCACCGCGATGTCGGCGCCCATCTCGCCCGGCGCCTTCAGGAGCGTGAGCGCCAGGGGATCGGCGGCCACCGCCGCGATGGCGCCCGCCGCGTGCAGATCGGCGATGGGCCCCGTGAAGTCGTGGATCGCCCCGTTCACGCCCGGATACTGGAACAGCGCGCCGAAGACCTCCCCGGGCACGAGGTCCGTGAACGGGCAGCCCACCACCACGCGCCAGCCCAGCGGCGCGGCCCGGGTCTTCAGGACGGCGATGGTCTGGGGCAGGCAGTCCCTGTCCACGAAGAAGGCGTCGGCCTTCGAGGCGGCCACGCGCCGGGCCATGCCCATGGCCTCGGCCGCGGCGGTGGCCTCGTCGAGGAGCGAGGCGTTGGCCATGTCGAGGGCGGTGAGGTCGCAGACGAGCGTCTGGAAGTTCAGGAGCGCTTCGAGGCGCCCCTGGCTGATCTCGGGCTGGTAGGGGGAGTAGGCCGTGTACCAGGCCGGGTTCTCGAAGATGTTGCGCTGGATCGCGGGGGGCATCGTCGTGCCGTGGTAGCCCTGGCCGATCAGCGAGACGAGGAGCCGGTTCTTGTCCGCCGTCTCGCGCATCCGCTCGATCGCCCGGCGCTCGGTGAGCGGCCGGCCGAAGGCCAGCGGCGTCTCCTGGCGGATGTCCGGGGGCAGCGTCTCGTCCATCAGCGCGTCGAGGCTGTCGGCGCCGCAGGTCTGCAGCATGGCGCCGATCTCGGCCACCGTCGGGCCGATATGGCGGCGGTTGGCGAAGTCGTAGGGGTCGTAGGCGGTCATGCGGTCCTCCCTCACTTCGCGAGCTCGGCGTAGGCCGCCTCGTCCATCAGGGTGTCCATGGCGGCGGGGTCGGACAGGCGCATCCGGTAGAGCCAGCCCGCCCCCTGCGGGTCGGCGCCCACCGTCTCGGGGGCGGCGGCCACCGCCTCGTTGACCTCGGTCACCGCGCCGTCCAGCGGCGCGTAGACGTCGGAGGCCGCCTTGACCGATTCGACCACGGCGGCGGCCTCGCCCTTGGTCAGGCTGGCGCCGACCTTGGGCAGCTCGACGAAGACGAGGTCGCCGAGCTGCTCGGCGGCATGGGCCGTGATGCCGACCGTGGCGATGTCGCCCTCGAGCTTCAGCCACTCGTGCGCCTCGGTGAATTTCAGCATGGGTCTGCTCCTTGGATTCCAGGGGATCGTTCCGGCCGGTCCCGGGCCGTGCGGCAAGCGATGCGATGTCGGTGCCCGCGCCGCCCGTGCTCCGGGACGGCGGGTGCGGGATCAGCCGCGCTTGAACCCGGCCGGGCGGAAGGGGAGGGGGGCGACGGACAGCGGCAGGCGCTGGCCGCGCACCTCGGCGAAGACGCGGGTGCCGGGGCTCGCGAGGCCGGAGGGCAGGTAGCCCATGGCGACCGGCGCCCCGAGGCTCGGGCCGAACCCGCCCGAGGTGACGTGGCCGATCGCGGTGTCCTCGCCCTCGGCGAACAGGGACGCGCCGGCCCGCACCGGCGCCCGGCCCTCCGCGAGGAGGCCGACGCGGCCGCGCACGGTGCCCGCCTCCATCTCGGCGAGGACGCGCTCCGCTCCGGGAAAGCCGCCGGCCCGCGCCCCGCCCCGGCGCCGGGCCGGGCCGATCGCGAAGGCGAGGCCCGCCTCGATCGGGGTGGTGGTCGGGTCGATGTCGGCCCCGTGCAGGCAGAGGCCGGCCTCCAGCCGCAGGGAATCGCGGGCGCCGAGGCCGACCGGCAGCACGGTGGGATCGGCGAGCAGCGCCTCGGCCACGGCCGTGGCTGCGTCCTCGGGCAGTGAGATCTCGAACCCGTCCTCGCCCGTGTAGCCGGAGCGGGTGACGAGGGCGTCCGCCCCGAGGAGCGTGACGGCGCGCGCGTCCATGAAGCGCATGGCGGCGGTCCCGGGGGCGAGCCGGGCGAGGGCCGCCTCGGCGCCCGGCCCCTGGAGGGCGAGCAGGGCGCGGGGCAGCACCTCCATCCGCACGTGGGCCGGCAGGTGGGCGGCGAGGTGGGCGGCGTCCGCCGCCTTGTTGGCGGCGTTGACCACGAGCACCAGCCGGTCCGCGAAGCGGGCGACCATGAGGTCGTCCAGGATGCCCCCATGCGCGTCGGTGAGCAGGCCGTAGCGCTGCCGCCCCGGCTTCAGGCCGAGGATGTCGGCGGGCACCAGCGCCTCCAGGGCGCGGGCGGCCTCGGCGGGGTCGTCGGCGTGCAGGGCGATCTGGCCCATATGCGACACGTCGAACAGGCCGGCGGCCGCGCGGGTGTGCAGGTGCTCCCTGAGCAGGCCCGCCGGGTACTGCACGGGCAGGGCGTAGCCCGCGAACGGCACCATCCGCCCGCCGAGGCGCAGATGCAGGTCGTACAGGGGTGTCCGGAGGGGGGGAACGGTGTCGACGGCGGGGGCCGGCATGTCTGGATTCTCCACGACAGATCGCGTCCGGAAGGCCCCTCGCGAGCGTTTCCGGTTGCCCCCATCTGTCACGGTTACCTGAGAGCTTCCCCCGCGTGCGGGACGCGAGGTTTCTCCTTCGGTGGACGCCGCGCGGCGCCTCTCTCCAGATTGTCCAACGATACGGTGATTGTGCCTGAGAGTTTCCGGGGGTGGTTGCTCCGTCGGCGCCATGCCCGGCCGTCAAGGCCGGACTGGGCTCTCCCGTATCGCCCTGTTCGGACGGGTTCGAGCTAACCACAGCGCGCTTTGCGCTGCAACACGGGGATCGCGGCGCTCCGTGACATCCCCGGCCCCGCGTCAACCCGTCTGCGCCCTCCGCTCCGATCACGCCTGCGCGAGGGGCCGGGCGCGGCTGCCGGCCCGCGTCCCGGACGCGCGGGTTCCGACGCGGTGCGGCGAAGGCCGGCGGAACACCTGCATCGGCAGGGACTTGGTGGGCGATCCGGCGGGGATTTCCGGGTCCGATCCGCCCCAGGGAGGCATCGGCGTGCCGGCCTGCCAAGGTTTAGCCGGCTTGTCGGAGGTCCGGGAGACGCGAAAACTTGGGCGCTGTCGTAAATGCGTCCTTGCCTTGGCCCGGCCTGCCTTAGAAAAATGCCACCGGTCGGCTCGTTGGCGTATCGGGCCACGGCCCGCGGAATCGCGATGCCGCCCTCGCCTTCCGCTGAAGATTTCGACTTCGAGCACCCGATGGACGCCCGCACCCCTCTGGACGACGACGCCGGTACGCAGGCGGGCCGGGCCCGCCGCAGGTCCGGCCTGCTCCCCATCGCCGCGATCCTCCTCGTCCTCATCGCCGTCGCGGCGGCGGTGGCGATCTTCCCGCAGCCGGTTCACGACGCCGTCCGGCCGGTGATCGCCTATGTCGAGCACCTGATGAAGGGGGACCACGCGGAGGAGGAGGCGGAGGAGGCGGCCGAGAAGGGCTCCACCGCCGAGCGCATCTTCCGCCCCACCAAGGAGCAGCGGGCGACCTTCGAGATCCATCCCGTCGCGACCCTGACCTTCCGCCCCGAGGGCTCCGCCGAGGGGCGCATCGCCCTCAACGAGGACGACAACGTGCCCGTGGCCTCCCCCTATTCGGGGCACGTGGTGAAGGTCCTGGCGCGTGCGGGCGATCAGGTGAAGCAGGGCGACGTGCTCCTGACGCTGGACGCCACCGACATGGTCCAGGCGCAGAGCGACTACCAGACCGCCCTCAACAACGTGCAGAAGCAGCAGGCCCTGCTGAAGCTCGACCTGACCATCGCCGCCCGCCAGCAGGAGCTGTTCGCCGCCCGCGCGGTGGCGCTGAAGGACTACCAGTCGGCCCAGAACGACGTGATCGCGGCCCAGAGCGACCTCAAGACCGCCGAGGCGAGCCTGGACGCCGCCCGCAACCGCCTGCTGCTGCTCGGCAAGACCGAGGCGGAGATCGCGGGCTTCGAGAAGAACGGCCGCCTGAGCTCCGAGGTCCAGATCCGCGCGCCCATCGCCGGCACCATCGTGCAGCGCAAGGTCGGCATCGGCCAGTTCCTGTCGGCCTCCAGCGATCCCGCCTTCGTGATCGGCGACCTCTCCACCGTCTGGCTCATCGCCAACGTGCGCGAGAGCGAGATCCCGAAGATCCGCATCGGCCAGGAGGTCGAGGCGCGGGTGGCCGGGTTCGGCACCCGGATCTTCAAGGCGCGGGTGAACTACATGGCCGCGAGCCTGGACCCGGCCACGCGCCGGCTCGCCGTGCGCAGCGAGGTCGACAACCCGGACCGGGTGCTGCGGCCGGAGATGTTTGCCACCTTCACCATCATCACCGGCAAGGCCCAGCCCTCGCCGGCCGTGCCGCTGGCCGCCGTGGTCTACGAGGGGGCCAACGCCCATGTCTGGGTCGCCCGGCCCGACGGCGCCATCGTGGCCCGCGCGGTTAAGCTCGGCTTCATCAACGACGACAACGCGCAGGTGATCGAGGGCCTCGCCGCGGGCGAGGAGATCGTCACCCGCGGCGCCCTGTTCATCGACCGCGCGGCCAGCGGCGACAAGGCGTCCTGAGACCGGGGCGCGGGGGCCAGCCATGAACAGCCTGATCGTCTTCTCGCTGCGCCAGCGCGTGCTGGTGTTCCTCGCCTTCGTGGTGATGATGGGGCTGGGCTATGCCAGCTACACCCAGCTCAACATCGAGGCCTATCCCGACCCCGTCCCGCCGCTGGTGGACGTGATCACCCAGAATCCCGGCCAGTCCGCCGAGGAGATCGAGCGCTACATCACCATCCCCCTCGAGGTGGCGCTCGCCGGCATCCCCAACGCCACCGTGGTGCGCACCATCTCGCTGTTCGGCCTGTCCGACGTGAAGGTGCAGTTCAACTACGCCTACACCTACGAGCAGGCGCTGCAGCGGGTGCTCAACCGGCTCTCGCAGCTGCCGCCGCTCCCCAACGGCGCCCAGCCGCAGATCTCGCCGACGAGCCCCGTGGGCGAGATCATGCGCTACAAGCTCGTCGGTCCGCCGGGCTTCTCCTCCATGGACATGAAGACCCTGCAGGACTGGGTGCTGCAGCGCCGCTTCAAGGCCATTCCCGGCGTCGTCGACGTCACCGCCTTCGGCGGCAAGGCCAAGGAATACGAGATCGCGGTCGACCTGAACCGGCTCCAGGCCCAGGGCATGACCCTGGTCCAGCTCGTCAACGCGCTGAACAACTCCTCGATCAACGTCGGCGGCCAGACGCTGAACGTCGGCGAGCAGTCGGCGGTGGTGCGCGGCGTCGGCCTGATCCGCGACATGGACGACATCCGCGACACCATGCTCACCCAGGTCAACGGCGTGCCGGTGCTGGTGCGGGACGTGGCCGAGGTGCGCGTGTCGAACGCCCCGCGGCTCGGCATCGTCGGCCATGACGGGGAGAACGACATCGTCGAGGGCATCGTGCTGATGAGCCGCGGCGGCCAGAGCCTGCCGACGCTCAAGCGCGTCGAGGCCGAGATCGAGCGCATCAACAACTCCACGATCCTGCCGCCGGACGTGAAGATCCAGCGCATCTACGACCGCTCGAACCTGATCCACACCACGACGCACACGGTGATGCACAACCTCGTCTTCGGCGTGGTGCTGGTCTTCGTGGTGCAGTGGCTGTTCCTGGGTAGCTTACGCAGCGCCATCATCGTGGCCGCGACGATTCCGTTCGCGCTCGGCTTCGCCATCCTGATCCTGGTGGTGCGGGGTGATTCCGCCAACCTGCTGTCGCTCGGCGCCATCGATTTCGGCCTGATCGTCGACGCCACCGTGATCATGGTCGAGAACGTGTTCCGGCACCTCGCCGAGCCCGAGCATTCGGAGGGCCAGAAGGCGCCCGGGGGGCTCACCGGGCGGCTCGGCACCATCGCCATCGCCGGGGCCGAGGTGAACCGGGCGATCTTCTTCTCGGCCACGATCATCATCGTCGGCTTCCTGCCGCTCTTCACCATGTCGGGCGTCGAGGGCCACATCTTCGGGCCGATGGCCAAGACCTACGCCTACGCGCTGGTCGGGGGGTTGATCGCCACCTTCACGGTCTCGCCGGCGCTCGCGGCGATCATCCTGCCCAAGCACGTGGAGGAGCACGACACCCTGATCGTGCGGGTGCTGCGCTTCGGCCACGAGATCATCCTGCGCTTCGGCCTGCGCAACCGCTTCCTCACCCTGGCCGCGACCCTCGCGATCCTGCTCGTCTCCGGCATGGCCGCGCGCAATCTCGGCCTCGAATTCCTGCCCAAGCTCGAGGAGGGCAACCTCTACGTGCGCGGCACCATGCCGGCCTCGATCTCGCTGGAGGCGGGCAACGCCTACGTGGAGCGCCTGCGCAAGATCTTCACCGAGGTGCCGGAGGTCGTCACCGTCATCTCCCACCAGGGCCGGCCGAGCGACGGCACCGACGCCACCGGCTTCTTCAACTGCGAGATCCTGGCGCCCCTCAAGCCCATCGACCAGTGGCGCAAGGGCCTCGACAAGGAGACCCTGATCCGCAACCTGTCGAAGCGCCTGGAGCAGGAATTCCCCGGCATCGAGTTCAACTTCTCCCAGTACATCGAGGACAACGTCCAGGAGGCGGCCTCGGGCGTGAAGGGCGAGAACTCGGTCAAGATCTACGGCAGCGACCTCGCCCAGATCACCAAGACGGCGGAGCAGGTGAAGGCGGTGCTGGCCACGGTGCCGGGCATCACCGACCTCGCGGTCTTCGCATCCCTCGGCCAGCCCACCGTGCGCATCGACGTGGACCGCCGCAAGGCCGCCCGCTTCGGCCTCTCCATCGGCGACGTGAACACCACGGTCGCCGCCGCGATCGGCGGCCAGATCGCGGGCGACCTCTACGAGTACGGCTCGGACCGGCACTTCCCCATGCGGGTGCGGCTCGCCCGCGCCTACCGCTCCTCCCTGGAGACGATCCGCAACATCACCATCGGCGCGCCGAACCCGAACGGCGGCACGGTGCAGGTGCCCCTCTCCGAGATCGCCACCGTCGACCTCGTCTCGGGGGCGGCCTTCATCTACCGGGAGGATCAGGAGCGCTACATCCCGGTGAAGTTCTCCGTGCGCGGGCGCGACCTCGGCGGCGCCGTGCTGGAGGCGCAGCGGCGGGTGCAGGCCGAGGTGGAGATGCCGGCGGGCTACCACCTCGAATGGGTCGGCCAGTTCACCAACCTCCAGGACGCGGTGACGCGCCTGAGCCTCGTGGTGCCGCTCACCCTCGTGCTGATCGCGCTCCTGCTCTACATCAACTTCTCCTCGCTCACCGACATGCTGCTGACGCTCTCGGTGATCCCGATGGCGATGATCGGCGGCATCTTCGCCCTGTTCCTCACGGCGACGCCGTTCTCGATCTCGGCGGCGATCGGCTTCATCGCGCTGTTCGGCATCTCGACCATGGAGGGCGTGATCCTGCTCGCCTACTACAACCAGCTCATCGAGGAGGGCTGGGAGCGGCAGAAGGCGGTCTGGCACGCCTCGATCGTGCGCATGCGCCCGGTGATGATGACCTGCGTGGCCGCCTGCGTCGGCCTGCTGCCGGCGGCGGTCTCCACCGGCATCGGCTCGCAGGTGCAGAAGCCCCTCGCCCTCGTGGTGGTGGGCGGCATCCTGCTCGCGCCGAACCTGATCCTCGTGGTGCTGCCGGTGCTGGTCTCGCTGTTCTCGCGGCGGCGCCCGAACGCCGCCGGCCGCGCCGCGGGCGCCCATCCGGTGGCCGCGTGATGCGGGCGCAACAGGGCCGGATCCGGCTCGTGCCGCGGCGCCGCACGGCGTTGACAGCGCGCGCCCCGGCGTCCCTCTACGGGGAGCGGCTTGCCAGGGCGGGGGCGTTCGGCGTGAACGGTGGGGCGGGACAGAGACGGGTATCGCGCCTGCGCGCCGGTGCGGCGCTCCTCGGACTGTGCGGATTCCTCGGCGCCTGCGCGGTCGGGCCGAACTACCTCGCCCCGGCCGATCCGCCGGTGAGCCGCTACACCCGCGAGCCCCTGGCCAATCCGAGCGCGGCCGACGCCCTCACCACCCGCCAGGGCGGCTCGGCCGACCAGAGCTTCGTCGGCGGCGCCGACATCCCCGGCCAGTGGTGGACCCTGTTCCGCTCGAAGGCGCTGAACCGCCTCGTGGAGGAGGCGCTGGCCAACAACCCGAACCTGGAGGCGGCGCAGGCCTCGCTCCGCATCGCGCAGCAGAACGTGCTGGCCCAGAAGGGCACCCTGTTCCCGACGGTGACGGCCAACCCGCAGGTGCAAGGGTCCCGGGCGCCCGGCCTCGACCTGCAATCGCCCCTGCAGAACCAGAACCAGTTCCTCTACAGCCTCTACACGCCGCAGGTGCTCGTCGCCTTCAACCCGGACGTGTTCGGCGGCAACCGCCGCCAGATCGAGTCGCTGGAGGCCCAGGCGGAGAACCAGCGCTTCCAGCTCGAGGCGGCCTATCTCAGCCTCACCGCCAACGTGGTGGCCGCCGCGATCCAGGAGGCCTCGCTCCGCGCACAGATCGACGCGACGAAGCGGGTGATCCAGGCGCAGACCGAGGTTCTGGAACTCTACAACAAGCAGCTCCGCCTCGGGCAGATCGCGGGCGCCGACGTGGTGCAGCAGCAGGCCCAGCTCTCCCTCTCGCAGCAGCTCCTGCCGCCCCTGGAGAAGCAGCTCGCCCAGCAGCGCAACCTGCTCACCGCGCTCGCCGGCCGCCTGCCGAGCGAGGAGGTCGGCCAGACCTTCACCCTCGCCTCTCTGCGCCTGCCGACGAAGCTCCCCGTGAGCCTGCCCTCCCGCCTCGTGCAGCAGCGCCCCGACGTGAAGGCGGCCGAGACCCTGGTGCAGCAGGCGAGCGCGAATGTGGGGGTGGCGGTGGCCAACCGCCTGCCGCAGTTCAGCATCACGGCCGCGGGCGGCTCCAGCGCGGTGCGGCTCGCCCAGCTCGCCAATCCGGGCGCGGGCTTCTTCACGATCATCGGCCAGGCCACCGCCCCGATCTTCGACGCGGGCACCCTCTACCGGCGCCAGCGCGCCTCCGAGGAGGCGCTGACCCAGGCCCAGGCCCAGTACCGCGCCACCGTGATCGCCGCCTTCCAGAACGTCGCCGACGTGCTGCGCGCCCTCCAGGCCGACGCGCGGGCGGTGGCGGCGGCCTCGGCGGCGGAGAAGGCCACCGGCGAGAGCCTCGAACTGATCCGCAAGCAGTACGCGGCCGGCGCCGTGAACTCGACGCAGGTGCTGGTCGCCCAGCAGGGCTACCTCTCGGCGCTGGTCACCTCGGCGGGCGCCCGGGCCACGCAGTACGCCGACACCGCGGCCCTGTTCCAGGCGCTCGGCGGCGGCTGGTGGAACCGCATGGACGTGGCGACGCCCCCGCCCGAGACCGATCCGGCGAAGTTCCTGTAGGCGGCGCGGACCGCTTCTCCCGGAGATCGGGTGGCCGCCCCGCGCATCGCGGCCGGAGGCCCGACGCCCGATCGACGCGCCGCCGTCCCCGCGTTCCGTGCGCTTGGCAGGGTTCCCGATTCCGGGGGCCCTCTCCAGCCGTGGCGGCGGACGCTCCGGAGCGAGCGCGCCGACCGATCTCGGAATCGTGTTCCACGCGGCCAGACCTCGGGGATCGAATATTTGCGTTGTCGATCTATCCGGCACATTACGGGTTTTTAATACAGCTGAAAGGCAACCGAGAGGTCCATGATCCATTATCTGAATGCAAGATGATCACCTCGAGAACGTCGGAAAGACCATCTGCAGCGATACAAGTCGGAGATGCGATCATGACCTACCGGAAATCCCTCGCTGCCGCTCTCGTCGCCACCACCGTCCTCGGTGGGGCGGCCATCGCCGCCGAGCAGGGCGTTCGGCCGACCGCGACGCAGGAAGCCCCCGCCCAGCGGGCCGTCGACCGCGATGTCGGGAAGCTCTCGAAGGACGGCGCCCAGGCGTTCCGCGACATGCATCTCGCCCGCCTCGCCATCTACGACGCCGATCCGGCCCGGGCGAAGGACCTCGTCGGCAAGGCCCAGGCGGCCCTGGCGAAGACCAGGACCGACGAGACGGTGTTCAGCAAGGCCGAGGCCGACCTGAGGACCCCCGCCGATCTGACCGGCCCGAACGGCACCGCGCCGACGAAGGCCGAGGCCGATGCCAAGACCACTACCAAGACCGATGCGAAGACCGCTACCAAGCCGGCCTCCGCGGAGAAGGTCGCCTGGGTGCCCGTCGATGCCCAGCTGACCCTCGGCGAGGACTTCGTGGCCACGCCCGAGAAGGCCGCCGCGGTGGCCGACGCGAACAAGCACCTCCAGAAAGGCGACAAGCAGGGCGCCCTGGAGAAGCTGAAGCTCGCCCACGTGGATGTGAGCTTCGTGATGGCCGTGCTGCCCCTGGACAGGACCACGGCCGACGTGAACCAGGCCGCGTCGCAGATCGGCCAGGGCAAGTATTACGAGGCGAACGCGACCCTGAAACAGGCCGAGGACCAGATGCGCTTCGACGTGGTCGACGCGGTCGGCATGCCCCGGAAGGCGGCGGCCCAGGCCACCGACAAGGCCGCGCACGCCAACGACAAGGCGGCCCAGGCCACCGGCTCCACCACGGAGGCGAAGCCGGCCAAGTGAGGCCCTCGTGAAACCCGCCGATCCGCTCCGCTAGAGCGCTCTCCGCCGAAGTGGACGCCGGTTCGGCGAAAGAGAGCGCGTTAAAACAAAGGGTTGGAGCCGTGGCCGATTGCAACGCGATCGGGCACGGCTCTAGAACATGCTGCTTTTTCACGGAAACAGCAGCATGCTCTATCTCTTTGTGATCGCACGATGATGTCGGAAAACCGGATTCCACTTTTCCGCATCGTGCTCTAACGGGGCGCCCCTCTCCTCTCCGCAGGGGGAGAGGGGCGCCGGCCGGATCGACCGTGCCCGCGATCGCCGGATCATGGCCGAGGAGGTCGAGGCGCTACCGGGGCTGCCTCGCCGACGGGCGCGGCGCGCGGCGCACCCTGCGGAGCCGCCGGACCACCTTCTCCATGGCGCACGCCGGCTGTGCCGCGCGGACGGCGTCATCGGCGCCCCCTCCCATGTCGGCCTGCCGACCTGCCTCGAACTCGACACCGACGCCCTGCCGCGGCGCCCGCCCGCCTCGGCGGCGGCACGCCCCGCACCGCCCTGATCCTCGAACCCCGGAGGAGCCGCCATGCCCGCGCTCGCGCCTACCCTGTCCCTCGCCCTGACCGGGCTGTTCCTCGTCGGCGCCGGCCCGGCATCGGCGGCCGGCCTTGTCTGCCCCCGGGCGGAGCAGCCCGCCCCGGACGGCCTCGTCCAGGCCATCGGCCGGCCGGGCCGGGAGGCCGGATCGCGCCAGGCCCTGCGCGCGGCGGTCGCGCGGATGCGCGGCGAGGGGATCGCGAACGGGGCCATCATCGATCAGGCGGTGGCGGCCTACTGCCCGCTCGTCGCCGGGGACGACACCCTGTCGCCGGAGGAGAAGCGCGGCGCCCTGCGCAGCTTCGCCGCCGGGATCACCACCCTCGTCTACGATCCCGCGCAGGACGACCGGGCGATCCGCGTCACGGTCCCGCTGCCGAGCGCCCTGTCCGACCAGATCGACGTGGCCGCGGCCCGGGCGAGGGAGAGCCGCGAGACCTGGATCCTGCGCGCCCTGGAAGCGCGCGTCGCCGAGCGTTGAGGCGCCGTCATGTCCAAGCCAACCCTCGCCGGTGTCCTCTGCGGCACCCTGTTCACGCTCCTCGGCATGGCCCTGGCGGCCGGCGCCGTCGGGCATCCGGTGGACGGCCAGCTCCCGGGCGACTGGGGCTGGAGCGCCATCATGATCGGCGCGGCGCTGCTGCTCGCCGCGGCCAGCGGCCGGGTCCGGGCGCTCTGGCGGAACCGCACCCGTCCGCGCTGAGAGCCCGCGCCACCTCGGGGTGAGGGGATCGACCGGGCGGAGCGGTCGAGCGGGTTCCGGGAGGGACTGCGCTCCGTCCCCTACAGCGCCACCCGCTCGCGCCGCCCGTAGCGCTCGAAGTGGAACGGGATCTCGCGGTGGGGGGCGAAGCCCGCGGCGATCTGCGTCTCCAGATCGTCGAGGACGGCGCGGGTGATGTAGGGCAGGTCGAGCTTGCGCGCCGCGTCGAGGCGGACCCAGTCGAGTTCCACGAATTCCTGGTCGGGCCCGACCCGTCCCGGCTCCTCCCCCGCCACGCCGGCGCGCTCGGCCGTGAAGAAGCGGGTGTCGAAGCGGCGCACGCGCTTGGGCGGGGTGATGGCGCGGGCGACGAGGTGCAGGCCCTCGAGATCCGGCAGGACGCCGTGCGCGGCGAAGGCCTCCCAGCCGGGCGGGGTCGTCTCCGGCGGTCCGTAATCCCGGGTGCCGACGAGGAGGCCCGTCTCCTCGTAGGTCTCGCGGATGGCGGCGAGCGCCAGGATGCGGCCGAGGTCGCGCGGCGGGCGCGAGACCTGCCGGGTGAGCGCGGCCTCGGCGTAGTCCGGCAGGGCGCCCGCCACCGGCATGCTCCGGTCGTCCGCCTCCGTGCGTCCGCCGGGGAAGACGAACTTGCCCGGCATGAAGGCGAGGCGCGGGTTGCGCCGGCCCATCAGGACGCGGACCACGCCCCGGCGGCGCTCGATCAGGATCAGGGTCGCCGCGTCGCGCGGGCGCAGGGCCCGGGGCGCCTTGGCGGATCCCCCCGCCGCGGGGGCCGCCGCCGTCTCAGGCGCGTCCGAGCCCGGTCGATCCGTGGCCGCCGGTGCCGAGTCCGTCGTTGCCGAGTCCGTCCTTGCCAAGGCGTGCGTCCTCCTCCGATGCGGAGCGCACCCCCGGTAGCCTGCCGAAACCGTGCATGCCAAGGGCGTATTGCAGGCCCACCACCGCGCCCTTCACCGGCTGCAGCAGGCCGAGCGCCAGGGCGAGGGTGAAGAGCGGCCAGAAGCTGAGCTGGAACCACAGCGGCACGTCGTAGGCCATCTCCACTTCCAGGATCAGGTAGCCGACGATGTGGGCGACGAGGAAGATCACCAGATAGGGCGGCAGGTCGTCCGCCCGGTGGTGGTGGAATTCGAGGCCGCAGGCGTCGCAGGCCGGGCGGACCTTCAGGAATTTCCCGAAGACCCTGCCCTCCCCGCAATGGGGGCAGCGCCCGAGGAAGCCGCGGGCCATGGCGCGGACGAGCCCGGTGCGGGCCGTGCCCCCCGGTGCCGGAGGGTCGCCCGCGGTCGCGTCATCGGCTCGCATGTCGTCCTCGGGAGGTCGGGTCCGGCCCCGTCATAGCACGCCGGGACCGGGGCCTGAACCGGGCTCGGGGAGCGGGCCCCGGCCTCGCCGGGGCTGCGGCGCGCGGTCAGCCCATCTGTTCCGTCTGGGCGCCGCTGTCGGGGCGGGCGGGGCCCAGCACCGGCTCCTCGCCCATCGGCTCGTTCTGGACCACGCTGTAGGCGCCTTTGCCGTCGAGGGAGGGCCCGTCCGTCCAGCGGCCGGCGGGGGGCGGGGTGCCGTCCCGGGCGGTGGCGAAGAAGTTGTAGCTGAACTTGCCGTTCTCCTCGCTCTGCGGGAAGCTGTTGGGGATCGGCAGGGCGCCCGCGTGGCCGCCGAGTTCCTCGATCACCGCGAGCCATTGCTGCTGATGCATGGTGTCGCGGGCGATGAGGAAGCTCCACATGTCCCGCATGCCCGGATCGTTGGTGGCGGTCTGCAGCCGGACGGCGAGCACGCGGCCCGTGCTCTCGGCGGCGACGTTGCAGTACATGTCCGCGGCGAGGTTCCCGCTGGCGTAGATGTGGCTCATGTCGAAGGGCACGCCCTCGCAATTGGCCGGGAAGGCCGCCATGCCGGTGGAGAGGATGTGGCGGTGGAGCATGCCCTCGGCGATGTGGCGCGGGTTCTCGCCGCCCATCACCGCGCCGACGATGGCGTCGGCGGCGCCCGCCTCCTGGACCTTGGTCGGGGCGTTCTCGAGGTTCATCGCCACGGCGGTGGCGAGCATCTCGATATGGCCGAGTTCCTCCGTGGCCGTGTGGAGGAGCATGTCGCGATACTTGGTGCTCGGCCCGCGGCTGCCCCAGGCCTGGAAGAAGTACTGCATGCAGACCCGGATCTCGCCCTCGATCCCGCCGATCGCCTGCTGGAGCATGCGCGCGTAGACGGGATCCGGGCTCTCGACGCGGACCGGATACTGCAGGCGCTTGTCGTGAAAATACATGATGGATTCCTGACCGGGGCTGGAGAGCGCGCGTTCGCGCGAAGACGCCGTCAGATCATCCGCGGGGATGAGCCGATGCGTTGCCCTGCCAACCAGCGCGGATCAGGGATGTTTCATCGATTTTTTCGGCACTGATCTATGTTGTATTGATAAATGTCAGATCAATGCTTGTGCGCCTGACGCCTACCGGCGCGAGCCACGGTGGCGCGAGGCGCTGTTGCGGATGCCGGGCGGGCGGCCGGAGGGGGCCGCCTTGAACGGCCGGCCAGGCTTCTTCGTGCCGGTCCGCTTCGCCCCGGAGCGGGTGCGCCCCTCCGACAGGAGTTCGAAGCGCAGCGCCCCCGCCACGGGCGCGGCCTCCGCCAGCCGGACCTCGACCCGGTCGCCGAGGCGGTAGGTCTCCCCCGTGCGCTCGCCCACCAGGGCGTGGCGGGCCTCCTCGTGGCGGTAGTAGTCGGCGCCGATGGTGGAGACCGGCACGAAGCCGTCGGCCCCCGTCTCGTCGAGCTTGATGAACAGGCCCGCCCGCGTCACCCCCGAGATCTGCCCCTCGAAGTTCGAGCCCACCCGCTCGGCGAGATGGTTGGCGATCAGCCGGTCGATGGTCTCGCGCTCGGCCGCCATGGCGCGGCGCTCGGCGGCCGAGATCTGCTCGCCGATGCGGTCGAGTTCGGGCACCGAGACGTCGCTGGCGAGGCCGTCCTTGCCGAGCCCGCAGGCGGTGATGAGCGCCCGGTGCACCACGAGGTCGGCGTAGCGCCGGATCGGCGAGGTGAAATGGGCGTAGCGGCGCAGGTTCAGCCCGAAATGCCCGAGATTCTCCGCCGCGTAGACGGCCTGGGCCTGGCTGCGCAGCACCACCTCGTTGAGGAAGACCGCGTGCTCCGTCTCCGCGGCCATGGCGAGGATGCGGTTGAACAGGGCGGGCCGGAGCGCCCCCTCCTTCGGCAGCTTGATGCCCACCGAGGCGAGCACCTCGCCGAGCGCGCGCATCTTCTCCGGGGCCGGCTTGTCGTGGACGCGGTAGATCAGCGGCTGGCGGGCCTGTTCCAGGGTCTCGGCGGCGGCGACGTTCGCCAGGATCATGAACTCCTCGATCAGGCGGTGCGCGTCGAGGCGGTCGGGCACGATCACCCGGTCGACCCGGCCGTCCGCGCCGATCAGCACCTTGCGCTCGGGCAGGTCGAGGGCGAGGGGCCCGCGCCGGTCGCGGGCGGTCTTCAGCGCGGCATAGGCCGCCCAGAGGGGCTTCAGTACGTTCTCGAGGAGCGGCGCGGTCGTGTCGTCCGGATGCCCGTCGATGGCGCTCTGGGCCTGCGCGTAGGCGAGCTTGGCGCGCGAGCACATCATCACGCGGTGGAAGCTGTGGCGGCGCTTGGTGCCCTCGGCGGAGATGACCATGCGGACCGCGATGGCCGGTCGCTTCTCGCCCTCGCGGAGCGAGCAGAGATCGTTCGAGATGCGCTCGGGCAGCATCGGCACGACCCGGTCGGGGAAGTAGACCGAGTTGCCGCGCTCCAGCGCCTCGCGGTCGAGGCCGGAGCCGGGGCGGACATAGGCCGCCACGTCCGCGATGGCGACGGTGAGGACGAAGCCGCCGGGATTGTCCGGATCGGCGTCGGGCTCGGCCATCACCGCGTCGTCGTGGTCCTTGGCGTCGGGCGGATCGATGGTGAGAAGCGGCTTGTCGCGCCAGTCCTCCCGGCCGCGGAGCGTGGCCGGCTTCACCGCGTCCGCCTCGGCGATGGTGGCCGCCTGGAAGACGTGGGGGATGTTGTGCAGGTGCAGCGCGATCAGGCTCACCGCCTTCTCGGAGCCGAGCGAGCCCAGGCGCTCGCGCACCCGGCCCTTGGGCAGGCCCATGCGCGTCTCGCGCTCCAGGCTCACGCTGACGAGGTCGCCGTCGCGCGCCTCGCCCTCCTCGCCCGGCGGGATCAGGATCTCGCGCCCCTGAGAGCGCTTCTCCACCGGCTCGATGCGCCCGCCCTGGGCGCCGGCGCGGAACACGCCGATGATCTCGGCCCTGTTCTTGCCGATCACCTTCACGACGCGGCCGGTATAGCGGTTGCCCGATTCGCCGTCGGGCTCCACCCGCACGAGGATGCGGTCGCCGATGCCCGGTGCCGGCCGCTTGTCCCGGCGCCCGCCGCGGGGGGGCATCACCACGATGGTCGGCGCCTTGCCGTCCCCCTTCCACTCGACGGGGCTCGCCAGGAACTCGCCCTGGCGGTCGCGGGCGCGGATGTCGGCCACCAGCACGGGGGGCAGGCGCCCGGCCTTGGCGAGGCCGCCGCGGGACTTCTCGATGACGCCCTCGTCCTCGATCTCCTTGAGCAGGCGCTTGAGGCCGATCTTGTCCGCGCCCTTCAGGCCGAAGGCCTGGGCGATCTCGCGCTTGCCGACCTTGTCCTTCGCCTCGGCGATGAAGGCGAGGACCTGCTCGCGGGTGGGGAGGGGCGTGGGGGCCGCAGGGGCGCGCTTGGCCAAAGAGGGGGCTCGCTGCACCGCGGGGCGGTGCCGGTTCGGGAGACAGGGCCGGCGGAGCCGGCATCCCCCTGAAGATGGGGACGTTGCCCCGGCCCGGCAACGTGGAACCGGCCTCTCTCAACAGCGGAGGCGGACCTCAGCCGGTGGAGGCGGCCTTGCCGATGTCGTCGACGGCGCGGTCCACGTCGAAATCCGGGGCCAGCAGGTCCGCCAGGGTGAAGGGGGCCTGCCGCGGCAGGGTGAGGTTGACCCGACCCTGCTCGGGCTGGCGCGCGGGCGTCTCCGCATCGGCCACCGCCAGCGTCCAGGCGCCGTCCATCCGCACGGAGGCCGGATCGGGCGGGGCGGCTGCGAGATCCTTCAGGAGGTCGCGGGCGGCCTCGCGATAGGCCAGGCTCCTGCCGTCGTCCGAGACCAGGGCCGCCTTGACCAATTCGGCGAGAATCGCCCGAACCTGCTCGACGCTCGCGTTCATGTCCGCTCCGCTCCGTCCGGGTCCGGTGTGGCAAGGGCGGTGCCAGCGCCGCGTCAGTACGGCGTGCCCGATTGCCGCTGGACGCGCAGGGCCTCGGCGTACCACGTCAGCTCGTCGAGGAAGCGGCCGGCGGACTTGGTGAGCCACTCCTCGGCCGGTTCCCCCTCTTCGCTCAGCGCCTTACCGACGCGCGGGATCGGCAGCAGCGAGGGGATGCTCGGGGTGCCGAGTTCGGCCAGCATCGCCCGCAACTGCATGGCGGCGCGCACGCCGCCGTACTGCCCGGCCGAGTAGCAGCAGATCGCGGACGGCCGCCAGAAATACTCTTCCAGGAAGTGGTCGAGGGTGTTCGAGAGCGCGGGCGGGACGGAGTGGTTGTACTCGGCCGAGACCACGATGAAGGCGTCGGCGCGCCGGTAGAGGGTGGCGAGCCGCTCCAGGGGCTCGGGCGCCTCGCCGCGCGGGTATTCCTTGTACATCCGGTCGAGGAGGGGCAGCTGCAGGTCGGCCGGGTCGACCAGCGGCGCCGCGTGGCCGCGGGCCTCGATCTGGCGGACGAGGAAGCGCGCGGCGCGCAGGCCCTGGCGCTCGCGGCGCACGGAGCCGAGGATCACGGGGACGGTGAGGGACATGGCTTCCTCCTGGCGGGGCGGCGCGAGCATAGAGGGGCGTGCCGGGTTCAGGCCAGGGTTTCAGGTCAAGGTGCGAGGCCCCGCGGGCAGGGTGATCTCCGCACTGAAGCGGAGCGCGGGCCCCGCCTCGATCTCCGGCGCGCCGGACAGGCCGAGCGTCCGGTAGAGGTCCGCGGCCCGCGCCGGCTCGGGGCAGGCCACGCGGAACCCCGTCAGCCGCGCCCCGAGATCCGGCATGGCGCGGGCCGGATTGCCGGCGGGCCCCCAATCCATCAGGCAGGGCAGGAGACCGTCCATCGGCAGAGCCCCGTCGTCGCGGAGCGCGAAGCGCCAGGCGAGCGCGCCGCGCGTCATCCGCATGGCTGAGCCGAACAGGCCGGGATGACGGGCGAGCACGCCGTCGAGATCGTCCGTGCGGGCGACGAAGGCGCGCAGCCGCCGCCCGGAATCCCAGTCCGCGCGGACTCGGGCAGCATCGTCGAGACCGAACCAGCGCGGGCGCTCGGGCGGGGCCGCCGCGGAATCGAGCGCGATCACTTCGAGGAAGAGGGCGTCGCCGAGCCGCAGCAGGTGGTTGCGCGTGCCCATCTCCCGGTGGCGCCCGCCCTCGGGGATGTCGAGGTCGAGGCTCGCGCGGACATGCGCGACGCCTTCCGCGAGGGTAGGGGCGACGATCGCGAGGTGGTCGAGGACGGGCATGTGGGGCCTACAATATCACACCCCCTTGATCACACCCCCTTGCGGAGCTGATCGTGCACGAGAGCCAGGAAGTCGCGAAATCCCTTCGCCTCAAAGAAAATCCCTTCGCCTCAAAGAAGATGTCGGATCCCGTCAGGCCCCAGAGCTTGCTGAGCTCGTCGGGTGACAGATCGCTCTCCAGAACCTGCCCGATGAAGGCACGCAGCCCGCGCCGTTCCTCGCCCTTGAAACCACGGATGATGTCGCGTGCCGCATCCTCCAGGGTGTCGTGATCAAGGTCGATGTCCTGATGGAAGAGCGATCCGAAGCGCTGAAATTCCGGTGTCGGCGGCAGGCGGCCTAATCGACGCTTCGTGCGGTTCTGCTTCTTCGTCTTCTGGCTCATCGCGACCCGTTGGATCCAAGCTCGTGACCTTGATCCTAGGCTAGGACTTTCTGAGGAGCCATGGCCGCTCGCCCGGATCGGACTTGCCGAACGCGAAACGCCGGAGCCCCTTCCGAGGCCCCGGCGCCGTGCTCCGTTCCGACGGGCCGGGCGTCGCCGCCCGGCCGCCCGCTCAGAGCGAGTAGTACTGCACGAACTCGATCGGGTGCGGGGTCATCTCGTAGCGCATCACCTCGGTCATCTTCAGCTCGATGAACGAGTCGATCTGGTCGTCCGAGAAGACGCCGCCGGCCTTGAGGAAGGCGCGGTCCTTGTCGAGGTTCTGCAGCGCCTCGCGCAAGGATCCGCACACGGTGGGGATCTCCTTCAACTCGCGCGGGGGCAGGTCGTAGAGATCCTTGTCCATGGCCGGACCCGGATCGATCTTGTTGAGGATGCCGTCGAGGCCGGCCATCAGGAGCGCCGAGAAGGCGAGGTAGGGGTTCGCCATCGGGTCGGGGAAGCGGACCTCGACGCGCTTGGCCTTCGGGTTCGTCGTCCACGGGATGCGGCAGGAGGCCGAGCGGTTGCGCGCCGAGTAGGCCAGCAGGACGGGGGCCTCGTAGCCCGGCACCAGACGCTTGTAGGAGTTGGTGGACGGGTTGGTGAAGGCGTTGAGCGCCTTGGCGTGCTTGATGATGCCGCCGATGTACCAGAGGCATTCCTGGCTCAGATCCGCGTACTTGTCGCCGGCAAACAGCGGCTTGCCGTCCTTCCAGATCGACTGGTGCACGTGCATGCCGGAGCCGTTGTCGCCGTAGACGGGCTTCGGCATGAAGGTCGCCGACTTGCCGTAGCTCTGCGCCACGTTGTGGATGCAGTACTTGTAGACCTGCATGTGGTCGGCGAGCAGCGTCAGCGTGTCGAACTTCATGCCGAGCTCGTGCTGGGCCGAGGCCACCTCGTGGTGGTGCTTCTCGACCTTCACGCCCATCGACTGCATGGCGGCGAGCATCTCGCCGCGCATGTCCTGGGCCGAATCCTGCGGGGGCACGGGGAAGTAGCCGCCCTTGGTCTGGACGCGATGGCCGAGGTTGCCGCCCTCGTAATCGGTGAAGCCGTTCGACGGCAGCTCGGTCGAGTCGAGCTGGAAGCCGGTGTGGTAGGGGTCGGCGCCGAACTTCACGTCGTCGAACACGAAGAACTCGGCCTCGGGGCCGACGAAGATGGTGTCGCCGATGCCGGTGGACTTGAGATAGGCCTCGGCGAGCTTGGCGGTGGAGCGCGGGTCGCGCGCGTAGGGCTGGCCGGTGGAGGGCTCCAGCACGTCGCAGACGATCGACATGGTGGAGGCGGAGAAGAACGGATCCATGCAGGCGGTGACCGGATCCGGCATCAGCAGCATGTCGGATTCGTTGATCGCCTTCCAGCCGGCGATCGACGAGCCGTCGAACATGGTGCCTTCCTGGAAGATCTCATCGTCGACGAGGGAGACGTCGAAGGTGACGTGCTGCCACTTGCCCCGCGGATCCGTGAACCGGAAATCCACGTACTTGACGTCGTTGTCCTTGATCTCCCTCAGGACATCCGCTGCGGT
Organism: Methylobacteriaceae bacterium; assembly: GCA_947444195.1. Taxonomy (GTDB): domain Bacteria; phylum Pseudomonadota; class Alphaproteobacteria; order Rhizobiales; family Beijerinckiaceae; genus Methylobacterium. Next base: position 27,568 of record CANEZL010000026.1, on the reverse strand, counting down.
CTTTGCCATCCCTGGGAATCTCCTTGTCGTCCGGGCTCGCGCCACGATGCCCCCAGCCGGCGGCTCGGAGGCGTGGTGCATGGCCCAACCCGCGCGGCATTACAGGCGGGGATGGCGCAAGGCTAGAGGCAAAACCGGGCGAGCGGGCCGCGATAGCCGGCTCTAAGTCCTTGATGCGGTGCGACATCGCGCCGGCTGTCACCCGTCGGCGCGCCGGACCGGCCGCGCAGGCTGGGCCTGGGCTTCCTGTCCTGGGCCGGACCCCTGGGCGCCCCGTCCGGGTGCCGGGCCCGTCAGATCGCGTCCGTGCCGGTCTCGCCGGTGCGGATGCGGATCGCCTCCTCGATGGTGGAGACGAAGATCTTGCCGTCGCCGATGCGGCCGGTCTGGGCCGACTTGCGGATCGCCTCCACCGCGCCCTCGACCAGGGCGTCCGACAGAACGATCTCGAGCTTCACCTTCGGCAGGAAGTCCACCACGTACTCGGCGCCGCGATAGAGCTCGGTATGCCCCTTTTGGCGGCCGAAGCCCTTCGCCTCGATGACGGTGATGCCCTGCAGGCCGACTTCCTGCAGCGCCTCCTTCACCTCGTCGAGCTTGAAGGGCTTGATGATCGCTTCGATCTTCTTCATCCGGGATGGGCCTGACCTGCACCGTGCCGCATCCGGATTTTCTAACACCGTGCCCGTGCCTTCGCCACGCCGTTTTCCGGGTGAGGCGGGGAAAACGGCCCATCTCGGCGGCAGTCCGCGCACATCATTCGAGCAGACCGCCGTCCGCGGCCCGCTTTCGCGGCAGCGGCCGGGCAGCGTACAGGCAGGGCGGCAACCAGGACCGGTGATAAGGTGACGGACGCATGACGCAGGCGCGATCGCTTCGGGCGCGGCTCCTCACGGTGGAGGCCATGCGGCGGGTGGACGCGGCCGCGATCGCGGCCGGCACGCCCGGCCGGACCCTGATGGAGCGGGCCGGCGTGGCCGTGGCGGCGCGGGCGCAGGCGCGGCTCTCTCCTGGCGGAAGCGTCCTCGTCCTGTGCGGACCGGGCAACAACGGCGGCGACGGCTTCGTGGCCGCGCGCCTCCTCGCCGAGGCGGGCCACCGCGTCGAACTCGTCCTCCTCGGCAACCGGGACGCGCTCGCCGGGGACGCCGCCGCCGCGGCCGCGGACTGGACCGGCCCGGTCGAAGGCGCGCCCTCCGAGATCCCGCCCTGCGACCTCGTCATCGACGCCCTGTTCGGCGCGGGCCTCGCGCGCGACCTCGACGGCGCGGCCCGCGCCCTGGTGGAGGCGCTGAACGCCTCCGGCCGTCCGGTCCTCGCCGTCGACGTGCCGAGCGGTCTCGACGGCGATACCGGCGCGGTGCGGGGCGCGGCCGTGCAGGCGGTCGAGACCGTGACCTTCGTGGCCCTCAAGCCGGGCCATCTGCTCCAGCCCGGACGCTCTCTGTGCGGCGCCCTGCATCTCGCCGAGATCGGCACCGGTGCGGAAGCGCTCGAAGCCGGCCTCGCGGCGGCCGGTGCGCCCCTGTTCCGCAACGGGCCGGATCTGTGGGGCGGCGCCTTCCCCCGGTTGACGGGGGCGAGCCACAAATACACCCGCGGCCACGCCCTGGTCCTGTCGGGGCCGGCCACCCGCACCGGCGCGGCGCGGCTTGCCGCCCGCGGGGCGCTGCGGGTGGGCGCGGGCCTCGTCACCGTGGCCGCCCCGCGCGATGCGCTGCCCGAGAACGCCGCGCATCTCACCGCGATCATGCTCCACGCCTGCGACAGCGCCGACGACCTCGACGACATCCTCACCGACGAGCGCCTGAACGCGGTGCTCCTCGGTCCCGGCCTCGGCACCGGCGAGCCGACGCGGGAGCGGGTGGCGGTGGCGGCCTCCGCCGGCCGCGCCCTCGTCCTCGACGCGGACGCGCTGACGAGCTTCAAGGGTCAGCCGCAGGTGCTCGCCGGCCATGTCCGGGACGGAGGGGGGCAGGCGGTGCTGACCCCCCACGGGGGCGAGTTCGCCAGACTGTTCGCGGGCACCGACGTCGTGGACGAGGGGCTGTACAAGGTCGAGCGCGCCCGCCGCGCGGCGGTGCTCGCCGGCGCCGTTGTGGTCCTGAAGGGGGCCGACACGGTGATCGCCGACGCGGACGGCCGCGTGGCGATCAACGACCACGCCAGCCCCTATCTCGGCACGGCCGGGGCGGGCGACGTGCTCGCGGGCCTGATCGCGGGGCTCCTCGCCCAGGGGATGGCGCCGTTCGAGGCCGCCGCCGCCGGGGTCTGGCTCCACGGCGATGCGGGGCTCCGCCACGGCCCCGGCCTCATCGCCGAGGACATTCCGGAGTTGATGCCGCGGGTATTGGCGGATCTGGTGCGGGATGAGGCCGGTCTCTGAACCTCTCGCGTCTGAGCCTTTCGCAGAGTGCGGACAACCCGTATTCACCGCTTGCGCCCGACTGCGGGCAATCCGTATATTCGGCTTGTGCACGGGATCATCGAGACGCAGTTCTACCTCGCCGACGCCAAATCGGCCGGCGTCAGCGACGAGGAGCGTGTGGCGATCGTCGCAACCATCGCTGCGGACCCCGAGGCCGGCGACGTGATCCCCGGGACGGGCGGTGCCCGCAAGGTGCGCGTGGCCGGCAAGGGCAAGGGAAAATCGGGCGGCTATCGGGTCATCACCTACTTCGCCGCACCGGATGTGCCCGTGTTCCTGCTCCGCCTCGTCTCGAAGGGGCAGCGGGCTGATATCAGCATGGCGGAGCGCAACGACGTGCGCCTCGCCCTCGAAACCATCGTTGACGATTACCGCGCGAGCGTGAGCCTGAAGGTGCGCCCTGAAAGCCGCGGCGGATAGGGCACGGGGAGTGAGACGATGACGAGTTTCGGGAAGGGTCTTGTCGAGGCCGCGCGGCAGGCGCAGGCCATCGCGCGCGGCGAGGCCGATCCGGCGACGTACAATCTCCACATCCCGGCAGAGATCGACGTGAAGGCGATCCGCAAGAGGTTCGGCCTGACGCAGGCCGAGTTCGCCAAGCGCTTCGGTTTCCCGATCGGCACGCTGCGCGATCTCGAGCAGGGCCGGGCCCGGCCGGAGGCCGCGACGCGGGCTTACCTGCTCGTCATCAGCCGGGAGCCCGAGGCCGTCGAGCGGGCGCTGAGCGCCGCATAGGCCGGCAGATCACGGCACGCCAGCGCGCGGGAAGGCGAGGGCGCGCCGGTTCAGCTGACCTCGAACGAGGTCCACAGCCCCGCGTCGAACCGCTCCAGCACGGTGGCGCTGATCAGCCAGCGGCCGGGATTGTCGGCCTGGAAGGCGATGCGGGCGGTGCGGCCCTCCAGAAGCTGGAAGGTGTCGAGCCAGTAGGGCTCCCAGCCGTCGTCGAGGGGGTGGAGCAGGCGGAAGACGTGGCCGTGCAGGTGCAGGGATTGCGGGAAGGCGGTCTCGTTGCGGAGCGCCAGCACCACCACCTGGCCCCGCTTCACCGTGAAGGCGGGGGGCTGGCCCGCGGCCCCGCTCGCCCCGTTCACCGACCAGATCCGGGCGGGATCGCCGGTGAAGACCGGCTCCGGCGGCTTGTCCTTCGGGGCGTCCTTCGGGATCACGGCGCCGCCGGTGAGGATCACGTCGCGGCGCACCGCGTTCTGGAGCCTGATCTCGGCGGGCAGGAGCTTGTTCTCGCCGATGGGGCCGATGGGCCCGCGCTTCTCGGTGACGGGCTCGCCCCGCGTCGTCACGCTCGCGAGGACGAGGCCCTGGCCGACGAGGGCGGTGATCGCGCCCTTGGCGCCCGGCTCCGGGGGCAGGTCGATCATCAGGTCGTAGCGGGTGCCCGGCGGGAAGGGCAGGGTGGCGCGCAGGGGCTCGAACGTATCGGTGGGCTGCCCGTCGACGGCGGCCACGTAGACCTTCATCCCGTCGAAGCGCACGCGCGTGCCCCGGGCGTTGCAGCCGTTGGCGATGCGCACGCGCACGCGCGAGCCCGGCCGGGCCTCGAACGTCTCCGGCGCCGGCCGGCCGTTGACGGCGACGAGGTTGCCGAGCCGGCCGTTGGCGGCGGCGAACGCGACCTGCCCGAACGGCATCAGGCTGCCGTCGGCCTCGAGCCGGAAATCCTGCATCAGCAGGCCCACGTCGGCATCGACGGCGGGGGGCGTCTTCTCCTTCACGACGAGGAGGCCGCACAGGCCGCGCCCCGAGGGCTCGCTCGAGCCGCCGACCACGAGGGGCCGGATCAGGAAGGTGCCCGCATCGGGGGGCGCGAAGGCGTAGGTGAAGTCGGCGCCGGGCGCGATCGGGGCCTGGGTGACCCCGCCGACCCCGTCCATGGCGTTGCGGTTGCGCACCCCGTGCCAGTGCAGGGACAGGGGCTTGTCCGTGCGGTTCTCCACCCGCACCCGCAGGGTCTCGCCGAGCTTGATCCGCAGGGTCGGCGGGGCGGCTTTGCCGTCGAAGCTCCAGACCGCGGTCTCGGGGGCGGGGGCCTCCTTGAGCCGCGCGGTGCCGGGGCCGGCCACCAGGGGGCGGGCCGGCTCGGCCGCCGGGGCCTCCCCGGACGGGTCCTTGGGCGCGTCCTTCGGCAGGTCCTTGCCCGGGGCCGGCTTCTGGGCGAGCGCCGGCCCCGGGAGCAGGCCGAGGGCCACCGCCGTGCCGAGGAGGCTGCGGCGGGTCGGCGCCCCGCCGGGGGCGGGCGGGGCCGGGGCCGGGGCTGCGGGCGGCGCGGGACGGGCAGGCGGCATCGCGATCCTTCGGGAGACGGAGCGCCCGCTTGTAGCCGCGGGGACCGGCCCGCGCCACCGGCGGGGCCCGCGCAAGTTTTTTGCTGCTTGCCCCGACGCGCGTGCTATAGAGCCGCCCTCCGGCGATCGGATTCGCGCCGGGCGTCGGCGCGCGCGGGCGTGGCGGAACTGGTAGACGCGCTGGATTTAGGTTCCAGTGTCGCAAGACGTGGGGGTTCGAGCCCCTCCGCCCGCACCAGCGCCGTTGCCGGGACCGGATCGGCTTCATGCCCCCTGGGGGAGCCGAGCCGCCGACCCGTTCCCTCCGCGTCCGCGCCCCGCGAGATCCGCCGTCCCGATGCGCGCCGCGTTCCGCGTGCCCATCGGCCGAGACCCTTGAGACCACACCGACTGTTTTTGAGAGCGACGACGATGCAGGTGACCGAGACACATTCCGAGGGGCTGAAGCGCGAGTTTCAGGTGCTTCTCCCGGCCAAGGACCTCGAGGATCGCCTGAACACCGAGCTCTCGGGCCTCAAGGACAAGGTCCAGCTCAAGGGCTTCCGCCCCGGCAAGGTGCCGGTGGCGCACCTGCGCAAGGTCTACGGCCGCTCGGTCATGGCCGAGGTGGTGCAGAACGCCGTCAACGAGGCGAACCAGAAGATCGTCACCGACCACAACCTCAAGCTCGCCCTCGAGCCGCAGGTCCAGTTCCCCGAGGACAAGGAAGAGGTCGAGAAGGCGCTGGAGGCCAAGGGCGACTTCGCCTTCAAGGTGGCCGTCGAGGTGCTGCCGACCTTCGAGCTCGCCGACCTCTCGGACGTCAGCCTGACCAAGTACGTGGCCAAGCCCACCGACGCGGAGGTCCAGGAGGCCCTCGACCGCATGGCCGGCCAGGCCAAGCCCTTCGCGGACCGCGACGAGGGCGCCGAGGCGCAGTCCGGCGACCGCGTCACCATCGACTTCGTCGGCCGCATCGACGGCACCGAGTTCGACGGCGGCAAGGGCGAGGGCGTCGATCTGGAACTCGGCTCGAACACCTTCATCCCGGGCTTCGAGGATCAGCTCGTCGGCGCCAAGGCCAGCGAGAGCCGCCTCGTCAAGGTGACGTTCCCGGAGTCCTACGGTGCCGAGCAGCTCGCCGGCAAGGACGCCGAGTTCGACGTGACCGTCACGAAGATCCAGGCCCCGGGCGAGGCCAAGATCGACGACGAGCTCGCCAAGAACCTCGGCCTCGAGAGCCTCGACAAGCTGAAGGAGGCGATCTCCCAGGCGATCGGTACGGATTACGAGGCGGCCACCCGGCGCAAGCTCAAGAAGGCCCTCCTCGACGCGCTGGACGGCAAGTACGCCTTCGATCTGCCCCCCTCCCTCGTGGCCCAGGAATTCGCCAACGTCTGGGCCCAGGTGGAGCAGGACCTGAAGAACCGCGGCAAGACCTTCGAGGAGGAGGGCACCACCGAGGAGCAGTCGCAGGCCGAGTACCGCAAGATCGCCGAGCGCCGCGTGCGCCTCGGCCTGGTGCTTGCGCAGGTCGGCGAGAGCGCCGATATCAAGGTCTCCGACGAGGAGGTGAACCAGGCCCTCATCGCCCGGGTCCGGCAGTTCCCGGGCCAGGAGCAGCAGGTCTGGGACTTCTACCGGAAGAACGCCCAGGCGCTGGCCGAGCTTCGTGCGCCCCTGTTCGAGGAGAAGGTGGTTGACCACGTTCTCGCGCAGGTCAAACTGGTCGAGGAAACCGTCTCCAAGGAGGCGCTGTTCGCCGACGAGGACGCGGAAGCCGACAGCACCGAGGAGACGGCGGCCTCGACCGAGTCGAAGGCCTGAGCAGGCCCGCGATCTGTCCTGACTGGCAGCGGGCGGTATGGTTAGGCGGCGTTAAGCACCGCCGGTGTTCGCTGACATGCCCGGTCGCCGCCTGATTCGTGCGGCGTCCGGGCCCCTTGAGCCCTGGGGCAGGACGTGATGAGAGATCCGGTCGACTACTTCAACAGCGCGCTCGTGCCCATGGTGGTCGAGCAGTCGAGCCGCGGCGAGCGCGCCTTCGACATCTATTCCCGGCTGCTGCGCGAGCGGATCATCTTCCTGACCGGCCCGGTCGAGGACCACGGCGCCTCGCTGATCGTGGCGCAGCTCCTCTTCCTGGAGGCCGAGAACCCCAAGAAGGAGATCTCCTTCTACATCAACTCGCCGGGCGGCGTGGTCACCTCCGGCCTGTCGATCTACGACACCATGCAGTTCATCCGCTGCCCGGTGACGACGCTCTGCGTCGGCCAGGCCGCCTCCATGGGCTCGCTGCTGCTCAGCGCCGGCGAGCCCGGCCACCGCTTCGCCCTGCCCAATGCCCGGATCATGGTCCACCAGCCGTCCGGCGGCTTCCAGGGCCAGGCCACCGACATCCTGATCCACGCCCGCGAGATCGAGGCGCTGAAGCGCCGCCTCAACGAGATCTACGTGAAGCACACGGGCCGCGACTACGACACGATCCACCAGGCGCTGGAGCGCGACAACTTCATGACCGCCGACGCGGCCAAGGAGTTCGGTCTGGTCGACGAGGTCATCCACAAGCGGCCGGAGCCCGCCGCGGCCTGAGGCGCGGAACCGGGGGTGCCCCCGGCGGCGTTTTGCCGGCTCGGGGTACGCCTGCCGCCGCGGCCTTGATCCCGCCACGGCAGCGTGCTTGCATCGGCGATCCGGCAGGACCCGCCACAAGCGCGCAGGTGACTTTTTCTTTAAGCGGATTCCCTTACCTGTGAACGATGCGCGTGCGCCCGGGCTGGCAGCGCACGAGACGATCGGAGACCGATATGAGCAAGACTGGCGGCAACGACTCCAAGAGCACGCTGTACTGCTCGTTTTGCGGCAAGAGCCAGCACGAGGTTCGCAAGCTGATCGCGGGCCCGACGGTGTTCATCTGCGACGAGTGCGTCGAACTGTGCATGGACATCATCCGCGAGGAATCGAAGTCCTCGCTGGTCAAGAGCCGCGACGGCGTGCCCACCCCGAAGGAGATCCGGCGCGTCCTCGACGACTACGTCATCGGCCAGGACTTCGCCAAGAAGGTCCTCTCGGTGGCGGTTCACAACCACTACAAGCGGCTCGCCCACGCGACGAAGCACAACGACGTCGAGCTCGCCAAGTCGAACATCATGCTGATCGGGCCGACGGGCTCGGGCAAGACGCTGCTCGCGCAGACGCTGGCCCGCATCCTCGACGTGCCCTTCACGATGGCGGACGCGACCACGCTGACCGAGGCCGGCTATGTCGGCGAGGACGTGGAGAACATCATCCTCAAGCTGCTCCAGGCCTCCGACTACAACGTCGAGCGGGCGCAGCGCGGCATCGTCTACATCGACGAGATCGACAAGATCTCCCGCAAGTCGGACAACCCCTCGATCACCCGCGACGTCTCGGGCGAGGGCGTGCAGCAGGCGCTCCTGAAGATCATGGAAGGCACCGTCGCCTCCGTGCCTCCGCAGGGCGGTCGCAAGCACCCGCAGCAGGAGTTCCTGCAGGTCGACACCACCAACATCCTGTTCATCTGCGGCGGCGCCTTCGCGGGGCTGGAGCGGATCATCTCCCAGCGCGGCAAGGGCACCTCGATCGGCTTCGGCGCCAGCGTGCAGGCCCCCGACGACCGCCGCACCGGCGAGATCTTCCGCTCGGTGGAGCCCGAGGACCTGCTGAAGTTCGGCCTCATCCCCGAATTCGTCGGTCGCCTGCCCGTGCTCGCCACCCTCGAGGATCTCGACGAGGCCGCTCTCAAGAAGATCCTTCAGGAGCCCAAGAACGCCCTCGTCAAGCAGTACCAGCGCCTGTTCGAGATGGAGAACGTCGACCTGACCTTCCAGGACGAGGCGCTCTCCCTCGTCGCCCGCAAGGCGATCGAGCGCAAGACCGGCGCCCGCGGCCTGCGCTCCATCCTAGAGACCATTCTCCTCGACACGATGTACGACCTGCCGGGCCTCGACTCGGTGGAGCAGGTGGTGATCGGTCCCGAGGTGGTCGAGGGCAAGTCGCGCCCGCTCTACATCCACGGCGACCGCAACAAGGAAGCCCCGGCGAGCGTCAGCGCCTGAGGCTCCCGCGCGTCCATGCGTAAGTCCTTGAGGCGGCAGGCGTAATTTCGGCCTGCCGCCCCGGCCGGGGCCCCCGGCGGCATCTTGAAAACGCCCCGCGCGGACATCACCTGAAGTGAAGCGCAGTGGCCGCACGCTCACCTCCCGAGGTGCGGTGCCGCGTCGCCAGCCGCAAAGCTTCTCGCTCGCAACCCGACCCTCGCGGCCCGGTCGGCGTCCGGCCCAGTGCTCGCTCCGTCAGGAGGAGGACCGCCCGGCGTCCACAATGAGGAAGTCAGCCATGACTCAGTCGAAATCGCGCCAGCCTGTCGTCCCGGGCTCGACGGGCACCTACGCGGTCCTTCCGCTGCGCGACATCGTGGTGTTCCCGCACATGATCGTGCCGCTCTTCGTGGGGCGCGAGAAGTCGATCCGCGCCCTGGAAGAGGCGGTGCGCACGGACCGCCACATCCTGCTCGCCACCCAGATCAACGCGGGCGACGACGATCCGGCCACCGACGCCATCTACACCATCGGCACGCTCGCCAGCGTGCTGCAGCTCCTGAAGCTGCCCGACGGCACCGTCAAGGTGCTGGTCGAGGGCGCCGGCCGCGCCAAGGTCACCGGCTTCACCCGCTCGGACGAGTTCTACGAGGCCGAGGCCGAGGCCCTGCACGACGAGCTCGGCGACAAGGTCGAGGCCGAGGCGCTCGCCCGCTCCGTGCTCTCGGAGTTCGAGAACTACGTCAAGCTCAACAAGAAGATCTCGCCCGAGGTCGTCTCCGCGGTCACGCAGATCGAGGAGCCCTCCAAGCTCGCCGACACGATCGGCTCGCACCTGCTCGTCAAGATCGCCGACAAGCAGGGCATCCTCGAGACCCCGACGGTGGCCCAGCGCCTGGAGCGCGTGCTGTCTCTGATGGAGAGCGAGATCTCGGTCCTCCAGGTGGAGAAGCGCATCCGGACCCGCGTGAAGCGGCAGATGGAGAAGACCCAGCGCGAGTACTACCTGAACGAGCAGATGAAGGCCATCCAGAAGGAGCTCGGCGACGAGGACGGCCGCGACGAGCTGGCCGAGCTCGAGGAGAAGATCGAGAAGACCAAGCTCTCGAAGGAAGCCCGCGAGAAGGCCACCGCCGAGCTGAAGAAGCTCCGCCAGATGTCGCCGATGTCCGCCGAGGCCACGGTGGTGCGCAACTACCTCGACTGGATGCTCGGCATCCCGTGGGGCAAGCGCTCGAAGATCAAGAAGGACCTGCTGGGCGCCCAGGCGCTCCTCGACGAGGACCATTTCGGTCTCGAGAAGGTCAAGGAGCGGATCATCGAGTACCTCGCCGTGCAGCAGCGGGCGAACAAGCTCACCGGCCCGATCCTCTGCCTCGTCGGCCCCCCCGGCGTCGGCAAGACCTCGCTCGGCAAGTCGATCGCCAAGGCCACGGGCCGCGAGTTCGTGCGCATGTCGCTGGGCGGCGTGCGTGACGAGGCCGAGATCCGCGGCCACCGCCGGACCTATATCGGCTCGATGCCCGGCAAGATCGTGCAGTCGATGCGCAAGGCCAAGACCTCGAACCCGCTCATCCTGCTCGACGAGATCGACAAGATGGGCATGGACTTCCGCGGCGATCCGTCCGCGGCTCTCCTCGAGGTGCTTGATCCGGAGCAGAACTCGACGTTCAACGACCATTACCTCGAGGTCGATTACGACCTGTCGAACGTGATGTTTGTCACCACCGCCAACACCCTCAACATCCCCGGGCCGCTCATGGACCGGATGGAGGTGATCCGCATCGCCGGCTACACCGAGGAGGAGAAGGTCGAGATCGCGCGCAAGCACCTGATCCCGAACGCGCTGAAGAAGCACGGCCTCGACACCAAGGAATGGTCCATCAACGACGAGGGCCTGATGATGCTGGTCCGCCGCTACACGCGGGAGGCCGGCGTGCGCAACCTGGAGCGCGAGCTCTCGAACCTGATCCGCAAGGCGGTGAAGGAGATCCTCATCACCAAGACGAAGGCCGTCGTGGTGAACGTGGAGACCCTGCCCGTCTTCCTCGGCCCGCCGAAGTTCCGCTACGGCGAGATCGACGCGGACGATCAGGTCGGCGTGGTCACGGGTCTGGCCTGGACCGAGGTCGGCGGCGAGTTGCTGACGATCGAGGGCGTCATGATGCCCGGCAAGGGCAAGATGACGGTCACGGGCAACCTGAAGGACGTGATGAAGGAGTCGATCTCGGCGGCGGCGAGCTACGTCCGCTCCCGGGCGCTGGATTTCGGCATCGAGCCGCCGCTCTTCGAGCGCCGGGACATCCACGTCCACGTTCCGGAGGGGGCGACCCCGAAGGACGGTCCGTCCGCCGGCATCGCCATGGCCACGGCGATCATCTCGACGCTCACCGGCATCCCGGTGCGCCGCGACGTCGCCATGACCGGCGAGGTCACGCTGCGCGGCCGGGTCCTGCCCATCGGCGGCCTGAAGGAAAAGCTGCTCGCCGCGCTGCGCGGCGGCATCAAGACGGTGCTGATCCCCGAGGAGAACGCCAAGGACATCGCCGAGGTGCCCGACAGCGTGAAGAACGGCCTGGAGATCGTCCCCGTCTCGCGGATGGATCAGGTGCTGGAGAAGGCCCTCGTGCGCCAGCCCGAGCCGATCGAGTGGGACGAGCCGCTGCCCGCGGCCAAGCCCGCCCGCGAGGAGGACGGTGCCGCCTTCGTGGCGCACTGACCGCCATGGTCTGACCGCGGACGATACCGGCCCCCGGAGCCTGGCCCCGGGGGCCTTTCCTTGTCGGAACAGCCCGATGCCGCGCATCCTCCTGATCAACCCGAACACCAGCGCGGCCGTGACCGACCTCGCCGCGGGCCATGTCCGGCGCATCGCGGGGGCGGAGGCCGAGATCGTGGCCGTGACCGGCCGGTTCGGCGCCCGCTACATCGCGAGCCGGGCCGCCGCGGCGATCGCGGGACACGCCGCCCTCGACGCCTTCGCCGAGCACGGGGCCGGCTGCGCGGCGGTCTACCTCGCCTGTTTCGGCGATCCGGGTCTCGCCGCCCTCAAGGAGGTCGCGCCGGTGCCGGTGGTGGGCATGGCCGAGGCGTCCTGCCATGCCGCCGCCGCGGGCGGGCGGCGCTTCGGCATCGTGACCGGGGGCGCGGCTTGGCCGGCGATGCTCGCCGAGTTCGTCGCCCTGCTCGGCCTCGCCGGCCAGCTCGCCGGCATCCGCGCGGTGGCGCCCACCGGCGGGGCGATCGCGCGGGATCCGGAAGGCGCGCTCGCCGCGCTCGCCGCCGCCTGCCGCGCCTGCGCCGAGACCGACGGGGCGCAGGCCGTGATCCTCGGCGGAGCCGGTCTCGCGGGCTTGGCCGCGCGCATCCAGCCGGCGGTGCCCTGCCCGGTCCTCTGCTCCGTCGAGGCCGGCACGCGGGCGGTGCTGGCGGCCCTCGGAGGCGGCGCCGCGCCCGCCTTCGCGACCTCGGAGAGCGTCGGCCTCGGGCCTGGGCTGACGCGCCTGCTCGGGGGTGCGTGAGCGGGACCGGGCATCGTCCCGCCCCCGCGCGATCGCGGTTCCTTCCAGCGGTTCTTCCCATCCGGCGCCGGGACGGGCTATCGGACGGGCATGGAGATCCGCCCCGCCCGGCCCGACGCCGCCGCCGCGATCTGGTCGATCCTCGAACCGGTGATCCGGGCGGGCGAGACCTACACCCTCGACCGGACGATGGGCGAGGCCGAGGCCCTGGCCTACTGGCTGGGGCCGGACAAGGAGACCTTCGTGGCGGAGGCGGACGGGGCGATCCTCGGCACCGCCTACATGCGGCCGAACCAGGGGGGCGGGGGCGCCCATATCTGCAATTGCGGCTTCATGACCGCGGCCTCGGCCACCGGCCGCGGCGTCGCCCGCGCCATGGGCCTGCACGCCCTCGCCCATGCCCGCAGGCGCGGCTATCGCGGCATGCAGTTCAACTTCGTGGTGAGCAGCAACGAGCGGGCGGTGCGCCTGTGGCAGAGCCTCGGCTTCGCGGTGGTCGGCCGCCTGCCCGGCGCCTTCCGGCACCCGCGGCTCGGGGAGGTGGACGCGCTGGTGATGTTCCAGGCGCTCTGACGGGTCATGCGCCCACGGCGTGCAGCATGATCTCCCGCCGGTGCGGCCGGTCGCGGTGCTCGATCAGGTAGATCCCCTGCCACGTGCCGAGCGCGAGGCGCCCGTCGCGCAGGGGGATCGTCAGGCCGGAATCCGTGACCAGGGTGCGGATATGGGCGGGCATGTCGTCCGGCCCCTCCGCGCCGTGGACGTAGCCGGCATGGCGCGGGGCGAGGCTGTCGAGCGCCGTCATCAGGTCGGTCCGCACGTCCGGATCTGCGTTCTCCTGGATGGTGAGCGAGGCGGAGGTGTGTCGGCAGAACACGGCGACGAGGCCGTCGCGCAGGCCGCTCCGCCGCACGAAGTCGACGACGGACGCGGTGAAGTCGGTGAAGCCCGGTCCGGGCGTCGCGATGCTGAGCCGCGCGCTCGCCTGCCGTTCCACGGGGCCGCTGGAAACGCCTTCGAGGGCGCCGACCTTGCCCTGTCTCATCCGTTCTCCTCCCCGGTGCGGCCCGGGGCGATCTCGCGCTCGCCGCGGGCGAGGATGCGCTCCAGCACGTCGATGCGGTCGGCCTCGAGGGGGGGCTTGTCCCAGCGGATGCGGCTGACGCGGGGGAAGCGCATGGCGACCCCCGATTTGTGCCGGGTGGAGCGCTGCACGCCCTCGAAGGCGATCTCCAAGACGAGGCCCTTGTCGGGGCCGTATTCCACCTCGCGCACCGGGCCGAAGCGCTTGGTGGTGTGGTTGCGGACGTAGCGGTCGAGCTTGGCCAGCTCCGCATCGGTGAAGCCGTGGTAGCACTTGCCCACCGGCACCAGCTCGTCCCCCTCGGGGCCGGCGCGCCAGACCCCGAACGTGTAGTCCGAGTAGAAGGACGAGCGCTTCCCGTGCCCGCGCTGGGCGTACATCATCACCGTGTCGACGATGTGGGGCTCGCGCTTCCACTTCCACCAGGGCCCCTTCGGCCGGCCCGGCAGATAGAGGCTGGAGCAGCGCTTCAGCATCACGCCCTCGATGGCGTCGGCGTCGAGCCCGGCCCCCACCGCGGCGGGGTCGGCGCGGGCGGCGGCGAGATCCGCCCAGGAGGCGAAGGGCACCAGCGGCGAGACGTCGATGCGGGCGTGGTCGAGGCCCGCCACGAAGGCTTCGAGGCGCGCGCGTCGCTCGGCGAAGGGCGTCTCGCGCAGGTCCTCCCCGTCCGCGGCCAGCAGGTCGTAGGCGCGCACATGGGCCGGGAACTCGGCGAGCAGCTTCGGGGTGACGGCCTTCCGGTTCAGGCGCTGCTGCAGCACGTTGAAGCTCTGCACCCGGTCTTCCCGCAGGATCAGGAGCTCTCCGTCGAGGCTGCCCGCGAAGGTGACGGCCTCGGCGAGGTCCGGGAAGGCGGCAGTGATGTCCTCCCCCGTGCGGGAATAGACCCGCGCCACCTGCGCGCCCTCCCGGTCGCGCCCGCCCACGAGCTGCACCCGGATCCCGTCCCACTTCCACTCGGCCGAGAAGGCCTCCGGCTCCAGCTTCTCGAGATCGGCCTCCTCCTCGATGGGGTGCGAGAGCATCGGCGGCCGGAACGGGGCCGGGTTCAGGGTCTCCGGCCGCTCGGCCCGGCCCTCGACCCAGGCGAACAGCCCGGCGAAAGGCGGGCTCAGCCCGTGCCAGACCTGCTCGACGGCGTCCGCGTCGTGGCCCCCGAGCGCGCCCACCGCGGTCTTGGCGAGCCGGGCCGAGACGCCGACGCGCAGGTTGCCGGTGACGAGCTTGAGGAGCGCCCAGCGCCCGGTCTCGTCCAGGGCATCGAGCCAGCGGGCGAGGTGGTGGGGCAGGTCCCTCTTGGCGATGGTGCCCAAGGTCTCCACCACCTCGGCGAGGCTCGGCACGTGGGGCGGCGGGTTGTTATGGCCGATGCCGGCCGCTCTCTCTTCCACCTCTGCGGGGGGAGCGTCGGCGCCCGGCCAGATCAGCGCCGTGGTCTCGGCGAGGTCGCCCACGTAGTTGTGCGAGAGCCGGAACAGCACCGGGTCGATGCGCGCCTCCACCAGAGCACGGATCAGGGCGGGCTTGGCCTCGCGGAAGCTCAGGGAATCCGTCATCGCGCCGAGCGCGTAGCCCCGCTCCGGATCGGGGGTGCGGGCGAAGTAGTCCTGGAGCAGGCGCAGCTTGGCGTTGCGGCGCGGCTCGTAGGCGAGGCGGTCGAGGAGTTCGGCGAAGTCGTTCACGCCGTCTCCTCGCTCCGCGCCGCGGCCGTCTCGTCCCCGTGCGGCCCCTCACCGTGCGGCTCGGCCTCGCCGTCGTCGCCGTAGCCGAGCAGGTGCAGGGGCTTGGCCCGTATCCCTTCCGTGCCGCACCAGTGCACCAGCGCGTCCTCCTGCCCGTGCGTGACCCAGACCTCGCCCGCGCCGGTCTCCCGGATGGTGCGGCAGAGGTCCGGCCAGTCGGCGTGGTCGGAGATCACCAGGGGAAGCTCGACGCCCTTCTGGCGGGCGCGGGCCCGCACCCGCATCCAGCCCGAGGCGAAGCAGGTGACGGGGTCGGGGAATTTTCGCGACCACAGGTCCTGGATCGCGGATGGGGGACAGAGCACCACGGCGCCGGCGAGGGTCTTGCGCTCCTCCGCCACCACCCGCGGCGTCTCGCCGAGATCCACGCCCTCGCGCTTGTACAGCGCGGTGAGCTTCTCCATGGCCCCGTGCAGGTGGATCGGCCGGTCGAAGCCTTCCTCCCGGAGCAGCGCCATCACCCGCTGCGCCTTGCCCAGCGCGTAGGCGCCGACGATGTGGGCGCGCTCGGGGAAGAGCCGCACGGATTCGAGGAGGCGGCGCACCTCGCCCCGCGTGTCGGGATGGCGGAAGACGGGCAGGCCGAAGGTCGCCTCCGTGATGAAGACGTCGCAGGGCACCACCTCGAAGGGCAGGCAGGTGGGGTCGGCCGCCCGCTTGTAGTCGCCCGAGACCACCACCCGCACGCCCTGCCGCTCGATGGCGATCTGCGCCGAGCCGAGCACGTGGCCGGCCGGCGCGAAGCGGACGGAGACCGCGCCGATCCGGATCGTCTCGCCGAGGGCGGCTTCCTGGCGATGGCCGCAGAAATCCTCCCCGTAGCGCACCGCCATGATGCGCAGGGTCTCGGGCGTCGCCAGCACGTGGGCGTGGCCGGCGCGCGCGTGGTCGGCGTGCCCGTGGGTGATCAGCGCCCGCTCCACCGGCCGGGTCGGGTCCACGTGGAAGCCGCCGAGCGGGCAGTACAGGCCCGCGGGGGTCAGGGTGAGGAGGTCGCTGGCGCGGAGCGGCATGATGGTCCGTGTTCGGGCGCCGGTATATAGGGCGCCCCGGTCCGGCCGTTCAGCACGTGAGCCATGTCCCAGCACAGTTCGGGCGATCTCCTCGCCGACCGCCGCTACGTCTATGCCGAGGGCTGCCTCGCGGAGGGAGACGCGGCGGCCGCCGCCGAGATGGCCGAGCAGGCCATCGAGCGGGCGCCCCGCTACGCGCCGGCCTGGCTGCTGCTCGGCCGGGCGCGGGAATGCCTGCATGCGGCGACGGGTGAGCCCGCCCACCGCGATGCGGCGCTCGCCGCCTTCGAGACCGCGCGGGGCCTCGACCCGGAGGACCGCATCGGCGCCGGGCTGCACCGGGCGCGCCTCGACGGGTCGGCCGCGGCCCTGTCGCCGGCCTATCTGCGCGCCCTGTTCGACGGCTATGCCCATCGCTTCGAGCGGCACCTCGTGGAGGGGCTCGGCTATTGCGGGCCGGACCTCCTGCGCACCGCTCTCGACGCGCTGCCCGGGGCGCCCGCCCGCTTCGACCGGGTGCTCGATCTCGGCTGCGGCACCGGGCTGATGGGGGCGGCGCTCCGCGACCGGGCCGGGCATCTCGCCGGCGTCGATCTCTCCCCGGCCATGCTGCGCCTCGCCCGCGCCAAGGGCTGCTACGACCGGCTGTCGGAGGGCGACCTCGCCGCCTTCCTCGCCGCCGAGCCCGCGGCCTCCGCCGACCTCTGCGTGGCGGCCGACGTGTTCATCTACTGCGCCGACCTCGCGCCCATTCTCGCCGATCTCGCGCGCGTCCTGCGCCCCGGCGGGCTCGCCGCCTTCACCGTGCAGTCGCATGACGGGGCGGGCGCCGTGCTCGGGGCGGACGGGCGCATCGCCCACGCCGATTCCTACCTCCTGGCTGTCGCGGAGGCGGAAGATCTCGCGGTGGTTGTGCTCAGCCCGGCCGCGGTCCGGCGCGAGCGCGGGGAGGCCGTGCCCGGCCGCGTCGTCCTCTTGCGCAAGAATGGATCGCGCACGTCCGCGGGATGAAACTTCGCCGCCCGCCGTCGCTTAATACGCGGTTTGTGAAACGCGGCGCGCGAGGGGGACGGAATGGCGGACGCGAAGAAAGAGGCACCGGCGGACAAGTCGTTCCCGGCGAGCGCGGCGACGCGGATCCCCTTCGCGGTGGCGCTGGCGGCGCTGGCGGGCTGCGCCGATTCGATCGGCTTCCTGGAATTCTCGCAGCTCTTCATGTCCTTCATGTCGGGCAACACCACCCGCTTCGGCGTGGCGGTGGCCAACCAGGACTGGGAGAACGTGGCCCGCGTGGCGAGCACGATCATCGTGTTCTGCTTCGGCGCCTTCCTTGGCACCCTGCTCGCCGCCCTGTTCGGCCGCTGGCGGCTCGCCGCGCTCCTCGTCATCGAGGCGGCGCTCCTCGGCCTCGGGCTGCTGATGCCCTGGGGCACCTTCGCCTACCCGCTCCACGCCTACCCGATCGTGCTGGCGCTGGGCCTCCAGAACGCGATCCTGCAGGACGAGGGCGGGCGCAGCCTCGCGCTCACCTACGTGACCGGCGCCGTGGTCCGCTTCGGCACCGGCCTCGCCAACCTGATGCTCGGCACGGTGGCCTCCTCGTTCTGGATCCAGGCGCCCCTCTGGGCCGGCCTCAGCTCCGGCGCGGTGCTCGGCGGCATCCTGCAGATCCATTACGGCGAGCGCGCCTTCCTGTTTCCGGCGGCGCTTGCCGCCATCCTCGCCCTCGTCGCCCTGGTGCTGACGCTGGCCAAGCCCGGCAGCCCGCTGGTCGCCGGCCACTCGCCGGCCCCGGACGCGGCGCCGACCGCCAAGCCGGTGGCGAGGCCGGTGACGTGAGAATAGTCTACGCCTGAATCGGAAGAAATTATGCGGGATGTGCTTAAATCAAATTAAGCACATCCCGCGACGAAACTTCAACGGGAAATATATAGATTTATTATGTAAATTACTCACACTGCTGCGGCGTGTGGTCTAGAACTTAAATTCGTGTTTGATGATCTCATATAGATTGCGGGCGCCTTCGCGATCGAGTTGAATTGTTTGGCTTTTCTTTCCAGGATTTTCTCTATTTGGACGACCGTAGCTGTCAATTTGCATGAAAATTTGATCATCGTGTTTGAATACGCTGTAGGTAGCTTCTATTTCGTCATGGAGCGCGTTGCGCTCCATAGCTTTGTGCTCGAACCGTCGGATCAGCGCCATTTCCTTATCCCTGTATCCATCATGTCTGCCACGATGACTTAAGTTGTGCAGGTGGCGCCTACGTGCCTAGGCGGCTGATGCGTGTGTCCGAGAATATTTCTCGTCAAAATGGCAGTTCAGCTAATCCTCCCCCGAGCCGCCGCGCATGCGCTTGACCGCGCCGCGGTGGCTCTTGGCCTCCAGGCGGCGCTTCTTCGAGGCCAGCGTCGGCCGGGTCGGGCGCCGGGGCGTCGGCGGCACCGCGGCCTCCGCCACGAGGGCGGCGAGGCGCTCGCGGGCGTCGGCCCGGTTGCGCTCCTGCGTGCGGAAGCGCTGGGCGTTGATGGCGATGACCCCGTCCGCGGTCAGGCGGTGGCCGGCGAGCCGCATCAGCCGCACGGCCACCGCGTCGGGCAGGGCGGCCGAGCGGCGCGCGTCGAAGCGCAGCTGCACCGCGGTCGCGACCTTGTTGACGTTCTGCCCGCCCGGCCCGGAGGCGCGCACGAAGCTCTCCGTCAGCTCGGCCTCGTCGATGGCGATGTGAGGGGTGCAGACGAGGGCCACGATCGCCATGTCTCCGTGAGGCTCGAACCGCGCGTTAGGCCGCCTCGGCCGGGGTGCGGGCCCGCAGGGCCAGGGCGTGCAGACCGCGCTTGAACGCCTCGTCCAGAAGTCCGTTCACCAGACGGTGCCGCTCCACCCGGCTCTTGCCCTCGAAGGCCGCCGCGACGACGTCGAGGCGGAAATGTGTCTCCCCGCCCTCGCGCCAGCCGGAATGGCCGGCATGGAGGTGGGATTCGTCCACCACGTCGAGCCGCGTCGGCGCGAGCTGCGCCTGAAGCGTCTCGTGAATCCAGTCCCGCAACGTCGCCATCCGCGCCATCCTCCCGGGCGGTCCGACGGGCCCGCGGGGCGCGGGCCCGTCAAGCCCCATCCACCGCATGCGTCATCAGGCCCGCCGGCCTTGTGTCTCCGGTCCGCCCCCTCATAATCGCCCCGTCATGGATCTCAACTCGCGCCTCTTCGACAGCATCCGGATCAAGCCCTCCTGCGATGAGCCGAAGGAGGCCGGTCCCGCCTGCGAGAGCCCCGGCTGCAACCATCCGGGCCTGTACCGGGCGCCCAAGGGCCGCAAGGCGGAGGGGCAGTACTGGCGCTTCTGCATCGACCACGTGCGCGCCTACAACGCGACCTACAACTACTTCGACGGCATGAACGACGCCGCGGTGCAGGCCTACCAGAAGGATGCCATCATCGGGCATCGCCCGACCTGGGCGATGGGCGTGAACAAGGGCGAGCCGGGCAAGAAGCCCGGGGAGCCGGCGCGGGACTGGGCCTACGTGGATCCCCTGGGCATCCTCCGGGCCGAGGGCGTCGGCGAGGGCCGCCGCAAGGCGCGTCCCGAGCCGGAGCGGCCCCGCCGCACGGGCGCGGTGCGCCGGGCCCTCGACGTGATGGGCCTGGAGGAGAACGCGGACCCCGCGGCCATCAAGGCCCAGTACAAGGTGCTGGTGAAGCGCTTCCACCCCGACGCCAACGGCGGCGACCGCTCCTTCGAGGAGCGCCTGCGCGACATCATCCGCGCCCACGACGTGCTGCGCGCCGCGGGTCTCTGCTAGCGCATCGTCCCGAAAGGTGGTTGCCGGCTTTTGGGCAAGGACGATGCGCTAGGGCAGCATCCGCACCCGCCGGAGCGGCACGCCCGCTGCATGCGGCCCTGCCTCTCGCGCGGGGCGGCAATCCGGATCGCGGCCCCTATATGGAGGCGATGCCCGAAGTGGCGCGCCGTCTCCGCGACGTTTAAGGAGGACGTGCGCCCCGCGGGTTCATCCGTGCCGCGGGCGTCCGGCCCGAGCCATCCGCGCGGTTTCCGGGCTCGAGGGCCCGGAGCCCGCCCCCACGAGGTCCCGTATGCTCTCTGACGACAAGCCCGCCACGCTGCCCGATCGCCAGGTCTCGGTCCGGGAGGTCTTCGGCATCGACCTCGATCTGAAGGTGCCGGCCTTCTCGGAAGCCGACGAGCACGTGCCCGACCTCGATCCGGACTACATCTTCGACCGCGAGACCACGCTCGCCATCCTGGCCGGTTTCGCCCGGAACCGCCGGGTCATGGTCACCGGCTATCACGGCACCGGCAAGTCGACCCATATCGAGCAGGTCGCCGCCCGGCTGAACTGGCCCTGCGTGCGGATCAACCTCGACAGCCACGTCTCGCGCATCGACCTCGTCGGCAAGGACGCGATCGTGCTGAAGGAGGGCAAGCAGGTCACCGCCTTCCAGGACGGCATCCTGCCCTGGGCGCTCCAGAACAACGTGGCGCTGGTCTTCGACGAGTACGATGCCGGCCGGCCGGACGTGATGTTCGTGATCCAGCGCGTGCTCGAACTCTCGGGCCGGCTGACGCTCCTCGACCAGAAGCGGGTGATCCGCCCGCATCCCGCCTTCCGGCTCTTCGCCACGGCGAACACGGTGGGCCTCGGCGACACGTCCGGCCTCTATCACGGCACCCAGCAGATCAACCAGGGCCAGATGGACCGCTGGTCGATCGTCACCACGCTGAACTACCTGCCCCACGACCGCGAGGTCGACATCGTGCTCTCCAAGGCCACCCACTACCAGGGCGACCAGGGCCGCGACGTCGTCAACCGCATGGTGCGCGTGGCGGACCTCACCCGCAACGCCTTCATGAACGGCGACCTCTCCACCGTGATGAGCCCGCGCACGGTGATCACCTGGGCCGAGAACGCCGACATCTTCCGCGACATCGGCTTCGCCTTCCGCGTGACCTTCCTCAACAAGTGCGACGAGCTGGAGCGGACGCTCGTCGCCGAGTTCTACCAGCGCGCCTTCGGCAAGGACCTGCCCGAGAGCGCGGTGAACGTGGCGCTGAGCTGACCGCGGCATGGAGGACGCGATGGCGCAGCCGGCCCCGACCCGTGAGGACGCCCCGGCGGCCCCTGGCGCCGAGGGCCGGACGCGCTACGCGGACGACCTCTACACCTGGGCGCAGGAGCAGGTCGCGCTGCTCCGCGCCGGCCGGGTGGATGCGCTCGACCTCGACAACATCGCCGAGGAGCTGAGCGACGTGGGGGCGAGCGAGTACCACCGGCTCCAGAGCGCGATCGAGGTCGTCCTACTCCACATGCTCAAGTGGGACCACCAGCCCGAACGGCGGACCCGCAGCTGGGCGCTCAGCATCGCCGAGCATCGCGACCGGGCCCTGATCCAGTTGCGGAAGAGCCCCGGTCTCAAGTCGAGCCTGGACGAGGTGCGTCACGACAGTTTCCGCCTTGGCCGGCTCCGTGCCGCGCGCGAGATGCGGCGTGCCCTCAAAGCCCTGCCCGCGGAATGTCCCTACAGCTGGGACGAAATCCTGAACCGCCCCTTCGCGTTCGAGCCCGACCGGTAAGCCCCGCATGTCCATCTCCAACCGCAAGCCCGGCGAGCGCCGCGAGCCCGTGGCCGAGCCCCTCAAGCGTTCGGTGGCGGGCTGCCTGCGCGCCATCGCGCGGCGCGCCGAGGTCGAGGTCACCTACGCCACCGACCGGCCGGCGCTCACCGGCGACAAGGCCCGCCTGCCCGAGCCCCCGCGCAAGCTCTCCGCGGCGGACGTCGCCGTGCTGCGCGGCAACGCCGATTCCATGGCGCTCCGCCTCGGCTGCCACGATGTCGGCGTGCACCGCCGCCTCGCGCCCGAGAACGCGGCGGCGCGCGCCGTCTACGATGCCGTCGAGCAGGCCCGCGTCGAGGCGATCGGCTCGCGCCGCATGGCGGGGGTGGCCTCCAACATCTCCGCGATGCTGGAGGATCGCTACCACCGCGGCGGCAAGTACGAGGCCATCACCGACCGGGCCGACGCGCCGGTGGAGGACGCGGTCGCCCTGATGGTGCGCGAGCGCCTCACCGGCCAGACGCCGCCGCCCGCGGCCCAGCGCATCGTCGAGCTCTGGCGCGAGCACATCGAGGGCAAGGCCGGGCGCAACCTCGACGGCCTGCTCGGCGCGATCGAGGACCAGCGCGCCTTCGCCCGCTCGGTGCGCGACCTCCTCTCCTCCCTCGACATGGCCGACGAGACGCCCTTCGACCCGGAGGACGACGAGAACGACGACGAGGGCGAGTCCCAGGACGACGAGCAGACCCCGCAGGAGGGCGAGGCCGAGGAACAGTCCCAGGGAGACCGGGCCGAGATCGAGACCTCGGAGGAGGGCTCCGACGACATCGAGGAGGGGGCCCAGGAGAGCGCCGACGCCCCCTCCGGCGAGTTGCCCGACGAGGCCGAGGAGGCGGAGGCCGAGGAGGCCGGGGAATCCTGGCGCCCGCCGCAGCGGGCGGACAACGCCCCGCGCGGGCCCGATTACCGGGTCTTCAACGCCCGCTTCGACGAGGTCGTCCACGCCGAGGATCTCTGCGACGCGGAGGAGCTCGCGCGCCTGCGCAGCTACCTCGACAAGCAGCTCTCCCATCTCCAGGGCGTGGTGGGGCGGCTGGCCAACCGCCTGCAGCGGCGGCTCCTCGCCCAGCAGAACCGGGCCTGGGACTTCGACCTGGAGGAGGGCCAGCTCGATCCGGCCCGCCTCGTGCGCGTGGTGACCGACCCGTTCCAGCCCCTCTCCTTCAAGCAGGAGAAGGACACGAATTTCCGCGATACGGTGGTGACCCTCCTGCTCGACAATTCGGGCTCGATGCGCGGGCGCCCGATCACGGTGGCGGCGACCTGCGCCGACATCCTGGCGCGCACCCTGGAGCGCTGCGGGGTGAAGGTGGAGATCCTCGGTTTCACCACCCGGGCCTGGAAGGGCGGGCAGAGCCGCGAGGCGTGGCTCGCCGCCGGCAAGCCGCCGAACCCGGGCCGGCTGAACGACCTGCGCCACATCGTCTACAAGCCCGCCGACGCTCCCTGGCGCCGCGCGCGCAAGAACCTCGGCCTGATGATGCGCGAGGGGCTGCTGAAGGAGAACATCGACGGCGAGGCACTGGACTGGGCCCACAAGCGCCTGCTCGGTCGCCCCGAGCAGCGCAAGATCCTGATGGTGATCTCGGACGGCGCGCCGGTGGACGATTCGACCCTGTCGGTGAACGCCGGCAACTACCTGGAGCGGCACCTGCGCTGGATGATCGAGGAGATCGAGACGCGCTCCCCCGTGGAACTCCTCGCCATCGGCATCGGCCACGACGTGACCCGCTACTACCGCCGCGCGGTCACCATCATCGACGCCGAGGAACTCGGCGGGGCGATGACGGAGAAGCTCGCCGAGCTGTTCGAGGAGGATGGCGGCGGAGGCGCGGTGCGTCAGCCGATCCGGGCCGCGGGCGGGCGGCGCTGACGGTGTTTTCCGTCCGCGTGTATTAGCGCGGGACCGCCCCCTCTGCTCCCTCCCCCCTCTGCGGGGGAGGGTGGCCCCCGAAGGGGGTCGGGAGAGGGGTGCGACGGTGCAGGACGGGGCTCGGCATCGACGCCAGGCCTTCTCTGGACGCCGGGTTCCCCTCTACCGCCTCGCTCCGCTCGGCACCCTCCCCCGCTTCAGGGGGGAGGGAGGGCGTGGAGCCTCCTGCGCCTCTGCCACCGGAAATGTGGAAGTCCCGTAGCCCGCAGAAGGACGCGTTCCGTCAAACGGCCCCTGGAACGCTGAAGCCGATCGCGTGGGAAGGAAAGCCCGCGCCCGAGCCCTGCGCAAACGAGAACCGCCGGTGCGGAGGGCGCACCGGCGGTTCTCTTCGACCCGAAGCGGTTGGACTCAGGCGGCGGCCTGGGTCTCGGCGAGCTTCTTGTGGATCTCGCGCTTCAGGAGCTTGGCGGTCTGCGACAGGTCGCTCTCGCCGGCCTTGACCAGGAAGGCGTCGAGGCCGCCGCGATGCTCCACCGAGCGGAGCGCGTGGGCGGTGATGCGCAGGCGGACGCTCTTGTTCAGGGCGTCGGACTGCAGGGTGACGTTGCAGAGGTTCGGCAGGAACCGGCACTTGGTCTTGCGGTTCGAGTGGCTCACGAGGTGGCCGACCTGAACGGCCTTCCCGGTGAGTTCGCAGCGGCGCGCCATGGTCTCAAATTTCCCGTATCGTTCCGTGGGCGGTCAGAACTCGGACCGTACCGGCCGTCGCGGCGCCCGCCGCGGGCCTCGCCCAAGCGTGATTCCAGGTCCAGCGGAGTCCTGTTGAAGGCGCGAGCCTATAGGGGACGGGCCCGGCTTCCGTCAAGGCGGAGGCCGCATGCGGGGCCGCCCCTGTGCCCGTCCGGACGCAGGTTCGCCTCGAACGTTCTGTTAACCATGGGATGGGGATATATCGGGTCTCGCCCCGGCTTGTCCCCGCCGTCCGTCGCGAGCGTCGAGGATCGTTTTCGGATCATGAGCGCCCCTGAGCATCGTCCCGCAAGGTGGTGGCCGGCCTTCGGAAAAGGGCTGGGCCGCGCCGGCCCGCTCCTCGCGGCGCTCGCCGCCGCCGGCCTGCTCGGCCCCGCCGAGGCCGCCCCCCGTCGCGCCCGCGGGCCGGCCGGCGCGGCCATCGCCGTCGATTACGGCATCAACCTCGCCGGCATGCCCATCGGCACCGCGCGCCTCGCCGGCGCCTTCGACGGTCCGCGCTACCGCGCCGACGTCTCGGCGACGCTGACCGGCCTCGTCGGCGCCATCACCGGCGGCCAGGGCTCGGCCCAGTCCGCCGGCACGCTGGGCGCCGGCCCCCTGCCCAACGCCTTCTCCATCGCCACCCGCACCGCCAATGCCGGCATCGCCGTGCGCATGGCCCTGCGCGGCGGCAACGTGGTCCAGTCCGAGGTGACGCCGCCCCTCGTCGACATGGACGACCGGGTGCCGGTCACGCCCGCGAACAAGCGCGGCATCATGGATCCGGTGAGCGCCCTGCTGATGCCGGCCCATGCCCGCGGCGGGCCCACCGACCCCGAGAACTGCAACCGCACCCTGCCGGTCTTCGACGGCGCCACCCGCTTCAACGTCGTGCTCAGCTACGCGGAGACGCGCAGCGTGGAGAAGCCGGGCTATGCCGGCCCGGTCCTCGTCTGCAACGCCCGCTACCAGGCGGTGGCCGGCCACCGGCCGGACCGGCCGGGGGTGCGCTTCATGGAGGAGAACCGCGACATGTCCGTCTGGCTGGCGCCGGTCGAGGGCACGCGGGTCCTCGTCCCCCTGCGGATCGCCGTGCGCACCACGGTGGGCACCAACATCATCGAGGCCACCCGCTGGACCCGCACCGGCGCGAGCGACACCGCCCAGGCTCCCACCGAGGCTCCGGCCGCCACCGGCTCCGTCGCGAGCCTCGACGGCCGCTGACGGCGCCCGCATGCGCGCGCCGCCCGCCGCCCTCGCCCTGCTGGCCGGGGCGGCCCTCCTGACCGGCCGTGCCGGCCCGGCGCCGGCGGCCCCGCTGGAGACGGGCAGCCCCTGCGGCGGCGATGCCTATTCGAGCGCGCAGGTGACCGAGGGACGCCCGCCCCGGCGGGGGCCGCTGGTGGCGGTGCCCGACACCCTCTGCGCCGATCTCGACGGCCCGCGCCCGCCCGTGCGCCTGGAGATCTACGGCCTGCCGGGCGCCGGCCTCGATTCCCCCGGTGGCGCCGCCGGCCGCGGCGCCCCATATGGAGAGCGGTTCCGTCGGGCTCCGCGATCCGACGACTGACGGCGGGACGGGACCACCCATCGGGCAGTCCACCCGGCCCGTGCCCAAGCCCCCGTCCGAGCCCCGTCCAAGCCCCCGCCGAAAGGGCCCAGCCCCGCCCGATGCCACGCCGCTCCCTCTCCCCGCAGGCCCGCGCGCGCGGCGTCACGGCGGTGCTCGGCCCCACCAATACCGGCAAGACGCATCTGGCCATCGAGCGCATGCTGGCGCACCCCACCGGCATGATCGGCCTGCCGCTGCGGCTGCTCGCCCGCGAGGTCTATCTGCGCGTGGTCGCCAAGGTCGGGCCGGAGAGGGTCGCCCTCGTCACCGGCGAGGAGAAGATCAAGCCCGACCGGCCTCGCTACTGGATCTGCACCATCGAGGCGATGCCCCGCGACCTCGACGTGGCCTACGTCGCCATCGACGAGATCCAGCTCGGCGCCGACATGGACCGCGGCCACGTCTTCACCGACCGGCTGCTCTACCAGCGGGGCCGCGAGGAGACCCTGCTCATCGGCTCCGGCACCATGCTGCCGCTGGTCCAGTCCCTGATCCCGGGCGTCCACACCACCACCCGCCCGCGCCTGTCGAAGCTCACCTTCGCCGGCGAGAAGAAGCTCTCGCGCCTGCCGCGGCGCTCGGCCATCGTCGCCTTCTCGGCGGAGGAGGTCTACGCCATCGCCGAGCTGATCCGGCGCCAGCGCGGGGGCGCGGCGGTGGTGCTCGGCGCCCTCTCTCCGCGCACCCGCAACGCCCAGGTCGAGCTCTACCAGTCGGGGGACGTGGACTACCTCGTGGCCACCGACGCGGTGGGCATGGGGCTCAACCT
The DNA here is from genome assembly GCA_947444195.1 of Methylobacteriaceae bacterium. Lineage (GTDB taxonomy): Bacteria > Pseudomonadota > Alphaproteobacteria > Rhizobiales > Beijerinckiaceae > Methylobacterium. The sequence goes on along the minus strand of CANEZL010000026.1, from coordinate 810 downwards.
CGACGTCGACCACGTGGCCTTCGCGGCGAACTGGAAATACGACGGCACCCGCTTCCGCAAGCTCAGCCCCGCCGAGATGGGCCAGATCGCGGGGCGCGCCGGCCGCCACCTCGCGGACGGCACCTTCGGCTCCACGGGGCGCTGCCCGGCCTTCGAGCCGGAACTCGTGGAGCGGCTGGAGGCGCACGATTTCGATCCCGTACGCATCCTGCAGTGGCGCAACCCGGATCTCGTCTTCGATTCGCTGGAGGCGCTCCAGGCGAGCCTCGACGCGCATCCGCACGAGCAGGGCCTGACCCGCGCCCCCATGGGCGAGGACCAGCAGGCCCTGGAGATCCTGATGAAGGAGGAGGACATCCGGGACCTCGCCCGCTCCGGCCCCGGCGTGCGCCGGCTCTGGGACGTCTGCGGGGTGCCGGACTACCGCAAGGTCCACCCCCAGACCCATGCCGAGCTCGTGGCCCAGCTCTACCGCTTCCTGATGAAGGGCATGGCCGGGCGCATCCCGGACCAGTGGTTTTCCGAGCACGTGGCGATGATCGACCGCACCGACGGCGACATCGACACCCTGTCCCGCCGGATCGCGCAGGGGCGGACCTGGACTTTCGTCGCGAATCGGCCCGACTGGCTGCGCGACCCCGAACATTGGCAGGGCGAGACGCGTCGGGTAGAGGACAGGCTGTCCGACGCCCTGCACGAACGCCTCGCGAGCCGCTTCGTGGACAGGCGCACCAGCGTCCTGATGCGGCGCCTGAGAGAGAATACGATGCTCGAAGCCCAGATCACCGCCGACGGTGACGTCACCGTCGA
>CANEZL010000025.1 GCA_947444195.1 Methylobacteriaceae bacterium | reverse complement strand
TCGTGGAGCGGACCCTGGCGTGGCTCGCCCGCTTCCGCCGCCTCGCCATCCGCTACGAGCGCCGTGTCGACCTCCACCTGGCCTTCACCACCCTCGCCTGCGCCCTCATCTGCCAAGCTCAGGCAAAACGGTTTTGTCCCTGACTCTTAATACGTGCTGCGTCGGCCGGCAGAGAAAGGGCCCCTTTCGCCGGTCGCTGTCAGGCTTCCAGGCCCTGATAGCCGGGGTTGAAGGGCTCGATCACGTCGTTCCGCACGGCGCGGCGCGATCGGACCGAGCGAAGGTCGAGGTCGACGAGCGCGTCGGGCGCGTCGCCGGCAAGGAGGCGAAGGACCTGGCCCAGCATCAGGCAAGCCGTCACCGTACCTACGAACGGCGCGCCGACGGCCGTCTCGGCCAGGCGCGTCAGTCCGCAGACGTCGCTCCCGGCTTCCGAGAGGCGCCGGTAGCCCGGTCGGTCAAGATCGGCCACGCGGCGGGCGGACCCGGACACCCAGAGGTCGGCGGCCCTGCGCGAGGCTGGGAAGGTGTGGAGCCTGATCGATCGGAAATCCTGCGCGCTGTCGCCGATCCCGGCCTCCACGACGAACGGGAAGCCCGGCCCTTCGATCTGCGATCGCGCGAGCAGGTTATCGACCCCGCAGATGAGGACCGCAGGATCGTCGGCCGCCCTGCGCCGGAAGCCGTCGTCGAAGGGCCGTTCGATCAGCGTGGTCCTGAAGCCGTGCCGCTCCAGGACGCCGGCCACGGCGCGGGTCTTCATCGCCCCCGACATCCCGTCCTGCGTCAGGATCGAGGTGCTTTCCGTCGAGCCGGTGACCGTGTCGACGTCCTGTAGCACCAACCTGACTGCGGACCGGTTTGCATAGGGGCACATCAGCAGGGCCCAGAGAAAGGCCTGTCCGAGGTGCCCCAGCCCGAGGATCCAGAGGTTGTCCGGCAGGGCTTCGAGGGGAGGTCCGTCGCTTTCGGGCTGCATCCAGTGCGCCGTGCGCCCGGGACGCCACAGCGAGAGGCCGATGGCCTTGTAGCCGGCCTCGGCCTCGCCGCGCAGCATCGCGAAGGCTTCGGCCGACGCGAACGCCCCGGCGAGCACGGCGGCCGGCATGACCGTCGTCCGTTCGGTCAGGCGCGCTGCCTCCGGGGGTACGACGCCGCCTCGCCAGCCCTCGAAGGTCAGCGCAACGCCGCGCATGGGGCGACGGGTGGGTGCGCCGACGATCACGGTAACCTCGTCGTCACCGGGCATGCCCCGCTGGCCGCCCTGCGCGGCGACCTCCTCCGCGAGCGACCGGCTCCGATCGCCGGCGACGAGCAACGGAACGTCGAGGTCGCCCTCGACGGTCACACCGCCCAGCGCGTACCGGCGCGCGATGTTCACCACCGTCAGGAGGGCGGCCTGATGCGGGGCGCTCGCCGCGATCTCAGGGCCGGCCGTCACGCCGATGCGGTGACCGCGCAGGCGAGCCACGGCGGTCTCGATGTCGGGCGCGGAGCCGTTGTCGAGATCGACCTTGGCGACGCGGCTTAGCGTGTCGCGGATGGTCGCGATATCGGGAATGCCCATCATGCACCTCGGATCCTGATGCCGAGCCACCCGGGCTGGGGCGCCAGGAGGTCCTCCCAGAGCTTCGAGCCGCGGTAGCGGTAGACGCCGATTCCGGCGAGGTCGAAGGCGCTCCGCGCGAAGCGCGGGGCGATCAGGGCAAGATGCCCCTTCATGGAGACCATCGGGTGCTCCTGGTCCGAGCGGCTCTGGCCCGCACCGGCCGGATGCGTGTGGATGTCGGCGAGGACCTCCAGGCCTCGGTCGGCGCAGATCTGCCAGACGGCATTCATGGCGTGCCCGGAAAGGCGCACGATGCCGGTCGAGAGCGCGTTCGGGTCGATGTCGTCGTAGAAGACGAGGGCTCGCACCGTCGCAGCGCCGGCCTTGCGCGTACCGAGGAGGAAAGCCCCGCTCTCCCTGGTGCCGGCGCCGCGGCGCTTCAGCTCCCGGAAGAGCCGCCACCACAGCAGGTAGGAACAGGTGACGGACGGGCGGTCAGGCGACGCCATGGTAGCCTCGCGAGTTCAGGAATCGGTGGACCTCGGCCAGGTACTGGACGATCCCCTTCTCCGGCTTCCAGGTCAGGTGCGGGTGGGTGTTGGCCCAGTCGGGGTGCCCTTGCCGCGAGAGGCGATCGAGGGGGAAGTACAGGGCCGCCCCCATTTGCCAGTCCTGCCTGAAAGTCCCCAGGAACACCGCGTCCCCGCGCGGCCATTTGACCGCCGGCAAGATCGCGTTGCCGGCGAGGTCCCAGAGCCCGCCGGTCGGCGGCTGCGCGGGGTAGCCGCTGCATTCGAGGCGGACGACGAACTCCCATCCGTCCTTGGCGGTGATGCCGAAGGTCGCGAACGGCCAGGCGATGGTGATCAGGCGCCAACGCCCGCGGGCGGCCCCCTCCTGGAAGGGGACCGCTGCGAGGTCGCGCTCCAGCTGGGCGCGATCGGGGGTCATTCGCCGCTCCCGTTCACGCGCACCGTGGGCAGGAGGTCGAAGACCACGCGGCAGTCGGGGCACTTCGCCAGCGAGCCGACGTGAGTGGCCTCGTCGGGCCGGTCCGTCGAACCGGCGAGCTGGAGCGAGAGCTCGGCGGCGTCGACGGCATCGATCCCGAACTCGCGCTCCGCCCAGTCCTTAATGCGGGCGAGCGTCGAGCCAGGGCCGAAAGCTCGCTCGATCGGGCGTCCGGCATAGCGGACGGCGACGTGGACATGCCGGCAACGGCTGTGGTGCAGGACCTTGTGCCCGTGCCCGTGGCCGCGCCCGTGTTCGTGGTGCCGGATCTGGTGGTGGTCCGGCAGGGGCTCGTCGACGTCCTCCTCGAAGATAAAGATGCCGACCACGTCGCCACCGCCGGCGGCAAGGAGGAGCTTGAGGGCCTGGACGGTGAGGCCGTCCTCGACCTTGTGGCGGGCCGGGTCGGGGTGGCCCTCACGGCGGATGAAGATGTCGATCTCGGTGGTCATGATGGAACTCCATTCACGGCCGCCCTGGCCGCTCACTGGTTCCATCGGTCCGCCGGCGAAAAATCCTCCGGCCCCGTTCGCCCTGGACCCGAACTTTCTCGCTTAGACCGTGCGGCGCGCGCCGGTGGCGGGGCAGGACACGAAATGGCCGCAGCGCATGCAGACCTGCAGGCTGGGCTTCGGTTCGAGCCGGCCGCTGCGCACGGCGTCCAGGATCGCCGCGGCCTCTTCGAGGTCCTGCTCCATCTCCTCGTCGGATCGCGTGATCGCGACGATGCCGCCGTCGGTGAGGTGGGCGATCTCGGCCGCGATCCGCCGTTCCTCGCGGAGCCTGGCCGCCGCGAGGAACAGGCGTGCTGTTAGGGCTCGGGCGTTCTTTGTGTCGCGCTTGCCGACCACCACCATCCGGGCCGTGCGCGGCTTGCCCGGATCGCGGGAGAGGAGGGGCGGCGGCACCAGGACATGGCCGCCCCGGATGGGAAGCCGGATCGGATCGCCGCCGGCTCCCTCGTGCCCGACGATGAGGTCGTGCAGCTTCGCCAGGTCCCTGCGGCCCACGGCCTCGTACTCGGCCCGCAACGGGTGGTCGGCGTCCGGCCCGCGCTCGGCCCATGCCACGGCGAACGCGGCTTCGAGCGCCGCGATGACCCCCGCTCCGTCGTCGGCGATCTCCGATACGCGGTCGATCACCTCGTAGAGGGCGCCCCCGGTTCGCTGGAACGGGCTCTCGTGCCGGCGGCTCCGGATCGAGAGCTGGTGCCGGTAGGCCACGCGCAGCGGGCACTTCTCGAAGTCGCGGACGTCGTGGAGGGTGATGTGGCCGAGGGACGCGCCGCCGACGTTGTGGGCCGGAAGCGGGAACTTCGCCGGAGGCCCGTCGAGCGTCTCGGCGCGGAAGCCGCCGAGATCGGCGATGAAGGGTGACGCGACGCGCCCTTCCTTGGCGGCCTGGAGCGTGTGGTAGAGGCGCAGGTGATCCTCGGCCCGGGAGATCGCCACGAAGAAGCAGCAGCGCTCCTCTTCGGCCTGCGCCTTCTTGGCGTCGCGCCCGTCGCCGATGCCGTGCGGCACCTGGCACTGGTCGGATTTCGGCGCTTTCGGGAAGCCGTCGTCGTGCAGGCCGACGACGTGGACCGCCTCGAACTGCAGGCCCTTGGAGGCGTGCACGGTCATGAGCCTGACGGCGTCGGCCTCGGGCCCGAGGTCGGGCTCGCGGAGGTCCCGGTCGTCGGCGAGCAGCATGACGGTGCGCACGCGGCGCAGGGCATCCTTCGCGGACAGGGGGGATCCGTCCGGCTCGACCTGATCGACAAACTCGACGAGCTGGCGCAGCGCGGATCGCTTCAGGTCGCCCTCGATCCCTTCCTCGACCGCGAGGTGGCGCAGGTAATCGCCCCGATCGAGGAGCCAGGTGGAGACCACCTCGAAGGCGGGGGTCCTCGGGGTCAGGCCCTGGAGCCTGCCGCCCAGAAGGGTGAGCGCCTCGGCCCCGGCCGGGCTCAGCCCCTCGAACGAGAGGGCGTCGGGAAGGACCTCGGCGAGGGCGCGCCCGCGACGCCGAGCATGCTCGACCGCGATGGCGACGTCGGGCCCCTCGACGTCGATGCCCCGGAATGCCGCCACGCGCGAGAGCGCGGCACCGTTCGTCTCGGCGACGATGGCGAGGATCGACAGGACGTCGCGGACCTCCGATCGCTCGAAGAAGCTGCCGAGGTGCAGCACGGGGATGCCATGCCGGGCGAGGCGGGCGGCCAGGGTGTCCAGGCGAGTGTTTGTCCTGGCGAGGACGGTCTGCCGGCCGTACGGCACCCCGTCGTCGCGCAGACGGCGGATCTCCCGTTCGAGCAGGTCGGCCTCGCAGTCGTCATCCTGCCCGACCAGAAGCTTCGTCGCGCTTCCCTCGTCCTCTCGGTCAGCTTCCGCGTCGTAGGGAAGCCCGGCCGGGGTGAACCCTTCCCGCCCGCGGATCGCGTCCGTCGCTGCGGCGAAGGTCCGGCACAGGCCGGTTATGTGGTCGGTTGAGCGGTAGTTGAACGCGAGTGGGATGCGTTCGACTTCGCCCTCGCCGGCGGGAAAGTCGCGCTCGAAGCGCTCCATGTTCAGCGGCGAAGCGCCTCGGAACCGGTAGATGCTCTGGCGGGCATCGCCCACGACCCAGACGCGGTTCTCCTCACCCCAGAGGAGCTTGACCATCTCCGCGCTGGCCCGGTTCACGTCCTGGAATTCATCGACCAGGATCTCGCGATGTTGGTCGCGCAGCTCCCGGAGCACCTTCGGCTCGCGGGCCATGATCAGGGTGGGCAGCATGACGAGGTCGGCGAAGTCGACCAGGCCGTTGCCCCGCAGCAGCTTCTCGTACTCGTCGTAGACGGCGGCCGCCTCCATGGTCTTCTGCGCGGTCTCGACCGGCTTGAACGCCACCTTGGTCTGCTTTCGCAGCGCGGCGTACTCGGCTTCGGCGCGGTCCAGGTTCTCCGTCGCCATCCGGCGGAACTCCCCGGGCCCGACGAGCTCATCCTTGGCCCGCCAGACCGGCCGCAGGAGTTCCTTCAGCTTGGCGGCGGGATCCCTGAGATCGTGGAAGTGCTCAAGGCCGAGAAGCGGCAGCCGCTCCTCAAGCAACTCGACGGCCTGGGACGGCGAGAGCAGGCGGATCTTGGGCCCGAGCCCGAACAGCTCGTAGTGCCGTCGCATCACCTCCAGGCCGAAGGCGTGGAAGGTGCCGGTCCAGACTTCTACCGCCTCGTCACCCTTATCCTCCATGAGCCGGGAAGACAGCTCGGCCGCGGCCTTGTTGGAGAAGGTCAGCGCCAGGATGCGGGAGGGATGCTCCGTTTCGAGGAGCCGGTTGATTCGGGCGACGAGCGTCTTTGTCTTGCCCGATCCGGGGCCAGCCTCGACCAGGAGGGCCCGCCCTTTGTAATCGACCGCCCGCTGTTGGCTGGGATCGAGCGTCTGGAGCTTCCGTGGGCCCTTCTCCTTGGGCGGAGCCACGTCGGCCTGCAGCAGCGCGTCGAAGAGCTGCTGGCGGACCATCCCGAGCGGAAGGCCCAACCGCGTAGCGATCGCAGGCGCGGAAAGGCGGTCATCGACGAAGAGCTGCCGCGCGAGGTCGCGCGGCAGCAGGTACTCGCGCCCGAAGACGTTCGCCATCAGCTCCCGGCGCTCGCGGGGCCCGTAGGCCTCCACGCGCGAGATGGCGCGCGAGCCGGCCGGTCGCAGGTCGGTCCTGTGGAGCTCGCACTCCTCATGCGGCTTGTGCAGGTCGAGGTGCCCGAGCTCGTGCGCGAGGTGGAGCGCCTGCTCCGGCTTCGGAACGTCGTCTCGGACGTAGACGGCCGAGGCCGCGCGGAAGAGCTTGGCGTCGCATCCGTCCAGGATCGTGCCGTCAATCTTCTGCTCGTGGATGTCGATGCCTGCATCGGTGAAGGCCCATTCCACCGCTGCGTTGCCGGACATGATGCCGGCCGGCAGGAGGGCGCGCTTGCGCCTGGCCTGGAGACGGGCGAGGGCAAACGCGTCCATCGGGTGCTACTCCGCCAGCCAGCGCGAGCGAAGCTCGTCGGGGATGCTCGCGGCCCGGACGGCCTCCGCGAAGTCCTCGACGCCGCCCGTCCCCGGCTTACCCGATGACTTGAATTCGGCGCCGGCGACGCCGCGCGGCATGCCGTCGGCGAAGTGCTGCCTGACCTGGGTGATCGCCACACCGAGCGCATCGGCGGCGTACCGGACGAACCGGCCAGTCGGCGGCGTCACGTGGCGGCCGGCGAGCTTTATGACGAAGGTGACGTCGTTACCGAATGCCGCCTTCGCCGCGACCCAGGTCGGCAGCTTCGAGAGGTCCTTTGGGCGCGCCAGGGCCGCCGTGTCGGCCTTCTCAGCCTCGTAGACCGACTGCACGTGAGCCAGAAGCGATGCCGAAGCCTCGGCGTCGCGATCGGCGACATCGGACGCATCCCCGTCGCCTTCGCGAAGAGCGGAGTGAGCGGCGAGACGGCCGAGGAAGACACCCGCTTGATCGCCTAACTGTGTGAGGGCGGCGGCGATCTCATCCGGATCGGCTCCGGCCTCGACGATGCGGTCGGCCATGGCGCGTGGATCGTTCTTGTCGGTGTTCATGACAGCGACTCCTGTTCCAGCGCGGCCTTTAGCTTCTTGACGATGGTTGCCTTCTTCTCGGCAAGGGTCCCTTCCGGGATGCCGAGGTATCGCACCAGGTCGAGCTTGGCCTTCTTGCTGGATATCGGAAGGGTGGAAAGAAATAGTGGGTGGACGAGGGCGACCTCATCCGGATCGAGGACCTCGACTAGGCGGGCATTGCGCACGGCGTCCTCGACGAGTTCTTTCGCGAGGGCGCCTTCGTCGTGCAGCTCCTCGGCTTGGTCGCCGATGTCGGCGGTTGCCGACCTCAGGCCTTCGTCGTACGTCTTCTCGTATTGGCTCGCGGCGGCTTTGCGCAGGTTGAAGAAGAACCGGCACTCCCACCAGTCGATGGCTGTCGTCCTGGCGACCGCCTTGACGACGTGAGCGAGGAGCTCCTGGGACATCTCCTCCTGATCGGCCGGTGACAAGCCGGCGAACTTGCGGGTCACCCAGCGGTCGACCCTTTTGACGAGGGCGCGCAGCACGGCGCCCTCCAACCTGCGGTTCGCTTCGACGCGGCATCGCCGAAGTAGCCTAACGTGGACCTCGGGGGGGACGGCGTCCGGACCGCGGATGACGCTGACGGCCGCGAGCAGCCCGTCGTCGTCGTCGATCGCATCGATCCTCGCCAGCGCACGGTCGACGTGCGCCGGGTGATACTGGGCGTCTGCCATATCCCCCCGCTCGGTTGGGGGTGCCGACGGCTCCCCTACTCTTCCTCGATCGGGCGCCCGCCCGAAAATCCTCTGGACCGGTCTGCGGGCGGCGTCGCGCCTCGGGACGGCAGATCGGCTGGTCGGCGATGAGGATACAACCGCAACCGATTCGAGCCATCAAGTCGAGGCTGAGGGAAGCTCGATCGACACGACTATGGCGGGATCGAAGCCACTGCCTTGTGCGCCCGACCAAGTAGTCGGCGACCTGGTGGACATGGCCGTGGATTCAGAGGTCCGGCCCGCGTGCGTGGATCAGGTCGCGCATAATCGACCATGCCCTCGCTCCCTTGGGCGAAGCGCATCGCCTGGGTGAGGCTGGTCAAGGCGAGGCAAAAATCGGTCTAGAGCGTGCCACCCACGAAACGGAGCCACCGATCGTGACGGCGCCTGTCGCAACGCGGAGCGGAAGCCGAATCGCGCGGGCCCGCGCCGAGGCGGTGGCGCCGGCCGCGGCGGTAGCGACCGCCGGGCTCGGCCGGGGCAACGGCGGCCCGCCGGACCTCTCGCCCCTGCAGGAGCTCTCCGCCATCGGCGAGCTCCTCGCCGGGCCACGCTGGACGACCGACGTCGCCCGGATCTTGGGGCACGGCGACGGGCGCACCGTCAGGCGCTGGAAGGCGGGCGAAGCACCGGTCGACCCCCGCGACTTGGAGGCCCTGCGCGAGGAGGGGCGCCGGCGCGCCGCGGCTCTCCTGCGCCTCGTTGGCGATCCGATGGACAGGCCGGCGAGGCCGCGCCGGACGCCCGAGGAGACCCGGGCGGCGTTCGCCGAGTTGATGGCCCGGACCCGGGCGGGCGCGCCGACCCCGGCTTAAGGGCACGGACCCCGGGCCCGGCGCCGGAATTTCACGCCGTCGTGGAGCAGGTTGCCGCCCGGCAGGATCGCGAGGTCGGTGTCGTAGGGGACCGTGCTGCCGCCGTTCGCGTAGCATCGATCTGCCCGCAGGCGGCCGCCGGACAGCCGCGCGCGCGGGCAGTCGAGCAGGTCGATGCCGATCCCGCGCCCCTCGACGACGATCGCCGGCACGTCGGTGCCGGAGGGGCAGTAGACGCCGTCGGCCGGCCAGGTGCTCCCGCTGGCGAGAGCGGGCCCGGCCGACAGGGTGGCGAGGATGGCGAGCGCGCGCACGGTCAGAGCTCCAGGATGAGGAACGGATCGAAGGCGGGATTTTCGCGCTCGTCAGCCCACGTGCCGTCCCTGCGCGTGAAGCTGGTGTCATGGCCCCTCGGGTTCGCCACCACACGCGTCCGCCCGACGGTGTAATCCCGGCTGACATGCACGTGCCCGTGGATCCAGAGATCGGGCGCGCCGGGGTTCTCCATCAGGGCCGAGAGGTCGCTCGCGTACGCGGCGCAGGTCGGACCGACCGGGGCGCCGCTCGGCAGCGAGCGGGGATGGGGAGCATGGTGCGTGACTACGACGGTCGGCCCGCCGTGCGCCTCGGCCAGGACCCGCGCGACGCGATCGCGGTGGTCTACGTGCAGCGACAGCGCGGCCGGCGGGCGGAAGGGCGCGGGGTGGCCGAGCCGGTCCCTCGTCTGGATCCTCCTGTGATCGCGCATCCCTAACTCACGGTCGCCGCAGTCGCGCAGCGCCCATGGCCGCGACCAGCGCGGCTCGCCGACCGCGTAATCGGTCCAAAGCGTCGCGCCGACGATGCGGACGCCGTCGACGTGAAGGACCTGGCCGCAATCGAGCAGGCGGATCCCGGCGGCGATCGCCGAGTCCCTGGCCCGGGCGAGCTCGTCCGGCAGCCGGCCCCCGTAAAAATCATGGTTGCCCGGGATGTAGACGACATGCCGGGCGCGCGGGACGACATGCTCCGCGAGCCATGGGAGAGCCCTGCGGCACAGCCCATCCGCGACGTCGCCGGCCACGATTGCCACCTCGACGCGAGGGCCCGGCGGCAGCTGCCAGGGACTCGCGTCAACGTGCAGGTCGGACATGATGAGGGCCGTCGGCATCTCACTCTCCTCCCTCGATCCATGCCGAGCCGTTGCGCTCGAACCATGCCGCGACCGCCCGGGTGACCGGGCGCTCCTCCTCCCCGGCGCGGAAGCCGGGCCGGTCGAGCTGGTACCGCAGCCGCTCCGCCCCGGCCGGTCGCGGCCGATCGGCGATCTCGCCCCGGGCCCAAGCCACGACCTCGCGCTGCCCCCGGGCGATGCACCGGAGCCGGCCGGCCTCCGACGCCACCAGGATTACGCCGACGAGGCAGGCCGCCTCGCGATGGCCGACGACCCGGCCGCCCTCGCGGACGCTCCAGGCCTTGAGCCGGCGGTGGCGGTAGACGTCAGCCACCGCCGCCGCGCCGCCCCTTGCGCTGGGCCTCCTCGCAGGCGTCGCACGCGATCACGTGCCAAGCCCGGCGGCGGTGCTCACCGGGCGCGCCGCACCGCTCGCAGACGACCGTCGACAGGTCCGTGGCAGCCCGCAGAATGTAGTTGACCTTGCTCTTTGATGACTGGGGAATACTGTCGAAATACCACCTCAGGCTCGCGAACTTCGACTTGATCTGCCCGCTCTGCAGCCTGTCGAGGAGCCCCGCTTCGCTGAGTTCCTCGGCAACCGCGCGGGCGAGCTCTTGCCACGGTACGTCGACTTCGACCGCGCCGTCGGGGAAGAGCTTGCCGTAGACGGCGTGGAGGTCCTCCGCGCCATCTTGCGCGCACGCCGGCACGAGGCCGCCCCCGGGGGCGTACCGGGCGGATCGGATCGCGACGAGGCGCGAGGCGAGGCGGGCGACGACGGTGACGAAAGCGGGCGCGTAGTGGTCGAAGGAAGTCGCGCCGTAGGTCTGGCCATCATCGGTGGCGGGCGGGGCTGGGACGACGCCGCCGACGTAGACGTATACGCGCTCTGAGGACACCTCCTCCGCGGTTGTGAGGGTGAGCGTCGGCTGAGGCCCGTACAGGCGCTCTAGGTATCCGCGCAGCTCTCGGGCGGCGCGCCGGTCTCGGGTCGTCATGATGGCCTCCAAGTACGCGGGCGGGCGGGCGGCAGGCGGGGGACGGCGGTGAGGAAGCCGACGGCCGAGCGGGCCTCGCGCAGGGCGCGCCCAGGCTCGCGATCGCCGTCCTCGACGAGCCGGAGGAGCGCGCCGACGTAGGCATAAACACCCGTGGCAAGCGTCGGCTCGACGCGCTCGTCGAGGACCGCTGCTTCCACGGATTCGCGCAGCAGGCGGATGGCGGTCGCGGTCACGGCCAGGCCTCCGTCAGTGCGAGAACCGGCGGTCGGCGCGGGCACCGATGATCCGCTCGATCGCGCGCCGGAGGGGCCGGAGCGAGCCGCCCTTCCAGGCCCGGCGCAGGGCCTCAAACTCCACGCCGTCAAGGTCGGGGATCCACCGCGCGTCAGCCACCTCCGCCCGCATCCCTTCGAGGACGGTGCGGATGACGACGGGCAGGTCCTGCCGGCGCGGGGCGCCGATCTCGACCCTCACGAACCTGTCGAGCAGCGGGCCGCGCATCGGCTCGACCGAGTTCGCCGTCGCCAGGAGGCTGATGCCGCTGAGATCGCACTTGGTTTCAAGCCCGACGTCCCAGAAGGCCTTGCGCTGGGAAGGTTCCGCGATGCCGAGGAGGGCCTCCCGGACGGATCCATTGTGCCCACCGCCGGGAGCCGCCTTGTCCAGCTCGTCGAGGATGAGGACGCCGTTCGCGCTCTCGTGCTCGATCGGAATCTGCGTCCACACAGCTGGACGGGCCGATGACCACTGCTTCGAAGTCCCCCCGATCGAGCCGTCGTGCGCCCCTGCGCAGGCATAGACGAGCGAGGGCACACCGAGGGCGTCGACGAAGTCCCGGGCGAGCTCCGACTTGCCGGCCCCCGGCGGGCCGACGAAGACGATGTTCGGGAACCCCGCGTGCGCCCGTCCTTGGAGTAGGCCGATCAGGCGGGCGATCCCCGGCGCGGCCCACGGGCTGCGCTCGACCAGGTGGCGGCCGAGCACCTCAAGGTCCGGCATCGGGCGCAGCGGCAGGGCACGACCGACGATGGCGGCGGCCTGTCCAGGTACCTTCTTCTTACCGGTGGGCTCGGGGATCACGACGAGGCTCGGGGCGTAGGCACGCCCCAGGATGCCGCCAAGGTCGAGGTCGAGATCGCCCTCGCCGGCCGCGCCCGCGGTAGGCGCCGGGGCCAGCGGCGCGACCGGGGCGGCCGGTGCCGGGAGCTCCTCCGGCGGGACGGCGACGTCCGCGATTGCCTCCAGCAGTTGCCGCGCCGACCCCCGCCCCATTCGCCAGTCCGCCTGCAGGTCGTTGGCGACGGGCTGCGCCGGCAGGTCCCGGCTGCACAGCGAGCAGACGTGCAGGAGCGTGACGAAGACCTCGCGCAGCGGGACCGGGTCGTGCCGGCCGGTGTGGAGGTGCCCGAAGAGGTAGTCGTGGACGATCGCGACGGCGCGCCCCGCCGCCTCGGGATCGCCGAGCAGCGCGGCGTAGATCGTCGCCCGGTCGGCGACGTCCCCGAACGAATCCTCGGCCGTCAGGTCGGGGAACACCGCCTGGACCTGCGCGAGCGCGGCCCGCTCGACCGCGACGGCGCGGGCCGCCGTCGGCTCCAGGCCGAACCTGGAGATGGCGATGTGCAGTTCGTCGGGGAAGCTCGGAGCGGCGGGGGTGTGCAGGACCTCCCGGGCCCAGTAGCGCGCGTCCTCGATCGGGCTGCCGTCGAGCGGCTGAGCCCCCACGAGGAGCTCGTCGAGCGTGGCCGTCCTCGTCGGGGGGATCGCGAGGGCGCGCCGGTGGCGGTCCTCGGAGTCGCGGTACGTGGCAATACGGGCGGCACGCCGGGCGCGGCGCTGGACGTCGTCGATCATCGGAGGCTCGCTGGAAACGGGGGCACGCGCAGGCGGGCGCCGAGCTCGGTGGCTCAGGCGGTGCGGGCTATCCGTTTCAAGGTGCGAGCGTTCACGGGGCGATCCCTTCGGTGAGGCAGCCAACGTGGCAGGCGGGGACTCCCGCGGCAAGGGGATCCGCCGGCCGTGGTGAAGATATCCCTGGGCCCCGTGGGGCGGCTCCGTCCCGTCGCGAATCGTTCGCGGTGGTATCCTCCGCCCGAGAGACCGCGGAGGGGGGACGATGGCGAGCACGACCGAGGAGCACAGGGCGGCGTGGGCGTTCTACGGGATCCCGCGACCGGCCCAGGTGACGTTCCGGCGCCGGGTCGTCGACGCGCGGTGCGAGGAGCCCGACGCGCTCGCCGCATTCGCGGCGGTCGGGGTGACGAACCTCATGCGCCCGGCGGTCATCGTCTACGACTCGGTCGCGGCCGCGCTCGCCGAGTTGCCCGAGGCCGAGCGCACGGCGGCCGAGACCCCGCTGTTCGGGCAGGCGCTCACCCCGCCGGGGGCCGCCGTCCTGGTGCGGGAGGTCCTCGCCCGCGGGCGAGCTGATCGGCTCGACGACCGCTAGCTCGCCGACGGGGTGCTCGCCGTCCTGGAGAGCCATGGGCTCCTGCAGCGCGAGGCGGCCTGACCGTGGGCGAGGTCACGCTCTGGGTCTGCTGCGGGATGATCGTCGTCATCTCGGCGGCCGTCCTGATCACGGGCGTGTTCTTCACGCTGGAGCGCACCGACCACGAGCTCGCGCGCCTGCGCGACGCCGCCACCCCGCGCCGGGAGAGCTGACCCGCCCCGGCCGCGCGAGTCGGTGGACGGCCCCTGACCCTGCCCTGGACGGTCCGCGGTCCGACAGCGAGAGTGTACCCCACAGGGGGGCGGGATGGCTGGGCAGGACAAGCGCGCGGCACTGAAGGCCGAGGTCGCCGAAGGCGTGCTGAGGATCCCAGGGCAAGACGGCGAGTGGCACCACGATCCGTTCCGCACGCTCTGGGTGGAGGTCACCAACCTCGCCCTCTACCAGACGGTCTCCGTTGAGGAAGGTGTCGCCACCCGCACCCCCCGGCTCGTGGGCAAAGGACGGATTCAGAAGGACGACCTGCGTCTCGCCGGATGGGGCGACAGGTGCCGAGACCTGCCCGTCACGATCAAGCCCGCCATCCCCCAGGAGGACGGCCAGGGCTACAAGCCGTTCACAGCGGTCGTGGGCTTCATCCCGGCGGACCCCGAGCTCAGAAGCGTCGACGCCTGGTTCCTGGAGGCCTGGATCCAGCAGGAGGACATGGACCGCATGATCGCCGCCTACCGGGCCGGCGAGATGCCGAGCTTCTTCGTGGGGACCAAGCTCGACCTGTGGATCCGCAGGGGCGACGAGCACACGCCGCCCGGCTACGGCGTGACCTGGCACCTGGTGCCTGCGCAGCGCCGGGAGAGCTCGTTCCCTGAGGCGGCGCACGGCACAGTCACCATGCTGAGCTGGGGCGACGCGGCCCGCTCGGAGGTTCCGGGAGAAGACGGGCCGGGCCCCGATCCAGCGCCGAGTCTGTCACTCGCGATTCCGGCGTCGGCGACCGTCCCGGACATGGCCGCCCTCACGGCCGCGGTCGACCGGCTACGCCAGACGGTCCTACGCGTCGGTGTGGCGATCGCCGGCGCGGTCGTCGTCGGCTGGTTTCTGTAGGACGGCGCGCTCATCCGCCCCCAGGTCAGCTCCTTCGGTCGCCGCGGGCGCGTCGAGCACGCCGCGGAGGAGATCGGGCTTGTCGAGCAGGGCCGCCGCCCGGCGACTCGCGTCGTCGTAGTGCCGGTAATTCGGGTAACCCTGGTCGACCGGCTTGCTGTGCAGCCAGGTCCGGAACGCGGTGAGCTCGGCCCGGCGGTCGGGGGTCGTCGCAGGGTCCCAGATGATCTCCGAGCAGATGTCGTAGATCTCCGAGAGGCGAGCCCGCGTCCGCCTTTCGCCGGCGATGTCGAGGTGTCGCATGGCTGCCTCCTCAGTCCAGGGCCGGCTTGGTCTCTGGGAGGCCGGCCTCAACGTACAGGCCCGCAACCCGATCATCGGCCTCTCCGAACGCGCCACAGAGGAGACGCCCCCAGTCGGTGTCGTCTGTATCGGGACGCGTGCGGAGCTCAGCCAGCCAGCCGCACATCTTCCGCGCGTCCTTCTGCGTGACCCTGCGGCCACGACCCTGACCCACAGGCCAACCGTAGCCGAGGTTGCCGAGGGCGCAGTGAAAGTCATCGTACTCGTCGACCTGCGTCGCCCTCAACGCTTCCCTCAGGGAGGCGCGTTCGACAGTCGTCAGGGCGGCATAGACGGTGGCGCCGATCTCTTGGTCTGTGGGCATCTTGTGGGTTCCCTGTGGTTGCGTCGCGCACAACTTCGGGCCCTCGACTTGCCTAGACCTTAACCGCGCCCCGACGAGCTAGGGACCGTGGTTCACGGAACATTGCCAGCCGCCTCCCGCGCTGCCGGGACGTCGACGAGCCGACGGACGTGCGAGCCGACTGCATCGTCCCAGTCCCCCCGGGCGGGCCGACCGCTGATCGCGTGCGAGAGGAAGCCGCGCAGCAGCGCCGCGTTGGTCCTGGCGCCCAGCCCCTGCCCGGGCTGGACGCGCGCCTGCTCCTCCGGGCGCACGATCCGGCCCCCGAGCCGGACGAGGATGGCGGCGATCTCCGCGTCGGTCGCGAGCGGCAGGGCCTCGCGGACGAAGGGCTCGATGGTGGCGATGTCGAGGGGGCGCATGGCAGGGTTCCTGGCCCGGCGCTGAGCGCCGGTACTATGGGAGGAACTCTCAAGGGGAAAGCGAGAGGCTGACCGGCCGGAGCCGGTCCCCTATGCCGGGCTGATGCCCCCGCGGGGCGCGCCGCAAGGACGGGGTCTGTCCGGTGAGCGGACACATCCGAGGGGAGAGCGAACCTCCCCGCGCGCCCCCGCCCTTGAGGCTCCCCGGCCGATTGAGCGGCTGCCGGTGCCATGACGCTGGCGGTCGGGCCGGAGGGTACCACGGGGCCCGGCCGCGCCAAGGTCGACGGCCGGGGGCGTGACCTGGAACGGGACACGGGCACGGGCGCAGGCTGCCGGGTGGTCCGCCCGGGCATTCGAATCCGGGCGGATCGTCCGGCAAGCGTGCAGAAAAGTCCGCCCGAAATCCGCCCGAGAAGCAAAAAGCCCCGGACGGAAGGTCCAGGGCTCGGTGTCTCCGAAGCGTGCTCTAGGTCTTGTAAGTGCCCGCCCTGCTTCCGGTTTTCACCGTAGACTGCAGGAAGGATTTTGGTAGCGAGGGAGGGATTTGAACCCCCGACACAAGGATTATGATTCCTCTGCTCTAACCAGCTGAGCTACCCCGCCACGCGCCGGGCCGATCCGTTCATCGGCCGCAGCGCGGGGGATATAGAGATAGCCTCACGCCGCTGTCAACGCCGGGCGCGCGGGCCTCGCGCCCTTCTTGCGCGCGCGCCTGATCCTTGCGTCTTACAGGCCGGCCGGCGGCAGCGCGTCGCTCACCTGAATGCGGGCGGGGCGCGCCGGCTCGGCCACTTGGACGGCGGGCTCGATCTCGGCGGGGCGCACCAGGGCGGCGACGCCCTGATAGCGGCTCAGCCGCTTGTCGATCATGCCGTCGATGCGCTCGTAGACCTCGGCCACGCTCAGGCTGCGGCGGCCCTTGCCGCTCTGGGTGGTGAACAGGCTGCGGTTGGCCCGGGCCGCGCTCCGGAACGCCTTCTGCGCGTTCACGTCCGGCTTGTCGCTGCTCAGGGAGAGGAAGCGCCCGGCGCTCGCCGTTCCGAGGAAATGGGCGAAGTAGAGTTCCGTGGTGGAGAGCGCGCGCCCGATCCGCGCCTCGATCCGGCCGCGGTCGCGCTTGACCAGCTCCGCCGCCATCAGGCTCGCCACGTAGGGGTCGTTGCGAAGCGAGAGCACCCGGTCGCGCATCCCGTCGCCGGCCACGCGGATGGCCGAGCCGCTGCCCTTCACGGCCGCCGCCTCCTCCCGCAGCCCGTAGCGGGCGCCGTAGTCGCGGATCATCTCCAGCCAGGTGTTCGAGACGAACTGGAACAGGCCCTGCGCGGAGGAGGTCGCCGCCTTCACGTCGGTGTCGAAGCTCGATTCCTTGTCGGCGAGCGCCATCATGTAGGCCGGATCGACCCCGGTCTCCTCGGAGGCCTTCAGGATCGTGTCGACCACCTTGCGCGGCACGCTGACGGAGCCGAAGCGCACCTTGTCGGCGCCCTCGTTGCGGGCCGGCTGCGGCAGGTTGTCGAGGTCGCTCGCGATGAGGGACGTGGTGGCCGGCTCCTGCTCGGCGACGGGAACTCCGGCCCAGTCCGACGCGTTCCCCTGGTCCGAGAGGTCCGCCGCGAGTTCCTGCGCGGTCGTCTCACGGGCGGGTATCACGGTCTCGACGAGGGCCTGCGCGGCGCGCGGGCCGGTGTCGATCCGGTCATGGGCGGAGGCCGCCGGGGCGAAGGCCGTCTGCGGCAGGCTCAGGCCCGCGAGCAGCACCGCCGCCAGGGTGGCCGAGCGGCGGGTCGCGCAGGCCTTGCGCGGCTTGCGAACCCGGCCCGGCCGCAGCCAGGCCACGGCATCCGCCTGCGTGCCGTCCATGCCGGGCACGAGTCGGCTCACGTCGTCGGCGCGACGCGCCGGCTCCGGGAAAACCCCCATCTCTGGTCCTCTTGTGCCGCGGCTTTCCTGAGCCGGGCTTTTGTTCAGCGGCGGCTCTATCGCCGGCCGGGATGACCAGAATGGGACGCTCGGATGATCAGGGCGTGGCGCGGCGGATGCGGCGTTAAGCCCTCGGAAAGCAGCGGATTGCCTTCGGCGTTCGGCCTCGGTTCAGGCTGGCGGCGCCACAGTTGTGTCCAGGACGGGCTTGGAACGAGGCCCGAACGCTCCAGTTGTTCAGAAAGCGCGCGGACGCCGCTCACCGTTCGTTCCTCAGATCGTCCGCGCAGCCCAGTTGAAGGAATTCCCCGTCCGATGAGCATGCAGACCGGTCGCCGTGTCGGCGTTGCGTTCGTTGGCATGGGTGGCGCCGTCGCCACCACTGCCATCGCCGGCATCGAGATGATCAAGTCCGGGTCGAACCGGCTCGACGGCTTGCCGCTGGCCGGGGTCCCCGTCGCCGGCATGGCCGACTACAAGGACCTCGTCTTCGGTGGCTGGGATCTCAACGGCGACGACCTCGCCGCCGCCGCCGCCGGTCACGGCGTGCTGACCAGGCAGGACATCGAGAACGGCGCCCAGGTGCTGAAGGGCATCACGCCCTGGCCGGCGGTGGGCAGCGCCAAGTTCTGCAAGAACATCGACGGGCAGAACCGCATCGTCGCCAAGGACCACCGCGAGGCGGTCTCGGTCATCGCCAACGACCTGCGCCGCTTCCAGAAGGAGAGCAACCTCGACGACGTGGTCGTGGTGAACCTCGCCTCAACGGAGCGCTGGCCCGACCTCAGCGACCCGACCCTGAACTCCACGGCCGCCTTCGAGAAGGGGCTCGATGCGAGCGACGAGGCGATCTCGCCGGCCATGCTCTACGCCTATGCGGCGATCAAGAGCGGTATCCCCTACGCGAACTTCACGCCGTCCGTCGCCGCCGACGTGCCGGCCCTGCTCCAGCTCGCGCAGGAGATGAACGTGCCGGTGGCGGGCAAGGACGGCAAGACCGGCCAGACCATGATGAAGACGGTGCTGGCCCCCGCCTTCAAGGCGCGCGCGCTGCACGTGGACGGCTGGTTCTCCACCAACATCCTCGGCAACCGCGACGGCCTGGCGCTGAACGACCCGAACTCCCTGCAGTCGAAGCTCAACACCAAGGGCACGGTGCTCGACTCGATCCTCGGCTATCCGGTGGAGGACCACTTGGTCCACATCCACTATTACCGCCCCCGCGGCGACGACAAGGAAGCCTGGGACAACATCGACGTCACCGGCTTCATGGGCCAGCGCATGCAGATCAAGGTCAACTTCCTCTGCAAGGACTCCATCCTGGCCGCGCCCCTGGTCATCGAGATCGCCCGCGTGCTGGATCTGGCCAAGAAGCGCGGCGACGGCGGCGTGCAGGAGCAGCTCTCGACCTTCTTCAAGGCGCCGATGGTGAAGAACGGTCACGGGCCCGAGCACGCCTTCGGCAAGCAGGAGCAGATGCTGCGCGACTGGCTCGGCACCCACTGATGTCCGCCGCCACCGAGACCGGCCCCGGGACGGGGCCGGCCGCGCCGGCAGCGCTCCGGGAACTCCTGGTCGAGCTGAACGACCTCAAGCGCGTCCGCTCGGCCGGGCGCGCGGGCTCCATCGCCGAGCGCCTGTTCGCGCAGGGCTGGGAGGCGCTGACCGGCGGGGCGAGCCCTGCCGACGTGGCCCTCGACCTCACCGCCACCGCCCTCGCCGCCACCCGCCTGTGCGACCTCGACGCCGCCTTCCTGGCGGCGGCGGGCCTCTCCGAATCCGCGGCCTCCGAGGTGCTGGTGGCGGGCTTCGACGCCGTGACGGACGCCGTCGATCCGGACCTGCGCGATCGCCTGCGGGCTCGCCTGCGCGCGCGCGCCAGCACCGCGCCGGGCCCCCTGCCCGGCTTCGTCGCGGCCCTCGCCCGGCAGCCCCGGGCCGGCGTGACCTGCCCGGGCCGCCCGCGCATCCTCCTCGAGCCGCCGGAGAACCACGCGGAGCACTGCCTGATGGTGGCGGTCTACGGGGTGGTCCTCAGCCCGTTCTACCGGGCCGATCCCGGCACCGTGTTCCTCGCGGCCATGGCCCACCACTTCCACAACGCGGCGATGCCGGATGCGGGCTTCACCGGCGAGATGCTGCTCGGCGACCATCTCGGGCCGATCATGGCGCGCACCGCGCAATGGGCCCTCGACGCCCTGGAGCCCGCCCTGCGCGAGCAGGTGGAGCGGGCCCGCGCCGTGCTGCCGGACGACGCCACCGCGGAGGGCCGCGCCTTCCACGCGGCCGACTGCATCGACCGCGTCCTCCAGATCGCGCAGCACCTGCGGGCCGCCTCGCTCACCATGGATACGGTGTTGAACGAGATGGAACTCGTCCATGCCGGCCCGGTGAAGGGCTTCCACGACCGCGTGCTCGCCGATATGCGCATCCCGTGACCGCGCCCGCGGTCGGAACCGGGCGTTCCCGTGAACCGTTCGCCGGCATGGGATTCTCCGGTTCCACTGCTGCGGCGCGCGTCGTCCGTGAGATGGCCTGAGACGCGATGATCCCCTTCGAGCTGTGCTCGCCCGAGACCGGGAACCCGCTGCGCGCCGACCGTCCGCATTCCCTCGCGGATGCGGAGACGGGGGCGCGCTGGCCGGTGATCGACGGCATCCCCTATCTGCGGATCAACCGGGAGGCCCTGGTCGAGCGCGTGCTCGCCCATCTCGACGCGGGCGAGCCCGACGAGGCGCTCGCCGCCCTGCTCGCCGACCAGGACGATTGGTGGACCGGCCCCCCGGCCGATGCGGGGGACATCCGCCAGCTCATCCGCACCCGCGCGGAGGCGAGCCTGCGCGAGGCGGTTCAGCGCCTCGGCTGGGGCCGCGTCGGCGACTATTTCCTGCACCGCTGGAGTGATCCGACCTTCCTGGCCGGCCTCGCCCTGCTGGAGGCCCACTGGAACGAGCCGGCCTGCGTCTTCGAGTTCGCCTGCGGCATCGGGCACTACCTGCGCGAGCTCGGCCGGCGCGGCTGCAAGGTCGCGGGCGCGGACGTGGTCTTCGCCAAGCTCTGGGTCGCCCGCCACTGGGTCGTCGGCCCCAAGGCGCAGCTCGTCTGCTTCGACGCGGGCTCGCCGCACTGGCCGGTGCCCGGCGCGCCCGTCGACCTCGTCCTGTGCAACGACGCCTTCTACTTCCTGGAGGACAAGGCGGCGCTGCTCGAATCCCTGCGCCAGACCGCGGGCGACGAGGGCTGGCTCGCGCTCAGCCACATCCACAACCGCGAGTGCCCCGGCTTCTCCGCCGGCAGCGCGGTGAGCGCCGACGACATCGCCGAGCTGTTTCCCGACGCGCTGGTCTACGACGATGCCGAGCTCACGCGGGCGCTGGTCGAGGCCCGCGCACCCGGCCCGCGCGAGCCCGCGGATCTGCGCGCCTGCGAGGCCTTCTCGGTGGTGGCCGGGCCCGGCATGCGCCCGGCCCCCCGCTCGGTGGTGGACGGCCTGACCCTGCCGCCCGCCGGCACGGCCCTGCGGCTCAACCCCCTCTACCAGCCCGAGCAGACCGGCGGCTACGCGATCCGCTGGCCCTCGGAGCGCTACGAGGCGGAATACGCCGCCCGCGCCACCTATCCCCTGCACGCGCCGGGGCCCGAGCGGATGGTCTTCGAGGCCGGCGCGCCGCCTGCCGAGACCGAGCGCGTGCGCCGCCGGGAATATGTCGACCTGCCGGAGCGCTGGTGATGGACGCGGTCGCCTGGGGCATCGTCGGCTACGGCTGGGTCGCCCGCGACTACATGGCCCCGGGCATCCGCGCGGCGGGTCACCGCCTCGTCGCCGTCTGCGATCCGGGCGCTGCGGCCCGCGCCGCGGCGGAGGCCGAGGGCGCCCGCGCCCATGACGACCTCGCCGGCCTGATCGCCGATACGGAGGTCGAGGCGGTCTACGTCGCCACGCCGAACCACCTCCACCGCGCCGCCGTCGAGGCGCTCGCCGCCTCGGGCAAGGCCGTGCTCTGCGAGAAGCCGATGGCGGCCTCCCTCGCCGATGCCGTGGCGATGGCCGCGGCCGTGGCGCATCACGGCATCTTCTACGGCACGGCCTTCGACCAGCGCCACCACCCGGCCCACCGGGCGATCCGCGACGCCGTGCGGGGCGGACGCCTCGGCACCGTGACCGCGGTGCGGATCGTCTACGCCTGCTGGCTGCACCGCGATTGGGCGCCCCAGATCGGGCACGACAACTGGCGCATCGACCCGGCCCGGGCCGGGGGCGGTGCCCTGATCGACCTCGCCCCGCACGGTCTCGACCTCGTGGACTTCCTCCTCGACGAGCCGATCCGCGACATCTTCGCCCTGACCCAGGCGCGGGCGCAGGATTACAGCGTCGACGACGGCGCGCTCCTCATCGGCCGCACCGGCGGCGGCGTGCTGGCCAGTCTCAACGTCGCCTACAACTGCCCGGACGCCTTGCCCCGCCGCCGCCTCGAAGTGGTCGGCACGCGGGGGCAACTCGTCGCCGAGAACACGATGGGGCAGGTCGCCGGCGGCCGGCTGACGTTCACGGACGGTACAACCGGCCAGCCCGAGGATGTCGCCTTCGACGGGCAGGCCTCGCCCTTCACCGAGCAGGTCCGCGCCTTCGGCTCGGCGCTCCGCCGCCCGGCCGAGCGCGCGGCCTACGCGGCGGCGCGCGATCTCCACACGATGCGGCTCGTCGTCGGGGCCTACGAGAGCGAACGGGGCGGGGGAGGCAAGTTCAGTCTGTGATGCATGCCGACCTGCCCGCCACCACCGTCATTCCGGAGCGCCGCAGGCGAACCCGGAATCCATGGATACCGAAGGTGCCGAACCTGGCGCCGCCGTGTTCATGGATCCCGGGCTCCGCTGCGCGGCCCCGGGATGACGGAGAGGAAGCGGTACTGACCCCCTCGACCGGATCCGACCTGACGCGATGCGCGCCCGGGAAAAGGGCGGCGAGACCGCGAAACCGCGTTTGTCCGAAGGTTCATCCATGACCATGCCGAGCGATCAGGACCAGGACGCGAGAGCCCGCCACGCCCGCATCAAGGCGCCGCGGCCCTACAGCTACCGCGCCCCGCGCCGGATCGAGGGCCTGCCCGAGCGCCTGCCCGACCCCGTGCGCGCCTATCTCGACGTGCTGCCCGAGGGCCGCATCGTCGGCTTCAACATCGCGCCCCTGGACCGCACCGGCGTGCCGGTCTGGTTCGTCTCGCTCTTCCTCGACGATCCCTTCTTCGTCGGCGCGATGCCCTCGGGCATCGGCTACGGCGCCACCGACGACGAGGCGCTGATCGGCGCGGTCGCCGAGATCGCCGAGAACCTGATGCCCTCGCTCGCGGTGATGCCGCGCAAGAAGGAGCGCGGGAGCTACGCGGACCTCGTGAAGGTCTTCGGCGCCCGCGCGGTGGCCGACCCGCTGACCCTCTGCCTGCCCGCGGGTTCCCCCGTGGGGCGCGATACGGTGCTCGAATGGACGCCGGCCACCCGCCGCGGCACGGGCGAGACCGTGCTGATGCCCCTCGACATCGCCGCGACCGACTATTTCGAACTGTCGGAGGGCTACACGCCCTTCACCAACCTCATCACCAACGGCCTCGGCGCCGGGCCGGACGTGGACTTCGCCCTCGGGCACGGGGTGCTCGAACTGCTGCAGCGGGACGGCAACGGCCTGCTCTTCCGCGCCCTCGACCAGGGCGTGATGCTCGACTTCGCGGACGGGATCTCGGACGAGAACGCGGCCATGCTCGCGCGGCTCGACGGCCTCGGCATCCGCGCGCTGCCGAAATTCGCCACCGATCAATTCGGGCTGACCAACCTCTACGTGGTGGGCTACGACACCAACCCCGCGGACGCGCCCGTCCCCATCGCCCTCTCCGCCTGCGGCGAGGCCTGCGACCCGGACCGCGACCGGGCCCTGCGCAAGGCGCTCCTCGAGTTCCAGGCCGCCCGCGTCCGCAAGAGCTTCGGCCACGGCCCCCTCGACTTCGCCCGCCGCGTGACGCCGCCGGGCTATGTCGACGCCTTCATCCAGAAGGCGCTGCCGAGCCTCGACCTGGAGGAGAGCCGGGCGCTCAAGGCCATGCTCGACTGGATCGAGCGGCCGGCCGAGGATCTGCGCGGGGTGCTGGCGGACACGGTCTACGCCGAGCGCTCCACCAAGCGCTTCTCGGAACTGCCCTCGACGCCCGCCGCCGACGGGCATGCCCGCGGGGCGATCGCCTGCGACCGCCTGGAGGAGGCGGGCTTCGACGTGCTCTACGTCGATTGCTCGCCCCCGGGCGGGGGCGTCGGCGTGGTCAAGGCCATCGTGCCGGGCCTCGAGGTCGAGACCATGAGCTACTACCGCATCGGTGAACGCAACACGGAGAAGCTGATCGCGCGCGACCACCCCCTGATCCGCTTCGGCGCGGAGAGCGAGACCCTGCGGCCGGTGCGCCTGACCCCCGAGGCGCTCGAGCGCTTCGGCGGCCAGCCCCTGTTCGACACCGCCCTGGCGGAGGAGATCGTCGGCGGCCATTATCCGCTCTACCGCGAGCCGGAATCGCACCACGCGCCGTTCCGCCTCGAGCAGCGGGGGCACGCCGCATGAGCCTGCGCTTCGCCTACAACACCAACGGGGCGGCCAACCACCGGCTGGACGACGCGCTCCGTCTCATCAAGGGCGCGGGCTACGACGGCGTCGCGCTCACCCTCGACATCCACCATCTCGATCCCTTCGCCGCGGACTGGGCGGCGGAGGCGGGCCGCGTGTCGAGCCTCCTCGAGAGCCTCGAACTGGGCTCGGTGATCGAGACCGGGGCGCGCTTCCTCCTCGACCCCGCCGCCAAGCACGAGCCGACCCTCGTCACCGCCGACGCCGCGGGCCGGGCGCGGCGCGTCGGCTTCCTGAAGCGCGCCGTCGACATCGGCGCGATGCTGCATTCGGAGGCGGTCTCGTTCTGGGCCGGCGTGCCCAAGCCCGGGGTCGACCGGGACGAGGCGCGGCACTGGCTGATCGAGGGGCTGCACGAGGTCGCGGCCTACGCGGCCGAGCAGGGCGTCGTGCCCTGCCTGGAGCCCGAGCCCGGCATGCTGATCGAGACCCTCGACGATTTCGCCGCGCTGCGGGTCGAGGGCTTGGCGCTCGCCCTCGACACCGGCCACTGCCTCGTCACGGGCGAGCGCGACCCGGCCGCCGCCGTGCACGAATTCGCCGGCCGGATCGGCACCGTGGCCATCGAGGACATGGCCCGCGGCGTCCACGTGCACCTGCCCTTCGGCGAGGGCGACATGGACGTGCCGGCGGTGCTGAACGCGCTGGACGCGGTCGGCTACGACAAGCTGGTCTGCGTCGAGCTCTCCCGCGAGAGCCACCGGGCCGACGTGATGATCCCGAAGGCGCTGGACTACCTGCGCACCTGCCGGCGGCCGGGACCCCACGAGGTACCGAGCCAGGAGACGCGCGCGCAATGAGGATCTGCTTCGTCAGCCGGCGCTATTTCCCGGCGATCTCCGGCATGAGCGTCTACGCGCAGAACCTGCTGCGCGAGCTGGTCCAGGCCGGCCACGACGTCACGATGATCTCGCAGTACCGGGGCGACGCCTTCGGCACCCGGGTCTACGGCGGCGGCCCGCCCCCGCCGGTGCCGGGCGTGCGCGTCGTCGGCCTCGAACAGCTCGGCGAGCAGGAGAGCGGCGATTTCGAGCGCGACATCGACACGATGGTGGAGACGATCCGCGCCGAGCACGCACGCAAGCCCTTCGACGTGCTGCACGCGCAGTACGGCTACCCCACCGGCTGGGCGACGCTGCTGGCCTCGAAGGGCCTCGGCGTGCCCAACGTGGTCTCGATCCAGGGCGGCGACGGCCACTGGGTCGGCTCCTGCTGCGAGACCCACCGGGTCGCCATGTGCGAGGTTCTGGCCAACGCCAACGCGTTGCTGATCGGCGGCAAGTCCTTCGTGGCCGAGGTCTGCGACCGGCTGGGGTCGGACCCCGCCCGCTTCACCATCGTGCCGGGCGCGGTCGACACGGCACGCTTTGCGCAAGGGTCCGACGACGGCTTACCTGAATCTCACGACGGGCCTGTGCGCCTGTTCTACCACGGCCGCGTCGACCGCCGGAAAGGCGTGCTCGACTTCATCGAGGCGCTGGCCGCGCTCCGCGAGCAGGAGACGCCGTTCGCGGCCGTCATCTCGGGGATCGGGCCCGACGTGGACCCGGCCATGGCGCTCGCCGGACAGCTCGGCTTCTCCGAGGCGGAGATCCGCTTCACGGGCTACGCCGACTACGCGGACGTGCCAGACCTCTACCGCGCGGCCGACGTCTTCGTCTCGCCCACCTACGCGGAGGGCTTCTCCAACACCATCCTGGAGGCCATGGCCGCGGGCCTCGCCGTGGTCTCCACCCACTCCGTCGGGGTCTCGGACTGCCTGCGCGACGAGGAGAACGGCCTCCTCGTGGAGCCCGGCGACGTGCCGGCGCTCGCCCGCGCGCTCACCCGCATCGTGGAGGAGGAGCCCCTGCGCCTGCGGCTGGCCAAGGCCGGCCTCGCGGAGTGCCGCCGGGTCTATTCCTGGACGGCGGTGGGGCGGCAGATCATGGGGGTCTACGCCGCGGTCGCCGGGCAGGCGCCGGCGACCGGCTTCGCGGACGTGCTGCCGCACGACCCGAACTGCCGCTTCCGGGCCGAGCCCCACCTGCTCTGACAGGCCGTCGCGTGCCCACCGCCCTCGCCCTCTCGCCCCATCTCGACGACGCCGCCTTCTCCTGCGGCGGGACGCTGGAGCTCCTCGCCGCCGACGGCTGGCGCGTGGTCATGGCGACGGTGTTCACCGCCTCGGTGCCGGACCCGCAGGGCTTCGCCCTGGCCTGCCAGCTCGACAAGGGCCTGTCTCCCGACGTCGACTACATGGCCCTGCGCCGGAGCGAGGACGTGCGGGCGGCCGAGCATCTGGGCATCGCCCCGCCCGTGCACCTGCCCTTCCGCGAGGCGCCGCACCGGGGCTACGGCTCGGCGCCCGAACTCTTCGGGGCGCCCCGGGACGGCGACCGCGTCGCCGCCGAACTCGGGCCCGCCCTGGCGGCGCTGATCCGCGAGACCGCGCCGGATCTCCTCCTCGCTCCGCAGGCGATCGGCGGCCACGTGGATCACGTCCGCGTGGTCGAGGCCCTGCGCGGGCTCGGCCTTCCCCTGCCGGTCCTGTGGTGGCGCGACTTCCCCTACACGGTGCGCGCGGCCGAGCCGAAGCAGCCCCTCGCCCCGCTCTTCGCCGGCCTGCCCGAGATCGCCCTCCCGCTCGATTCCGGGGGGGCGGAGGCGAAGCTTCGAGCCTGCGCGGCCTATGCCAGCCAGATCGGCTTCCAGTTCGGCGGCCCGGCCGGCCTGGAGGCGCGGCTGGAGCAGGAGGAGGGACGCGAGCGCTTCCGCCTCTCCGGGGCGCTGCCGCCGGCGCTCGCGGCCCTGCGCGACCGGGCCGGATGAGCGAGCCGGCACCGGACCATCCGAAATCCCTGCGCGACCCGGCCCGGCTCGCCGTGCGCCGCGCCCTGGCGGAAGTCCCCCACATCGCGCCGATCCGCGCCCTCGCCCGCCGCATCGGCATGGAGCGGGGCGCGCCCGTCCCCGATCCCGATCCCCTCGACGGCGGCGTCCGTGCCCGGATGCTGCTTCTCCTCGAAACGCCGGGGCCCGCCGTCCTGCACACCGGCTTCGTCACCCGCGACAGCGCCACCGGCACCGCCGCCAACCTGTTCCGCTTCCTGCGCGAGGCCGGCATCCCCCGCGGCGACAGCGTGATCTGGAACGCGGTGCCCTGGGTGATCCACGCGGAGGGCGCGCGCAACCGGCCCCCGCGCCGGGATGAGCTCCGGGCGGCCGAGCCCTATCTCGCGCCCTTCCTCGATCTCCTGCCCGATCTGGCGGTCGCGGTGCTGGCGGGCCGCTTCGCCGGGGAGGCGCGGCCCGCGATCGCGGCGCTGCGGCCCGGCCTGCCGGTGATCGGCGTGCCGCATCCGAGCCCCACCTATGTCTGCACCTCCCCCGAGGTCCCGGCGCGGATCCGGGCCGGCCTCGCGGAGGCGGCCGTCATCCTGCGGACATCTCCGGCGGGC
The DNA here is from genome assembly GCA_947444195.1 of Methylobacteriaceae bacterium. Taxonomy (GTDB): domain Bacteria; phylum Pseudomonadota; class Alphaproteobacteria; order Rhizobiales; family Beijerinckiaceae; genus Methylobacterium. The sequence continues at coordinate 41,035 of CANEZL010000025.1, read as the reverse complement.
AACAGCTGAGACGCGCGGCGTCGCTGGTCTTCCGAGGCCGTTGGTCCTACATGCGGATCATGCGCGGCGGGTCGGCGTGCCCGGGCCGCGCCGCGGCATAACAACGATCAGGCAGGTTTCCGGGCATGTCCGCGGATTCCGGCCCGGCGCCGTCGCCCGCTCGCGGGAGGCCGGCCGCTCCGGAGGAAGGCGGACACCCATCGGCATGAACTTCCAGGGCCAGCATCGCAGGGCGATCGAGGAGGCCGACGCGATCGACGCGGACGCGCAGGCGGCCGGCGTCCCGCAGGCCGGGCGCAAGCGCAGCCGCTACGCCTGGCTCGGCACCCTCGCCAGCGCCGCCCTGTTCATCGTCTCCGTGGTGGTGCTCTGGCACCTGTCGCAGGACATCACCTGGGCCCAGCTCCAGGCGGCCATGGCGGCGACCACGGGGCGCCAGTTCACCGTCGCCTTCGGATTCGTGGTGGTGAGCTACCTGTTCCTCACCGGCTACGACGCGCTGGCCCTGCGACAGCTCCGCATCAAGGTGCCCTACAGCGTCACCGCGCTCGCCTCCTTCACGAGCTACGCGGTGAGCTTCACCCTCGGCTTCGCCCTCTTCACCGCGGGCACGATCCGCTACTGGATCTACTCCCGCCACGGCCTGAGTGCTTCCAAGATCGCCGCGCTCACGGTGATCGCGGGCTTCACCTTCTGGCTCGGCATGGGCGTAGTGCTCGGCCTCAGCCTGATCATCGAGGCGGGCCAGCTCGCGGGCCTCGCCTTCACCTCCATCCGCATCAACCAGGGGGTCGGCCTCGCGGCGCTCGCCGCCGTGCTCGCCTATCTCGCCTGGGTCTCGGCCAAGCGCCGCAGCGTGACCGTGAAGCACTGGCGGCTCGAACTGCCGGGCGCCTCGGTCTCCATCGGCCAGATGATCGTCGGCATCGGCGATGTCTGCGCCGCCGCGGCGGTGCTCTACGTGCTGATGCCGGCCGATCTCGGCCTGGGCTTCACCACCTTCCTGGCGATCTACGTGCTGGCCGCCATGCTCGGCATCGCCTCGAACGTGCCGGGCGGCGCGGGCGTCTTCGAATCCACCGTGCTGATCGCGCTCTCCTACCTGCCGCGGGAGCACGTGCTGGGATCGCTGCTCCTGTTCCGGGTCTGCTATTACCTCGTGCCCTTCGCCGTGGCGCTGCTGATGCTCGGCGTCCACGCGGTCGCCACGCGCGGCCGCGGCACGGGCGGCGATCCGGGCCGCTGATCTCCCTGGAGCATGCTGCTCTTTCACGGGAGCAGCAGCGGGCTCTATCTCTTCGTGGCCGCACGATGATCCCGAAAAGCCGGCTTCCACCTTCTCGCATCGTGCTCCAGGGCTGAGGGCATGGACATGGCCCGCAACGTCAGCGCGAAAGCGGCCTGGACCGGTGCGGCGGTCACGGCGAGCCTGATCTGGGCCGCGGCGGCCCTGTATGGCGGCCTGGACGCGGCCCTGGTCCTGGCGTCGCTGGCCGCCATCTGCATCGGCGGCCTGCTCGGGAGCCTGCGCAGGCCGGCCGTCGTGCCCGAGCCCATCCGCGCCGCCGCCGACCGCTACGCGGTGGCCGAGGCGCTGCTCGCCAACATTCCCGACCCCGTGATCCTGGTCGACCGCCGGGCCGTGGTGATCGAGGCGAACCCGGCCGCCCGCGCCCTCCTGCCGCCGCTGCGCCTGCGCCATCCCCTCTCCTTCGCCCTGCGCGCGCCGGACGTCCTCGACGGGATCGAGGAGGTGTGCCGCACGGGGGCGCCGATCAAGGTGTCCTACGCCGTGCGCGTGCCCACGGAGCGGGCCTTCGAGGTGCAGATCGGGCCCATCACCATGCCGGACGGCTCGGGGCCGAGCGTGGTGCTGTTCCTGCGCGACCTCACCTCCGCCCGGCGCCTGGAGACCATGCGGGTGGATTTCGTGGCCAATGCCAGCCACGAGCTGCGCACGCCGCTCGCCTCCCTCCTCGGCTTCATCGAGACGCTGCAGGGGCCCGCCCGCAACGACGCGCCGGCCCGCGAGCGCTTCCTCGCCATCATGCGCACCCAGGCCCTGCGCATGACCCGGCTCATCGACGACCTGCTCTCGCTCTCGCGCATCGAGTTGCGCGAGCACATGCCGCCGACGCAGGTGGTGGATTTCGGCCTCGTGGCCCGCCAGATGGTCGAGGCGCAGGTGCCGCTGGCGGCCGAGCGCGGCGTCACCGTGTCCTTCGCGGGCGACGGGCGCTTCCCGGTCCTCGGCGAGGCGGACGAGTTGCAGCGCGTGGTGGAGAACCTCGTCGCCAACGCCGTGAAGTACGGCGGAGGGACCGTCAGCGTGAGCCTCGCCCGGGCCGAGGGGCGGCACGGGGGCGAGATCGTCCTGACCGTGCAGGACGACGGGCCGGGCATCGCCCCCGAGCACATCCCGCGCCTCACCGAGCGCTTCTACCGGGTCGACGCGGCCTCGAGCCGCCAGCAGGGCGGCACCGGCCTCGGCCTCGCCATCGTCAAGCACAGCCTCAACCGCCATCGCGGCCGCCTCGTCATCGAGAGCGTGCTCGACCGGGGCACCACCGTCCGCGTCGTCCTGCCCGAGCGGATCGAGCGGCGGACGGAGCGGCCCGCCGCCTGACCGGCGCAGCCCTTGACCTTCCCATGATGGGAAGGTCCACATCAGTGGGCATGACAGCCTCCGCCCCCCTTCCCCGCGCGCCCGCCGGCGGCGCCGCCCTCAGCTTCCCCGTCGCGGGATTGTCCTGCGCCTCCTGCGCCGGCCGCGTCGAGCGCGCCCTGAAGGCCCTGCCCGGCGCGGGCGACGTTGCGGTGAACCTCGCCAGCGCCCGCGCGAGCCTGCGCCTCGCCGGGCCGGCGACGCCCGCCGAGGCGGCCGAGGCCGTGGCGGCGGCGGGCTACGCGGTGCCCGAGACCGAGACCGTGCTGGCCCTGGAGGGCCTGTCCTGCGCCTCCTGCGTCGGACGCGTCGAGGGCGCCCGGCGCGCGGTGCCCGGCGTGCGGGCGGTGCAGGTGAACCTCGCCACCGGCCGCGCCGGCGTGCGCCACCTCGACGGGATCGTCGGGCGGGCGGATCTCGAAGCCGCGGTGGCGCGGGCCGGATACGCGGTTGCCGCCGCCGCGGCACCGGACGCGCCGCCGGAGGACCGGCGCGCCCGGGAATTCCACGCCCTGCGCCGGGACACGATCCTCGCCGCGCTGCTGGCCCTGCCGGTGGTGGTGCTCGACATGGGCGGCCACCTCGTGCCCGGCTTCCATCACGCCGCGGCGGGGGTGCTGGGCCCCGCCAGCGGCGCCCTCATCCAGGCCGCCTTCGCCACCCTCGTCCTCGCCGGGCCGGGCCGCGGCTTCTTCCTGCGCGGGATCCCCGGCCTGCTGCGCGGGCATCCCGACATGAACGCCCTCGTGGCCATGGGGGCGGGCGCGGCCTACCTCTACTCCCTGGTCTCGACCTTCGCGCCGGGCTGGCTGCCGCCGGGCACGGCGCACCTGTATTTCGAGGCGAGCGTCCTCATCGTCACCCTGATCCTGCTCGGGCGCAGCCTGGAGGCGCGCGCCAAGGGCCGGGCCGGTGCGGCCATCGCCCGGCTGATGGACCTCGCGCCGCGGACCGCCCGCGTGGTCCGCGACGGGGCCGAGCGGGAGGTGCCCCTGGGGGAACTGCGCGTCGGCGACGTGGTCCGCATCCGCCCCGGCGAGCGGGTGGCGGCGGACGGCACCGTCGTGGCGGGGACGAGCAGCGTGGACGAGAGCATGGTGACGGGGGAGCCCGTGCCCGTGCGCAAGGCGGCGGGCGATGCCACCGTGGGCGGCACGCTGAACGGACAGGGCAGCTTCGACCTGCGGGTCGGCTCCGTCGGCGCCGACACGGTGCTGGCGCAGATCGCCCGCATGGTCGAGGCGGCGCAGGGCGCCAAGCTGCCGATCCAGGCCCTGCTCGACCGCGTCACCGGCCGCTTCGTGCCCGCCGTCATCGCGGTCGCCGCCGCGACCTCACTGCTCTGGCTGGCGCTGGGGCCCGAGCCGGCCCTGGGTCAGGCGCTGGTCCACGCCATCGCCGTGCTCATCGTCGCCTGCCCCTGCGCCATGGGGCTCGCCACGCCGACCTCGATCATGGTCGGCACCGGGCGCGCGGCACGCGCCGGCATCCTGTTCCGCGGCGGCACCGCCCTGCAACGCCTGCGCGACGTGGCGGTGGTGGCCCTCGACAAGACCGGCACGCTCACCGAGGGGCGCCCGCGCCTCACCGATCTCGCGGTCCTGCCGGGGGAGCGGGAGGACGAGATCCTCGCCCTCGCCGCCGCCCTCGAGACCCGCTCCGAGCACCCCCTCGCGGCCTCCCTCGTGGCCGCGGCGCGGGAGCGGGGCCTCGACCTCCCCGAGCCCGACGCGTTCGAGGCCGTGGCGGGGCACGGGGTCCGCGGCCGGGTCGCGGGCCGCGCCGTCGCGGTGGGAGCTGCCCGCCACCTGGAGCGGCTCGGCATCGGTCCCGATCCGGCGCTCGCCGCCCGCGCCGCGGCCCTCGCCGATGCGGGACGCACCCCCGTGCACGCGGCGGTCGACGGCCGGCACGTGGCGGTCCTCGCCGTCGCCGACCCGGTGAAGGCGGATGCGCGCGCGGCCGTCGCCGCCCTGCGGGCGAACGGCCTCGTCGTGGCGATGGTGACCGGCGACGACCGGCGCACCGCCGCGGGCGTCGCCCGCGATCTCGGCATCACCGAGGTCGTGGCCGAGGTGCTGCCCGCCGGCAAGGTCGAGGCGGTGCAGCGCCTGCGCGCGGCGCACGGGCCGGTCGCCTTCGTCGGCGACGGCATCAACGACGCGCCCGCGCTCGCCGGAGCCGATGTCGGGCTCGCCATCGGCACGGGCACCGACATCGCCGTGGACAGCGCCGACGTGGTGCTGATGTCGGGCGCCCTCGCGGGCCTCGTGGAGGCGGTGGCCCTGTCGCGGGCGGTGATGGCCAATATCCGCCAGAACCTGTTCTGGGCCTTCGGCTACAACGTCGCCCTGGTTCCCGTGGCCGCCGGCCTGCCCGCGGCCTTCGGCGGGCCCGCCCTGTCGCCGGTGCTGGCGGCGGGCGCCATGGCGCTCTCCAGCGTCTTCGTGGTCGCCAACGCCCTGCGCCTCGGCCGGCTGACCCTCGGCGGCCGGGCATGAGCGGCACGGTCACCATCGGCGAGGCGGCGCGGCGGACCGGCGTCTCGGCCAAGATGATCCGCTGGTACGAGGAGACCGGCCTGCTGCCGCCGGCGCCGCGCTCCGAAGCCGGCTACCGCCATTACGGCCCGGCGGACCTGCACGCCCTGCGCTTCATCCGCCGGGCACGGGATCTCGGCTTCGGCGTCGAGGCGATCGGCGAACTGCTCGCCCTGTGGCACGACCGGGCGCGCCCGAGCGCGGCGGTGAAGGCCCTGGCGCTGGCCCAGGTCGGCGAACTCCGCCAGCGGATCGCGGAACTGGAGGGCATGGCCCGCAGCCTGGAGCACCTCGCCCGGACCTGCTGCGGCGACGGGCGGCCCGATTGCCCGATCCTCGACGACCTCGCCGCCGAGGCCGCCCCGCCCCCGGCGCGCCGCCGGCGGCGGCTCGCGGACGAGACGGGCCGCATCGCCCGCGACATCGCCCGCAAGGCGCGTTGACGGACGGGCTGGCCCCCTGTTTGCTCCTGCCGACCCAGCCAAGCTCCCAACCGCGTGTCCCATGCCCGTCATCGACCGGATTCAGGCCTTCGCCGACGAGATCGCCGCCTGGCGGCAGGACCTGCATGCCCATCCCGAACTCCTCTACGACGTGGAGCGCACGGCGGGCTTCGTCGCCGACAAGCTCACGGCCTTCGGCTGCGACGCGGTGGTCACCGGCATCGGCCGCACCGGCGTGGTGGGGGTGATCCGGGGCGGCGCCTCGAACCGCGCCATCGGCCTGCGCGCCGACATGGACGCCCTGCCGATCCGGGAGGTGCGCGACCTGCCCTACCGCTCGCGCGTTCCCAACCGGATGCATGCCTGCGGCCATGACGGGCACACGGCGATGCTGCTGGGCGCCGCCCGCTACCTCGCCGAGACCCGCGACTTCGACGGGCAGGCCGTGCTGATCTTCCAGCCCGCCGAGGAAGGCGGCGGCGGCGGCGAGGCCATGGTCGAGGACGGGCTGATGGAGCGCTTCGGCATCGAGGCGGTCTACGGCATGCACAACATCCCCGGCCTTCCCCTCGGCCGGTTCGCGATCCGGCCCGGCCCGATCATGGCCTCCACCGACCGCTTCACCATCACGGTCGAGGGCCGGGGGGGCCACGCCGCCCTGCCCCAGCACACGGTGGACAGCGTGGTGGCGGCGAGCCACGTGGTCATCGCCCTGCAATCGATCGTGTCGCGCAACCTCGATCCCCTGCAATCGGCGGTGGTCTCGGTCTGCGCGCTGGAGGCGGGCGAGGCGTTCAACGTGCTGCCGCAGACCGTGATCCTGCGCGGCACCGTGCGGGCCCTGTCCCAGGAGGTGCGCGACCTCGTCAAGGCGCGCATCGCCGCCCTGGTCTCCGGCGTCGCCGCCGCGTTCGGCGCCCAGGGCACCACCGATTTCGGATCGAGCTACCCCGTCACCGAGAACGATCCGGCCGAGGCCCGCTTCATGGCGGACGTGGCCGCGGGCCTCGTGGGCGAGGCCCATGTCGAGCGCGACGTGGCGCCGATGATGGCGGCGGAGGATTTCTCCTACATGCTCGGGCGCCGCCCCGGCGCCTACCTGTTCATCGGCAACGGCGACAGCGCCGCCCTCCACCACCCCCACTACGACTTCAACGACGCGGCCGGCCCGATCGGCGCCTCGTTCTGGGCCCGGCTGGTGGAGACGGGCCTGCCCCTGCGGGAGGCGGGCTGAGGTGCGCGACACCCGCGCAGATGGATTGCAGGCCTTCCCCGCAGGGCCGGTGCTTCCACGCATTCCGGGCGCTCGTCCCCGCCTCCCCCCTCCCCCGTGGGGACAGCGAAGGCATGCGGGCCCACGCCTCGTGTGAACCCTGCCGCTCGCACGAGACGGGAAGCGCCTGCCGCACCGAAGCGGCCGAATGGGCCAAGTACGAATCGCCTCAGAAGCGGATCGTCAGGGACGCGCGCAGGTTGCGTCCGGGCAGCAGAATCTCGTCCTTCTTGAACGAGGCCGCGTTGCGGATGTCGGCGTCGAGGAGGTTGCGGGCCTGGAGGCTCAGGGTCATCTCCTCGGCGCCGTAGGCCGCCCGGTCGAGGGGCGTGGTGTAGCTCAGTTCCGCCCGCAGATCGTCGTAGCCCGGCGTCGGCGTGTCGAAGGTGCCGAACCGGTCCTGCGCGAAGGCGTGCAGCAGGTTGACCCGGGCGAACCAGCCGTCCGCGCGCAGGTACACGCCGCCGCCGACCCGGTAGGGCGGGATGCGCGGCACGTTCGTGCCGTCGTCGAACGTGGCGCGCACGGCGTCGAACTGGCCCTCGACGCCGAGGAAGCCGTCGCCCAGGGGAATCGCGTCGTACTGCCCGATGATCTCGGCCCCGTAGAAGACGGCGTTGCGCTGCGTGTAGACGATCTGGCGATCCGCGGTCTCCACGCCGCAGGTGCCGAAGGTCTCCCCGCACAGGATCCCGGTCTCGCGCTTGGCGATGAAGCCCGTATAGCGCGTGTAGAACCCGGTCGCGTCGAGACGCAGGGGCCCGGCCGCCCGGCGGATGCTCATCTCCACCGTCCGCGCCCGCTCCAGCCGCAGGAACGGGTCGCCGATCTCGAACGTGTTGGTGGCCTCGTGCGGACCCTGCGAGTAGAGCTCGTAGCCGGTGGGCGCGCGCTCGACATAGGAGGCGTTCACGCTGCCCACGAGGTCGAAGGGCAGATCCTGCAGGGCGCCGAGGCTGGCGCTCCTGGGGGCGAAGCGGCGGGTCAGACCGAACCGCAGGGGCTCGCCCGCCCCCGGAATCGGCAGGTAGCCGCTCGGGAACCGGGCCGCGACGCCGTTGACGCGGGCGCCCTCGATGCGCCCGGCGGCCTGGAGCCGCAGCCCGTTCCCCACCGCGAGTTCCTCGAAGAGGAAGAGGGCGTCGGCGCGCGAATCCGTCTGCGGCAGGAAGCTCTCGCCCAGGGTGTTGGTGACGCGCCGGCCGGTCTGCACGCCGAGGGCGCCCGTGAGCACGCCGAGATCCGTCGTGACCGGGACGTGCTGCGCCTCGATCCGCGCCTCGCCCTCGCGGTTCTTGAAGGTCGCGCCGACCTCGAACCCGCCCGTCGGCCCCAGCACGGTCTCGTCGTGCCGGAACACCGAGTAGCCGGCCCAGTAGCGGACGACCTCGATCGGCCCCGCGAGGGGGCGATACTCGCCTCGCGACACGACCCGGTCCTGGCGCGGGTCCAGGAAGGCGCGCTCCCGGGCCGCGGCACCGCCGGGAATCTGGTAGCGCGCGTCGTAGCGGTCGTAGGCGATGCCGACGAAGCCGCGCGCGCCGATCGCCGAGAGGCCGAAGGCACCCCCCTGCGTGGCCGCGGCCGAGTTGGGCTGGATGCCGCCGGGGATGGCGTAGCTGTCCGAAGCCGTCCCGAAACCGTCCGCATGGACCGCGATGCCGTCCATGCCGGCATCGACCGTGGCCGCGCCGAGCCTGCCGTTGTCGACGCCGGTGTAGCCGGTCGTGACCTGCCCCTGGATGCCGCGAACGGGGATCGAGGTCGGCACGCGGTTGTTCTCGGCCGAGACGACCCCGCCGATGGCGCCCGAGCCGTAGCGCAGGGTCGCGGGGCCGCGGATCACCTCGATGCGGCTCGCGGTCAGCGGGTTGATCGGCACGGCGTGGTCCTCGCCGAGGTCGGTCACGCCCCCGTTGGACAGGCCGTTCTCCTGGATGCGCACCCGGGCGTTGTCGAGGCCGCGGATGATGGGGCGGGAGGCCGCCCCCGGCGCGTAGGTGGTGGACGCGATCCCGGGGCGGTCGAGCAGGGCGTCGCCGAGCGTCCGCGGCTGATCGCGGGCGATCTGCTCCCCCGTCACCACCGTGACGGGGGAGAACGTGTCGGTGGCCACCGGCAGGAGGCCGGTCGGCAGCCGCGCCTCGGCGACGCCCCTCTGCTGGATCGGGCTCGGGCTGGTGACGCTGATCTCGTCGAGGGCGACGATCTCCTGGGCCGCGGCCCCCCGCGACGCGATCAGCCCGGCGGCGACGCACGAGCCGGCCAGCAGGAGCCGAGCCAGGACGCGCCCGCGCGCGGCGGCAGCGGGCGGATCGTCTCGTGAAGGACCTGCTAAACCGTAGGCATCAGGCATGGTCATGGACGTCTCACTCAGGATTATAGCATATGCTATAATCCTGAGTGTCGGCTTTCTCAACCGTCGAGCTCGGCCGCGTCGGGCTAGAGCACGATGCGGAAAAGTGGAATCCGATTTTCAGAAATCATCGTTCGATTACAGAGAGATAGAGCATGCCGTTTCCGTGGAAAAGCAGCATGCTCCGGCGGGATTTGGATGGGGCTTCCGCGCGGGCCGGTGGATCCGCCATGCGGGCCGTGGCCGCGCAGGAGCCGCTCCCCTGCCTCCGCCTCCGAGACGTCTCGCGCCCCCGCCGTCACCGGGCGGGATAGCGCGCCTTCAGCAGCGCGTAGGCGAGGCGCGCGGCCTGCACCTCGCCGCCCTCCGGCCGGCCCGGCTTCGTGGATGGGTTCCAGCCGTAGAGGTCGAAATGGGCGTGCGCCCGCGTCCGCGGGGCGAAGCGGCGCAGGAACAGGGCCGCGGTGATGGCCCCCGCGAAGGGGCCGCCCGAGACGTTGTTGAGGTCGGCCACCTTCGAATCGAGCAGGCTCGCGTAGGGCGGGTGCAGGGGCAGGCGCCAGACCGGATCGATCGCGGCGGCACCGGCCGCGGCGATCTCGGCGGCGAGCCCGTCGTCGTCGGTGAAGAAGGCCGGCAGGTCGGGCCCCAGGGCCACGCGGGCCGCCCCGGTCAGGGTCGCGAAGTCGAGGAGCAGGGCCGGATCCTCGGCATCGGCGAGCGCCAGGGCGTCGGCGAGGATCAGGCGCCCCTCGGCATCGGTGTTGCCGATCTCGACCCGCAGGCCCGCGCGGCTCGCCAGCACGTCGCCGGGGCGGAAGGCGTTGCCGGAGACGGCGTTCTCCACGGCGGGGATCAGGAGGCGCAGGCGCAGGCCGAGGCGGGCGCCCATCGCCATGTCGGCCACCGCGAGGGCGACGGCGGCCCCGCCCATGTCCTTCTTCATCAGCAGCATGCCGGCCGACGGCTTGATGTCGAGCCCGCCCGTGTCGAAGGCCACGCCCTTGCCCACCAGGGTCACGCGCGGCGCCTCGTCCGGTCCCCAGGCGAGGTCGATCAGGCGCGGGGGCCGGGCGGAGGCGGCGCCGACCGCGTGGACGAGGGGGAAGCCCTCGGCCAGCGCAGCGCCCTCCGTCACCTGCACCGTCGCGCCGTGCCGGGCGGCGACGGCGCGCACGGCGGCCTCGATCTCGGCCGGCCCGAGATCGTTGGCCGGGGTGTTGATGAGGTCGCGCCCCCGCGCCACCGCCGCGGCGATGCGGCCGGTCTCGTCGGCGTCGACGCCGTCCGGCGCCACGAGGCGCGGGGCCTCCGGGGGCGCGGTCCGGTAGCGGCGGAAGCCGTAGGCGCCCATCAGCCAGGCGAGAGCGGCGGTGCCGGGCTCGGCGGCGCCCTCGATCCGGTAGGTTCCAGGAGGCAGGAGACCCGGCAGCTTGCCGGCCAGCAGGCGGTCGTGGCCCGGCCCCGCCACGTCCCCGAGGCCGAACAGCACGCGCCCGAGGCCGCCATCGGGCGCCGGCAGGAGCGCGATCCGGCCGGCCTTCGGGGCGAAGCCCGTCGCCCCGGCGAAGGCGCGCTCCGGCGGGGTCAGCCCGGCCTCCACCGCCTCCCAGCGGTCCGCGGCCACGAGGCTGACGGGAATGCCCGGCGTGCCGGCGGGCAGGAGCGCGGGGGCGGTCTCGGCGGGCGTGTCGATCATGGGCGTGCGGTGTCCTCAGCGCGTCGGGGCAGCTTAACGGCCGGTTAGGGTTAACGCTCTACCACCGTGGCCTGGCCCTGTGCCGCATGGCGGCCCTCGGTCCCGTTCGGAGCGTTGCATGAACACGGCCCCTCGCCGCGGCGGCCTCGGCCGCATCCTCGCCTGCGCGCTGGTCGGGCTCGGCCTCGGCGCCTGCCAGATGCGCTCGCCCGAGACCACGGGCTCGATCGGCCTGTCCGGCCCGCAGGTGGACCGGCGCGAGGTGGAGAGCCTCGCCAAGCGCTACGCCGACAATCCGGGGGACGCCGCCACGGCCATGCGCTACGCCCAGGCCCTGCGCGCCACCGACCAGCGGACGCAGGCCACGGCCGTGCTGCAGCAGGCGGCCCTGCGCAGCCCGCGCAATCAGGTTCTCCTCGGCGCCTACGGCAAGTCCCTGGTGGAGGTCGGCCGCTTCCAGGAGGCGCAGGAGGTCCTGCAGAACGCCCATTCCCCCTCGCAGCCCGACTGGCGCATCCTCTCCGCGCAGGGCTCGGCGGCGGACCAGATGGGCGACCACGCCCGCGCGCAGGGCTTCTACGAGGCCGCGCTGAAGATCCGCCCGAACGAGCCGGCGGTCCTGTCCAATCTCGGCCTGTCCTACATGCTCGCCCGCCAGCTCGACACCGCCGAGGCGACCCTGCGCCGGGCCGCCGAGCAGCCGGGCGCCGACGCGCGGGTGCGCGCCAACCTCGCCATGGTGCTGGGGCTGAAGGGCCGCTTCCCCGAGGCGGAGGCGGTGCTGCGCAAGGACATGCCGCCCGCCGAGGCCGAGGCGAACGTGGCCTCCCTGCGCGCCCTCGTCGCCCAGCCGAACCGCTGGAAGGCCATCGAGGCCGCCGAGAAGTCCGGCCGCAAGCCGGCCGAGCGCCCCGGCCGGCCGGGCTAGCGCATCGTCCTGGAAATCGGATCCAGGGCGATGCGCTAGGCTGTTGATTTGACATCGTCCTTTTCCGAAAGCCGGCAACCACCTTTCGGGACGATGCGCTAGGGCCTGCCGCATCTCCACGGAAACATCAGCCCGCTCCATCCTCTCGTGGTCGCAGGATGAATCCGGAAGACCGGGTTCCGCTTCCCCGCATCGTGCTCCAGCCCGCCGCGGCCGCCGCTCCCTTCGCGGGGCCGGGCGCCGCGCGTCAGAAGAAGATCGGCCGCGTGCTCGCGTGGTGCTCGGCGAGCACCGCGCCGCTCGCGGGATCGACCTCCTTCAGCACCACGTCGTAGCCCCAGAGGTCGGCGAGGTGCTGGAGCACGCGGCCCGCATCCTCCTTCTGGAGCGTGATCCGGTTGAGCGCCTTGTGGTGCAGGATCAGGCGGCGGTCTCCCTCCAGGTCCACGTCCACCACCTCGATGTCGGGATCGAGCCAAGCCACGTCGTACTGGCGGGCGAAGGCGCGGCGCATCTTGCGGTAGCCGCGCTCGTCGTGGATCGCGGCCACGCGCAGGTCCGGCTCGTCGGGGTCGTCGACCACGTGGAACAGGCGCAGGTCGCGCATCAGCTTCGGTGAGAGGAACTGGGCGATGAAGCTCTCGTCGCGGTAGTTCTCCCAGCAATCGCGCAGCACGCCCATGGCGTCGCCCTGGCCTGCGATCTCGGGGAACCACTGGCGGTCCTCGGCGGTGGGCTGCTCCACGATGCGGGCGATGTCCTGCATCATCGCGAAGCCGATCGCGTAGGGGTTGTGGCCGCCATAGGTGCGGTCGTCGTAGGTCGGCTGGCGGATGACGTTGGTGTGGGATTGCAGGAATTCGAGGTAGGCCGCCTCGCCGATCTGCCCCTTCTCCGACAGCGCGTTCATGATCCGGTAGTGGACGTAGGTGGCGCAGCCCTCGTTCATCACCTTGGTCTGGCGCTGGGGATAGAAATACTGCGCCACGAGGCGGACGATGCGCAGGATCTCCCGCTGCCAGGGGCGCAGGCGCGGGGCGACCTTCTCCAGGAAGTAGAGGATGTTCTCCTGCGGCAGTTCGAGGAGCGCCCGCCTGCGCTCGGCCGCCGCGTCGGTGCGGGCGGCGCCCTGCTTGGCCGGCAGGGTCCGCCAGAGGTCGTTGTAGATCTGCTCGCCGTGCTCGATGCGCTCGCGCTCGCGCCGCTGTTCCGAGGCGAGGTCGGGGCGCTTCTTGCGGGGATAGCGGTGCACCCCCTGGCTCATCAGGGCGTGGGCGGCGTCCAGCACCTGCTCCACCGCCTGATGGCCGTGCCGCTCCTCGCAGCGGCTGATGAAGCCCTTGGCGAAGTCGAGATAGTCGAGGATGCCCTCCGCATCCGTCCACTGGCGGAAGAGATAGTTGTTCTTGAAGAAGTGGTTGTGGCCGAAGGCGGCGTGGGCGATCACGAGGGTCTGCATCGTGGCCGTGTTCTCCTCCATCACGTAGGAGATGCACGGATCCGAGTTGATGACGATCTCGTAGGCGAGCCCCATCAGGCCGCGCCGGTAGCTGGCCTCGTGCTGGGCGAAGTGCTTGCCGAAGGACCAGTGCTTGTAGAACAGCGGCATGCCGATCGAGGCATAGGCGTCGAGCATCTGCTCGGCGGTGATGATCTCGATCTGGTTCGGGTACCAGGACAGGCCGAGTTCCGGCCCCGCCACGGCCTCGCAGGCGTCGTGGATGCGGCGGATGGTGTCGAAATCCCAGTCGTTGCCCGTGAACAGGGGCTCGCCGGACCTGACCGGCTGGATCCTCGGGCGGTTCAGGCTGGTCACCATCTGGCCGTTCTCCTCGACAGCGCCTCCCCTCCCCCTTGCGGGGAGGGGCCGGGGGTGGGGGTGGCGCAGGTGGCACCGCGACGCCGCGTCCTGAAGCACCCCCACCCCTTGATCCCCTCCCCGCAAGGGGGGGGGGGAGATGCCCCTCACGCCTCGGCCTTCGCGTCCTTGCGGCCGAACAGCTCGCGGAACACGGGATAGATCTCGCGCCGGTGGTTGACCTTGCGCATGGCGAGCCCGCCGCCGCCCTTGGCGACGGCCTCGTAGGTGCGCCACAGGGTCGTGCGGTGCTCCACGAAGCCGGCGCGCGGCCCGTTCTCGTCGCCCACTTCGAGATAGGCGAAGTGCTGGCAGGCGGGCAGGATGTGGGCGCGCAGCAGTTCCGTCGCCGTCGGCCCGTCCGAGGAGACGTTGTCGCCGTCCGAGGCCTGCGCCGCGTAGATGTTCCAGTCGTTCGGATCGTAGCGCTCGGAGATGATGCGCTTCATCTCCACGAGCGCCGACGAGACCAGCGTGCCGCCGGTCTCGCGGGATCCGAAGAAGGTCTCCTCGTCCACCTCGGTGGCCCGGTCGGTGTGGCGGATGAAGACGATCTCCACGTGCCGGTAGCGGCGCGTGAGGAAGATGTGCAGCAGGATGTAGAAGCGCTTGGCGAGATCCTTCATGTGCTCGGTCATCGAGCCCGAGACGTCCATCAGGCAGAACATCACCGCCTGGGCGATGGGCTTCGGGTAGGGCTCGAAGCGGCGGAAGCGCAGGTCGATCGGGTCGACGTAGGGGATGCGTCTGGAGCGCTCCTGCAGGAGCCTGAGCGAGGCCGCGAGGTCGGCCCGCTCGGGCGCCTCCTCGGGCAGCGCCGCGATGCGGGCCTCGAGCGCGGCGAGCTCGTCGGGCTTCGGGCGCTTCAGGGCGATGCGCCGGGACATCGAGTTGCGCAGGGTCCGGCCGAGGGCGAGGTTGGCGGGCGAGCCCGTCACCGTGTAGCCGGCGCGCCGCAGCCCCTCCGTCTCCACCACGGCGAGGCGCCGCTTGGCCAGATCGGGCAGTTCCAGATCCTCGAGGAAGAGTTCGAGGAATTCCTCGCGGGTGAGCACGAAGCGGAAGGCGTCCTCGCTGTTCTCGCCGCCCTCGCCCCCCTCACCGGAGCCGCGCCCCCCTCCGCCGCCCGGCGGGCGCTCGATCGTGTCGCCCTCCACGTAGGTCTTGTTGCCGGGCAGGATGTGGTCCTGAAGCCCCGTCCCGGACTGGCGGCTGAAGCGGGGCTCGCGCACCCCGTCGGCGGGCACCGTGACGCGACCGTCCTTGCCGAGGTCCTTGATGTCGCGCTCGCGGGCGGACTCGCGCACCGCGCGCTGGGCCACGTCCTTGACCCTGCGCAGGAAGCGCTGCCGGTTGGGGAGGCTCTTGCCCCCGGGATTGAGCCGACGGTCGACGATGTGCATTCGGTGTCCGAACCCTCGCCTCCTTGAGACGACCGCCGGATCATCGGCGGCCGGTCGTTCGAAACTGTGGCGGCTCGCCTCAGCCGGCCTGTTTCACCCGCATGTACCACTCGACCAGCCGGCGGACCTGCCGCTCGGTGTAGCCGCGCGCCACCATGCGCTCCACGAACTCCCCGTGCTTCTTCTCGGTGTCGCCGTCCTTCTTCGAGCCGAAGGAGATGACCGGCAGAAGCTCCTCGACCTGGGAGAACATGCGCCGCTCGATCACCTCGCGCAGCTTCTCGTAGCTCGTCCAGTTCGGGTTGCGCCCCCCGTGCTGCGCCCGGGAGCGGAGCGCGAACTTCACCACCTCGTTGCGGAAGTCCTTGGGGTTGGCGATGCCGGCGGGCTTCTCGATCTTGGTGAGTTCTTGGTTGAGGAGCTCGCGGTTGAGGAGCTGGCCGGTCTCGGCGTCCTTGAAGTCCTGGTCCTCGATCCAGGCGTCGGCGTAGTCGATGTAGCGGTCGAAGAGGTTCTGCCCGTAATCGTGGTAGGATTCGAGATAGGCCTTCTGGATCTCGTGGCCGATGAACTCCGCGTAGCGCGGCGCGAGCTCGGTCTTGATGAACTCGAGGTAGCGCTTCTCGGTCTCGGGGGGCAATTGCTCGCGCTTCAGCGCCTGTTCCAGCACGTACATCAGGTGGACGGGGTCGGCCGACACCTCCGTGGTGTCGTGGTTGAAGGTCGCGGCGAGCACCTTGAAGGCGAAGCGGGTGGAGACGCCGTCCATGCCCTCGTCAACGCCGGCCGTGTCCTTGTACTCCTGCATGGAGCGGGCGCGGGGATCGACCTCGCGCAGGGACTCGCCGTCGTAGACCCGCATCTTCGAGAAGACGTTGGAATTGGCGTGCTCGCGCAGGCGCGAGAGCACCGAGAAGCGGGCCAGCATCTCGAGGGTGCCCGGCGCGCAGGCCGCGTCCGAGAGCTCGGAGCCGGAGATCAGCTTGTCGTAGATGCGCTGCTCCTCCGTGACCCGGAGGCAGTAGGGCACCTTGATCACGTAGATGCGGTCGATGAAGGCTTCGTTGTTCTTGTTGGTCTTGAACGACTGCCACTCGGCCTCGTTCGAGTGGGCGAGGATCACGCCGGTGAACGGGATCGCGCCGATGTTCTCGGTGCCGACGTAGTTGCCCTCCTGCGTCGCCGTGAGCAGGGGGTGGAGCATCTTGATCGGCGCCTTGAACATCTCGACGAATTCGAGGACGCCCTGGTTCGCCCGGTTGAGGCCGCCCGAGTAGGAGTAGGCGTCGGGGTCCGCCTGCGAGAGCGTCTCCAGGCGGCGGATGTCGACCTTGCCGACCAGCGAGGAGATGTCCTGGTTGTTCTCGTCGCCGGGCTCGGTCTTGGCGATGCCGATCTGGCGCAGGCGCGAGGGCCGGACCTTGATGACCTTGAAGCGCGCGATGTCGCCGTTGAACTCGTCGAGCCGCTTCAGGGCCCAGGGGCTCATCAGCCCGGTCAGCCGCCGGCGCGGGATGCCGTAGCGGCTCTGGATCTCCGCCCCCATGGTCTCGGGGTCGAAGAGACCGAGCGGGCTCTCGAAGACCGGCGAGACCTCGTCCCCGGCCTTGAGCACGTAGATGGGGTGGACCTCCATCAGGGCCTTCAGCCGCTCGGCCAGCGACGACTTGCCGCCGCCCACGGGCCCGAGCAGGTAGAGGATCTGCTTGCGCTCCTCCAACCCCTGCGCGGCGTGGCGGAAGAACGAGACGATCCGCTCGATCGTCTCCTCCATGCCGTAGAATTCGGCGAAGGCCGGATAGGTGCGGATGGTCCGGTTCATGAAGATCCGGCCGAGACGCGAATCCTTGGCCGTATCGATGAATTCAGGCTTACCGATCGCCTCTAGGATCCGCTCGGCCGCCGAGGCGTACATCAGCGGATTGTCGCGGCAGGCCTCGAGATACTCGGAGAGGGTCATCTCCGTGTCGCGGCGGGCCTCGTAGCCACGCGCGAAACTCTGGAAAAGGTCGTTCGTCGCATGCATCGACATTCGATAACCCTCTCAGACCACGGTTAGCTTCATCCTGTCCCGCCTCGGATGCAACCGACAGGCCCGCTTTTGTCGCAGTGCGACGAACACGCCGCACAGGCGTGTGACGCATGCAACACAGGGGCCGCGGAGACGGCCTCCAGCGCTGTGCCGCCATCGTTCATAAGCACTCTGCCTCGCCCGCGGCGGCCCGGTTTTTGCGGCGCAGCGATTGGGCCGCGCGCCGGCTGCATATGTTCCCCATCGACCGCCCCGACTGCACCCCGGGCCTCTCCTCCCCCTTGCGGGGAGGAGCCGGAGGTGGGGGTGGCGCAGAAGGCACCGGAACGCTCGATCCTGCGCCACCCCCACCCCGAACCCCTCCCCCAAGGGGGAGGGGACAAGAGCCCCTCAGTTCAACGATGCGATCGATCGGGCCGCGTATCAGAGGTCCGTGCCCTCCTTCTTGGCGTCGCCGCCGGCCTTGCCGGACCCGGCCTCGACGGTGATCTTGATGTTCTGCGTCTGGACCTTGCCGTCGGCGTTGCGGATCTCGAAGGTGACCTCGTCGGCGCCGGTGAAGCCCGCCTTGGGCTGGTAGAACAGCGCCTGGACGGCGGTGTCCTTGTTCGGGCAGCGGTAGTTCGCGGGGGTCTTCTGCTTGCCGGTCTTGGTGATGAGCGCGCCGTTCTTGGGCGCCCCGGAGACCTTGAACTCCGGCATCGGCCCCGCGGAGCAGTCCGTCTTCAGGTTCGGCACGATGGCGAGCCTGGCCGTCTTGCCGGCGGAGACCGTCTCGCTCTTCGTGATCGTCGTCTGCGCGAAGGCCGGCGCGACCACGAGGCTGCCGGCGAGGAGCGCGGCGAGCGGGCGGGCGAAGGTCATGGACGAAACTCCCCTGTCTGGCGTCCGGCGGTGTCGCCGGAGACCGGGATGTGGGGAGGCGGGTCCGGCCCGTCGAGGGGAGATGCGGCCGGCTCAGCCCTCGGCGGGCTCGGGGGGCAGGCGCAGGGCCGCCAGCGCGGCGCGGCAGGCGCGCAGCTCGCGCAGGGCCGCGATCAGGGCGGCGCGCTCGGCCGGGATCCCGGCGGGAACCTCGGCCTCGACCTCCTGCAGGGACGGGGCGGCGGCCACGGCCTCGCCGCGCCCCACCGCCTGCACGAAGCGCACGCCGTTCTCCTTCAGGACCCGCTGGGCGCCCTTGATGGTGTAGCGCTGCACGTGGAGCAGGTGGCGGATGCCGGCGATGAGCTCGACGTCCTCGGGCCGGTAGTAGCGCCGGCCGCCGGCCCGCTTCATCGGGCGGATCTGGCCGAAGCGCGTCTCCCAGAACCGGAGCACGTGCTGGGGCACGTCGAGATCCTCGGCGACCTCGCTGATCGTGCGGAAGGCACCGGCCTGCTTGTGCCCCGATCCGGCGAGGTCGGCAACGGCGGCAAGCGGCATGGGCGATCCTGTCCGAGGGCACGGGCGGCGCCGGAATCAGCCGGCCGGACATCATAGGCCGGGATGCGGGCAAACCGAAGCCTGGCCTCGGGCGGCCCGGAAAACGCGCCGGCCCCGAGAACGACGAAGGGCCCGCGCGATCCGCGCGGGCCCCCGGGAAGAGCAGCGCCTGCGACGGCGATCAGCGCGAGTAGAACTCGATGACGAGGTTCGGCTCCATCTGCACCGGGTAGGGCACCTCGGAGAGGCCCGGCACGCGGGTGACGCGGGCGGTCATCTTCTGGTGGTCGACCTCGATGTAGTCGGGCACGTCGCGCTCGGCGAGCTGGGTCGCGACGATGACGACCTCGAACTGGCGGGCGGCCTCCTTCACCTCGATCACGTCGCCGGGCTTCACGAGGAAGCTCGGGATGTTCACGCGCTGGCCGTTCACCTTGATGTGGCCGTGGTTGATGAACTGGCGGGCGGCGAACGGCGTCGCCACGAACTTCGCCCGGTAGACCACGGCGTCGAGGCGGCGCTCCAGCAGGCCGACGAGGTTCTCGCCGGAATCGCCGCGCAGGCGGATCGCCTCGGCGTAGTAGCGGCGGAACTGCTTCTCGGTGATGTTGCCGTAATAGCCCTTGAGCTTCTGCTTGGCGCGCAGCTGCGTGCCGAAGTCGCTCATCTTGCCCTTGCGGCGCTGGCCGTGCTGGCCGGGGCCGTACTCGCGGCGGTTGACGGGGCTCTTCGGGCGGCCCCAGATGTTCTGGCCCATGCGGCGATCGAGCTTGTGCTTCGCCTGAACGCGCTTCGACATCGCGTGTCCTCTCTTGCTGTCTTTGCGAGGAACGCGCCCTCCTCTTCCCACCGGGCCGCGGGCCCTTCGGGACGACAGGGCGGGGTTGAGGCCGCCCACGGGTGCGTATGAAAATGCGACGGGGCCCCGCATCGGAGCCCCGTTGACCCCGGCTCCATAGAGCAGGGCGGCGCGCGGGTCAACGCCCGCCGGCGAGCCGAACGCCCGCCCGCCGCCGTCACGATTGCGCCGCGACACCGGCTCCCCTCGGCCGAGAATTGGGATAAGTAGCGCTCGAAACAGGCGCCGGCACCCGCCGGCCCGCGCGGCGAGGACACGAGACGCAAGGCGATGACCGGCGAAAGCACCCCGTCCAGTTCCCCTCAAGGCCCGCAGGCCCTGACGCGGCCGACCTCGCAGCTCGTGACGATCTTCGGCGGCTCGGGCTTCCTCGGCCGCCACGTGGTCCGGGCCCTGGCCAAGCGCGGCTACCGCATCCGCGTGGCGGTGCGGCGGCCCGACCTCGCCCTCTTCCTGCAGCCGCTCGGCAAGGTCGGGCAGATCGTCGCCGTGCAGGCCAACCTCCGCTATCCGGATTCCGTGACCCGCGCGGTCGCGGGCTCGGACGTGGTGATCAACCTCGTCGGCATCCTGCAGGAGAGCGGCGCGCAGAGCTTCAACCGCCTCCAGGCCGAGGGGCCGGGCCTGATCGCCCGCGCGAGCGCCCAGGCCGGCGCCCGGGTGATCCACGTCTCGGCCATCGGCGCCGACGCCGATTCCGATTCGGCCTATGCCCGCACCAAGGCGCGGGGCGAGACGGCCGTGTTCGGGGCGAGCCCGGACGCGATCGTGTTCCGGCCCTCCCTGGTCTTCGGCCCCGGCGACAGCTTCTTCAACCGCTTCGCGAGCCTCGCCCGCGTCCTGCCCGTGCTGCCCCTCTCGGGCGCCACCTCGCGCTTCCAGCCCGTCTTCGTGGGCGACGTCGCCGAGGCGATCGCCCGCGCCGTGGACGGCGGGGTCGCGGGCGGGAAGGTGTACGAACTCGGCGGCCCGGAAGTCGGCACGCTGGAGCATTTCGTCCGCTACATGCTGGAGACCACGCACCGCAGCCGCGCGGTCGTCGACCTGCCCCTGCCGCTCGCCCGCCTCCAGGCCCGCGCCCTGGAGATCGCCGACGCCCTCACCTTCGGCGTGCTGCTGCCCAAGGAGGTCAAGCTGACCCGCGATCAGGTCGCGCTCCTGCAGCACGACAACGTGGTCTCGGACGAGGCCAAGGCCGAGGGCCGCAGCTTCGAGGGGCTGGGCATCAAGCCCACCGCCGCCGAGGCCGTGGTGCCGGGCTATCTCTGGGTCTACCGCAAGGCCGGCCAGTTCGCGACCGGCCGCGGCTCCGAGGCCCAGGCCGAGGTGCCGGACCTGCTCACGGCCGAGCCCATGGACGAGGCCTCGCAGCACCGGCCGGGCCGCGCCTCGGGTCCGGCCCTCGCCGCCGAGCCGGACGGACCGCCCGGCCGCATGGGCACCCGCTGGGGCTCGCGCCGGTAGAGCCTCGTCCCCCGGTGCAGGCGGCAGGTCAGCGCAGGCGCCCCTGCGCCGCCGGCGCCGGCAGGCGCCGGGCGAGGCGCTTGTGCACGTGGACCATCAGGGCGATGCCGAAGAGCGGCGTCACGAGGTTGAGGAACGGCACCACCATCATGCCAGCGAGCAGGCAGCCCGCCGCCAGGGTGGTCGCCGCGTGTTCGCGCCGCATGGCGGCGGCCTCCGGCAGCGGCCGGAACCGGGCCGCCGCCATCTCGAAATATTCCCGCGAGAGGAGATAGGCGTTGGCGGCGAAGAAGGCCGCGATGCCCACCACCGGCACGAAGAAGATGATCAAGGCGCCGATGTTCACGAGCAGCGTCAGCCCGGCGAAGCGCAGGGCGTAGAGCAGCGCCGTGCCGAGCGGCAGCGCGAGGCCGGGCGCGTCCTCCGGGAAGTCGGTGCGCTCGACGATCTCGGCCGCGTCGTCGAGGAAGAAGCCCGCCACCAGGATCGAGACCGCGGGCATCACGTAGGCGAGCGCCACGAACAGCCCGAAGCCCGCCAGGAAATAGGCGAGGCTGTCGAGGAAGGGGTACTGCTCCGAGATGTGGTGGCTCGCCTGGAACCACTGGATCAGGCGGGTGAGCCCGAACCAGACCAGCACGAGCAGGCCGAGCGTCAGGCCGAGCGACTTCCACAGGATCGCGCGCAAGGGGCGCGAGAAGGTCTGGCGCAGGGCCGAGAAGGCGGACTGGATCAGCATGCCGTCGAGGTTCCTCGCGCCGCGGGGGCGCCCGGCGGGAGGTGTGGGGCTGCCGGGCGCCGGCCGCAAGCGTGAACCGGGGCGCGCCCACGCACTTATCAGTTGCCCGCCCCGTCCGCCCGCGGGGCCGGACCGTCCGGAGGAGCACCATGCCGAAGCCTTCCGCCCTCGCGCGCGCCGCCCTGCTCGCCCTCCCGCTCGCTGCCCTCCCGCTCGTCGCCTCGGCGCTGCCGGCCGCGGCGCAGGCGCCCGGCCGCTGGGAGGCCGCCGCCCCCGCCCCGGCGCCGCGCTCCGAGGTGGCGGTCGCCGCCCTCGACGGGCACGCCTACGTGGTCGGCGACTACAACGGCGCCACCGAACTCCTCGTCTACGATCTGGCGGGCGACCGCTGGCGGCGGGCGGCGCCCTTCCCCCACCCGGTCCACCACCCGGTGGCCGCGGCGCAGGGCGGCCGGATCTACGTGTTCGGCGGCTACGTGGACGGCTGGACGGCGAGCGGCGCGGTCTTCGCCTACGACCCCGCCGCCGATGCGTGGTCCCGGCGGGCGGCCATGCCGACCCCGCGCGCGGCCGGGGGCGCCGCGGTGATCGCGGGGCGCATCCACGTGGTCGGCGGCAGCCGCAGCGGCGGCGCCAACGACCCCGCCCACGAGGTCTACGATCCCGACAGCGACCGGTGGAGCGCCGCCGCACCCCTGCCGACGCCCCGCGACCACCTCGCCGTGCAGGCGGTGGACGGGCGCATCGTCGCCGTGGGCGGGCGCCGCGACGGCGACCCGGAGCGCAACCTCGACGCCACGGAGATCTACGAGCCCGGCAGCGACCGCTGGCGCCGGGGGGCGGCGCTGCCCACCCCCCGCAGCGGGGCCGCCGCCGCGGTCCTCGGCGGCGAGGTCTTCGTCATCGGCGGCGAATCGGGCCGCCGGACCTTCGACGCGGTCGAGGCCTACGACCCGGCCCGCGACGCGTGGCGGACCCTTGCCAAGCTGCCGAGCCCGCGCCACGGCTTCGGCGCCGTCACTTTCGGGGGCCGGATCTACACCCTGACCGGGAGCCCGAGGCCGGGGGGCGACCGCTCCGGCCTCGTCGAGGTGTTGACGCCGTGAGGACGGGGTCTTCCGCAGGGCCGGGAGGCCATGCCATCCGGCGCCCGAGCAGAAGGATGTCCGTCCGCGCATGAGCCCGCGCCAGAGCCGCCCCGCCCGAGGCCAGCCCTCCCACGAGGGCCACCCCCCGAACCTGATCCCGCGCCTCGCGCCCCTGCCGGAGGACCCCGCCGTCATCGTGGTGGGCGCGGGCGCGGCCGGCATCGCCGCGGCCCGGACCCTGCGCGCGGCGGGGCTCGCGGTCGCCGTGCTGGAGGCGCGCGACCGCGTCGGCGGGCGCACCTTCACCACGGACCTGCGCGGCCACGCGGTGGATCTCGGCGCGCACTGGCTCCATGCCGGGCCGATCAACCCCCTGGTGCAGCTCGGCCTCGCCCGCGGCGAGCGGCTGCGCCGGGCCCCGCAGGAGGGCCATGTCTGGGTCGGCGGCCGGCCGGCCGGTTCGGCCGACCGGCGCGCCTCGGCCCGCGCCTTCGAGCGGGCCGACCGGGCGATGACCCGGGGCGCCGCGGCCGGCGGCCCGGACCGGCCGGCCGCGAGCGCCCTGCCCCCCGGCCTCGGCCCCTGGGGTGCCCGCGTGGCGCAGGTGCACGGGCTCGTCTCGGGCCGGCCCCTGAGCGAAGTCTCCCTGCAGGACTTCCCGAGCATGGAGTACGGCGACAACTTCTTCCTGGCGGGGGGCTACGGCGCCTATCTCGCGCGCCTCGCCGAGGGGCTGCCCGTGGCCCTCTCCCGGCCCGTCACCGGGATCGACTGGTCGGGTCCGGGGGTGCGGGTCGACACCGCGGCGGGCCCCCTGCGGGCGCAGGCGGTGATCGTGACGGCGCCGATGATGGTGCTGCGCGCCCACCTCTCCTTCACACCCGCCCTGCCCGCTGCCGTGCGGGCGGCGATCGACGGCTTCTCCACCGGCATCTACGAGCACGCCGTGCTGCACTGGCCGGGAAGCCCGTTCCGCGGCGCCGACCGCCTCGTCAGCATGGGCGGCGGGCAGCGCGCGCCCTCGGGCCTTCTGGCCCGGATCGACGGCAGCGCCCTGCACTTCCTCGAACTCGACGTCGCCGACGCCGCCCGGATCGACGCGGCCGGCGGCGACGCGGATGCCGCCCGCCGCCACGTGCGCGCCACCCTGCGCCGCCACTTCCCGGCGGCGCGGCTCGCCGGCCTCACCATCCCCGCGGTCAGCGCCTGGCGGCACGACCCGTGGGCGCGGGGCTCCTGGGCGGTGGTGCCGCCGGGCCATGCGGGGGCGCGCCACGCCCTGCACGCGCCGGTGGGCGAGCGGGTCTGGTTCGCGGGCGAGGCCCTGTCGCGCCTGCAATGGGGCACGGCCGGCGGCGCCTTCGCGGAGGGCGCGCGGGCGGCGGGGGCCGCGGCGGAGCGTATCCGCGCGGGCACAGGGTAGCCCTCACGGCACCTGCGGCCCCGCGCGCGCCTTGCCGCGCGGGCGCGAACATGCATCCCGTTCCGGGCAGGATGCGTGGGAGCTCCGCATGAACTGGGTCGAAGCGATCGGCTATCTCGGTACGGCGCTGACCATCTCGGCCTCGGCCATGAGTACGATGATCCCGCTGCGGATCATCGCCCTCGTGGCGAGCTGTGTGGTCATCACCTACGGCTTCCTGATCGGGAGCATGCCGGTGGTGCTCACCGAGATGATCCAGATCCCGTTCAACGCCTTCCGCCTCTGGCAGATGATGCGCCTCGTGCGGGACGTGGAGAAGGCCGCCGACGGGGATCTCTCCCTCGACTGGCTGCGCCCCTTCGGCTCCGAGCGCCCCTTCGGCGTCGGGGAGGTGCTGTTCCAGAAGGGCGAGCCCGCTACCGAGATGTACTACATCGAGAGCGGCGTGTTCCGGATCCCCGAATACGGGATCGAGGTGCGCAAGGGCGGCATCGTGGGCGAGCTCGGCCTGCTCTCGCCGGGCAACACCCGCACGGCCTCCCTCGTCTGCGCGGAGGCGGGGCGGGCCCTGTGCGTGTCCTATTCCGACGTCAAGCAGCTCTACTACCAGAACCCGGAATTCGGCTTCTACTTCCTGAAGCTGACGAGCGAGCGCCTGTTCCAGAGCGCCAACCTCAAGCCGGCGGCGGCGCCGGCGACCGCCGAGGGCGACGTGCTCTGACCGCCCCGCCCCGGGGACCGCCGCGGACCGAGCCCGTGGCCTCGCTGCGGGGACTCGGGACCGGGCCGGCGCGCTGCTTCAGCCAGTGCCGCCGCTTCCGGATCAGCTCCGCCAGACGGACGGCCCGCCGCTCGCGCCGGTCGCACGCGCAGTCGCAATCGAGGGACGGCGATCCGCCGCCGTCGAACAGGCTGAGAATCAGGCCGACCAGCGAGAGCAGCACGGCGGCGAGCGCGAACAGGCCGAGCGCCACCATCGGCCAGGCGAGGCCGAGCCCGACCAGGGCGGCGAGCGCCAGCTTGAGGGCGAGCGAGCCCGCGAGCTTCAGCTTGATCAGGGCCGCGAGCGTCGCGCCCGCCCCCAGGGTGCCGCGCAGCGCCCGCAACACCCGCACCCGCATCCGCCGCCGCGCGGCGAGCCCTTCGAGCCGCCGCAACTCGCGGGCGACCCGCGCCGCATCGTCCTCCGCCCTCCCGTTCGCCACGGGCACCCCCTCCCTGGAACGCGCAAGGCCGCCAGGGACACCAGATCAATGCGTCCACCGGATGGCCGGACCGCCTCCGGTCATCGCCTCCGGTGCAGGACCGCCTCCGGTCGTTGGAGAGGCGCTTGTCCCCTCCCCCCTGCGGGGAGCGGTTCGGGGTGGGGGTGGCGCAGACGGCACCGGGAGGCTCGATCCGGCACCACCCCCACCTCCGGCTCCTCCCCGCAAGGGGGAGGAGAGGCGCGCGTGCAGCCGAGCCGGTCGACCGGAGGTGGCGTCAGACCAGGAGCATGCTCTGCGCGCCCTCCAGGGCGAGGAGGTGCCGCTTGATGGCGAGGCCGCCGGCGAAGCCCGTGAGGCTGCCGCCCGCGCCGATCACCCGGTGGCAGGCGACGACGATGGAGACCGGGTTCCGCCCGATGGCCGCGCCCACGGCGCGGGAGGCGGAGGGGCGGCCGATCTGGCGGGCGATGGCCGCGTAGCTCCGGGTCTCGCCGAAGGGGATCGTTCGCAGGGCCGCCCAGACCGCCTGCTGGAACTCCGTGCCCGCCATGTCGAGGGGGAGCGTGAAACTCCGGCGCCGACCGTCGAAATACTGTCCGAGCTGCGCGGCGGTCTCGCACAGGACCGGATGATCGCGCGCCTCGGCCGCGCCGCGATGGCCGGTCCGGGCCGGGTCGTCGTCCTCCCAGAGGATGGCCGCCAGCCCCCCCGCGCCCGCGACGGCGGTCAGGAGCCCGACCGGGGAGGGTATCGTCTTGCAGGCGTACTCCATCGGCGCCCTCCGGCTCGAACGGCCGTCGAGGCTTATCCGGGACCGCGCCCTCTGGCGAATCCGGGCCGCGCCCTCAGTTCTGGCGGGAGGCCACCGCCCGCGTCGCCACCGCCGGGCGCTCGCCCTCGTCCATCACCGTGCGGCAGGCGGGGCTGAGCTTCGGCCGCTCGCGGCGCAGGCAGAGCTTGATCGCGCCGACATTCGGGATCTCCGAGGCGCAGAGGCGCCAGACGTCGGGGGTGCAGGCGGCGCGCTGGGCGGCGGTGGCCTCGGCCAGGACCGGGGTGGCGGTGACGGTCGCGAGCAGGGCGAAGACAGCGAAGCGTTTCATGGTCATTGACCTTCCGTCGGAGAGGACTGTCTTCGTCGCCGCCTCGGCGCCTCAGAAGCTGTCATCACGCTAAACGAAAGCTTTCCGGCCGCGGTGTCGATCCGCACGCGCCACCGAGCCGGATCGTTCCTGTGCACGCCGGAGCGCGGCCGGGACGCATCCCGCCTCCGGTTCTCGCCCGAGCGGGACGCCCGTCCGCCCCACCCCGCGGCATCGCGGGGGTCGCGGACGCCGCCCGCTGCCGCACCCGGAGCCGATACCAGCGCTGGGGTGCGGAATGGCACATGCCACCCGTCCCGGTTGCCGAGATCGGCCGGATGCGTTGCCAGAGGACATCCCCCTGTCCTACATTCGAACCATTCTGACGAGAGCGGCGGGCATCGGGGGCGGTGCCGCGGCTCGGCCACGGGCCGGGGCGCGGCGGAGCCTCGTTTCGGCCTGTCCGGCGTTTCCCGATCGACCGCGCCGGTCGGAACCCATCGAGGCGCGCCCGCCGGCCGATTCCCCGAGGCGGATCGGCGCGAGGGGCGAGAAGGACGAACCGATGATCAAACTCACCGTGAACGGAGCGCCGCGCAGCTTCGACGGCGATCCCGACATGCCGCTGCTCTGGTATCTCAGGGACGAGCTCGGGCTCACCGGCACCAAGTTCGGCTGCGGACAGGCGCTCTGCGGCGCCTGCACCATCCATCTCGGGGGTGCTGCGGCGCGCGCCTGCGTCACCCCGGTCTCGGCGGCCGAGGGGCAGGACATCGTCACCATCGAGGGCCTGTCCGAGGACGGCAACCATCCGGTGCAGGCGGCCTGGCGCGACCTCAACGTCGCCCAGTGCGGCTACTGCCAGTGCGGCCAGATCATGCAGGCCGCCGCCCTGCTCAAGGACACGCCGAAGCCCAGCGACCCGCAGATCGACGAGGCGATGAGCGGCAACATCTGCCGCTGCGGCACCTATCCCCGCATCCGCGCCGCGATCCATCAGGCCGCCGGTCAGGCAGCGGCTGCCGGTCAGACCCCCGCCGCGAAGGGAGAGCGCCTGTGATCCAAGACGCGAAGATGATGGCCGAACTGGCTACGGAGACCCCGAAGGCGACGCCGATCCTCGCCAATGCCAGCCGCCGCGCCGTACTCGGCGGCCTCGGCGGGCTGGTCCTCGCGCTCTCGCTGCGGGATTCCGCCCGCGCCGACGAGGGCCAGACCGAGGAGCAGAAGGCGAAGAAGTTCGGCGCCGACGGCATGCCGCACGGCTGGCGCGACGACCCGAAAATCTTCGTGGCCATCGCCCCCGACGGGACCGTGACGGTGACGAACCACCGCTCCGAGATGGGCCAGGGCGTGCGCACCTCGATCGCCTTCGTGGTGGCCGACGAGCTCGAGGCCGACTGGGCGAAGGTCAAGGTCGTCCAGGCCTACGGCGACGAGACGCGCTTCGGCAACCAGGACACGGACGGTTCGCGCTCCCTGCGGCACTTCTTCCCGCATTTCCGCCATGCGGGGGCGGCGGCCCGGCTCATGCTGGTCCAGGCCGCGGCCAAGCAGTGGGGCGTGCCCGCCGCCGAGGTCAGGGCCGAGAACCACGAGCTCGTCCACGCCAAGTCAGGCAGGAAGCTCGGCTACGGCGAGGTGGCGGCAGCCGCCGCCGAGCTGCCGGTCCCGGCCCGCGAGAGCGTGCGGCTCAAGGACCCCAAGCAGTTCCGCTACATCGGCACCGGCAAGATCGGGCTCATCGACAACCGCGACATCACCACGGGCAAGGCCGTCTACGGCCTCGACGTGAAGCTCGACGGGATGCACTACGCGGTGGTCGCCCGCCCGCCCGTCTACGGCGGCAAGGTCAAGTCCGTCGATGATGCCGCCACCCTCAAGGTGCCGGGCGTCATCAAGACCGTGCGGATCGAGGGCGGCGAGATCCCCTCCGAGTTCATGCCGCTCGGCGGCGTCGCGGTGATCGCCAAGAACACCTGGGCGGCGCTGAAGGGCCGCGATGCCCTGAAGATCCAGTGGGACGACGGCCCGAACGCGGGCTACGACACGGACGCGTTCCGCAAGGAGCTGGAGGCGGCCGCGCGCCAGCCCGGCAAGGTGGTGCGCAACCAGGGCGACGTGGACGGTGCCATGAAGGGCGCCAAGACGAAGCTCGAGGCCGAGTACTTCGTGCCCCACCTCGTCCAGGCGCCGATGGAGCCGCCGGCCGCCGTCGTGCGCATCAAGGACGGGATGTGCGAGGCCTGGGCCTGCACGCAGGGGCCCCAGGCGGCCCACGACCGGCTGATGAAGCGGCTGAACCTGCCCGCCGACAAGGTGCGCGTGAACGTGACGCTGCTCGGCGGCGGCTTCGGCCGCAAGTCGAAGCCCGACTACGTGGTCGAGGCCGCGCTCTGCTCGCAGGCGATGGACGGCGCGCCGGTGAAGCTCGCCTGGACCCGCGAGGACGACATCCACAACGGCTACTTCCACACGATCTCGGTGGAGCGCCTGGAGGCCGGCCTCGACGCCAAGGGCATGCCGGTGGCCTGGCTGCACCGCTCCACCGCGCCGACGATCGGCTCGATCTTCGCGCCGGACCCGAAGCACGAACTGCCGTTCGAGCTCGGCATGGGCCTCGTCAACACGCCCTTCGACCTGAAGAACATCCGCCTGGAGAACCCGGCGGCCCCGGCCCATGTCCGCATCGGCTGGTTCCGCTCGGTCTCGAACATCCCCCACGCCTTCGCGATCCAGTCCTTCGTGGCCGAACTCGCCCATGCCGCGGGCCGCGACCCGAAGGACTACCTGCTCGACCTGATCGGGCCGGCACGCAGGATCGACCCCACCGAGATCGGCGACGTCTGGAACTACGGCGAGGATCCCAAGCGCTACCCCATCGATACCGGGCGCCTGCGCCGGGTGATCGAGACGGCGGCGGACGGGGCCAAGTGGGGCCGCAAGCTGGAGAAGGGCCGCGGCCTCGGCATCGCCGGGCACTACAGCTTCGTCACCCACACCGCGGTCGCGGCCGAGGTGGAGGTCGACGCCAAGGGCCAGGTGAAGGTGCACGCGGTCGACATCGCCGTCGATTGCGGGCCCCAGGTCAACCCGGAGCGCATCCGTTCGCAGATGGAAGGCGCCGTGGTGATGGGGATGGGCCTCGCGCTCACCTCCGAGATCACCTTCAAGAACGGCCGGGCGCAGCAGAACAACTTCGACGGCTACGAGATCATCCGGATCGACGCCGCCCCGAAGGTGGTCCGCGTGCACCTCGTCGACTCGGGCACCTGGGACGGGCCGCTCGGCGGCGTCGGCGAGCCCGGCGTGCCGCCGGTGGCGCCGGCCATCGCCAACGCCGTGTTCGCGGCCACGGGACGCCGGGTGCGGCAACTGCCGATCCGCGACCAGCTCAGCGCCTGAATGCGGACCCTGCGAACGGGTTGAGACGTTGGGATGCCGCGGGGCCGGAAGGCTTCCGCGGCATCGTCACGTCAGGATGAGGAATCCCCCGCATGAAGCGCATCGCCCGGCTCGCGGTCCTGCTCGCAACCGTTCCGGCCGCGGCCTCGGCCTCGCCCTGCTCCGAGCGGATCGACGCCCTCTCCAAGACCGTGAAGGCGGAATCGACCGAGGCGATCGCGGCCTCGGGGAGCGGCAAGGAGACCGCGGCCCGCCGCGAGGGCGAGGGCATCACCGGCACGGCCGGGGGCAGCGATCCGCGCGCGGCCGAGCCCGCCAAGGCCGCGCAAGCCGGCAGGGGCGCGGAGGCCGCCCAGCAGGCCAAGGTCGCCCTGGACGAGGCGCGCACCGCCGACGCGAAGGGCGACGCCAAAGCCTGCGAGGCCGCGCTCACCCGCGCCGAGCAGCAATTGAAGGCCGCGCCCTGAGGCGGTTCAGGGGCGCGCGGCGCCGAGGGCGCTGATCTCGAGGACGAATTTCTGGCGCAGGGCCCGGGCGAAGTCGCCGTAGCCCTGCGCGGGCAGGAGGAAGGCGCCGGGGCCGCCGACCACGTGGGTCCGGTACCAGCCGTCGAGGCTCGTCTGCTCGGTCTGGCCCGGCCCGACCGGGCGCAGGCCGTAGCCCGGCGCCCGGAAGGCGCCCGCGCCGACCACGTCGTTCTCCCCCGGCACCAGGATCGGCAGTCCGTTGATCGTGGCGCCCGCGGCCAGAAGCCCGTCCCGCTCGGCCCGGAGCGCGTCCGGATCGGTGCAATTGTCGATGCCGTCGCCGGAGACGTCGACCACCGTGCGGTCGACGGGCACGGGGAGCGCCGGCAGGATCCGGGCGGCGACGCCGCGCATCATCCGGCCGATGCAGGTGAACTCGCCGGCTTGGCGCGGCGTGGCGCGCACCGCGGCGGCCGTGGCGGCCGCGTCCGCCGCATCGCGCAGGCGCCGCCAGCCGAGGACGAGCTTGGTCTCGTCGGCCCAGGTCACCAGAGCGAACAGGATCCCGCCCGGATTGCCGGTGATGGCCGCGACCACGCCGGGATCGCGCAAGGCCGCAGCGATGCCCTCCATCTGCAGGCGGAAGCGGGTCTCGTCGACGGATTGCGAGACGTCCACCGCGACGACGAGCGCCATGGCCGCGCTCTCCTCCGCGGCGCGCACGGGCGCACCGGCCAGGAGGAGGGCCAGCACCGGCGCGAGCCGCGGGCCGGCGCGGCGCCACCAGGGCCGCGCGCGGCAGGGTCTGTCCTTCACGTTGCCTCCCCGGAGAGGTCCGATCCTCGCTCCTGGAACCGGCTGCCGCCCGTCCGGACGATGGGGCGGTGACGCGCCCCCGAAACCGTCGCCGTCAGGCGCTCGCGGCGGCCAGCGCGTGCTCGTTGCCGTTGAGACCGGCGCAGAGGTCGTCGATCTCCGCCACGTCGAGGGCCGCGCCGTTGTGGCTGGCGATGGTGTCGATGAGATGGTCCTGGCGGGGATCGAAGGGATGCCCCTGCATCCGGTAGAACTGATAGTAGCGCAGGGCCGCAACCAGGGTATCGCGCTCTCGAGCCGTTACGGTGAAGTTCTGCATGGGTGGTCTCGTCCCCCTGTGGCTTCAACGAACGCCTGGGCGCGACCGCGCCGACCCGCCCAAGCTCGGCCGTTGTACCGTTCCCGTTACAGATTTACCATGTCTTGACAGCTGGAAAACGACTGGTTCGGGACAGAAAAACCCTGGTCGACCAGTAGAGGGACCTCGTCGGCTATCGGACTGAAAATCTCGAGAAAACAAATCTCTAGCACAGCCTGCACATATTCCGGGAACGATCCCTCCCGGCACCGCCGGCGGGATCCCTGAAGCCGTGCCCGAGCGCGCTGCAACCCGTCGCGGCTCGCGGTCCGTGTCACGACGCGCTCTCCTCCGCCGAACCGGCATCCACAGCGATGGAGAGCGTTCTAGCCGCAGATCTCCGCGAGGAAAGCCGGCACCGTCTCGCTGGCCGGACCGTAGCGGGCGGCGTCGAAGGCGCCCGCATTGTCGGTGGGTTCGAGGTTCAGGGCGCAGGTGGGGATGCCGCGCGCCCGAGCCTGCCGCACGTAGCCGGCGGCCGGATAGACCGCGCCGGAGGTGCCGACGGCCACGAAGAGGTCGCTGGCGCTCAGCATCGCCTCGATCCGCTCGAGATGTTTCGGCATCTCGCCGAACCAGACCACGTCGGGCCGCATCGCTGGCGCGGCGCAGGCCGGGCAGGGATCCTCCGCGACGAGGTCCCCGTGCCACGTGGAGACGGCTCGGCAGGCTGTGCAGCGCGCCTTGAGCAGTTCGCCGTGCATGTGGACCACGTCTTGCGCCCCTGCCCGCTCGTGCAGGTCGTCGACGTTCTGCGTGCACAGGAACAGGCGTCCGCCGCGGGCGGCGAGCCTCGACTGCGCCTCCGCGATGGCCCGGTGGGCGCCGTTCGGGGCCGCCGCCACCACGCCGCGGCGGCGATGGTTGTAGAAGTCGAGCACCGTGTCGGGATCCTCGGCGAAGGCCTCGGGGGTGGCGAGCTTCATCGGGTCGAAGCGCGCCCAGATTCCGCCGCGGTCCCGGAACGTGCCGAGCCCGCTCTCGGCCGAGATGCCGGCTCCGGTGAGCATGAAGATCTGGCGCGGCTGGCTTGCCATGGCCGGAATCTATAGCGTCCCCGCGCGCCGGCGAGGGCCGGCAGGCGCGGTGCGACCGCGCCCGATCTTCGCCGGAGCGGGAAGACCATGACCGTGCTCGGCCGCCTCTCCGTGGCGGCGCTCGCCCTGCTGCTGGCGATCCCGGCCGGCGGGTTCGCGCTCGGCCTCGCCATGCTCGTCGATCCCGTGGCGGGTGCGTGGCTGACGGCGGGCGCGCAGGCCGGGCTCGACATCGCCCTCTCCGACCTCTCCGCCGGCCTGCCGCCGGAGGGCCTCGGCCTCATGGCCGCCGGGCTCGCCGGGGCCCTGTTCCGGCTCCTCGTACTGCCGCCGGTGCTGGTCGCCCTGATCGGCGAGGGTCTGCGACTGCGCAGCCTCGCCTGGTACGGCGGCGCCTGCGGCCTCCTCACGGCGCTGATGCCCTGGCTCGGCCGGGATGCGGCGCGGATCGGCCAGGCGCCCGCCGCCGAGGCCCGGCTCACCGCGCTCCTGTTCGTCGCGGGCGCGAGCGCGGGCGCGGTCTACTGGGTGATCGCCGGCCGCCATGCCGGTCCCGCGCAGCGATGATCCGGAGGGGAGTTTCATCCTGCACGGGTATGCGGGCCGCTTATCCGGATATCCTGCATGCCCGCTACCCAAGGCTACCGGCTTGATATAGCCTCGCACAGACAAGACCATACAATCGGATTGGGTGGGATACCGCCGGATAATTTTTATAAAACAGATTGGGCTTTAAAGAATGATCTTTCTACACTCAAGCTTCAGAACGTCTAGTACGCATGTCTGGTCGCGTTTCAGGCAGAATGAGAAGACCGTATCTTACTACGAGATATTTAACGAATTTCTTGCGGAAGCATCTTGTAAGAATATTTCCCAGAGTTCTCCGAACGCAAAACATTGGCAGACGAATCATCCATCCGGAGCGCCTTATTTTTTAGAATATATCCCCCTCTTGTCTGAAAATGGTGGTGTGGTCGGATTTGATCCGACTTTCAGTTATGATCGTTTCATCCCTGCCGCCGGCATCGACGGCCCTGTCTCGGAGGCGGAAGTCGCCTACATCAGCAACCTGATCGAACATGCCGAGGCGCGCGGCCGGGTCCCCGTACTTACAGCGACCCGAAGCCTCGGCCGCGTTTCAGGATTGAAAGCCGCAGCTCCAGGTATGCACATCATCCTGTATCGGAATATTTTTAAACAATGGTGCTCTTATTCATATCAGTTCTCTCGCAGTAACAGATTCTTTATCGACAAAAATTATCAAATTATTGAGCGAAATCTTCATGACAAAACGCTAAAAAATATTTACGATTTGTTCTATTTCGGCGGCGAGCGATCAGAATTGGAAGTGAATTTCTGCCGCTTCGTTCTCCTGCACCTCTACCTCTACGCCTATTCCGTGCCAGCCGCCGACTTCGTCTTCGACCTGAACCTCGCGGCCGCGCAGAAGTCGCATCAGCAGGCGTTCGAGGACCTGATCGGGCAGCATGGTCTGAGCATCGATCTGAGCGGGACCACCGACAGTATCCTGTACTCCTCTCTCGAAGCGGGCCGATCCGCGGAGCTGGTCGAGGAGATCGCCCTGATCGCGGGCGGCATCATCGATGCGGCACCATCACCCGAGGGGCGGCGCTTCGGGAACAAGGCCCTGGCCGAATTCCTGGAGGAGCACGACCGGTACAATCACTACACGAAGTTCATCCGCTCGGTCCTGATCAAGACCAACGAGCGCTCGGATGCCAGCAAGGCCGAGCTCATGGAGGCCGAGCGCGCGCGGGACGCGTTCCGCGCAGCGCACGACACGGCGGTGATCCAGCGCGATGCGGCCGAGCAGGCCAACCAGGCGGCCCAGGCCGAGCGCGCCGAGGCCGAGCGGGCCCGAGAGGAATTGCGTCAGGCACACGAGAACGCCGTGCTGCAGCGGGACGCAGCCGAGCAGGCTCGCGCAGCGGTTCAGAACGCATACGTAGAGGGCGAGCGCACCCGGGACGAGTTGCGCCGATCCCTCGAAGCCGCCCTGATCCAGCGGGACGCCGCCGAGAAGGGGCAGGAGGCCGAGCGCGTCGAGGCCGAGCGTACGCAGACCGCGCTCCGTCAGGCGCACGAGGCGGCTCTGGCGCAGCGGGACGCGGCCGTGCAGGCCGCACAGGCCGAGACCGAGGAGGCCCGGGAAGCGCTCCGCCGGGTCCAAGACGTCGCGCGCGCCCAGCGCGAGGCAACCGACCGCGCCCGCGCCAGCGCGGAGACAGCTCGAGCCGACGCCGAGGAGGCGCACGAGGAGCTCCGCCGCGCGCGCCAATCCGCAGCCCCGCAACCGGCCTCGCCCGCCGACCCCGAGGCACCTGGGGGCACGGAATCGGAACAGGATCCGCCGCGCGCCGTCGAGAGCACCGCGCGGGGCGGCTGAGATCCGCGGAGACCGGGGCGGCACGGAACCGGGCCCGGCGCCCGAACGCTTTATCGGGAACCGGTCCTCGGGCGCGAGCCCCGGGGCCGGATCGCGACGCCGGAGCCCGCATGCCCACCGACCTGCCCAACGCGCGCAGCATCCGCAAGCCCGGAACCATGGAGCTCGATCCGTCGGGCGAGGGCATCGCCATCGACGAGACGCCGCGCCTGATCGCCTCCAACAAGGTCGAGGGGACGGCCGTCTACGACCGGACCGGACGCCATCTCGGCGCGGTGCACAACTTCATGGTCGACAAGGTCTCGGGGCAGGTCGCCTACGCGGTGCTCGCCTTCGGCGGCTTCCTGGGGCTCGGCGAGAACCACCATCCCCTGCCCTGGCGGGCCCTGACCTACAGCACCGAACTCGGCGGCTACGTGGTCGATATCGATCCGGGCGTGCTGGCCGGCGCGCCGAGCCACGGCCCCGGCGAGGACGCCTTCGCCGATCCCGGCTACGGCGGGCGGGTGGACGATTACTACAGGAGCCGCCCGGCCTGAACCGCACGGGCGCATCCGCCCGGCGCGGGCGCGCTCAGTAGAGCCGGTCGCGATAGCCCTCCGCGACCGAGCGCTCGGTCTCCTCCGGATCGAGATGCGCGATCTGGTCCGAGAGGATGAGGCCGAGGCAGGGAAGGTCCGGCGGTGCGGCGGCCCGGCTCCAGAGGGCCGAGCGGATCATCGCCTTGCCGCAATGGAAGAAGACCTCCTCGACGCGGACCCGCAGCGCCGCGCAGGGCAGCCTGCCGTGGGCGGCGAGCGGGGCGAGGGCCGCCGCGTCCGTGACGATGCCGGCCGCGCCGTTGACGCGCAGGGTCTCCCGCAGGCCCGGCACGAGGAAGAGCAATCCGACAGCGGGATTCTCGGCGACGTTCGGCATCGTGTCCACCCGGCGGTTGCCCAGCCGGTCGGGGACGAGCAGCGTGCGCGCATCGAGAACGGCCACGAAGCCCGGTGCGTCACCCCGGGGCGTGGCGTCGCAGCGTCCCGAAAGGTGGTTGCCGGCTCTCGAAAAACGACGGTGCCGGATCAAGAGCCCCGCAGGAATAGCATCTCAGGTCGATTCTTCCATCCTTCAGGTAGCGCACAGCGGATTACCACTGCCACACGCAAGAGTTGTGCTTTCATTCATAGCGCGGTGGCGCCATCGGCGATGAAAGCCCGTGTTGCGCCGGTATTATTGAGAATAAAGTCAATTACGGGTAGAATCCACGAGAAAGAGTTGATTAACAATTTGATCTGAACAATGCAGCATCAGAGAAGCCCCGCAGGCTGCCAAGATGTTGCTCTGCAATAAATTCCGCAGCGACGCTCTATGTTTTGAATGCAATTGCTCCGGCACGTCGTCTGTCGAGTTCGCGCTGGTCGCACCGCTCCTGATCGTTCTCTGCGTCGGCATCGTGGCCTTCGGCAGTGCCCTTGGATTCGCGCACAGCTTGCAGACGGCCGCGAGCGAGGCTGCCCGCGCGGCGGTGGCAGGGCTCGACAACAGCGAGCGCATCGCCCTCGCCACCAGCGCCGCCCAGACGAACCTCGCGGCCAACGTCCTCCTCAACCCGAGGGCGCTCGCGGTCAGCGCCGGCCCGAGCCCCGCCGATCCGAACGTCTTCACCGTCACCGTGCGCTACGATCTCGGTGCGACGCTCCTCGGCACCGTCCCGCGCCTCCTCCCGATGCCGACCAGCCTGACGCGCACGGCCAGCATCCGGCGGGGCGGGCTGTGACACCGCTGCGCGAGCGCCTCGTCGCCCTGCTCCGCCGGATCCGGTCGGAGCGCGCCGGCTCCATCCTTCCGCTGGCCGGCGCGGCCCTGGCGGTCCTGTGCGGCTGTGCCGGGCTCGGCATCGATCTCGGGATGGTCTATCTGGAGAAGCGCCGCGTCCAGGCGGCGGCGGATCTCGCCGCGCTCGCCGCCGTGCGCGCCATCGGCTCCCCCGGCGCCGCCGCGCAGGCCCTCGCCGACAACGGCTATCCGGAGCCGAGCCATCTCGGCGTCACCCCCGGCCTCTACACGCCGAACCGGGCCCTGTCCCCCGAGGCGCGTTTCGCGCCGGGCGCCGCCGCGCCCAACGCGGTGCGCGTGAGCCTGGGGAGCCAGGTCCGCGCCGGCTTCTCCCGCGTGGTCGGCGGGCCGGCGAGCTACGCCGTCTCGGCCCGCTCCACCGCGCGGCAGGCGGACCTCGCCGCCTTCGGGATCGGCTCGCGCCTCGTCGGCCTGGACGGGGGCATCCTGAACGCCCTGCTCTCGGGCCTGCTCGGCACGCGCGTCTCCCTCTCGGCGATGAGCTACCAGGCCCTGGCCGGCCTCGATGTCGACGCCCTGAGCTTCCTCCGGGCCGCGGCCCTGCGCGGCAACATCCGGGCCGCCACCTTCGACGACGTGCTGGCGGGCAGCCTCTCCCTGGTCGACCTGATCTCGGCCCTCGACACCGCGGCCGAGGGCGGCGGCGCGGGGGCCGCGGGCGCCCTGTCCAGCCTCACCGGCGCCCTCAGCGGCACCACCCGCCGGGTCCCCCTCGACCAGTTGCTGACGGTGGGCGAGATCGGCGCCGCGCCGCTGGCGAGTCCCGGCACGCCGCTCACCGTCAACGCTCTCGGCCTCCTCACCGCCGCCGCGGCGCTCGCCAACGGGACCGATCAGGTCAGCGTCGATCTCGGCACGGGGATCCCGGGCCTCGCGCAGGCGCGCGTCTCCCTGCGGATCGGACAGGGCTGGCAGAGCTCGGGCTACGTCTCGCCGGGCGCGCGCCTCGGCACCGCGCAGACGCGGGCCCTGGTCGAGGTCGGGATCGGCGGCCTGCCCGGGCTGCCGAACCTCACCGTTCCGATCTACCTCGAACTCGCCCAGGGCAGCGCCACTCTGCGCCGGGTGGCCTGCCCGTGGTCGTCGGACAGCGAGCGCGCGGTGACCCTCGACGTGGCCACCGGCGCGGCCTTCCTCGCGATCGGGGCGGTGGACGGGAGCACCCTCGCCTCCGTCCGCCCCCCGCTCGCGCCGGCCACGATCCTGCGGGCGCCGCTCCTCAGCGTGACGGCGAGCGCCAACCGGACGATCGGCAGCGGGCAGCGGAGCCTGACCTTCACCGACGCGGATATCCGCGCGGGCCGCCTCAGGACGGTCTCGGCGACCGAGTTGACCGGCTCGCTCGTCGGCACCCTTCTGACGACCCTCAATCTCGGGGTGAACGGCACCCCGCTCGGCGGCGTGCTCCCGCTCCAGGCCGCCATCGGCGGCGTGCTGGGGCAGGCGGCCGGGCCGATCGACGCGCTGCTCTTCTCGGTGCTGGGCAGCCTCGGCCTGCGCATCGGCGCGGCGGACGTCGCGGTCACCGGGACCCGCTGCGGCGGCGCGGTGCTGGTTCAGTGAGCCGCGCGGCACGGATACAGTGATCGCGTGCAGATCCGCACAGAAATACAGATCTCGTGCGCGCATCGTCCAACCGTTGCCGACGCATCCGCGCCGGAACGTCTTGCACAGGAGCGCATCATGACGATCATCGGCCGCCGCACCCGCCTCGCCTCGGCAGCGACCCTCGCCCTCGCCGGCGCCCTCCTCGCCGCCGCGCCGAGCGAGGCCGCCAACCTCACCCCCTACATCAAGAAGCACTACCACCCCGCCCCCGGCGCCATCGCGGCGGGCGTGGCCGGCGGCGTGGTGCTGGGCGCCCTCGCCGCGGGCGCGGCGGGCACGCGCTATGTGGAGGACACCTATATGGGCGCGTGCTACACCGTGCGCCGCCGCTACATCGACGAGGACGGCTATCCGGTGGTGCGCCGCATCCGCGTCTGCGAGTGAGGCGAGCCCGCCACGGGAGCGGCCGACGCGACTTTTCCGGCTCCGCCGCGGAGCCGGACCTCCCCGCGACGCGTTCCCCCGCCGGATTCGGGGGGAGCGATGGCACAGGACGACAGGAGCGCCCGGCACGACGACCGCGAGATGCGGATCGGCGCGATCGCCCGGCCCGACGCCTATCTCCTGCACGAGGTCATCCGGGCTCAGGGGGACGACGAGATCCGGCGGCACGGGGGCGCCCTGTTCCTCTCCGCCTTCGCCGCCGGCCTCAGCATCGCCCTGTCGCTGATCGTGCCGGGGGTCCTCAAGTCCCACCTGCCCGCCGCCGACTGGACCAAGATCCCCGTCAGCATGGGCTACGCGGTGGGCTTCCTCGTGGTCGTGCTCGGCCGGCAGCAATTGTTCACCGAGAACACGATCACGCCGGTCCTGCCGTTCCTGCACGACCGCACCCCGAAGACGGCGTGGCGGGTGCTGCGGCTCTGGGGCGTCGTGCTCGCGGGCAACATCCTCGCCACGGCGGCGATCGCGGCCGTGCTCGCCCATTCGGAGGCGTTCCCGCCCACGGTCCAGGCGGCCTTCGCCGAGATCAGCCACACCGCCATCGCCCACGGCTTCGGGGCCACCGTGATCAAGGCGGTGCTCGCCGGGTGGATCATCGCCCTGATGGTCTGGATCCTGCCGGCCACCGGCGCGGCGGCGCCCTTCGTCATCGCCCTGATGACCTGGCTCGTCGCCCTGTGCGGGCTCGCCCACGTGGTGGTGGGCTCGGTGGAGGCCTTCTACCTCGTCCTCACCGGCGCCGCCTCGATGGCCGACTACCTGTGGCGCTTCTTCCTGCCGACCCTGATCGGCAACGTGTTCGGCGGCGTCGCCCTCGTCGCGGCGCTCAATTTCGGCCAGGTCGCGCCGGAGGTCGAGGAGACCCGCTCCGTCGAGGGCGAGTGACCCGCGCGCGGGAAAGCCCCCCGCCCGGGCGGGCGAGGGGCGCTCGTTTCCGTCGGCGACCGCAGGTTCAGACCCGGACGGGGGCCTTCTTCAGGGCCGTGGCGAAGGCCTTGAGCTGGCGGTTGAGGTCCGCCAATTCGTTGAGGGCGATGGTCTTGTGACCGTCCTTCACGGCCCGCTCGATATCCTCGACCTGGGTTGCCACGAGGCGACGCAGGGCGTCGGCGAGTTGTTCACGGTTCATCGTCGCGCTCCCCGGCTGGCATGGCCCCGTCATAGGGCGGTAGCCTTAACCGGCGGTTGCGCGCGGCTCAGGTCCGCCAGGGATGGGCGGGCAACTCGGTCTTGCCGATGGCCCGCGCGCCGGCCTCGGCCACCGCGTCGTCGTTCTCCACCGTGGAGCCGCTGACGCCGATGGCGCCCGACATCACGCCGTCCGCGTCCACGATCGGGATGCCGCCGGGGAAGGTGATGAGGCCGTCGTTCGAGTGCTCGATGCCGTAGAGGGAGCCGCCGGGCTGGGAGAGCTGGCCGATCTGGCCGGTCTTCATGCCGAAGAACACCGCGGTCCTGGCCTTCTTCTGGGCGATGTCGATGGAGCCGACCCAGGCATCGTCCATCCGGTAGAACGCCTTCAGGTTGCCGCCGGAATCGACCACCGCGATGCACATCTGCGTGCCGAGCTCCGCCGCCTTGTCGCGGGCGGCCCGGATCGCGGTCTCGGCCTGTTCGATGGTGACATGCATGGACGGAGACTCCGTTTCAGGGCGCCGTGCGGCGCCGGGTCGATGCTACACTTCGGTATGGACCGCGCACGCGCGTGGACGGACGGTCCCCACAAGACGCCCTTCGCGCCGCCATTGCCAGAGGAAAGGATCGATTTCGCCAAGCGCAAGCGACCCATGCGTGGGGGTGATGCGATCGGGTACGGACCTGAGTTGCATCGGCCCAGGTTGACCAAGCGCGGCCATCTACGTTGCTGCTTGACGCGACTAGAGCGTGCTGTTTCCGGACGGAAGCATAGCCTGAGTTTGTGAGATCGTTGGCGCATTCGTCGGGAGCCACGAGATCGAGAACGTGCCCGACGCGCCGCCACGTCGCCTCGACGGTCCTGGGTTCGCCCGCACGGGTGAGGTGCTTGAGCTTGGAGAAGAGTGGCTCGATCGGGTTGAGGTCGGGGCTGTAGGGCGGCAGGAACAGAAGATGAGCGCCGGCAGCCCGGATGGCGGCGCGGGCGGCCTTGTCCTTGTGGCTGCCGAGGTTGTCCAAGATGACGACATC
>CANEZL010000024.1 GCA_947444195.1 Methylobacteriaceae bacterium | reverse complement strand
TCAGTCGTTGATGGCGGCGACGACGCCGGCGCCGACGGTGCGTCCGCCTTCGCGGATGGCGAAGCGGAGCTTCTCTTCCATGGCGACGGGGACGATGAGGGCAACGTCCATGGTGACGCTGTCACCGGGCATGACCATCTCGGTGCCCTCGGGCAGGGTGCAGATGCCGGTCACGTCCGTGGTGCGGAAGTAGAACTGCGGCCGGTAGTTGGTGAAGAACGGCGTGTGGCGACCGCCCTCCTCCTTGGTCAGGATGTAGGCCTCGGCCTTGAACTTGGTGTGCGGCTTCACCGAGCCCGGCTTGCACACCACCTGGCCCCGCTCCACGTCCTCGCGCTTCGTGCCGCGCAGCAGAACGCCCACGTTGTCGCCCGCCTGACCCTGGTCGAGCAGCTTGCGGAACATCTCCACGCCCGTCACCGTCGTCGTCGTGGTCGCCCGGATCCCGACGATCTCCACCGTCTCGCCGACCTTCACGATCCCGCGCTCGACGCGGCCCGTCACCACCGTGCCGCGCCCCGAGATCGAGAACACGTCCTCGATCGGCATCAGGAACGGCAGGTCGATCGGGCGCTCCGGCTGCGGGATGTAGCTGTCCACCGTCTCCATCAGCTTCAGCACGGCTTCCTTGCCGATCTTCGGCTCCTTGTCCTCGAGCGCCATCAGCGCCGAGCCCTTGGTGATCGGGATGTCGTCGCCGGGGAAGTCGTACTTCGACAGAAGCTCGCGCACCTCCAGCTCGACCAGCTCGAGCAGCTCCTCGTCGTCGACCATGTCGACCTTGTTGAGGAACACCACCAGCGCCGGCACGCCGACCTGGCGGGCGAGCAGGATGTGCTCGCGGGTCTGCGGCATCGGGCCGTCGGCGGCCGACACCACCAGGATCGCGCCGTCCATCTGCGCCGCGCCCGTGATCATGTTCTTCACGTAGTCGGCGTGGCCGGGGCAGTCCACGTGCGCGTAGTGCCGGTTGGTGGTCTCGTACTCCACGTGCGCCGTCGAGATCGTGATGCCGCGCGCCTTCTCCTCCGGCGCCTTGTCGATCTGGTCGTAGGCCGTGAACGTGGCCCCGCCCGACTCCGCCAGCACCTTCGTGATCGCAGCCGTCAGCGACGTCTTGCCGTGGTCAACGTGGCCGATCGTGCCAATGTTGCAGTGCGGCTTGGTCCGCGAAAACTTTTCCTTGCCCATCGCTCTCCGATCCTACGAAAGAGACCGCGGCGCACACGCGCCCGACCGAGTACAGGGCCCGCGCTCCCGCAGCGGAGGCGCCGGCCGTCGCCGCCCGCGCCGGCTCTCGAGCGGGGCGAAAAGCGCGGACCGCTTAGAGGGTCGTTGACCTTTGATCAAGCCTCGGGTCGCGGGAGCGGGCGCCGCCCGGGGCGGCGGGCCCGTCCGCGCCCGGCGCAAGGCGGCCCCGCCACCTTTCCGGCAGGAGTGTGGCCGTTCGGACATAGTCCGAATTAGCGGCTACGGTTACTGTGGTTTTAGAACACAGGACATCGCGGGCCCCGTCACCATGATCAAGAAGCTTCTTCTCGCCAGCGCGGCCTCGGCCCTCCTGGCCGGCGCGGCCTCCGCCGCCGACCTGCCGCGCCGCGCCGCGCCGCCGCCGGTGTTCACCCCGGTCCCCGTCTTCACCTGGACGGGCTTCTACGCCGGCACGCACACCTCCTACGGCATCACCGACAACGGCGCGATCATCACCCGCGGCAATAACGGCCCCGGCGCCGGCCCGCTGCTCGCCCCGAACTTCACCAACACCGTGGCCAACGTCGCCACCAACCGCCGCATCGCGGCCTTCAGCGCCGAGACCGACAAGGTCGGCAAGATCGGCGGCGGCATCGGCTACAACTACCAGTTCACCCCGGGCTCCGGCTTCGTCATCGGCGCCGAGGCCTCCTGGACCTGGAGCGACCTGACCCGCGGCCGCAGCTACATCAGCCCGCTCAACGACGTCAGCACCTACCGCCAGAGCCTCGACTGGATCGGCCTCGTCACCGGCCGCGTCGGCTACGCCTTCGACCGCGTGCTGGTGTACGGCATGGGCGGCTTCGCCTACGGCAACGTCTTCTACGACGCGAACTTCCGCTCGAACAACGCCGCCGCCGGCTTCCCGACCGCCTATGCCGGCCGCTACAGCGACCTCGAGACCGGCTACGCCTACGGCGGCGGCATCGAGTACGCCGTGCCCACCGACAGCTTCCTGAACTACTTCAGCGTCGGCCGCTACCTCGGCATCAAGTCCGAGGCCATCACCCTGAAGGCCGAGTACGTGCGCTACGACCTCGGCAGCCGCAACGTGGTGGTCGGCAGCATCAACCCGGCCACGGGCGGCCAGTTCGTCGCCGCCGCCAACGGTTCCTACACCTCCCGCTTCAACACCGAGGGTCACCTGATCCGCGCGGGCTTCAACTACAAGTTCGGCGGCTTCTAGGAAGCGCTCCGGCCGCCCCCGGGACGGGAGCGGCCCACATCGAAGCGGGTGCCGGAGACGGCGCCCGCTTTCTTGTTTCTGGGTCTCCCCGGCGGCTCCGCCGGCGTGCCCGGAGGCTCATACGCCTTCCGATTGATCGCTTCGGGATAAGCCCGCCCCGTCATCCCGGAGCCGCGGAGCGGAGTCCTGGATCCAGGCCCACCGAAGGGGTCGGGTCGGGAACAGCGGTGTTCATGGGTTGCACGCTCCGCGCGCTCTTCCGGGTCCGGGCTCGCTCCTCGAGCGACCCGGAAAGACGGCGGCAAACTCATACCGAAGCGATCGAGCGGAGATCGTATCAGAGGTTGTTCAACGCGGTTTCTCGGCCGTTCGAGCGCGTGATCGGGCCTCTCCCGTCCTCGCCCTCAGTCTGCGATGCCGGAGCGCGATGGATGCCCAGGAGGCTTCCAGGGATCGCCACGCTTTCCCGAGACCTCCTGCGCGGCCGCTGATGCGGCACTCTCGGCCGGGGTTGAGCCTCGGGAGCGCTCTCCGACACGTCCTCAGGCGCGGACCGCAGCGCGGGCGGGCAGGCGCACCGGCACGGGCTTCTCCGCACCGCGGGGCGCGGGGCGCAGCAGGTCGCCGAGGCTCAGGAAGCCCTCGCCCGCTCCCTGCCCGGCCCGGATGCCGAAGCCCAGGGCGAAGGAATGCCCCAGCGCCGCGTCCCGTTCGAGGCCGAACCGGTCGAGGGCGGCCAGGAAGGCCTCGCGGAACAGGCTCGGCCGGCACCAGCGCTTCTCGGCCATCTGGAGCGGCCAGTCCCACAGCCCCTCCGCGCGCCGGGCGTCGAGCACGCCGCGCCCGATGAAGTAGCCCGTCTCGCGGTGCTCGAGGCCGTCGTCGGACAGGCTCCAGTCGTCGTTGCGGAACGTCGCGGACGCGCGCATCTCGGTCATGGGATCCTCGCGGGCCGGCCGGTCTCTGCTTCGCCCGGCCGGAACATTCGAGGAACACTGGCCCGGATCGGAACAGGCGTCAAGCATCTGTTCCCGATGCGTTCGGGCCTGTCCGCGGGAGCCCTCAGCGCTTGCGGAAGAGGGGGTGCTCCACCCGGTCGCCGGCCCGGATACCGAGCTTCTCCGCCGTGCCGGCATTGAGTTCCAGCACCGCGAGGACCGGCTCGCCCGAGGGGACGATCGCCGTCGACAGGGGCTCCGTGTCGGCGGCGATCCGCGCCACCGTGCCGTCCGCCCGGATGAAGAGCATGTCGAGGGACAGGTAGGTGTTCTTCATCCACATGGAGACCGGCTCGACCACCTCGAAGTCGAACAGCATGCCGTGGCTGGCGGGCATGCTGCGCCGGAACATCAGCCCGCGGGCGCGCTCGGCGTCGTTGCGCATCACCTCCACCTGGAAGCGGTGCTCGCCCGACGCGGAGCGGATGGCCAGGGGCTCGAGGCGGGCGCTCTGCTGGGCGCTCTCCTGGGCGCGGGCCGGCGCGGTGCCGAAGGGCGCGCCCGGCAGCGCGGGGAGGCCGAGGGA
Source organism: Methylobacteriaceae bacterium (assembly GCA_947444195.1). Lineage (GTDB taxonomy): Bacteria > Pseudomonadota > Alphaproteobacteria > Rhizobiales > Beijerinckiaceae > Methylobacterium. Next base: position 67,911 of record CANEZL010000024.1, on the reverse strand, counting down.
GAGGCCCACGGACAGGCCGAGGGGCGCGAGCGCCCGGAGGATACGCGACACGGATGCGCTCTCAGTGGGAGGAGGGGAGCGTGCCGTCCAGCAAACGCACCTCGGCCGCCATGGCTCCCTTGGAGCCGTCGCCGTAGCGCACCAGCACCGTCTCGCCGGGCCTGAGCTCGGCGATGCCGTAGCGGCGCAGGGTCTCCATGTGCACGAAGATGTCGGGCGTGCCGTCGCCGCGGCTGAGGAAGCCGAAGCCGCGCAGGCGGTTGAACCACTTCACCTCCGCCCGCTCCAGGCCGCTCGTCGGCACCACGCTCACATGGGTGCGCGGCATCGGCAGTTCGGAAGGGTGCGTCGCGCTCGACGCGTCGAGGGAGATCACCCGGAACGCCTGCCAGCCGCGCGCGCGGCGCGCCGCCTCCACGACGATGCGCGCGCCCTCGCTCGCGCTCTGGTGGCCGTCCCGGCGCAGGCAGGTGATGTGCAGGAGCACGTCCGGCGCGCCGTCGTCCGGCACGATGAAGCCGAAGCCCTTGCCCACGTCGAACCACTTGATGCGGCCGGAGATCTCGACGAGGTCGAGCGCCGCCTCGGCGGCCTCCTGCTGGGTCGCGGCGGCGTCCTCGCCCGGTCCGGGCCCCCCCGGCCCCAATCCGACATCATCCGACATGCTGTAAGCAACCCACACCGAATCGCCCGAGGCGGTTCGAGAACAAGATTAACGAACTCCTGATTCCGCGGAAGCCCATTTGGCCGGCTGGCGAGCCCGTTGTCGCGCAAGCCCGCCCGCGGCGGCAGCCCTGCAACAGCGCGCCCCGCGCGGCGGACATGGCCGCGGCGATGGGAACGCGGCTATGGCTCGCGGGATCTCCGAGGAGCGAGCATGCGATCCGAGCCCCCTGCCCCGCCCCCCCGGCGTCTGGCCGTCATCGACCTCGCCCGGGCCGCCGCGCTCGCGGCGATGGCCGGCTACCACGCGCTCTGGGACCTCGGCTTCCTGCAATTGACGCCCGAGAACTACGCGCTCGCTCCCGCGGGGCGGGTGGCGGCCCATCTCATCGCGGGCAGCTTCCTCGTCCTCGTCGGCATCGGCCTCGTGCTGATGAACGGGCGGAGCCTGCAGGTGCGGCCGACGCTCCGGCGCTTCGCCCGCATCGCGCTGGCGGCCGCCGCGATCACCGCGGCGACCTGGGTCGCGTTCCCCGGAAGCTACATCTTCTTCGGCGTCCTGCACTGCATCGCCCTGTCGAGCCTGCTCGGCCTGCCCTTCCTGCGCCTGCCCGTCTGGCTGGTCGCCCTCTGCGCCGCCCTGGTCCTGGCCGCGCCGCACCTCGTGCACGCCCCCGTCCTCGACGCCCCCGGGCTGCAATTCCTCGGGCTCGGGCGGGTCGTGCCGAACACCAACGACTACGTGCCGCTCTTCCCCTGGTTCGGCCTCGTGCTCGCCGGCATCGCCCTCGGCCGTCTCGGACTGCCCCGCCTCGCCCGCGCCCGGCTCGGGGCCTGGGAGCCCCGCGGCGCACCCGCGCGCTGGGCCGCCCGGGCGGGGCGGCACAGCCTCGCCCTCTACCTCGTGCATCAGCCCGCGCTGCTCGGCCTGCTCTGGGGCGTGGCCGCCCTCACGGGGCCGCATCCGCGGGCGGGCGTGGCCACCTTCCGGGCCGATTACGCGGGCAACTGCCTGCGCACCGGCGGGGAGGCGCGGGCCTGCCGGATCGCGGCGCGCTGCACCCTCGATGCCCTGCGCGGGGCCGGCCTCTGGCGTTCCGACGGCGGCTTCAACGCGCAGGAGCGCCTGCGGGCGCAAGCCCTGTCGCAGGGCTGCTACGAGGCCGCCGAGGGTACGCGCGCAGCACCCCCTGAAACGGAAGCGCCCGGCCAGTAGCCGGGCGCGGACGAGATCTGGAACGGCGAGACCTGGAGCCGTTCCCGATCGCGTTGCAATCGTTCACGGCTCCGAGTTGTTGTCTTTGCGCGCTCTCCTACGCCGAACCGGCGTCCACTTCGGCGGAGAGCGCTCTAGAACGGGATGTCGTCGTCGAGGTCGTAGTTGCCCCGCGCGCCGCCGCCGGCGTTGCCGCCGCCGCTCGACGGGGCCGGCCGGCGCTCGCCGCCCTGGGCGCGGCCCCCGCCGTAATCGCCGCCGCGGCTGACCTGGCCGCCGCTGCTGCCCTCGTCCTCGGAGGCGAAGTCGCCGCCGCCGCCGCCGCGCCCGTCGAGGATGGTCATCTCCCCGCGGAAGCGCTGGAGCACCACCTCGGTCGTGTACTTCTCGACGCCGGAATTGTCGGTCCATTTCCGGGTCTGGAGCGAGCCCTCGATATAGACCTTCGAGCCCTTGCGCAGGTACTGCTCCGCCACCCGCGCGAGGTTCTCGTTGTAGATCACCACCGAGTGCCACTCGGTGCGCTCCTTGCGCTCGCCGGAAGCCTTGTCCTTCCACGTCTCCGAGGTCGCCAGACGCAGGTTCACCACCGGGTCGCCGGAACCCAGCCGGCGCGTCTCGGGATCGCGCCCGAGATTGCCCACCAGGATCACCTTGTTCACGCTGCCCGCCATCGCTCTCTCCTCACCGTTCGGATCTCACTGGGCGTTCGTCTCACGAGCCCGGGCAGGCCACTGATGCGCCCGGACCGCTCCGGCGGCAACGCGCCGGCGCGGCTTGTTCCCGGTACACACATCGCCGGGGCTCGGCTGAATGTTCTATCTTTGTTCATGATCGGCGGCAAGGCGGCGGGCCCGCGCCGCCGGTGGACGGCGCTCAGGCCACGTGGACGATGAGCTTGCCGAAGTTGCGGCCCTTGAGCAGGCCGATGAAGGCGTCGGGCGCCTTCTCCAGCCCCTCCACGATGTCCTCGCGGTGCCGCACCTGCCCCGCCCGCAGCCAGCCGCCGACATCGCGCAGGAAGGCCTCGGCCTGGTCGGCGAAGTCCCAGACGATGAAGCCCTGGAGGTGCAGGCGCTTGGTCAGGATCGCCCGCATCAGGGCGGGGCTGCGGTCCGGGCCCGGCGGCAGCTCGGTGGCGTTGTAGGCCGAGACGAGGCCGCAGACGGGGATCCGGGCGAAGTCGTTGAGGAGCGGCAGCACCGCCTCGAAGACGGCGCCGCCCACGTTCTCGAAATACACGTCGATGCCGTCCGGGCAGGCGGCGGCCAGCGCCGCCGGCATGTCGTCGGCCCGGTGGTCGACGGCCCCGTCGAAGCCGAGTTCTCCAGTGAGGTAGCGGCACTTCTCGGGGCCGCCCGCGATGCCGACGGCGCGCGCCCCCCGCAGCTTCGCGATCTGCCCGACGAGGGAGCCCACGGGGCCGGCGGCCGCGGCCACCACCACGGTGTCGCCGGCCTTCGGCCGGCCGATGGTGAGGAGCCCCGTATAGGCCGTCATGCCCGGCATGCCGAGGATGCCGAGCGCCGCCGTCGGCGGCACGCCGGGGGGGATCCGCTGCAGGCCGCGCCCGTCCGAGACCGCGTAGTCCTGCCAGCCGCCGAAGGCGGAGACCAATTCGCCCACCGCGAAATCGGGGTTGTTCGATTCCACCACCTCGCTCACGGTGCCGCCGGTCATCGCCTCGCCGATGGCGACGGGCTGCGCGTAGGATTTGGCCGCGCTCATGCGCCCGCGCATGTAGGGATCGAGGGAGAGCCAGCGGGTGCGCAGCAGGACCTCCCCCGCCTTCGGGACCGGACGGCGTGCCTCCTCCAGGCGGAAATGGGCCGGGCTCGGCTCGCCGTGCGGCCGCGCGGCGAGCACGATGCGGCGGTTCATCTCGGCCATGGGCGATCTCCTGATGCTGTCGGGGCTCCCGCGCCATCTGGGACGCGTCGCCGCTCCGGCAAACCCGCGGCGCCCCCCGCGCGTTCATCCGGTCGGGCGAGGCGCGAGGGGAGCGCGGGGATGATCGGGCGCGGGATGCTGGGGGTGACGGTGGGGGTTCTCGGGATCGTCCTCGCCCTGGCGGGCGGGCCGGAGGCGGTCGCGGCCGGGGATCCCCTGGCCTCCTACCGCTGGCGGTCGCGGGTGCTGGTCCTGGCCGGGCCCGATGCGGGGGATCCGCGGGTGCGGGCGCAGCGGGAGGCGGTGGCGGCGGCGCGGGACGGCTTCGCCGAGCGCGACCTCGTGCTGGTCGAGGCCCTCGGCCCGGACGCGCGGGCCGCTTCCCTGCGCCGCCGCCTCGGCCTGCCGGAGGGCGCGTTCCGCGCCGTGCTCGTGGGCAAGGACGGGGAGGCCAAGATCACCGCCGCCGAGCCGATCCCCACCGCGCGCCTGTTCGAGACGGTCGACGCGATGCCCATGCGCCGGGACGAGATGCGCGGGCGGCGCTGAGCGGAACGTGAGAAGGGCCGGCGCGGGGCCGGCCCTTCACGGTTTCGTCGCGACCCGTCCGGTCAGTAGCAACGCTCGACCAGGACGCGGCGGTAGCCGTAGGGCGTCCAGCGCACCCGCGGGACGGTGTAGCAGCCGCCGCCATAGCCGTAATCGTAGCCGCCGTAGCCCACCGGCGCGTAGCCGCCGCCGTATCCGTAGCCCGGATAGCCGTAGCCGCCGTAGAGGCCGCCCGCCGCGAGGCCGAGCCCCACGCCGAGACCGAGGCCGCCGAGGCCGTATCCGTAGCCGCGCCGCCAGCCGCCGTAGCCGCCACGGTATCCACCGTATCCGCCGCGCCAGCCGCCGAAGCCGCCGCGATATCCACCGAAGCCCACGCCGCGATAGCCGCCGAAGCCGCCCCGGAAGCCGCCGCCACCGAACCCGCCCCGGAAGCCGCCCCCGTGGAAGCCGCCGCCGAAGCCGCCTCCCCGGAACCCGCCGCCGCCGAAGCCGCGCGCGTCGGCCGTGGCGGGCAACAGCGCTAGCGCACCGACCATCAGGCTCGAGGCCACTATGATCCGCTTCATCTCATGCTCTCCGGAACGATCAGATCTACCACCCCAGCAGGCCAGGAACGCGCGGGCCGCCGATCCGGTTCTGGGCCCGAACGTCGCGGGGGGCCCGCACCTCTTCAAAGCTTCGTGCTCGGGCGCACCGCGATCCGGCTTGAAAGGCGCCCGCGTTTCGCGCGAAGAACCCGGCCGGCGGGACCTCCCGAGCCCCGCATTCCGGGATCACCGAGACCATGCACCACCGCGCGCGCCTCGCCGTCTCCGGCCTCGGCCTCACCGTGCTGCTCCTCGTGGGCCCCGCCCGGGCGGCCCCCGCGGAGGGCCCCTGCGCCCCGGTCCAGGCGCAGGGGGAGAGCTTCACGGTCTGCACCCTCGATCTGCGCCGCCAGCGCGTGCGCCTGTTCTGGCGCGGGGCGGACGGCCTGCCCTACGCCTCCCTCGGCAGCCTCGCCGAGAAGCAGGGCACGGCTCTGAGCTTCGCCATGAACGCGGGCATGTACGACAAGGGGCAGGCGCCGGTGGGCCTCTACATCGAGGAGGGCCACGAGATGCAGCCCGTCTCAACCGCCAACGGGCCGGGCAACTTCCACCTGAAGCCCAACGGCGTGTTCTGGGTGAAGGGCGAGCGGGCGGGCGTGCTCGACACCGGCCGCTACCTCAAGGCGCGCCTCAAGCCGGATTTCGCCACGCAATCGGGCCCGATGCTGGTGATCGACGGGCATATCCACCCGAAGATCTCGGCGGACGGGCCCTCGCAGAAGATCCGCAACGGCGTCGGCGTGCGCGACGACGGCCGCACCGCGGTCTTCGCGATCTCGGAGCGGCCGGTCACCTTCGGCGCCTTCGCCCGGCTGTTCCGGGACGATCTCGGCTGCCGCAACGCCCTGTTCCTCGACGGCAGCGTGTCGAGCCTCTACGCGCCGAACCTCAAGCGGAACGACCTCAGCCGTCCGCTCGGGCCGCTGGTGGGGGCGGTGGCGCGCTGAGAGCGCTCAGCGCTGGCCGCGAGCTCTCAGCGCTGGCCGAAGGCCGTATCCTTGAACAGGTCCTTCAACTCGCGCGGCTGCGAGCGCCAGTACTGTCTCGGGGCTCGCACCTGGGCGCCGAGCTCGGCCGCCGCGTGCCAGGGCCAGCGCGGATCGTAGAGCATGGCGCGGGCGAGCGAGATCGCGTCCGCTTGGCCCCCCTGCAGGATCGCCTCCGCCTGGCGCGCCTCGGTGATGAGCCCCACGGCGATGGTGACGAGGCCCGTCTCCGCCCGGATGCGCTCGGCGAAGGGCACCTGATAGCCCGGCCCGAGCTTGATCGCCTGTTTCGGCGAGACGCCGCCGGTGGAGACGTGGATCGCCGGCGAGCCCGCCCGCTTCAGGGCCTGGGCGAGTTCCACGGTTTCCCCGAGGTCCCAGCCGTCCTCGACCCAGTCGGTGGCCGAGACGCGCAGCCAGACCGGGTGGCCGGCCGGCACCGCCTGGCGCACGGCGTCGTAGACCTCCAGCGGGAAGCGCATCCGGTTCTGGAGGCTGCCGCCGTACGCGTCGGTGCGCCGGTTGGCGACGGGCGAGAGGAACTGGTGCAGGAGGTAGCCGTGGGCGCCGTGCAGCTCCACCGCCTCGATGCCGAGGCGCACGGCGCGCCGGGCCGTGGCGACGAACTGGTCGCGCACCCGCTTCAGGTCGGCCCCGTCGAGGGCGTGGGGCGGCACCTCGCCCTCCCCGTGCGGCAGGGCCGAGGGCGCCTCGGTGCGCCAGCCGTGAGGATGCTCGGGGGGAACCTGCGCGCCGCCGGCCCAGGGCGCCTCGCTCGAGGCCTTCCGCCCGGCATGGGCGATCTGGATGCAGACCGGGACCGGCGCGTATTCCCGCACCCCGTCGAGGACGCGGGCGAGCGCGCGCTCGCAGGCATCGTCGTAGAGGCCGAGGTCCCAGGCGGTGATGCGGGCCTCGGGCGAGACCGCGGTCGCCTCCAGGGTCAGCAGGCCGGCCCCCGACATGGCGAGCTGCCCGAGATGCATCATGTGCCAGTCCGTGGCCGCGCCGTCGCGGGCCGAGTACTGGCACATCGGCGCGACGAGGATGCGGTTGTCGAGGGTCAGGCCGTCGAGGACGAGCGGTTCGAACAGGCGTGCGGGCGTGGCTGTCGGCATCGGGCGCTCCGGGATGGGTGTACTCCTATCTACGCGCGAAGCTTCGGTATGCCAGTCGGGGGGCGATGTCTCCGGATATGGCGCGGCTCCCTTCTCCCGTTCGAGAGAGGGACAGGGTCGAGAAGGATCAGGACAGAGCGAACACGGAGCCGCGGCACTCCCTCCCCCCTCTGCGGGGGAGGGTGGCCCGCGAAGCGGGTCGGGAGAGGGGAGCGACGGTGCAGGACAGCGCTCGGCATCGACGCCGGGCCTCCTCCGGAAGCCGGGCTCCCCTCTCCTGCCTCACGTTGTTCGGCACCCTCTCCCGCAGAGGGGGGAGGGAGGCGCGGACCCGGCTGATCTTGGTCAGGCGCTCCCGATGCCCCGCCCCTTCAGGCTCTCGCCGATCTCGTCGAGGACGCCGGCGTCGTCGATGGTCGCGGGCATGGTCCAGGGTTCGTGGTCGGCGATGCGCTTCATGGTGGCGCGCAGGATCTTGCCCGAGCGCGTCTTGGGCAGGCGCGGCACGGTGAGGGCGAGCTTGAAGGCGGCCACCGGACCGATCTCGTCGCGCACCCGGGCGACGAGCTCCCGCTCGATCTCCGCGGGATCGCGGGCGACATGGGCCTTCAGCACCACGAAGCCGCAGGGCACCTCGCCCTTGAGCGCGTCGCGGATGCCGATGACGGCGCATTCGGCCACGTCCGGATGGCCGGCCAGCACCGCCTCCATGCCGCCCGTGGAGAGGCGGTGGCCGGCCACGTTGATGATGTCGTCGGTCCGGCCGAGCACGGTGATGTAGCCGTCCCCGTCGATCACCCCGGCATCGGAGGTGTCGTAGTAGCCGGGGAAGGTGGCGAGGTAGCTCGCGCGCATGCGCGCGTCCGAGCCCCACAGGGTCGGCAGGCAGCCGGGCGGCAGGGGCAGGCGGATCGCGATGGTGCCCATGGTGCCGGCGGGCACCGGCTTGCCGCCCTCGTCCAGAACCTCGACCCGGTAGCCCGGCATCGGCACGCAGGTGCTACCATGCTTGACCGGGAGCAGCCCGAGGCCGATCGGGTTGCCCGCGATCGGCCAGCCGGTCTCCGTCTGCCACCAGTGGTCGATCACCGGCCGGTCGAGCACCCGCTCGGCCCAGGCCACCGAATCGGGGTCGGCCCGCTCGCCCGCCAGGAACAGGCTGCGGAAGGCGGAGAGGTCGTAGGCGCCGACGCGGGCGCCCTCCGGATCCTCCTTCTTGATGGCGCGGAGCGCGGTCGGCGCCGTGAACAGGCAGGCGACCTTGTGCTCGGACACCACCCGCCAGAAGGCGCCGGCATCGGGCGTGCCCACCGGCTTGCCCTCGTAGAGCACGCTGGTGCAGCCGTGCAGGAGGGGCGCGTAGACGATGTAGCTGTGGCCCACCACCCAGCCGATGTCGGAGGCGCAGAAATAGGTCTCGCCGGGGGCGACGCCGTAGAGGTTCGGCATCGACCACGCGAGCGCGGCGAGGTAGCCGCCGGTGTCGCGCACCACGCCCTTGGGCTTACCCGTCGTGCCCGAGGTGTAGAGGATGTAGAGCGGGTCGGTGGCGGAAACCGGCACGCAGGGCGCGCTGCGGCCGGCCGCCCGCGCCGCCGCCACCGCCTCGGCCCAGTCGCGGTCCCGGCCCTCGCTCAGGGCGGCGGCGCATTGGGGGCGCTGCAGGATCAGGCAGGCCTCCGGCTTGTGGCCGGCCCGCGCGATGGCCGCGTCGAGGAGCGGCTTGTAGGCGACGACCCGGTTCGGCTCGATGCCGCAGGAGGCCGCGAGCACCAGCTTCGGCCGGGCGTCGTCGAGGCGCACGGCGAGTTCGTTGGCGGCGAAGCCCCCGAACACCACCGAGTGCACGGCGCCGAGCCGGGCGCAGGCGAGCATGCCGACGAGCGCCTCGGGCACCATCGGCATGTAGAGGACGACCCGGTCGCCCTTGGCCACGCCGAGATCCGCGAGCACGGCGGCGAGGGCGGCGATCTCGTCGCGAAGCTCCCGGTAGCTGATGGTCCGCCCGGTGCCGGTGACCGGCGAATCGTAGCGGATCGCCGGTTGCTCCGCCCGGGCGCCGTCCGCGTGGCGGTCGACGGCGTTGTGGCAGGCGTTGAGTTCGCCGTCCGGGAACCAGCGGCCGTAGGGGCCGGCCTCCGGCTCGAAGGCGCGGGTGGGGGCGCGCGTCCAGTCGAGGGCCTCGGCCGCCTGCAGCCAGAACCGCTCCGGGTCGCCGCTCGCGGCGGCGTAGATCTCGGGATAGCGGCCGGGAAGGCTGGCGTCGGTCATGGGCGGCGGGCTTCCTCGGGGCGGCTTCGCGGGCCGCTCTCGCGGCGGCGGGCGCGAGCCTAGAGCACGATGCGGAAAAGTGGAATCCGGTTTTTCGGAATCATCGTGCGAGCACAAAGAGATACAGCGCGTTGCCGGTCCCGGTCGCGTGGCGGTCGATCCCGCCGGGATCCGGCGGGGCGCGGGCGGTGCGGGGCCCCGAGACGCGAACGACGCCGCGCCGGGGGGCGCGGCGTCGTCAAGGGTTGCGCGCAGCGAGGCGCGGGGGCCGAGCCCGGCCGGGTTCGGCGCCCATTCGCGGGCATCCTCCGCGGGCCGGCGGCCGATTCGACGGGCCGGAGGCGCGGACGGGGTGGAATTGTCTGGGGACGGATCAGTGCAGCGTGGCGGCCGCCTCCTGGAGGCGGTTGATCTCGTCCTTGAGGTGGAGTTTCCGTCGCTTCAGCTCGGCGATGTGAAGGTCGTCCGCCGAGGGGCTATGAACCGCCTCCTGAATCTCACGCTCGAGGGCTTCGTGCTTCCGGGTGAGTTGGCTCAGATGCGTCTGCAGCGACATGAGGTCGAATCTCCTGTCATCGTTCTGACGCATCGAGACTGACACAGGATGAGCCGGCTGTCGAAGGCTATCCGGCGGCCTCCGCAGGGGATGGTTGCGGGTTCGTGTTGCCCTGGCTGCATGCCTGTCGCATGCTGGGCCGTGGCGGGTTCGAGTTGAGTTTTCAGCGGGCGGCGATGACGGTCGAGTCTGTGGACGACGAGCAGGATTTCCTCTCGGAGCTGAACCGGCTCAAGGAGGAGCATCGCGATCTCGACAGCGCCATCGAGGCGCTGGAGCGCAACGTGGCGGGCGACCAGCTCCAGATCCAGCGGCTGAAGAAGCGCAAGCTGACCCTGCGCGACCGCATCGCCTATGTCGAGGACCAGCTCACCCCCGACATCATCGCCTGACGGTGGATCGGGGGGCGCCCCGCCTTGCGGGGCATGGCCCGCCCCTGTAACGCGGAGGTTCGGCCCCGACCCTGCCGGTCCGCCCCTCCGTCCCCAGGCCCGCGCGCGACGCGCGCTACCGCGAGAACTTGCGCGTGAGCACACCGGCTGCCCCTCCGGTCGCGATCATCATGGGTTCCCAGTCCGACTGGGCGACCATGCGCCATGCCGCCGAGACCCTCGACGCCCTCGGCGTGCCCTACGACGCGCGCATCGTCTCGGCCCACCGCACGCCGGACCGGCTCGTCGCCTTCGCCAAGGGAGCGCGGGACGCGGGCTTCCGGGTGGTGATCGCGGGCGCGGGCGGCGCCGCGCACCTGCCCGGCATGGCGGCGGCGATGACGAGCCTGCCCGTCTTCGGCGTGCCGGTGGAGTCCAAGGCCCTGTCCGGCCAGGACAGCCTGCTCTCCATCGTGCAGATGCCGGCGGGCATCCCCGTGGGGACGCTCGCCATCGGGCGGGCGGGCGCGGTCAACGCGGCGCTGCTCGCCGCCGCCGTCCTCGCCCTCGGCGACCCGGCCCTGGCGGCGCGCCTCGACGCGTGGCGGGCGAGCCAGACCGCGGCGGTGGCCGAGAAGCCGGTGGACCCGGCGTGAGCGCGGGCGCCCTCGCCCCCGGCGCCACGCTGGGCATCGTCGGCGGCGGCCAGCTCGGCCGCATGATCGCCCTGGCGGCGGCCGATTACGGCCTCAAGGTCCACGTCTACGCCCCCGACGCCGACAGCCCGGCCTTCGACGTCTCCGCCCTCGCCACCTGCGGCGCCTACGACGACGCGGAGGCGCTGGCGCGCTTCGCCGCGAGCGTCGACGTCGTCACCTACGAGTTCGAGAACATCCCGCGGGAGACGGCCGACCTGCTGGCTCGGCACGCGCCCCTGCACCCGAACGCCGAGGCCCTCTCGATCACCCAGGACCGGCTCTCGGAGAAGGGCTTCATCAACGGGCTCGGCATCCCCACCGCGCCGTTCCGGCAGGTCGACACGCCGGACGACCTCGCCCGCGCCCTCGACGCGCTCGGCCTGCCGGCGGTGCTGAAGACCCGGCGCTTCGGCTACGACGGCAAGGGCCAGCGCATCATCCGCGAGCCGGCGCAGGGGGACCGCAACGCGATCTTCGCCGAGTTCGGCGGTGCGCCGCTGATCCTGGAGGGCTTCGTGCCCTTCGAGCGCGAGGTCTCGGTGGTGGCCGCCCGCGCGGCGGACGGGTCGTTCGCCGCCTTCGACCTCTGCGAGAACGAGCACCGCGACCACATCCTCGCCCTCACCCGCGTGCCCGTGCCGGGGCTGGCCGCCGAGACGGGTGCGGCCGCCCTCGACATCGCTCGGCGCATCGCCGAGGCCCTCGGCTACGTGGGCGTGCTCGCCGTGGAGATGTTCCTGGTGCGCAACGCCGCCGGCGAGCGCCTGATCGTCAACGAGATCGCGCCGCGGGTGCACAATTCCGGGCACTGGACCAGCGAGGGCGCCATGACCTCGCAATTCGCCCAGCACGTCCGGGCGGTCTCCGGCTGGCCGCTGGGCGACCCGTCGCGGGTCGGCGGCCTCGCCGTCGAGATGCGCAACCTGATCGGCGACGAGGCGGCGGACTGGGCCGGTCTCCTCGCCGAGCCCGGTGCCCATCTCCACCTCTACGGCAAGGGCGAGGCCCGCCCGGGCCGGAAGATGGGGCACGTGACCCGCCTGATCCGCTGAGCGGCCGGAGAGCCCCGTCCGGCCCGGACCTGCGGCCTTCGGAACACACCCGCCCCGCCGCGGGACCCCGCGCGGGCCGAAGCGCGCGGCTCGCGCGCCCCGGGTCATACCTTCGCCACATCCGCTGGCTTCCAGGGGATCGTCGCTGTTCTTAAGCGCGTGTTCACCGCACCGCGTGATTGTCCCCCGCATCCGTCCGGAGGGCCGTCGGGGACAGCGGCCGGGATGGGGCCGGTGCGCCGGCATGCCGGATTGGACGATCGGGGATCGGGCGGACGCCAGGGCGGGCCCGGAGGGGAGCGGGTGATGAGGTCAATGAGCGTGCGGGCGCCGCGTGTGGCGCTGATCGGGTCGGCCCTCGTGGCAACCGTCGCGCTCGCCGGCTGCGAGACCATGGGCAGCGTGGCGAGCCCGCGCCAGTTCGCGGTGCTGGAGACGGACACCACGGGCGCCACCACCACGAACATCGCCTCGCTGAGCGAGGTGGTGCAGCGCAATCCGAACGACGCGGCGGCCTACAACACCCGCGGCGCGGCCTATGCGCGGGCCGGCCAGTTCAACGAGGCGATCACCGACTTCACGAAGGCGGTCCAGCTCGATCCGAATTCCGGCTCCGCCTACAACAACCGCGCGCTGGCCAACCGCCAGATCGGCCGCAACGAGGCCGCGCTCCAGGATTTCAGCAAGGCGATCAGCGCCGATCCGAACTACGGCCCCGCCTATATCGGCCGGGCCAACGTGCTGCGCGCGCAAGGGGACCTCGACGGCGCCCTCTCGGACCTCAACGTGGCGATCCGCCTGATGCCGGAATCGGCCGAGGCCTACCACGCCCGCGGCCTCGTCCGGCAGAAGCAGGGCCAGAACGTGCCCGCGATCGCCGATTTCGACGCCGCGATCGACCGCAACCCCTTCGTCTCGGCGCCCTACGCCGCCCGCGGCCAGAGCCTGATCGCCACCAACCAGTACGACAAGGCGATCGAGGACTACAACGCCGCCCTCAACGTGAACAACAAGGACGCGACGTCCTGGGCCTATCGCGGCCTCGCCTACGAGAAGTCGAACCGCCGCAAGGAAGCCCTGGAGAACTACCAGCGCGCCGCCGGCATCGACCCGAACAACCCGGTGGCCAAGCAGGGCCTCGGCCGCGTCCAGGGCGGCGTGGGCTCGCTCTTCAACTGAGCCGGCCGGGTCCCGCCCGGCCCTGTCCGCACTCGCGCGCGCCGCGCCCAACCCGGTCGGGATGGGCGCGGCTTTTCCATGCCGGATCAGAAGCAGCTGCGGCGGCGGACCACGGTCACGCGGCCCATGGGACCCCGGCGCTTCGTCACCACCGTGCGGCAGCGCGGGCCGCGGATCACGGTGCGCTTGACCACGCGGGCCTGTTCGATGCCGCTGGCCGGGGCGAGGCCGGACCCCGCGAAGGGCACGGCGTTGGCCGGGGTCGCCGCGAGGGCGGCGAGGGTGAGGGCGGCGAGTCCGACGACGGTCGCTTTCATGGCGGAAGCTCCTGGTTCGTGGGTTGGGCCGCGCGGTCTGGACCGGCTGCGATGAACACGGTGTTAACTGCCGCCCCGCGCGGGGCCGTCCCGGCGCCTCGCGCGTTGCGCGCGCCGGGGCGCTCGTCTAACTCCGGGCCATGACCACCGACCACGACAAGATCCTCATCGTCGATTTCGGCAGCCAGGTGACCCAGCTCATCGCCCGGCGCGTGCGCGAGGAGGGCGTCTACTGCGAGATCGTGCCCTTCACGAAGGCGGAGGCCGCCTTCGCGGAGACGCGGCCGAAGGGCGTGATCCTCTCGGGCGGCCCCGAATCGGTGACGAGCGCCGCCTCGCCCCGGGCGCCCCAGGGGATGTTCGAAGCGGGCGTGCCGATCTTCGGCATCTGCTACGGCCAGCAGGCGATGGCGGCCCAGCTCGGCGGCGAGGTCGAGGGCGGCCACCACGCCGAGTTCGGCCGGGCCGAGATCGAGATCCTGGCCGATTGCCCCCTGTTCAAGGGCGTCTGGCACGTGGGCGAGCACTATCCCGTCTGGATGAGCCACGGCGACCGCGTCACCAAGCTGCCCGACGGCTTCACCACGGTGGCGATCTCGAAGAACGCCCCCTTCGCGGCGGTGGCCGACGAGGCGCGGAACTTCTACGCGGTGCAGTTCCACCCGGAGGTGGCGCACACCCCCCACGGCGCGCTCCTCATCCGCAACTTCGTGCGCGACATCGCCGGCTGTTCCGGCGACTGGACCATGGGCGCCTACCGCGAGGAGGCGATCGCCAAGATCCGCGAGCAGGTGGGCGCGGAGCGGGTGATCTGCGGCCTGTCGGGCGGCGTCGATTCGGCGGTGGCCGCGGTGCTGATCCACGAGGCGATCGGCAGCCAGCTCACCTGCGTCTTCGTGGATCACGGCCTGCTCCGCCTGGGCGAGGCCGAGGAGGTCGTGCGGCTGTTCCGCGACCACTACAACATCCCCCTCGTCCACGTGGAAGCGCAGGAGATGTTCCTCTCGGCGCTCGAAGGGGTGAGCGACCCCGAGGTCAAGCGCAAGACGATCGGGCGCCTGTTCATCGACGTGTTCGAGGCCGAATCGAGGAAGATCGGCGGCGCGGCCTTCTTGGCGCAGGGCACGCTCTATCCGGACGTGATCGAGAGCGTGTCCTTCACGGGCGGTCCCTCGGTGACCATCAAGAGTCACCACAATGTCGGCGGCCTGCCCGAGCGCATGAACATGAAGCTCGTGGAGCCGCTCCGCGAACTGTTCAAGGATGAGGTGCGCCTGCTCGGGCGCGAACTCGGCCTGCCCGAGGGCTTCGTTGGCCGCCATCCCTTCCCCGGCCCCGGGCTCGCCATCCGCTGCCCCGGCACGATCACCGTCGAGAAGCTGGAGGCCCTGCGCAAGGCCGACGCGATCTACCTCGAGGAGATCCGCCACGCGGGCCTCTACGACACGATCTGGCAGGCCTTCGCCGTCATCCTGCCCGTGAAGACGGTGGGCGTGATGGGCGACGGGCGCACCTACGACCATGTCTGCGCCCTGCGCGCCGTCACCTCCGTCGACGGCATGACCGCCGATTTCTACCCCTTCGACATGGCCTTCCTCGGCCGCGTGGCGACGCGCATCATCAACGAGGTCAAGGGCATCAACCGGGTGACCTACGACATCACCTCGAAGCCCCCCGGCACGATCGAGTGGGAGTGAGGGAGGCGGACGGCGGCGCGTCCCGGTAGCGGCTCGCCGCCGCCCGATCGCCGCTCCCCCGGGAAGGCGATCGAACTCGGCCTTGCCGCAGAGGCGACCAACACCGTCATCTGCCCGGCAAAACGTCAGGTCGCGACGACCGGCGCGGTGTCGAGACCGAGCATCCACCCGAAAGGCGGTCGGCGGCTCTCAGATCAGTCGCGGTCGCCGTCCCGCATTGACCGCACCAGATCGGCGGCGCTCTGGGACTGGACCGGCATGGCCGCCGTCAGCGACCGAAGCAGAGCGGCATCGATCGCCTTGCGCGGCCCGACGATTGCGGTGAGCCGCGCGACCGGCTTGCCGCGCCGGGTGATGTCGAACGGATCGCCCGCCTCGACCCGATCGACCAGCGCGCTCAGGCGGACCTTGGCATCCGCCAGACCGATCGCATCCATGCCGCGCTCCCGACCCTAAGTTGCCCGCTCAACCCTGCCGCACCAGCCCCGCCACGTAGAACCCGTCCGTGCCGGTGCGCGCGGGGCTCATCTGCAGGCCGTGGCGGGTGAGGCGCACGGCCTCCGCCAGGGGCGGCAGCGCCCGCTCCGCGAGCGCCCGCGCCGGGCTCACCGCGAAGCCGGAGGTCCGCCGGAGGAAGGCGTCGAGCGCCCCGTCGTTCTCCCGCGGCAGCAGCGAGCAGGTGACGTAGACGATCCGGCCGCCCGGCCGCACCAGGCGCGCGGCCCGGTCGAGGACGCTCGCCTGCTCGGCGATCCGGTTCTCCAGGCTGCCGGGGCGCAGGCGCCACTTAGCGTCGGGGTTGCGGCGCCAGGTGCCGGCCCCGGTGCAGGGGGCGTCCACGAGCACGCAGTCGACGCTGCCGTCGAGGTCGGCCAGCACGTCGGTCCGCGCCCGGCCGCCGCGGGGCGTGCGCACCTCGGCCGCGGCGCCCGCGCGGCGCAGGCGCTCGTGGATCGGCGCGAGGCGGCGGGGATCCTCGTCGCTGGCGATGATCCGGGCCGCGTTGCCGGTCTCGCCCGCGAGCGCCAGGGTCTTGCCGCCGCCGCCCGCGCAGAGATCGACGACGGTCTCGCCCGCCCGGGCCTCCGCGAGGAGGGCCGCGATCTGCGAGCCCTCGTCCTGGATCTCGTACCAGCCGTCGAGGAATTCCGGCTCCACGTGGAGCGCCGGCCCGCGCCCGTCCGCGCCGATCGGGATGCGCAACCCCTGCGGGGCGTAGGGGGTCGGCTCCGGGTTCAGATGGGCGAGGTCCGGCAGGGCGGTCGCGCGGTCCCGCTTCAGCGCGTTGACCCGGATGTCGAGGGGCGCGCGCCGGGCGAGGGCCTTCAGTTCCGGCAGGAGGTCGGCCCCGAACAGGGCTTCGAGATCGGGCAGGATCCAGTCCGGCACGTCGCCCGCCACCGCGGGCGGGGCCTCGGCGAGATTAGCCGTCTCCAGGCGGGCGCGCTCGTCGGCGGAGAGCGGCCCGGGCGCGAAGCGCTCCCCCGTGAACAGGGCCGCGACGGAGGGGGCGGCGAGCCCCTGCTGCAGCCGCAGCGAGCCGATCAGCACGGCGCGCGGGCCCTCGTCGCCCATGATCCAGGCGGCCGAGGCCCGCCGCCGCAGGGCGTCGTAGACGAGGCTGGCGATGCCCGCCCGGTCGCCGGAGCCGGCGAAGCGGTGGGCGAGGCCCCAATCCTTCAGGGCGTCGGCGGCCGGGCGTCGGCGGGCCGCGATATCGGCCAGCACCTCGATCGCGGCGGAGCAGCGGGCGGCGGGGGTCAGGATTCTCTCCTCATCGACGATTCACCCTGTCGCGAAACGGTCACGCTTCGCGCATGGCGGGGACACGATACGGCCGAGCTTCCGGCCGTATCGGGGCCGAGAACGTGCGCTGCCGGAGCCGTGGCCGACCCGTCGGGTCGAACCGCGGCGCCGAGCCCTTGCGTTGCCGCGCCCGCGCGCCGGACCGGCCTCCGCCCCGGCTCGCGAGCGCTCTAACACGGATGGAGCCGAAGATGGTCCCCCTGCCCCGCCTCGTCCTCGCCGGCCTGTTCGCGCTGGGGCTCGCCGCCTGCGCGAACGCGCCCGCCGCGCCCGGCCCGGATCTGAGCCCGCCGCCCCCGCGCGTCGACGCCAAGACGCAGCTCGAGTACGGCGCCCCGCCCCGCGGGCCCCGCTACTGAGCGTCGGCCTCAGGCCTCCCGCGCCCGGCGCGCCTCGTAGGCCTTGAGGCCCGTATAGGCCAAGCCGAGCAGCGGGCAGGCCCTGCCCTGCCCGCGGGCGATGAGGTCGCCGACGACGTGGTCGGCCTCGACGCGGCCACCGCCGAGGATGTCGCGCAGCATCGAGGCCGTCATCGGCGAGCCCGAAGCGGTCAGGGTCGCGCGCGCCTGCGCGGCCACCGTCTCGCGCGGGGCTTGGCCGTTGGCGGCGGCCACCGCGAGGCACTCGTCGTGCAGGCCGGTGATCAGCGCCTGGCCCCCCGGCGCGGCGAGGATGTCGCCGATGCTCGCGCGCATCAGCGTGGTGGCGCCGGCAAGCGTCGCCAGGAACACCCACTTCTCCCACATCTCCAGCAGGATCCTGTCGCTGAGGCGGGCCTGGAACTTCGCGCCCTGCATCAGCGCGTCCACCGCCTGGATCCGGTCCGAGCGGCCGCCGTCGCGCTCGCCGTAGGTGATCGAACCGAGCTCGCTCATCTGGCGGATCTCGCCCGCGGGCCCCACCGTCGAGATGATCGCGCAGGAGCCGCCGAGCACCCGCGCCGGGCCGAAGGCCGCGTCGAGCACGTCGAGATGGCGCAGGCCGTTGAGGATCGGCAGCACCGCGGTCCCCTCGGTCACGGCGGGCGCCATGTCGGCGACCGCCGCGTCGAGGTCGTAGGCCTTGGCCGACAGGACGACGAGGTCGTAGGCGCCCTCCCCGGCCCCGAGCCGGTCGGCGGTCACGGTCTTAGGCGCCGCGATGTGCGCGTCCCCGAGGGGGCTCTTCACGATGAGCCCCTGCGCGGCGAGCGCCTCCGCGCGGGCCGGCCGCACCAGGAAGGTGACGTCGCGGCCGATCTCGGCAAGGCGCGCCCCGAAATAGCCGCCGGTCGCCCCGGCCCCGACCACCAGTACGCGCATTCGTCTCTCCCGCTGCCGCGATTGCGCGATTGCCATGCGCGTGGCCGGGCCAGGATGCAACCGCCGTGGGGCGTCGGGCGGCCCTCAGGACGACCAGTCGGCGAGGGCGAGCAGGGAGGGCGCCCAGCGCGTTCCGGCGAGCCCGCGTACAAGGCGCGCATCGGCGGTGATCAGCTTCGCCTTCCAAGCCTCGGCCGCGGCAACGTAGAGCGCGTCGTAGAAGGACGTTCCGGTCTCGACCGTGATCGCGGAGGCCTCGGCGTAGAGCCCGGCGAGCGGAACGAGGACCACCGTGCGCGAGAGGCCGGACATGGCGTCCGCCATCGCCTCCCGCGCGAGCGTCCCGTCGCGCACGCGGCGGGCCAGCACATGTCCGACCTCGGCCGGCGCGTGCGCGGGCGTGATCAGAAGACGGTCGAGCTCGAGCAGACCGCGCGCCGTCCCGGTATCCGGCTCGTCGTAGAACCACTTGGCGATGACGCTCGCATCGACGACGAGCGTCACGCGCGGTCGCGCAGCGCGCGGATCAGATCGCTGCTGTCGACGACCGGCTCCCCGGTGGGGCTCGGACGTGCCGATGCGCGGATCCGGTCGGCATAGGCGAGGCGCTCGGCCGGCGACCACATCAGGCCGCGCAGCAGCGCGTCCTTCGCCAGATCCTCCGGGGAATGACCGGTCTCGGAAGCCCGCTCCAGCAGCAGGGCCATGACGGTCTGGTCGATGCCGGTCAGCGTCAGATCACCCATGGCAGCCGCGCCCCGGACGTTACCTCGGGTAACGTAAGCCCGGCGCGCAGCCATGCCAAGACGCGGCTTCAGGTCCGCGACGGGTAGTTCGGGCTCTCGCGGGTGATGGTCACGTCGTGGACGTGGCTCTCGCGCAGGCCCGCATTGGTGATGCGGATGAACTGCGCCCGCTCCTGGAACTCGGGGATCGTGGCCGCGCCCACATAGCCCATGGCGGCGCGCAGGCCCCCGGCGAGCTGGTGGAGCACGGCCGCGGCCGGGCCCTTGTAGGGCACCTGGCCCTCGATGCCCTCCGGCACCAGCTTGTGGGTGTCGCTGACCTCGGCCTGGAAGTAGCGGTCGGCCGAGCCGCGGGCCATCGCGCCCACCGAGCCCATGCCGCGGTAGCTCTTGTAGGAGCGGCCCTGGTAGAGGAACACCTCGCCGGGCGCCTCGTCGGTGCCCGCGAGCAGCGAGCCGAGCATGGCCACCGAGGCGCCGGCCGCGATCGCCTTGGCGAGGTCGCCCGAGTACTTGATGCCGCCGTCGGCGATCACCGGCACGTCGGCGCCGTGGGCCGCCTCGACGGCTTCCATCAGGGCGGTGAGCTGGGGCACGCCCACTCCCGCCACGATGCGCGTGGTGCAGATCGAGCCCGGCCCGATGCCCACCTTGATCGCGTCCGCGCCCGCGTCGATGAGCGCCTGCGCGCCGTCGCGGGTGGCGACGTTGCCGGCCACCACCTGCACGGCGTTCGAGAGCTGCTTCACCCGGCGCACCGCGTCGAGCACCTTGATCGAGTGGCCGTGCGCGGTGTCGACCACGATCACGTCGCAGCCCGCGTCGATCAGGCGCTCGGCCCGCTCGAAGCCGCCGTCGCCCGTGGTCGTCGCGGCGGCGACCCGCAGGCGGCCCTGCTCGTCCTTCACCGCGGTCGGGTAGGCCACCTGCTTCTCGATGTCCTTCACCGTGATCAGGCCGATGCAGCGGTAATGGTCGTCGACGACGAGAAGCTTCTCGATGCGGAACTGGTGCAGGAGCCGCTTGGCCTCGTCCTGCGTCACGCCCTCGCGCACGGTGATGAGCCGGTCGCGGGTCATCAGCTCGGCCACCGGCTGGCTCGAATTGGTGGCGAAGCGCACGTCGCGGTTCGTGAGGATGCCCACGAGCTTGCCGCGCGAGCCGTTGGGGCCGCGCTCCACCACCGGGATGCCGGAGATGCGGTTCTGCTTCATCACCTCGAAGGCGTCGGCGAGCGTCTCGTCGGGATGGATGGTGATGGGGTTGAGCACCATGCCCGACTCGTACTTCTTGACGAGGCGGACCTGCTCGGCCTGCTCCGGGGGCTCGAGGTTGCGGTGGATCACGCCCAGGCCGCCGAGCTGCGCCATGGCGATGGCCATCGGCGCCTCGGTGACGGTGTCCATGGCCGAGGACAGGATCGGCAGGTTGAGCTTGATCGTGCGGGTCAGGCGGGAGCCGACATTGACATCGGTCGGCATCACCGAGGAGGCCGCGGGCCGCAGGAGCACATCGTCGAAGGTCAGGCCCTCGGTGATCGAGGCGGCGCTGATGGGGGCCATGTGCCAACTTCCCTGGAGGGGCCGGACCCCGGGAGCGGGCGTGCCGGCGTGAACGGGTTGGCACGGGCCGATATCACGCGGGCCCCGGCCCCGCCAAGGCGAAGCGTGCGCGCCGCAACAGGAAAACGCGCCGGGCCCCTCTGCGCGGGCCGCATGGCGGCGCGCCGGTGCCTCAGCGGGCGGGGGCGGCCGGTCCCTTGTCGGTCCAGCCCGGCGGCAGGCCGATATAGTCGCCGGCGATGCCGTCGACGCCCGGGGCGCGGCCGAAGGCCTCGCAATCCGGATCGAGGGGCGCCTCGCCGAGCACCGTGACGCGGATGCGGTTCCAGTTCGGCACGGTGAGCGGCGCCTTGAACGGGTCCTGCCCGGTGGCGAGGAAGAAGCCGAGATCCTGGCCGAAATCGCCCGCGAGGTCGTAGGCGTCGCTGGCCGGGGAGAAGCGCGGCTGGCTGGTGAACGAGTTGGCCGCCCCGCCCCAGACCATGGCCGCGCGCTGCTGGCGGCGCCGGTCGAGGGCCTCGGCCTCGACGGTGAGGCTGCCGAGGCCGATCGGGATCCGCGGGATCGGCACGCGGCCGATGCCCTCGGCGACGCCCACGCCCACCTGCGAGGCGATGGAGACCGCTGCCGACAGGCCGATGGTGGAGCCCGCCCCCACGAGGTTCGTCGCCTCCACCCGCGTCACCTGGGCGCGCACGGTGAGGTCGGCGTCGGGGGTCGAGACCACGTCGTAGCGCAGGGACAATTCGTAGCAGAGCGCCCGGTCGGCGCTGTTGGCCACGAGGCGCCGCTCGGCCGCGTCGAGGCCGCCCGCGCCCGAGACGTCGGCGGGGAAGCGGGTCGGGATGATGCGCACGGTGCGGGTGCGCGCGAGGGCGGCCGTGTCGGCGTAGAGGCGGGCCGAGGTGGAGGCCTCGGTGCTGGCGCGCAGGAGGTCGTAGCGGGTGAGCGAGCCGGTATCGTTGAGCAGAACGGTGCCGCAGGCGGCGACCGACAGGAGCAGCGCGCAGGCGGCCGCGAGGCGCGGCAACGATCGGGGCGTCTTCGGCCTCTGGATCATCCGGTCACTTTCTCGAAGACGGGTCCGCGCCCCGCCGCTCCGCGCGCGGAGGCAGGACGCCCTGGAATCTACGGCGCAGCTTAAGCCCGATGGGCCGGGCTCGGAAGGGCCGCAGCGCCCGCGCACCGAGTTCGGAAACAATCCGTGGCCGATCGGCCACGGATCGCGGGAGGCGTGCGGCCGGCGCGATCACGAATCGGGCAAGCGCCCCGCCGATGCAACCGCTTCTTCATCCCGCCGCTTATCGAGGCCGATGCCCCCCTCCCGGATCGTCCCCCTCGTCGTCGCCACCGCCCTGTTCATGGAGAACACGGACTCGACGGTGATCGCGACCGCCCTGCCGACCATCGCGGCGAGCCTCGGCGAGGATCCCATCGCCCTGAAGCTCGCGCTGACCGCCTATCTCGTCAGCCTCGCGATCTTCATCCCCGTGAGCGGCTGGATGGCCGACCGCTACGGGGCGCGCACGGTGTTCCGCGCCGCGCTCGGGGTGTTCATGGCGGGCTCCCTCGCCTGCGCGGCGGCGGACGGGCTCACCGGCTTCGTCGCCGCGCGCTTCCTGCAGGGGCTCGGCGGCGCGATGATGGTGCCGGTGGGGCGCCTCGTGATCCTGCGCAGCGTTCCGAAATCCGAGCTCGTCACCGCGCTCGCCTACCTGACGATCCCGGCGCTCATCGGCCCGATCCTAGGGCCCCCGCTCGGGGGCCTGATCACGACCTGGCTCGACTGGCGCTGGATCTTCTTCATCAACATCCCCATCGGCGTCGCCGGCATCGTGCTCGCGAGCCTGTATTTCGAGGACCTGCGCGAGGCCGAGCGCCCGCCGCTGGACGTCGCGGGCTTCCTGATGCTGGCGCCGGGACTCGCCGCGATGATGCTCGGGCTCGCCTCGCTCGGCCGCCACCTGCTGCCGGCCTGGCTCTCCTGGGGCTGCCTCGGCGGGGGCGCGGCGCTCCTCGCGCTCTATCTCCGGCACGCCGCGCGCACGGCCCAGCCCCTGCTGCGGCTCGACCTGATGCGCCACCCCACCTTCCGGGCGGCCGTGACCGGAGGCTCCCTGTTCCGCATCGGCACCGGGGCGATCCCGTTCCTGCTGCCGCTGATGCTGCAGATCGGCTTCGGCCTCGACGCCCTGCAATCGGGCCTCATCACCTTCGCGGCCGCCGCCGGCGCCCTGTTCGTGAAGACGCTGGGGCCGCGCATCCTGCGCACCTTCGGCTTCCGGGCGGTGATGGTGACCAATGCCGGGCTCGCGGCCGCTTTCCTCGCGGTGAACGGCCTGTTCACGGCGCAGACGCCGCACCTGCTGATCGTCGCCCTGCTGTTCCTCGGCGGCTGCCTGCGCTCGGTGCAGTTCACCTGCATCAACGCCATCGCCTACGCCGATCTCGAGCAGCGCGAGATGAGCGCGGCCACGAGCCTCGCGAGCGTGGCGCAGCAGATCTCCCTGAGCCTCGGCGTGACCCTCGGGGCGCTGGTTCTCGAGGGGGCCGCCGCCTGGCATGGCCGCACCGAGATCGCGGCCGCGGATTTCGGCCCCGCCTTCCTCGCCGTCGCCCTCATCTCGGGCAGTTCGGTCCTCGCCTTCCGCCGGCTCAGCCCGGATGCGGGGGCCGAGGTCTCGGGCCGGCGCGTGGCGGACGCGGCACCGGCGGGGGCGCCCGGGCGGAACTAGAGCGTGCCGCATTTCCACGGCAACATCAGCACGCTCCATCCCCTTGTGGTCGCACGATGGATCCGGAAAACCGGATTCCACTCGTCCGCATCGTGCTCCGGCGCATCGTCCCGATCCCGGTTTCTGCGACGATGCGCCAGCGTGCCGTCCGGTGGATCGCGTCGTTGGTTCGAGGGGCCCCAGCCCGATTCCCCTCGCGACAGTGGGATCGCACAGGGCGACCACGCTCTCGGCGAGCGCCCCGGGATGACCGGGCGGTGCCCCGTGCGATCGCCCTGGCCCGCGGGGTGGCGCAGGATCGCGGCGATCGGTCGGAAACGGCGTGAGTGGCGGCCTCCGCCCTCAGAAGCTCAGGGGCTCCGCGATCAGCCCGCCGGCCGTCACGCTGCCGGGCAGGTCCTGCGAGGTCCGGAAACCGGCCTCGTGCGCCATGGCGTCGAGGGCGTTGTCCGCGTCGACGGCGCTGCCCACCCAGAGCACGGCGCGGCTCGCCTGCTGACGGACAATGTAGATCTTCAAGGCGCTCTCCCAGTTCTTGTTGTGAGATAGGAGAGTGACACGGCGCTGACTTCAAGAGCAACGACATTCGAGGTAATTGCATCGCAGCAATCACACCGATGTTTTGTGCGGAGCAAGAAGGCGGGATCTTGTCGTGCGCCACGCTCCGAGGGTCCGATCGCTGCGCGCGCGGGCTGTCGGCCGCGCGCGGCGGGATCCGGGGCGGTCCGAATCCGCGGACCCGTCCGGCGATCCCTGGATCACCGGACGGGCTCGCGGCTCATACCAGATCCGGTCGATCCCTTCGGGATGGCGGATCCGGGCTTCGCTCAGGCGCCGCGCGGGCTCGGTCGATACGAACCCCGATTCGATCGAGCGGAGATCGTATCAGGCAGCCGCCCGGGCTGGCTGGCGGCTGCGCTTCGGGCCGTTGGCGTTGGCGGCCCGTCCGCCCGCCGGCTTGCGGGCGGGGGTGCGCCGCGCCGCGCGCCAGCCCTGCCAGCTCCAGGCGCCCGGACCGGCGACGGCGTAGATCAGGAAGCCGCCCGCGAGGCCGAGATCGGCCAGGAGCAGCGCGCGCTCGGTCACCGCGGCGGCGCCCGTGAAGTGCCAGAACGGGTGGAGCACGACGGCGGTGGCCGCGGCGAAGCCCGCGAGGGCGAGGCCGGTGAGCCGGGGCAGGACGCCGAGGATCAGGGCGAGGGGGCCGAAGACCTGCACCACCACCATCACGGTGGCGACCGCGTTCGGGGCCGGGATGCCCGCGCCCGCCAGGGTCAGGGCGAACCCCGAGACGTTGAGGGCCCGGCCGATGCCGGTGGGCAGGAGGGCGGCCGCGAGCAGCAGGCGCGCGGCGAGGCTGAGGGCGTCCTGGGCACGGGCGATCACGGGCGGGCTCCGGCGGAAGGGGAACGAACCCGGAAAACCTGGCGTCTCCCGGGTGTAGGCCCGGTTAAGTGCGCCCCGCAAAACCCCCGCCGACGGGTGTTCTCCACCTCGAACGTGCCGCCCTTTCACGGCAACGGCGGCACCATCGATCTCATCGCACGACGATCCCGGACGCGGGCCACCTCCCGGAGCGATGCTCCGCCCGGATCGGCGCTCCGGCGAGGCGCCCCGTCAGCCGGAGACGCCGCCGCGGAACAGGCGCCCGCGCTCGGTCCAGGCCACCACCGCGAGCGCGAGGCCCCCGAGCGCGGCGTAGCCGATGCCGATCGGCAAGGTGGTCCCGTCGAAGCTCTGCCCGATCAGGAAGCCGCAGAAGGCGCCGAGCAAGGTGGTGTAGAAGCCGAGGAAGGACGAGGCGGTGCCGGCGATCGCGCCCAGGGGTTCGAGGGCCAGCGCGTTGAAGTTCGGCATGGCGAAGCTGATCAGGAACTGGTTGAGCGCCAGCACCGCGAGGAACAGGGCGAGCGGCGGGTGCCCGTGGAAGCCCAGGCCCACGCCCACCTGGATGAGGCCGACGGCGACGAAGGCCGCGAGCCCCGCATGCGAGAGGGGGCGCATGCCGAGCTTGCGCACGATGCGGGCGTTGACGAGGGTGGCCGCGCCCATCGCGCCGGCCACGAGGCCGAAGGCCAGGGGGAAGAGCGGCCCGAGCCGGTAGAGCCCGGTGTCGAAGACCTGCTGGGCCGAGCCCACATAGCCCATGATGCAGCCGGTGAGCAGGCCGAGCGCCGTCGCGTAGCCGATGGCGACGCGGCAGCGCAGGGTCGCCATCAGGGCCTGCGCGGTGGCGGAGAGCGAGAGCGGGCGGCGGTACTCGGGATGCAGGGTCTCCGGCATGCGCCAGGAGAACCACAGGGCGCAGAGGCCGGCGAGCGCCAGCATCGAGACGAAGACGTAGATCCACGAGCCCAGCGCCAGCATCATGCCGCCGATGGCGGGCGCGACCATCGGCACGATCAGGAACACCATCATGATGAGCGACATCACGCTCGCCATCTCGCGGCCGGCGAAGCGGTCGCGCACGATCGCCGTCGAGAGCACGCGCCCGCTCGCCGCGCCGATGCCCTGGATGACCCGGGCCGCGAGCAGCCAGCCGAAGGAGGGGGCGAGCATGGCGAGCACGCTGCCGCCCGCGTAGATCGCGAGACCGGCGAGCAGGACCGGACGGCGTCCCAGCGCGTCCGAGACCGGGCCGTAGACGATCTGCGCCAGCCCGAAGCCGATCATGTAGACGTAGACGAGGAATTGCAGGTGGTTGGGGTCGTCGACCGCGAACCGCGCCTGGATGGCGGGAAAGGCCGGCAGCAGATTGTCGATCGAGATCGCGGTCACCGCCATCATCAGGGCGACGATCGCCACGAACTCGGTGAAGCCGGGGCCGGACCAGGGCGGGCCTGCGGGCGCGGCGCGCAGGTTCGCGCCCTCGCGCAGGTTCGCGCCCTCGCGCAGGTTCGCGCCCTCGGGCGGGTTCGGCCGGATCGGTGCAGTCACGAAGGGGGCTCGGGGCGGAAGGGGACTGGGAGCGACGGGGCGGGGCGCTCCTCCGCCCGGAACGCGGCGGCGGCGTGGCGGATCCATGCGGGGGCGGCGGCTCAGCCCCGCATCCTCGCCGGCGCGGCGGACTCTTCGGAGCGGCGGAACGGAAACGGCTCAGCTTCGTTGGGCGGGCATCCGAACCGTGCCCGGAGGCCCCGTGTCGACCATCATCCGCATCCTGCTCGCGATCTTCCTGCCGCCGATCGCCGTTCTGCTCTCGAACGGCATCGGGCTCCAGTTCCTGCTGAACATCCTGCTGACGCTGTTCGGCTGGCTGCCGGGCACCGTGCACGCCCTCTGGCTGATGAACCGGGACCGGCCCCTGATCTGATCGGGACCGACCCCTGAAAGCGGGAAGGGCCCCGCTCCATCCGGAGCGGGGCCCTTCTCGTGCCGCGCCGCGATCCGCGGATCAGGGCGTCTTCTTCTCGGCCTTCGCGGCCGGTTCCGCCTTCCGGCCGGCATCGGCGGTCTTCTTCGTGGCCTCCGGCTTGGCCGCCTCGGCCTTGGCCGCGGCGGTCTTCAGCACGTGTGCCTGGACCCGGGCCTGCGCGGCATGGACCTGCTTGGCGGGCTCCACGGTGCTGGCGTCCGCCGCCGGCGTCGCGGGGGCCGGGGCCGCCTTGCCGGCGAGGTTGCCGAACACCTTCTGGAAGGCCGAGATGTCGCCCTCGGCATCGGCCACCGCGATGCGGGCGGGCTTGGCTGCATCCCTGGCGACGTCCTTGGCCGCGTCCTTGGCGGGCTCCGCCGCGGGGGCGGGCTCGCTCTGCCTGGCCAGCATGAGGGGCGCGGGCTTGCCGCCCTTAGGCGCCAGGGCGGCGGCCGCCGCCTTGGTCGGAATGGGCGCCGCGGCGAGCATGGTGGGCTTCGCCTTCGACTCGATCACGATCTCCTCGGGCCCGGCGGCCAGGGTCTCGGGGCGGCTGACCTCGCCGAGGCTGTGGCGCCCGAAATCCTTGGCGCTGTAGGGCAGCTCCTCCTCCTTGGCGGCGAGGCTCGCGAAGGCGGTGACGTTCTGCGGGCGGAAGACCGGGTTCTGGCCGCCGTCCTGGTAGACGACGCGGGTGGCCGGCGTGCCCTTGGCCACGAGCTCGGCGATCTGGTGGTCGTCGCGGGCGCGCTTCTCGGCGACCACGGGATCGACCCGCGGGCTGCAGGAGCCCGCCGCCGCGTCGGCCCCGCCGAACACGTATTTCGTCCCGCACAGGCCGACCTTCGGCTCCTGGCGCAGGGCCTCGAAATAGTCCGAGCCCTCCTTCAGGTTCCGCCAGAACGGGGCGTTCGGGTCGTCGCGGAACTTGGCCATGTTCTGGGCCGTCATCCGGAACGGGTAGGCCTGGAACTGGAAGGCGCGCTGGCCCCCGGCGAAGGCCTCGCGGGCCACCGCGTAGATCTCGGCCATCGAGGCGTCGGTCATCGCGAAGCAGCCCGCCGACGAGCAGGTGCCGTGCACCATCAGGTAGTTGCCGGTGCGCCCGTTCGCCCGGTCGAAGGCGTTGGGGTAGCCGGTGTCGAAGGAGAGGTAGTAGGACGAGTTCGGGTTCATCTGGCCCGGGGTGATCGTGTAGAACCCCTCCGGCGCCTGCCGGTCGCCCTGCTTCGTCTTCGGTCCGAGCTGGCCGGACCAGCGGCAGATCGGGAAGGTCTTCAGGAGCGCGTACTGGCCGGTGCCGTCGCGCTTCCACACCTCCATCTCCGCCTCCTTCTTGTAGGCGCGGATCAGGATCGGGTCGGACTGGCTCATCCCCTTGGTCTGCATCAGGGAGAGGGTCTGGGCCGGGATCGGGGTCAGGTGCCGGGTCGAGGCGCCGCCGACGAGGCCGTCCTGGCAGGCACCGAGGCCGAGGCCGAGCGCGATGAGACCAGCAGCCGCGAGCGGGCGGACAGCCATGGGGAACCTCGTCTGCGATACGGTCGTCCGCGGGCGCTTCTGCCGGCGTCGGACGGTTACTCCCCAAACCTCTAATCCCGTTAAACTTGAGCCTCCGTTACCGCAATGACCGGCAAGCCACACACGGCCGCCTCTGTGGATCACGCGAGCTGTGCGGGAGCGCACTTGGCCTCCTCCGCCAGGAGGGCGCGCAGGGCCGCGTCCTCCTCCGGGTCGGCAAGCCGCAGGCCCACCGGGCCGGAGACGGTCTCGACGGTGAGGACGCGCAGGTCCGGCCGCGGCTCCGCCGTCCCGGCGTGCCGGAAGGCGGGCCGGCCGGGCAGGAGCTGGATCACGGTGAGGTGGTTGCGGCTGGGATAGCCCGCGAGCGTCCCGCAGATCCGCTCCATTGCCGCCGGGGCGATGTGGAGGTGGCTCATCAGCCAGAACCGGTTGCGGGTCTCCCCATCCGCGAGGGCCGCGCGCAGCCGGCGCACGCCCTCGGTGAGGAAGGCGTAGTCCGCATCGTCCGCCGCCGGGTCGTGGTGGTTGAAGACGCAGAGCAGGCCGTGGCGCTCCCGGTAGAGCCGGTGGCGTCCGCGGGTGATGTCGGGCCCCTGCCGCTCCTCCGGAGGGACCGTCTCGAGCTGGGCACGGTCGGTGAGCGCGGCGAAATCGTCGGCGAGGCAGTCGCCCACCATCTCCGGCAGGGTGAACAGCCAGTCGAAGGGCGCCGACCACGTGCGCAGGCCCAGGACCTTCAGCGCGTGCGCCATCTGGCAGTTGCTGCCGAGCGAGACGTGGTTGAAGGCCCCCGGCTCCCGGCTGTCCCGGGGCCGCCCGGCCAGGCCGAGGCGGGCCCCGAGGGCGGCGAGGAGGCCCCCGGCGCCCGTCGGTCTCACAGCTTGCGGCCGATCTCGAGGAACTTGGCGGCGCGGTGGTCGCGCAGGGCGTCGGGGCTCATCCCGGCGAGGTTCCGCAGGGCCTCGTCCAGCGCCTGGCCCGCCTCGCGGATGGCGGCCTCGCGGTCGCGATGCGCGCCCCCGGTCGCCTCGGGCACGATGCCGTCGATCACGCCGAGCCGGAGCAGGTCCTGGGCGGTGATCTTCATGGCGGTGGCCGCGTCGTGCGCCCGGCCCTGGTCGCGCCAGAGGATCGAGGCGGCACCCTCCGGCGAGATCACCCCGTAGATCGCGTGCTCCAGCATCAGGACGTGGTTGGCGGTGGCCAGCGCGATCGCCCCGCCCGAGCCGCCCTCGCCGATGACGAGGGCGACGTTGGGCACGCCGAGGCTCAGGCAGGCCTCCGTGGAGCGGGCGATGGCCTCGGCCTGGCCGCGCTCCTCCGCGTCGATGCCCGGGAAGGCGCCGGCGGTGTCGACGAAGGCCAGGACCGGCAGGCCGAAGCGGTCGGCGAGCTCCATCAGCCGCACCGCCTTGCGGTAGCCCTCCGGCCGCGCCATCCCGAAATTGTGGCGCAGGCGCGCCTCGGTGGTGGCACCCTTCTCCTGGCCGATCACGCAGACCGGCCGGCCGCGGAAGCGGCCGAAGCCCGCGACGATGGCCTCGTCCTCGCCGAAGCTGCGGTCGCCGGCCATCGGCGTGAACTCCTCGATGAGGCCGGCGCAGTAATCCACGAAGTGCGGGCGCTGCGGGTGGCGGGCGACCTGGGTCTTCTGCCAGGGCGTGAGGTTGGCGTAGAGTTCGGCGAGCGCCTGGGCGGCCTTGCCCTCGAGGCGCCCCACCTCCTCGCTGATCGACACGGCCCCGTCCCGGGCGCCCACGGCCCGCAACTCCTCGAGCTTCGCCTCCAGCTCCGCCACGGGCTTCTCGAAGTCGAGATAGGAGCGCATCACCGCCATCGGCTCACACCGGTCCTCGCCGTGCCGGTGACGGCGGCGGGCCGCTCCCGCCGCGGGTCGTCCCGGCGGGCCGAGGGTGTTGGCGATGCGCGGGGCGCTGTCAACCGCGCGGGCAGCGGCGCGGGACGGCCGCGGGCCGCCGCGCTCAGGCCGCCTGCGATTCCACCCGGTTGCGGCCGGCATGCTTGGCCCGGTACAGGGCGAGGTCGGCCCGCTTCAGCATGTCGGCGGGGCCGGTATCCTGCGGCTCGCGCACGGCGACGCCGATCGACACGGTGACGGGCACGCTGCGCGCGGTGCGGTGGATCTCGAAGGGCGCGGACTCGATCCGGGCCCGGATGCGCTCGGCGATGGCGCGCGCCTCCACGAGGCCCGCCTCGGGCAGGACGATCACCATCTCCTCGCCGCCGTAGCGCGCCACGATGTCGGCCGGCCGGGTGTGCAGGCGGATGCGCTCGGCGAAGGTGCGCAGCACCTCGTCGCCGGCCTCGTGGCCGTAGGTGTCGTTGATCCCCTTGAAGCGGTCGATGTCGAGGAGGAGCGCCGCGAGCGGGGTCTGGCGCAGGCTGGCCTCGCCGAACAGCAGGCCGAGGTGGTTGTCGAGGTAGCGGCGGTTGTGCAGGCCGGTGAGGCCGTCCATCACCGCGAGCTGCATGGAGGCCTGCACCGCGCCGCGCAGCACCTCCGAGAAGCGCTTGCGCCGGGTCTGCGTGCGCACCCGGGCCAGGAGCTCGTTCCGGTCGACCGGGCGCATCAGGTAGTCGTGCACGCCGAAATCGAGGCCGCGCACGATCCGGCCGCGGTCGTGCGGCTCGGCCAGCATGATGAGGGGCACGTTGCGGGTGCGGTCGAGGGAGCGGAGCTGGCTGCACAGGCGCAGGCCGTCGAAGCCCTCGAGGTCGAGGCTCACGAGGATGCAGTCGTAGGCGTTCTCGGCGGCGGCCTGCATCGCCCGCTGCGGGTCGGCCTCGACCTGGACCGTGTGGTTCTGCCCGAGGGCCCCGGCCATGCGCTCGGCGGCCCCGCGGCGGTCCTCCACCAGCAGGATCCGGGCGTCGAGCCCGTTCTCGGCGGCGGCGAGCGCCAGGGGATCGCCGATCCCGAACTCGCGGGAGGCCAGCGCGCGGCTGCGCAGCTCGTCGGTGACGGCCTTGAGGCGCACGAGGCTGCGCACCCGCGTGAACAGGGCGGTGTCGTCCACGGGCTTCGTCAGGAAGTCGTCGGCCCCCGCATCGAGCCCCTTCAGCCGGTCGGAGGGCTGGTCGAGGGCGGTGACCATCACCACCGGCAGGTGGGCGGTCAGCGGATTGTTCTTGAGGTGGCGGCAGACCTCGAACCCGTCCATGCCGGGCATCATTACGTCGAGGAGTACGATGTCGCAGAGGCCCTTCTCGCAGATCGCGATCGCGTCGGGGCCGTTCATGGCGACGAGCGTGTCGAAATACTCGAGCGCGAGCTTCGTCTCCAGAAGCTTCACGTTCGGGAACAGGTCATCGACGATCAGTACCCGGGCCGACATCCTACCTCGCAGGGAGTGCGACGTCGTCCGCCCGCGCGGGGGGCGGGCTCGGCGTCAGGGCTTTTCCTGAAGATACGTGCGAACGGTTGCTAAAAACTTCGCGACCGAGATGGGCTTGGAAAGATAGGCTTCGCAGCCCCCCTCGCGGATCCGCTCCTCGTCGCCCTTCATGGCGAAGGCGGTGATGGCGACGACGGGAATGTGCTTGAGGTCGTCGTCCTCCTTCAGCCACTTGGTCACCTCCAGGCCCGAGACCTCGGGCAGCTGGATGTCCATGAGGATCAGGTCGGGATGATGGGCGCGGGCGAGCTCGATCGCCTCGATGCCCTTGGCGGTCTTGAGCGTGGCGTAGCCCTGCGCTTCGAGGAGATCGTTGAAGAGCTTCATGTTGAGCTCGTTGTCCTCGACGATGAGCACCGTTTTCTTCATGAGGCGTTAATCCCGGTGCGCGCCACGCTCGTCGTTAACGGGGGCTCTCCCCATCGAAGACCATTGTAGGGTTCACATGTTGATGAAACGCAAACCTCTTCAAGGGGATGAATCGACCGACGCCCTGGCCCTCGACGTTCTTCTGTGGATGGTCGGCGATGCCGACCGGCTCCTGCCCTTCCTCGCCGTCACCGGCCTCGCGCCCGACGACCTGCGCGCGGGCGCCCGCGACCCGGCCGTGCTCGGCGCCGTCCTCGACCACGTCGTGGGCGAGGAGCCGGTGCTCCTCGCCTGCGCCGAGGGGATCGGCGTGCCGCCCGAGCGCATCGCCGCGGCCTGGCGCCGCCGCCAGCCGCCGGATTTCGAGGCCCCCTGACGGGTCGGGGGGCGCGGGTCAGGGCGTGCAGGGCCGCGCGGGGGCCTTGTCCATCTCCAGGCGGGTCAGGTCGCCGAGGATCGCGAACTCCCCGTAATCCAGCCTGAGGGCGCCGCTGACGCCGTTCTCGTAGAGGTCGAAGCCGAGGGTGTAGATCGGCGTGCTCTCGCCCTTGCCGGGGGTGAAGTAGCTGAGCGTCACCGGCCAGCGCCGGAGGGCGGCGAGCGCGCCCTCGCGCAGGGGCTTGTCGCGCTCGGATCCGGAGGCGGTCGCCGGCCCGGTGCTGGGCCCGGTGCTGGGCCGGCCGATCACGGCGAGGGTGTCGTAGACCTTGCGGCCGTCGTCCGAGCCGTCGAACACCTTGGCCGACACGGTGGTCTCCCCGGCGCGCGCGGCCTCGATCAGGCGGCGCATGTGCAGGCTCGGGAACAGGACCGGCCCCTGCGCGCCGAACTGGTCGCGCCGGGGCTCCTTCAGGCGCACCTTCAGGCCGTCCGTCTCCGCGCTCGCGGTGCCGTCCACCGCGGGGCTGCCCGCGCCGTTGATGAGGCTCGCGGTCTTGAAGCGGAACTCGCGCCCGTCCCCGTCCTCGAAGGTGGTGTTGCGCAGGTCCGAGGTGCGGCTGCCCGTCTCCGAGGATTCGAGCACCGTGACCTGCCGGGTCTGCATCGTGTAGCCCCGGCAGGCGTCGCCCTTGAAGTCGATGACGATGCGCCCGCGGGCGCTCTCCACGGAGCGGGTGCCGCGGCTGGAGGCGAGGGAGAGGTCGTAGACGGCGCGGTGATTGGCGAGGAGCACGGGGGCGGGCTTGGCGGCCCCGGCCGCCGGGGCCTCCGGCGCGGCCGGACCCGCTGCCGGCGCCGCCCGGGCGGCGCTCGCGAGCAGCAGCAGGGCGAGGGCGAGACGCAGCCGCATGGGCGTTCCTTCGATCACGTTGCTCGCCGCGAGATAGGTGCGTCCGCCGGAAGCCGCAACGTGCGGCCCGGTGCGGCCCGGCACCGATCCCCGTCGAGCCGGGCCGGGGCGCCGCGCTTCCTCCCGCCTTCCGCGGCGATCCTCGATGCCCCATCGTGCGCGGGAGCCCCGCCGTGCGCGAGAGCCCCGCCGTGCGCGAGAGCAGGTTCACCACGAGCACGCCGGCCACGATGAGCCCGAGCCCGAGGATGGCGGGCGCGTCGAGCCGCTCGCCGTGGACGGCCCGGCCGAGGCCGGAGACGAGCACGATGCCGACCCCCGACCGGACCGCGCAGGCGATGCCCGCGGGCATGGTCCGCTGGGCAGGGCGATGGCATATGGCAATCCGGCTCCCTCCGCGGTCGTTCCGGGGCGCTCGCAGCGTGCGATCCATGAACACCGCTCTTCCCGACCCGACCGCTTCGGTGGGCATGGATCTCGGGCTCCGCCCCGCGGCCCCGCGATGACCGGCGGTTCCATCTGCGATCGCCCTGCCGCCCGGGAGGCGGGTGCGGCCCAATCTCCCGTGGATCGGCGGGGCCGGGCCTTGCCCGAGGGGGTTGGGATGCCGCCTATGGTCCTGCGAGGATGGGCCTCGTCTGCGGCGGGAGAACACGGATGCTGAGCGGCTCGGCCATGATCCGTGTCGGCATTCTGCTCGTCACCGCCGCCCTCCTCGCCGGTCTCGTGCAGTATCTCTGGCCCCGCACCGCGCCGGAGCCCACCGTGGTCCGGGCCCCGCAGACCTCCGGGGCGCCCCCCGCCCCCGAGCCCTTGCCGGCTCCCTTGCCGGCTCCCGAGCCGGCGCCCCCCGCCCCGAGGGCGGCCCCCCAGCCGCCCCCGGTGAACCCCGCCCCGCCCCCGGTCGTCGCCGCCCCGCCGGAGCCGGCGCCCCAGCCCGCGCCGCGGGCGGCAGCTCCCCCCGCGCCCGGCTTCGTGCTCCCGGCGCTGGACGCCGCCGAGACCGCGCAGGACACGGCGGGCCCCCGCGCCGTGGCCCTCGTCGACCTCAACACGGGCACGCTCGCCCAGCTCAACGGGCTGCGGGGCGGGGGCAATATCGGCCGCGCCATCATCCAGCGCCGCCCCTATTCGAGCGTGGACCAGCTCCTCTCCAAGCGGGTGCTGAGCCGGACGACCTACGACCGGATCAAGGATCAGGTCACGGTGCAGTAGGCGCGCGAGCCGCGTCGCGGCGCTGGCGCGGAGCCCGAGCCTTGCCTATGCTCGCCCTCCCAGGGCCGATGGGGCCGCGATCCAGGGATTTGGGATGCTGACGCACACCGGGAGCACGATCCTGCGGCAGGATCTCGGCGTCGAGGAGACGACGGAATCGGACAACGTCGTCCGCTGGGACGGCGAGCGCCTCTACGTCGAGCACGACGTCTATCACAACGGGCAACTCGTCCACCGCAAGTACCGGCGCAACGTCACCGAGCCGGTCGCCCGCGCCCTCCTGGAGGTGATCGCGCGCGCCTCCGCGCAGCAGTGAGGGGCGCCGGCGCCCTCGCCGCCCTCCTCCCTGTCCTCCTCGCCGCCGCACCGGCCGCGGCGCAGACGGTGGCCGTGCGCTACGAGGCGCCCGAGCGCTTCACCGATGCGGAGAACCGGCTTGGCTCCGGCCTGAGCCTGCGGGCGACCCTGGCCGAGATGACCCGGATCTTCGAGGAACTCGGCCGCCGCCACCTGGCGCCTGGGGACGAGCTCGCCGTGCGGGTGCTCGACATCGACCTCGCCGGGTTCGAGCGGCCGGGGGCGAGCCTGCCCTACGGCCTGCGGGTGGTGGAGGATTTCACGCCCCCGCGCATCCGCCTCGCCTACACCCTCCGGCGCGGCGGCCGCCTCGCTGCCCGCGGCGAGGACACGGTGACCGACATCAACTTCATGCTCACCGCCAATCCGCGCTTCTCGACGGGCGCGCTCCACTACGAGCGCGCCGTCCTGCGCGACTGGTTCGCCCGCCGCTTCGGGGCGTCGGGCGGGCGCTGAGGCCGGGTCGGTAACGCGCGCGGCTCCTGTCCCCGCAAGGGGGAGGAGAGGCCCGCCTGGAACTGGATGGATCGGGCGACGACCGCGTCAGCCTTCCCAGCGGGGCGCGCGCTTGGTCAGGAAGGCGTCGATGCCCTCGGCCGCGTCCGCCATCATCATGTTGCGGGTCATCACCGCGGCGGCGTGGGCGTAGGCCTCCTCCAGGCCGAGCTCGGCCTGGGCGGCGAAGGCCGCCTTGCCGATGGCCAGCACCCGCGGCGCCTTGGAGGCGATGCGCGCGGCCATGGCGCGCACCGCGCCCTCCAGCTCGGCCTCCGGCACCACCCGGTTGACGAGGCCGATGCGCAGGGCCTCGGCCGCGTCGATCGGCTCGCCGAGGAGCAGCATCTCCAGGGCGGCCTTGCGCGGCACCGCCCGCGACAGGGCCACCATCGGGGTCGAGCAGAACAGGCCGATATTCACCCCCGGCGTGGCGAAGCGCGCGCCGCTCGCGCTCACCGCGAGGTCGCAGGTGGCCACCAGCTGGCAGCCCGCGGCGGTGGCGATGCCGTGGACCTCGGCGATCACCGGCTGCGGCAGGCGGGTGATGGTGAGCATCAGGGCCGAGCAGGCCCGGAACACGGCGGAGACGGCCTCGCGGCCGGGATCGGCCCGCATCTCCTTGAGGTCGTGGCCGGCGCAGAAGGCGGGGCCGGCGCCGCGCAGGATCACCGCGCGCACCGCGCTGTCCTGCCCGATCCGGTCGAACTCGGCCTGCAGGGCCGCCATCAGCCCGAGGGAGAGGGCGTTGCGGGCCTGCGGCCGGTTCAGGGTGAGGGTGGCGATCCCCTCCGCGTCCGCGCGCAGGAGAGGCGCCTCGGCGGCGGGGGCCGGTGCGGCGGCGGCGGACATGATGGACTCCCCTCCTCGGCGTGACGCCTTTCCGGGGAGGCTAGAGCACGATGCGAGAAAGTGGAATCCGGTTTCTCGGGGTCATCGTGCGACCACAACAGGATAGAGCGTGCCGATGTTTCCGTGAAGAAGCAGCACGCTCTAGCGCATCGTGCTGGAAATCAGATCCAGCACGATGCGCCAGGCTCTTGATTTTGCATCGTCTTTTTCCGAAAGCCGGCAGCCACCTTTCGGGACGATGCTCTAGCACGTCTCAGGTCAGGCCGCAGGCGCTCCGCTCGGCCGGGCCGGCGAGGAGCCGCGCGCCGATCTCGACGAGGGCGCGGAAGGCCGGCGGGCACGGCGCGGCGCCCTCCGTCCAGGCCGCCAATTGCCCGTGGCTCGCCTCGGCGCCCGCCCACCGGACGCTCGGATCCGCCGTGAAGGCGAGGAGGGCCGCCCCGTCCGGGCTCGCCATCTCGGCCTCCCCCAGGGGCTCGCCGCCGTATTCCGCGGCCTCGAGATCGAGCCGGGCGAGGTCGGCGCCGGGCCCGTGCCAGCGCACGGCCGTGCCGGGGGGCAGCGCGGCGGGCCGCGCGGCGACGGCCTCGGCCAGGGCCGGATCGACCACGAGGAGGGCCGGGGCGGCCAGCGCGAGGCAGCGGGCGAGGGGCCAGCCGCGCGCGGCGGGATCGAGGAGCGCCACCCGCAGGCCCGCCCGCGCGAGGCCGAGCCAGAGGGCGTGGCGGCCCGGCCGGTCGGCCATCAGCAGCGCCGCAGTCGTGCCGGGGCCGTAGCCCTCGGCCCGCGCCCAGCGGGCGTAGCGGGCCTGGGCGGCGCCGAGTTCGGCATAGCTGAGCGCCTCGCCCGAGCCGGCGAGGGCCGGCGCCGCCCCGTGGAGCGCCGCGCAGGCGGCGATCCGCTCGGGGAGGCTGCCGCACGGGGCATCGGCCGCGGGGACGGCGCCGAAGCGCGGGCCGGCGGGACGGGGAGGCGTGCGGCCCGGTGCCGTGTTCAGCATGCGTCTCCAGCCCCTGTGATCGTTGGTCTCGATCCCTGGGGTGAAGCGTAGCCGTTAATTTTCTCTCCCCGGTCGCGCCTCCGCCGCGGCGCGGACCTGCGCGAGGGTGCGGCCGGGGCTGATCGCGTCCGTGGCGACCTTCAGGTGGAGGATGGCGGGCCGGCCCGAGGCGCGGGCGGCGGCGAGCGCCTCGGGGAAGTCGGCGTCCCGCTCCACGGTGAACCCGACGCCGCCGAAGGCGCGGGCATAGGCGGCGAAATCCGGGTTGCGCAGGTCGGTGCCCGCGACGCGGCCGGGAAAGTCGCGCTCCTGATGCATCCGGATGGTGCCGTAGCTGGCGTTGTCGCAGACGATGCAGAGCACGGGCAGGCCGTACTGCACGGCGGTGGCGAAGTCCTGGCCCGTCATCAGGAAATCGCCGTCGCCCGCCATGCAGACCACGACCCGCTCCGGGTGGAGGCGCTGCAGGGCGATGGCGGCGGGCAGGCCGTAGCCCATGGAGCCGGAGGTCGGCGCCACATGGGTGTGGAGGCCGCGGAACCGGCCGTAGCGGTGGATCCAGGCGGCGTAGTTCCCCGCCCCGTTGCAGAGGATCGCGTCGGCGGGCAGGCTCTCGCGCAGGTGGAGCATCACGCGCCCGAGATTGACCGGGCCGGGCTGGGGCGTGGCCGCGTCGCTCCAGGCGCGGTAGGCCGCGTGCGCGGCCCGCGTCCGCGCCGCCCAGGGGATCGCGGCGGGCGCTTCGAGCCCGGCCAGCGCCGCGGCCATGCGCGCGGGCGCGGCGTTGATCCCGAGATGGGGCCGGTAGACCCGGCCGATCTCCTCCGCCCCGGCATGGATGTGGACGAGGCGCCGGCCCGGGTTCGGGATGTCGAGGAGGGTGTAGCCCTGGCTCGGCACCTCGCCGAGGCGCCCGCCCAGCAGGATGAGGAGATCGGCCTCCGCCGCCCGTTCGATCAGCGCCGGGTTCGCCCCGAGCCCGAGATCGCCCGCGTAGGACGGGTGCAGGGGATCGAACAGGGACAGGCGCCGGAAGCTGGTGGCCACCGGCAGGTCGAAGCGCGCGGCGAACGTCTGCACGTTCTCCCGCGCCGCGGCGTCCCAGCGGCTGCCGCCGAGGACGAGGAGCGGGCGCCGCGCCTCCGCCAGGAGTTCGGCGAGGCGGGCCAGCTCCTCCGCGCCCGGCGCCGCCTCCACCGCCTGCCAGGGCTCGGCGAGGTCTCCGGGGCAGGCATCCTTCAGCATGTCCTTGGGCAGGGCCATCACCACGGGGCCGGGGCGCCCGCTCGTCGCCGTGTGGAAGGCGCGCGAGACGTATTCGGGCACCCGCGCCCCGTCCTCGATCTCGCAGGCCCATTTCGCGAACGAGCCGAAGGTCGCGCGGTAATCGACCTCCTGGAACGCCTCGCGGTCGCGGTGGCCGCGCTCGATCTGCCCGACGAGGAGGATCATCGGCGAGGAATCCTGCTGCGCCACGTGGATGCCCGCCGCCGCGTTGGCGGCCCCCGGCCCCCGCGTGACGATGCAGATCCCCGGCACGCCCGTGACCTTGCCCACGGCCTCCGCCATCATCGCCGCGGCCCCCTCGTGGCGGCAGGTGGTGAGGGTGATCCCGGAATCGCGCAGGGCGTCGAGGACGGGCAGGAAGCTCTCGCCGGGCACGGTGAAGACGTGCCGGACCCCGTTGGCCTCGAGCTGGGCCACGAGGGCCTGGGCGGCGGTGCGGATCGGCGCGGATGTCGTCACGGGCTTGCCTCCCGGCTTTCACACGATGCGGAGATGTGGGATCCGGCCGTTCGGGATCCGCGCGCACGATGAGATGGGGCGTGCCGCCGCTTCCGCGAGGCGCAGCCGCTCCCGGAGCGCCGGCGCCGCTGCGCCCTCGTCGAGCGCTCTCCGCCGAAGTGGACGCTGGTTCGGCGCGCGAGAGCGCGCGAAAACAATACCTTGGGGCCGTGGACGGTTGCAACGCGATCGGGCGCGGCTCCAGGCCCGCCGGGGCCCCCGGGCGCGTCCGGCCTGCGCCCTCCTGCCGCTCGCGCGGCCCGCGAAACTTGCCTATTCGGAACGGAGCGGATCGGGAGAATCCGCACCACCGAGGAACCATCCAGGATGCGTCACGCCGCCCTCGCCCTCGCCGCCCTCGCGGCGGCCACGCCCGCCGCCGCCCAGATCCGCAACGCGCCGGCGCCGCGGGCCCTCGAATTCGCCGCCTACATCTTCGCCGCCTCCAACGTCTGCGGCTACCGGATCGGCAACGAGCCGTTCGAGGCCCTGCTCGCCAAGCAGAACGTCAAGCCCGAGGACGTGAGCCCGCGCGGCCCCTTCGGCAACCGGGTGCACACGATGTTCGCGCTGATGTCGAACGACATGGCCCAGCACCGCGAGCGCGCCTGCCTCGCGGTGGCCGGCGAGTACGGCCCCGAGGGCAACATCGCCAAGAACGTGCTGCTGCCGGCCGGGACCCCCGATGCGGCGCCCGCACCGAAGGCGCCGGAGGCGGCGCCTGCGCCGAAGCCGGCGCAGTAGCGCGGGGTTCTACGCCGCCGCGTGCGTGCGCGGATGGATCGCCGCGGCGATGCCTTTTCTGTAACGTTCGATCCGTGTGGCGGCCCCTGCCCGCGGTTCCCCTGTCGCTCTTTGGGAGAGAGGAACTCGGGCTTGGGTGCGGCGTCGATGCCGAGCGCTACCCTGCGCCGTCGCTCCCCTCTCCCGACCCGCTCCGGGGGCCACCCTCCCCCGCAGAGGCAGGGCGATCGCATTTGGCGATCGAAGCCGTGTCCGGTGCCATTCCGGGGTGCTCGAAGAGCGAGTCCGGATCCGAAGGGGCGCGCGGAGCGTGCAATCCACGAACACCGCACGCCCCGATGAACCACCTCGGTGTGCATGGATCCCGGGCTCCGCTGCGCGGCCCCGGGATGACCGGGAAGGTCTCGTCTGCGATCGCCCTGCCCGCAGAGGGGGGAGGGAGACACAGGGGACCTCGGCAGCTTCGAAGCCTCCGACGGAAGGCAGGTCCGAGCTGTCAGCGGCCCGCGTCGAGGCGCCAGTCGATCGGCGCGACACCGTGCTCGGCGAGCCAGGCATTGGCCCGGGCGAAGGGCTGCGAGCCCGGAAAGTCCCGGGCCCGGTTCAGGGGCGAGGGATGGCCGCTCGCGATGATGCCGTGGCGGCGCGCGTCGATCAGCGCGGCGCGCGCCCTCGCCTGGGCGCCCCAGAGCAGGAAGACGACGGGACGCTCCCCGGCGGAGACGGCCGCCACGGCCTCGTCGGTGAGCGGGCCCCAGCCGTAGCGCAGATGGGCGCCGGCTCGGCCCGCCTCCACGGTGAGCGCGCTGTTGAGGAGGAGCACGCCCTGGCGCGCCCAGGGCGTGAGGTCGCCGGTCGCGGGCTTCTCCGGCGCGACCTCGGCCAGGATCACCTTGAGCGAGGCCGGGAGCCGGCGCCCGCCCACGTAGGAGAAGGCGAGGCCGTTGGCGTCGCCCGGTGTCGGATAGGGGTCCTGGCCGAGGATCACGGCCTTCACGGCCTCGGGGGGCGTGAGTTCGAGGGCCCGGAAGACGTTGCCCGGATCGGGCAGGACCTGCGCGCCCGCCGCGATGCGGGCATCGACGCGGGCCGCCACCGCGTCGGCGGCGCCGTCGGTGAAGAAGGCGAGGCGCGCCCAGGCCGAGCCCGAGGCGCGGAAGGCGGCGAGCGCCGCGGCGACGGGGCCGGTGCTCACGGGCTCGCTCACGGGCTCACCAGCAGGCGTTCGCCCTCGCGGATCGCGAGCGGGCTGTTGCGGCGGATATAGGTCATCACGTCGTTGGCCACGAGTTTGCCGTCGGTGGCGCCGATCAGGGTGCGACCGCTGCGCAGGAGCCCGTAGCCGTTGCCGCCGTCGTAGAGGAAGTTGTTCGAGGCCACCGTGTAGACGCGCGCCCGGTCGAGGGGCTCCGCCCCGACCGCGACCGAGAGGACGCGCGCCCCGGGCGGCCGGGCCGGGTCGAGCCGCACGGTGAGCCCCGAGACCTGGATGAGCCGGCCCGCCGGCCGGCCGTAATCGGCGAGCCCGTTCTCCAAGAGCGCGAGCAGGGCCGCCCCGTCGATGGCCACCAGCACCACGGTGTTGCCGAAGGGCAGCTCCTGCAGGATGTCGCGCCGGGTGAGCGTGGTGCCCGCCGGATAGAGCCGGTTGCCCCGGATGCCGCCGCCGTTCATCAGCGCCACCTCGGCCCCTGTGGCCGCGCGCAGGGCGTCGGCCACGAGGTCGCCGAAGCTCGCCTCCCGCGCCCGCACGCTCGCCACCCGGCTGTCGAGGGGCAGCGCGGTCACGCCCACCGGCACGTCGAGCTCGCGCGCGAGATCCGCCTCGAAGCGGTCGACCAGACCCTGCGTCTCGGGATCGGGCACGGTCTCGGCGGTGTCGTGGATGCGCATGCGCGGGCGCCAGCGCACGCGCCGCTCCGCCCCCTCCCCCTCCACGGTGCAGTGGATGTCGATGGCGGTGACGAACTGCGCGTCCACGCTCGATTCGCAGAGCAGGCGCTGCCCGTCGTATCGCAGGAACAGGTCGTGGTCGTGGCCCGAGAGGATGATGTCGGCGTGCCCCGCCGCCAGCATGGCGAGGTCGTCGGGCCGGGCCGTATGGGTGACGGCGACGACGATCTCGGCGCCGGCCTCGCGCAGCAGCCGGGCCTGCTCGGCGAGCGTCTCGCGTTCGGGGCCGAAGCGGAGCGTGCCGCTCTGGGCCTTCTCCGGCGTGCTCTCCAGGGCGATGCCGGTGACGCCCACGCGGATGCCGCCGAGATCCGTGAGGAAGCGGTCCTCCACCCCCGGCAGGGGCTGCCCCGCCCCGTCGCGCAGGTTGGCGGCGAGCGTCCGGAAGGCCGTGCCGCGGATGCGCTCCTGGAAGATCGCCGGCCCGAAATCGAATTCGTGGTTGCCCGGCACGAACACGTCGGGCGGGGCGAGCGCCAGCAGCTCCATGATGTGGGCGCCCTTGTCGAAGCCCGACATCAGCGAGGGCGAGAGCGTGTCGCCCGCGTGCGCGTAGAGCACCGGCACCCCGCGGGCGCGCTCGGCCTTCACCACGGCGTTGAGCCGGGCGAAGCCCCCGCGGCCCTCCACCGGCCCCATCAGGTAGACGTCGTTGACGAGGACGAGGATGAAGGTCGGCGCGTCCCCGCCGGCCTTGGCCGCGACGGTGGCGGGCAGGCCCGCGGCGAGTCCTGCCCCCAGGCCGAGGCCGAGGGTCTGGCGGCGGCTGGGCGCGGACATGGCGGGCTCCGCGGTGGCGTTCAGCGGAAGGTGTCGCGCACCGCCTTGGCGTTGCGGCGGACCATGGGCCAGATCCAGGCGCCGGAGGCGAGGTAGGCGCCCGCCGGCATCGGCTTGAGGTCGCGGGCGAGGCGCTCGGCCAGGCCCGGCAGGGCGAGGGCCGGCACCGGCGCGTCGGTCTTCCGGTAGACCACCGTGGTGTCCTCCCGCCAGTAACCGGTGTCCGGCACGAGGCCGGCCCGGCGGGCCAGCAGGTCGAAGGTCTCGCGCACGTAGCCGTGGACATGGGCGAAGTGGAAGCGCTCGTGCGGCGGCTTGCCGGTGGCGGCCATGTTGGGCACCGCGGCGTAGAGCCGCCCGTCCGGCTTCAGCCAGCGGGCGAGGCGCTCCACGGTCTCGGCCGGGTCGCGCAGGTGCTCCAGCACGTGGTGGGTGGTGATCACGTCGAAGCTCTGGCCCGCGAAGGTGGCGTCGTCCGCCTGCTCCAGGATCTCCAGGCCGTAGGTCTTGCGGGCGAAGGCGGCGTAGTCGCGGCCGGGCTCCACGCCGATCACGTCGCAGCCGCGCGCGCGCGCGGCGGCCAGGAACTCGCCGGAGCCCGAGCCGAAATCGAGGAGCCGCGCGCCGGGCACGAGCTTGGGGGCGAGCAGGTCGGCGCGGAAGGCGGCCTCGCGCCCCGAGCGCTTGACGTGGTGGGGCGGCGGACCGCCGGCGAAGGCGAGCTGGTAGTCGGCCCGGTAGGCGGTGGCGTAGTACTCCGCGAGCTCGTCCGGCGTCGGCATCGGATCGGTGCGGATCAGCCCGCACCCGGTGCAGGCGATGGAGCGCAGGGTCTTCAGGCGGCGGTCGGTCTCGGCCACCACCACCGAATCACGGCAGCCGCACAGATTGCAGGCGGCGGGCGCGCCCGTGTAGGGGTAGCCGGTGAACGGCACGAAGTGCCTGAGGAAGTAGCGGGGAGACGGCATGTCGCTCGGGCTCTCTTCGTCTGGCTCTCTTCGCAAGCGTGCCCCGTGCTCTAGTTAGTTCGGCCTGCCGAGACAATCGCGGCGCCGCCGCAGGCGCCCACCGGAATTCCAAGCCAGAAGCGATGAACGAACGCGTCGAACCGGCCATCCTGGCGGCCCGCCAGATCCCGCAAGCCCCTGCCGCCGCGGCCGGCCCCCGCCCCGCGGACCATCCGCAGGCGCGCTGCGGGCGCGTCGGCGTGCTCCTGATGAATCTCGGCACGCCCGAGGCCACGAGCTACTGGCCGATGCGGCGCTACCTGAAGGAGTTCCTCTCGGACCGCCGCGTCATCGAGGTGCCGCGGCTGATCTGGTGGCCGCTCCTCAACCTCGTCATCCTGACGAAGCGCCCCGGCCCGAAGGGACGCGACTACGCGAGCATCTGGAACAACGCCCTCGACGAGGGCCCGCTGAAGACCATCACCCGCGGCCAGCGCGACCGGCTCCAGGACGCGCTGGGCGACGCCGTGGTGGTCGACTGGGCCATGCGCTACGGCAAGCCGGAGGTCGCCAAGCGCATCCAGGCGCTGCTCGACCAGGGCTGCGACCGCATCCTCCTCGTGCCGCTCTACCCGCAATACGCGGCGGCGACCTCGGCCACCGCCTGCGACCAGGCCTTCAAGGCCCTGATGGCGATGCGCTGGCAGCCCACGGTGCGGGTCTCGCCGCCCTACCACGACGACCCGGTCTATATCGACGCGATCGCGCGCTCGATCCGCGAGGGGCTGGCCAAGCTCGATTTCGAGCCGGAGGTCATCCTCACCTCGTTCCACGGGGTGCCGAAGAGCTACCTCCTCAAGGGCGACCCTTATCACTGTCAGTGCGTGAAGACCGGCCGCCTGATCCGCGAGGCGCTGGGCTACTCGCCGGAGCGGATGCGCACCACCTTCCAGTCCCGCTTCGGCAACGAGGAATGGCTGAAGCCCTACACGGACGAGACCGTGCAGGAACTGGCGAAGTCCGGCGTCAAGCGCATGGCGATCGTGGCCCCGGGCTTCACGGCCGATTGCCTGGAGACCCTGGAGGAACTCGACGGCGAGAACCGCCACTATTTCGAGGAGAACGGCGGCGAGCATTTCGCCTACATCCCCTGCCTCAACGACAGCGACCTCGGCATGACCGTCATCGCGCACGTGGTGCGGCGGGAATTGCAGGGCTGGGTCTGAGCGCCTGTTCGGCTCGGTTCTCGGAAGCCCGCAGCACTCGAGGATGAGGCCGAGCGTCG
The DNA here is from genome assembly GCA_947444195.1 of Methylobacteriaceae bacterium. GTDB lineage: Bacteria > Pseudomonadota > Alphaproteobacteria > Rhizobiales > Beijerinckiaceae > Methylobacterium. The sequence continues at coordinate 23,237 of CANEZL010000024.1, read as the reverse complement.
GAACCAGGGCCGCAACGGCCCGGAGGCGCCGCCCGGTCGGGGCGCGGACCGCAACGGCCGTCCCCCGCGCGGCGGTCGAGGGATGTCGGGGGAGGGCCCCGTCCGCACCTTGCCGGGGGGCCGGGCCCGCCTATGATCAGGGTCGGCCGTTTACGCGGCCCGGAGGACACCGATGAGTTTCTTCATCGTCATCGCCTGTTCCTGGCTGGTGGTCGCCCTGCTCGAGGTGCTGGCCTTCAGGCGGCACAACGACATCGAGGCCGACCTCCGGGCATCCGGCCTCGCGCCAGCGGTCCAGCCCACCGAATCCGCCTACCTCTACCCGCCCGGCCTGTACTGACCGGGGCGGCCGGGCCCACGAGGGACCCGGCCCGGCGGCGCTCGAGGGATCAGGGCTTCTTCGGCTCGGTCTCGGGCTTCGGCGCGCCGGCATCCTTGGATGCCGGGTCCGCGGGCGCGGCGTCGGTGCGCTCGACCTTGGCCTCGCTGCGCAGCTTCACGATGAGATCCTGCTGCGCCTTGCGGATCAGGTGCTGGTCGATCTGCTCGCGCAGTTCCTCGAAGGTCGGCAGGGGCTTCACGCGCTTGCCCTCGACCTTGATGACGTGCCAGCCGAACTGGGTCTTGATCGGGTCGGAGACCTGGCCCGCGGGCATCTTGAAGGCGGCGTCGGCGAATTCCTTCACCATCCGCTCCTTCGTGAACCAGCCGAGATCGCCGCCCTCGGTCTTGGAGCCCGGATCCTTCGAGGTCTCGGCGGCGACCTTGGCGAAGTCCTCGCCGCCCTTGATGCGCGCGGCGATCTTCTTGGCCTCGGCCTCGTTGTCCACGAGGATGTGGCGGGCATGCACCTCCTCCTCGGGCTTCATCAGCTTCGCGCTCTGCTCGTAGACCGCCTTGGCCGCCTCCGGGGTCGCGGCCTTCTTGGCCTCCCGCTCCAGGTACTCGTCGAGGAGGAGCTTGTCGCGGAAATAGGCGAGCTTGCGCTTGAAGTCCGGCGTCTCGGCGACCTTGGCGGCCTCGGCCGCCTGCGCGCCGACCTTCAGGTCGATCATGTAGTCGACGAGGAGCGCCTTCTTCTGCGCCTCGTCCACGCCCGGCAGGGAGAGCGCCGGATCCTCGGAGGCCACGGCGAGGTCGGCCCCCGTGATCGGCTGCCCGTTCACCTTCGCCATCACGGTGTCGGGGGACGCCGCGGCGGTGGCCGCCGCCGGAGGCGTCTCGGCGAGCGCGGCGGCCGGAGCCCCCAGCAGGAGCGCGAGGGCGGCGGCGGACCGGAACAGGGCGGGCATCGGCATGCTGAAGCTGTCCTTCGGGAATCCGGCCGCGGGAGGCGGCCCTTTGAGGGCGCGCGCGAGACCGTCCTGCCGGCGCCCGCGGGATTGAGCGGGCGACAGGTGGAACCTGCGGCGCGCAAACGCAAGGGCCGCGCGGGCCCAGGGAGCGGGCGCGGCCTGCAACACGTCGCCGCCTGTGCGGGGGCCGCCTCTTTTAGATGCGCCCCCTGCGCTTTACCTCTATAAGCCCGGCCAACTCAGCCATGACAGGCCCGCGACGGCACGCCGTCCGCGGGCTCGCGCGTCCGTAGGTTCACGATGCTAGGCAGCCTCGCCAAGAAGATTTTCGGCTCGTCCAACGACCGCCGCGTGAAGGGCTACCGCCCCCGCGTCGCCGCGATCAACGCGCTGGAGCCCGAGATTCAGGCCCTCTCCGACGAGGCCCTGCGCGCCCGCACCGACATGCTGAAGGCGGAACTCGCCGGCGGCAAGAGCCTCGACGACATCCTCGTGCCGGCCTTCGCCACCGTGCGGGAAGCCGCCAAGCGCGTGCTGGGCCAGCGCCACTTCGACGTGCAGCTCATCGGCGGCATGGTCCTGCACGAGGGCGGCATCGCCGAGATGCGCACCGGCGAGGGCAAGACCCTGGTGGCGACGCTCGCGGTCTACCTCAACGCGCTCGAGGGCAAGGGCGTCCACGTCGTCACCGTGAACGACTACCTCGCCTCCCGCGACGCGGAGTGGATGGGCCGGGTCTACACCTTCCTTGGGCTCACCGTCGGCACCATCGTGCACGGGCTCGACGACGAGCAGCGCAAGACGAGCTACGCCTGCGACATCACCTACGGCACCAACAACGAGTACGGCTTCGACTACCTGCGCGACAACATGAAGTACGAGATGTCCCAGCTCGCGCAGCGGGGGCACAACTTCGCCATCGTCGACGAGGTCGACTCGATCCTGATCGACGAGGCGCGCACGCCGCTCATCATCTCCGGCCCCGTGGACGACCGCTCGGAACTCTACGTCGCCGTCGACGCGATCATGCCGCGGCTCCGGAAGGAGTTCTACGACCTCGACGAGAAGCAGCGCACCGTCTCGCTCACGGAAGAGGGCAACGAGTTCATCGAGGAGGCCCTGCGCGAGGCCGGCATCCTCAAGGAGGGCGACCTCTACGACGCCCACAACGTCTCCCTCGTCCATCACGTCAACCAAGCGCTCAGGGCCCACACCCTGTTCACGCGGGACAAGGACTACATCGTCCGCAACGACGAGGTGGTGATCATCGACGAGTTCACCGGCCGCATGATGCAGGGAAGGCGCTACTCGGAAGGGCTCCATCAGGCGCTGGAAGCCAAGGAGCGGGTCACGATCCAGCCCGAGAACCAGACGCTCGCCTCGATCACCTTCCAGAACTACTTCCGCCTCTACAAGAAGCTCGGCGGCATGACCGGCACGGCCTCGACGGAGGCCGACGAGTTCGCCGAGATCTACAAGCTCGACGTGGTCGACATCCCGACCAACAAGGCCGTCGAGCGCGTGGACGAGGACGACGAGGTCTACCGCACCGTCGAGGAGAAGTATCAGGCGATCATCCAGGAGATCGACAAGGCCCATGCCCGCCACCAGCCCGTGCTGGTGGGCACCGGCTCGATCGAGAAGTCGGAATACATCGCCGAACTCCTGAAGAAGGCCGGCTACAAGCTCCTCGACTATTCCGACCCGAACGCGCTCACCGACGTCTACGCCGCCGCCCGCGAGGGCCGCGTGACCCGGCGCTTCGCGGTGCTGAACGCCCGCTTCCACGAGCAGGAGGCCTACATCGTCGCCGAGGCCGGCGTGCCGGGCGCGATCACCATCGCCACCAACATGGCCGGCCGCGGCACCGACATCAAGCTCGGCGGCAACGTCGAGATGCGGGTGGAGAAGGAACTCGCGCACCTGCCCGAGGGCCCCGAGCGCGAGGCCGCCGTCGAGGCGATCAAGGCCGAGATCGCGGAGAACCGCGCCAAGGTGCTGGCGAGCGGCGAGCCGGCCGATCCGGCCGCCGGCCGCAAGAAGGACCTGCCGGGCGGCCTCTACATCATCGGCACGGAGCGCCACGAATCGCGGCGCATCGACAACCAGCTCCGCGGCCGCTCCGGCCGCCAGGGCGATCCCGGCCGCTCGAAGTTCTACCTCTCGCTTCAGGACGACCTGATGCGCATCTTCGGCTCCGACCGCATGGACGGGATGCTGCAGAAGCTCGGCCTGGAGCAGGGCGAGGCCATCATCCACCCCTGGATCAACAAGGCCATCGAGAAGGCGCAGCAGAAGGTCGAGGCGCGCAACTTCGACATGCGCAAGAACGTGCTCAAGTACGACAACGTCATGAACGACCAGCGCAAGGTCGTCTTCGAGCAGCGCCGCGACTTCATGGGCCAGGAGAGCGTGCGCGAGACCGTGGACGACATGCGCCACGGCGTCATCGACGACCTCGTGGCCGTCCACATTCCCGAGAACGCCTATGCCGAGCAGTGGGATGCGGCGGGCCTGCGCCAGCGTGCCGCCGAGGTGCTGAACCTCGACGTGCCGGTGGAGGACTGGGCCCGGGAGGAGGGCATCGCCGACGAGGAGATGCGCGAGCGCCTGCGCAAGGCCGCCGACGAGGCCTACGAGGCCCGCATCGCCCAGAACGGGCCCGAGGTCAGCGCCTATATCGAGAAGCAGGTCCTGCTCCAGACCCTCGATCACCTCTGGCGCGAGCACCTCGTCACCCTCGACCACCTGCGGCAGGTGATCGGCTGGCGCGGCTTCGCCCAGCGCGACCCGCTGAACGAGTACAAGTCGGAGGCCTTCGACCTCTTCAACACCCTCGTGGCGAGCCTCCGCGAGCAGGTCACCGGCCAGCTCTCGCGGGTCGAGATCATGTTCCAGGAGCCCGATCAGGGCGGCGCCCTGCCCTTCCCCGCCGAGGCGCCGCAATTGCCGCCCATGTTCGCCCAGCACCTCGACCCCGTCACCGGCGAGAACGAGTTCGGGCGGGGCGGCTCGGGCAGCGCGGGCGGGGCCGGCCCGGCCCTCGGCTACGCCGCGCAGGGGATGTCCGCCGACGGCGCGGTGCTGGAGCGCGACCCCGCCGACCCGGCGAGCTGGGGACGGGTCGGCCGCAACGAGCCCTGCCCCTGCGGCTCGGGCAAGAAGTTCAAGCACTGCCACGGCAGCTATCAGGCCTGATTCCTGATCTCCCTCCCCCGCAGACGGGGGAGGGAATGCGGCTCTCGCCGCACCCACCAGGCGCGTGACCCCGCCCCCATGCCTGCCCTGTTCGTCGCCGGCGCCGGCACCGAGATCGGCAAGACCTACGTCACCGCCGCCCTCACCCGGCGGCTGATCGCGGACGGGCGGGCGGTGCGCACGCTGAAGCCGCTGGCGAGCGGCGTGCCGCCCTTCGACGATCCCGCATTCGCGGACAGCGACACCGCCCGCCTGCTGGCGGCGCAGGGGATCATGCCGACGCCCGAGGCGGTCGCGGCCTGCTCGCCCTGGCGCTATGCGGCACCGCTCGCGCCCGATCAGGCTGCCGCCCTGGAAGGCCGCGCCCTTGATCTCGCGGATCTCGTCGCGTGGTGCCGGGCGCAGATGGCGCGGGCGGAGGGGACAGTGCTGATCGAGGGCGTCGGCGGCCTGATGAGCCCGGTGACGCCCGAGGCCACCGGTCTCGACTGGCTGAAGGCCCTCGGGATCCCGGCCCTCCTCGTCTCCGGCAGCTATCTCGGCGCCATCAGCCACGCCCTCACCGCTCACGAGACCCTGCGCCTGCATGGCGTGCCCCTGCGGGCGGTCGCGGTGAGCGAGAGCCCCGGCGCGCCGGCAAGCCTCGACACCGTCGCGGCCGCCATCGGCCGGCACTGCGCCGCCCCCGTCTTCTGTTTTCCGGACGGTTCGGCCTGCCCGGACGGGCTCGCCGCGCTGGTCCCGTAACAATGGCGTGATGTCCCGGCGGCATCCGGTGACGCCGGGGCCGGACTCGGCGTTATGCAGCGCTGACCGGACCGATTCGTCGCGGAGTGTGCCGTTGAGTGAGACCGAGCCCCGCGCCGGAAACGGTTCCCCCGCGCACCCGGCGCCGCTGCGGCCCGCCCTGCTCCTCGGGGCGCTCGGCATCGTCTACGGCGATATCGGCACGAGCCCCCTCTACGCCTTCAAGGAGGCGGTGCGCGCCGCGAGCAGCGGCGCCCACAGCGCCGATCCGGCCGCGGTGACGGGGGCGGTCTCGCTGATCCTCTGGGCCCTCGTGCTGATCGTCTCGCTGAAATACGCGGTGCTGATCCTGCGGGCGGACAACCGCGGCGAGGGCGGCATCGTGGCGATGCTGGCGCTCCTCGGGGCGCGCCATGCCAAGCCGGGCTCCTGGCAGGGCGTGCTGCTCGTGGTCGGTCTCGTGGGCGCCGCGCTCCTCTACGGCGACGGGGCGATCACCCCGGCCATCTCGGTGCTCTCGGCGATCGAGGGGCTGAAGGTCGATGCGCCGGCCCTCGGCAGCTTCGTCGTGCCGATCACCCTGGCGATCCTGGTCGCCCTGTTCCTCGTCCAGAGCAAGGGCGTCGCCTTCATCGGGCGGATGTTCGGGCCGGTGATGCTGGTCTGGTTCCTCGTGCTCACCCTGATGGGGCTCGCCGGCATCTGGCACCGGCCCGAGATCCTGGCGGCGGCCAACCCCTTGCGCGCCGTCGATTTCCTGGCCCATGCCGGCTGGGGCGTGAGCTTCGCCATGCTCGGCGCCGCCTTCCTCGCTGTGACCGGCGGCGAGGCGATGTATGCCGATCTCGGGCATTTCGGCGCCCGGCCGATCCGGGTGGCGTGGTTCGCCCTGGTGCTGCCGGCCCTCGTCGTCAACTATTTCGGTCAGGGCGCGGTGCTGCTCGCCGAGCCCGACGCCATCGAGAACCCGTTCTACCGCCTCGCGCCGGACTGGGCGCACTACCCCCTGATCGGTCTGGCCACCCTGGCCACCGTGATCGCCTCGCAGGCGATCATCTCCGGGGTGTTCTCACTGACCCAGCAGGCGATCCAGCTCGGCTTCCTGCCCGCCATGCGCATCGTCCAGACCGCCTCCGACGAGCGCGGCCAGATCTACGTGCCCGCCGTGAACTGGCTGCTCGCCGCGGCGACGCTGACCGCGGTCCTGGTCTTCCGGACCTCGGACGCGCTGGCCGGCGCCTACGGCATCGCCGTCTCGCTCCTCATGGCGATCACCACCCTGCTCGCCGCCCTCATCGCCCTGCGCTGGGGCTTCAACCCGCTGGCGGTCTTCGCCGTGAACGGGTTCTTCCTCGCCATCGACCTCGTCTTCCTCGGGGCCAACAGCGTGAAGCTGTTCGAGGGGGGCTGGTTTCCCCTGGCGCTCGCCGCCCTCATCGCCCTGGTGATGCTGACTTGGCGGCGCGGCAACCATCTCCTCGAAGAGGCCCGCACGGCCCTGCGCCTGCCGGAGCCGGTCTTCCTCGCCAATCTCCAGCACAGCGCGGTGGTGCGGCTGCCCGGCACCGGCGCCTTCCTGTCCTCGGCGCTCCACGGGATCCCGCTCCACCTCTCCCGCTTCGTCGAGCGCAGCCACGCCCTGCCCCGGCGCGTGCTCATCGTGACGGCGCTCTACGAGGAGACGCCGACGGTGGCGGCGACGGAGCGCGCCCAGGTCAGCCTGCTGGCGCCGGACTTCTACCGCGTGACCCTGCGCTACGGCTTCATGGAGGACGCCTCGATCCCCGAGGGCCTGCGCTGCGCCGTCGAGCACCGGCACCTGCCCGCCCCCGTGCTGGACGACCTCACCGTGTTCGTCGGGCACGAGACCATCATCCCCAAGAGCGAGAAGCGCGGGATGATGCCCTGGCGCGAGGGGCTGTTCGCCTTCCTCCAGCGCAACGCCGAGCGCACGGGCGCCTTCTTCTGCGTGCCGACCCGGCAGGTGGTGGAGGTCGGCACCGAGATCGAGATCTGAGCCTTTTCCGGTTGATTGCCGCGGCGGCCCGCGCGATGCGATTTGCCCGAACGGCTGAGACGCGGGGGCCCCCGGCCCGGCACCTCACACCGGCTGCACCGCGAGCCGGCCCCCCTGCGCCGCCAGCCCCTGCGCCAGGAGCCGCATCAGCGCGTAGACCGTGTCGATATGCGGGGTCGGCGTGCCGGTGATCCGGCCGAGTTCGATCACCGAGCCGACCAGGGCTTCGAGCTCGATGGCGCGGCCGGCCTCCACGTCCTGCAGCATCGAGGTCTTGTGCGCGCCGACCTTCTCGGCCCCCGCGATGCGCCGGTCGATGTCGACCCGGAAGCGGACGCCGAGGGTATTCGCGATGCCTTGCGCCTCCTCCATCATGGCGCGGGCGAGCGCCCGGGTCTCGGGGAACCGGCAGATGTCGACGAGGGTGGCGTGGGTCAGCGCCGAGATCGGGTTGAAGCTGAGGTTCCCCCAGAGCTTGAGCCAGATCTCCGAGCGGATGTCCTCGATCACCGGGGCCTTGAACCCCGCCTCGGTGAGCTTGCCCGAGAGCGTCTTCGCCCGCGCGCTCACCGAGCCGTCCGGCTCGCCCAGGGTGTAGCGGTTGCCCTCGACCACGCGTACCACGCCCGGACGCTCCAGGATGGCCGCCGGGTAGACCACCGAGCCGATCACCCGCGCCGCGTCGAGGTGGCGGGCGATGGCGCCGCCGGGATCGGAGTTCTCGACCTGCCGCCCGGCATGGGGGCCGTCGTGGCCGTGCAGGAAGTACCACCACGGGATGCCGTTCTGGAGCGTGACCACGGCGGTGTCCGGCCCGATCAGGTGCTTCAGGTCGGCCGCGATGGGGCCGACCTGATGCGCCTTCACGGTGAGCAGCACGTAATCGTGCACGCCCGCCGCCTGCATCGACTGCGTCGCTCGCACGTCGCGCGCGTGGATCTCGCGGCCGTCCTCCTCGATCAGGCGCATGCCCTCCGCCTCGATCGCCGCGAGATTCTGCCCCCGCGCGATGAAGGTGACCCGCTCGCCGGTTGCCGCGAGCCTGACGCCGAGATGGCCGCCGATGGCGCCTGCGCCGACGATCGCGATGCTCATGCTGTGCGTCTCCAAGCGCCGGCGACAGGGATCACGTCGGCTCTTCTGGCATACGGAATACCTGGAACCTGCCCTAAAACCCGGCTGCCGTCGTGCGTAAAGAATTCGTGAGACAGGCAAAAAAACTTCACCGCGCAGGGGTTCGCCGACCCGGGATGCCGCCGCCGACTGGAACATCGGTCCGACTTGGCCGTTCGAACCCGCCGAAGCCGTATGCAGCCGCGCGCTTCGGACCGGGGCCCGTTCAGGCCCCGATCGATGCGCGGCGCCGGCACCCGCACGAAGGAGACATCCATGAACCGGGATCACATCGAGGGCGGCATCCGCAACCTGCGCGGCCGGGCCAAGACCGCGGCCGGCGCCGTGCTCGGCCGCCCCTCCCCGCAGGTGGACGGCGCGATCGATCAGGTCGCGGGCGCCGCGCAGGTGGCCTACGGCCGGGCCCGCGACACCGCCGAGGAACTGACCCGCGACGGCCGCCATCTCGCCCACGAGGCGCAGTCCCGCGTCCACGATGCCCGTGAGCGCGCCCAGGATCTCTACGACAAGGCCGAGCACCGTGGCCGCGACCTCTACCGCGAGGCGGGCAAGCGCGGCCGGCACTATCGCGGCCGGGCCGAGCATCACGGCCGGGCCCTCGCGGCGCGGGCCGACGACAACCGCCTCGCCACCGCCGCCATCCTGGCCGGCGTCGCCTTCGGCCTCGGCTGGCTGATCCGGGGCGACCGCCGCTGAGGCGCCGACCCGCGGCGCGTGCCGGGCGTGGCTCGCCCGGCGACGCATAAAGACATCTTTATGTCTTGATTGCTTTCCGTCCCGCGAGTTGCTAAGGCACCGCCCAGCGACACGCGAGACGGAGCGAGCGACCTCATGGCTAAGGACTACATCGTCAAGGACATCGGTCTGGCCGATTACGGCCGCAAGGAGATCTCGATCGCCGAGAGCGAGATGCCGGGCCTGATGGCGGTCCGCGAGGAGTACGGCCCGAGCCAGCCCCTCAAGGGCGCCAAGATCGCCGGCTCGCTGCACATGACGATCCAGACCGCGGTGCTGATCGAGACGCTGAAGACCCTCGGCGCCGACATCCGCTGGGTCTCCTGCAACATCTACTCGACGCAGGACCACGCCGCCGCCGCCATCGCCGCCGCCGGCATCCCGGTCTTCGCCGTGAAGGGCGAGACCCTCGCCGAGTACTGGGACTACACCGCCAAGCTGTTCGACTGGCATGACGGCGGCATGCCGAACATGATCCTCGACGACGGCGGCGACGCCACGATGTTCGTCCATCTGGGCCTGCGCGCCGAGAACGGCGACACCGCCTTCCTCGACCAGCCGGGCTCGGAGGAAGAGGAGATCTTCTTCGCCCTCCTGAAGAAGAAGCTCGCCGAGAAGCCGAAGGGCTGGTTCGCCGGGCTCGCCGAGTCGATCAAGGGCGTCTCGGAGGAGACCACCACGGGCGTGCATCGCCTCTACGTGCTGGCCAAGGAGGGCAAGCTGCTCTTCCCGGCCATCAACGTGAACGACTCGGTCACCAAGTCGAAGTTCGACAACCTCTACGGCTGCAAGGAGTCGCTGGTCGACGGCATCCGCCGCGGCACCGACGTGATGATGGCCGGCAAGGTCGCCATGGTCGCGGGCTTCGGCGACGTGGGCAAGGGCTCGGCCGCCTCCCTGCGCAACGCCGGCTGCCGCGTCATCGTCTCGGAGATCGATCCGATCTGCGCGCTCCAGGCGGCGATGGAGGGCTACGAGGTGGTGACCATGGAAGATGCCGCGCCCCGCGCCGACATCTTCGTGACGGCGACCGGCAACAAGGACATCATCACCCTCGATCACATGCGGGCGATGAAGGACCGGGCCATCGTCTGCAACATCGGCCACTTCGACAACGAGATTCAGGTCGCCGGCCTGAAGAACCTCAAGTGGACCAACATCAAGCCGCAGGTGGACGAGATCGAGTTCGCCGACGGGCACCGCATCATCCTCCTCTCGGAGGGGCGCCTGGTGAACCTCGGCAACGCCACCGGCCACCCGTCCTTCGTGATGTCGGCCTCCTTCACCAACCAGACCCTCGCCCAGATCGAGCTCTGGACGAACCCGGGCAAGTACGAGCGGCAGGTCTACACCCTGCCCAAGGCCCTGGACGAGAAGGTCGCGGCGCTCCACCTCGCCAAGGTCGGCGCCACGCTCTCGAAGCTGCGCCCGGATCAGGCCTCCTATATCGGCGTCTCCGAGAACGGCCCGTTCAAGCCCGACCACTACCGCTACTGAGCGGGACGGCGCCCCGCGCGGGGCGCCGCACTGCACACCTCAGCGAGGGCTCGGCCGGGAGGCCGGGCCCTTTCGCGTTGTCAAGGGAAAACCCTCCCGGGCACTGTGTCTTCTGTGCGTCGCTCCGGTTGCGCCGTGCGTTCCTGTAAGCGGCGGCGGTCGGTTGGGACTTCCGGGAGGATTCTTCCCCGGTCTACACTGTGCCCGAATCTCAGGAATGCAGGTGGCGTCCCGCGGGTCCGGGCGGGCGGCACGCGGGATACGCGCGGCTCGGTGGCCGGCGCGACCGCGTGCGCGCGCCACGGTGCTGTCGGGTCGTAGGGGCGGGGTCATGGGTCTCGAAGGAACGGCGCGGCATGCGGCCGGCGCCGGCGTGTTCCTCGTCAGCTGCCTCGCCGCCGCGACGGCGCGGGCGGCGGGACCGGAGGTCGGGCTCGCCCCGCACATGCACGGCGTCGCCAGCGTCTCGGTCCTCGGCGGGCTGCTCGCCTTCGCCACCATCCTCTCCCTGATGCATCTGCGCGAGCGCGCCCGCTGGACCCGGCGCGACCGCGAGCAGGCCGCCGCCCTCGACGCCCTGCGCGGGGCCCACGACCGGGCCGAGATGCTGCTCAACGCCGAGCGCCAGATCATCGTCACCTGGGACGCCCGCGGCGAGCCGGTGATCGAGGGCGATGTGGGCCTCGCCTTCGACGGGCGCCCCGGCTCCGGCGCCGCCCAGCGCGTCCTCGCCTTCGGCTCCTGGCTCCGTCCCTCCGATGCGGGGGCGGTGGAGGAGGCGCTGGAGGCCCTGCGGGCGCGGGGCACCGGCTTCCACCTGCGCCTGCGCAGCCAGTCCGGGCGCAGCATCGAGGCGCAGGGCCTCGCGGTGGCCGGGCGCGCCCTCCTGCGCCTGCGCGAGACCAGCGAGGAGCGCCGCGAGATCGCCGAGCTCCGCGAGACCCTGGACGAGGCGCGCCGCGGCCTCTCGGCCCTGGCGGCCCTCCTCGACGCGATCCCGCAGCCGGTCTGGCGCCGCAACCGCGAGGGCGGGCTCGCCTGGGTGAACACGGCCTACGCCGCCGCCGTGGAGGCCGGCAGCCGCGAGGCCGCCATCGAGGCGGGCATCGAGCTCCTCGACCGCGCCGGCCGCGAGACGGTGGCCCGCGACGAGCCGGCCCGGCGCGGGCCCCACCACCCGGTGCCGCGGCTCTCCGCCGTGGTGGCGGGGGGGCGGCGCGTCCTCGACGTGTTCGAGACCCGCCTCGATTCGGGCCGCGTCGGCATCGCCATCGACGTGTCGGAGCTGGAGAGCGTGCGCGCCGACCTCCAGCGGCAGATGAACGCCAACGTCCGCACCCTCGACCAGTTGCCCACCGCCGTGGCTATGTTCGACGACCGGCAGCGCCTGATCTTCCACAACGCCGCCTACCGGCAGCTCTGGGACCTCGACCCGTCGTTCCTGGAGACCCGCCCCCTCGACGGCGAGATCCTCGACCACCTGCGCGCCCAGCGGAAGCTGGAGGAGCAGGCGGATTTCCGGACCTGGAAGCAGGGGGTGCTCGCCGCCTATCGCGCCGTGGAGGCCAACGAGACCTGGTGGTACCTGCCCGACGGCCGCACCCTGCGCGTGGTCGCCGACCCGAACCCGCAAGGGGGCCTCACCTACCTGTTCGACGACGTCTCCGACCGGGTGAACCTCGAATCGCGCTACAACGCCCTGATGCGGGTCCAGGCCGAGACCTTGGACACCCTGAAGGAGCCGGTGGCCGTGTTCGGCGCCGACGGGCGCCTGACCTTCGCCAACCGCGCCTTCGCCTCGATCTGGCGCCTGGAGCCGGGACTCATCGAGCAGCGCCCCCGCGTCGAGGCGGTGGTGGAGGCCTGCCGCCGGCTCGCCCCCGCCGAGGAGCCCTGGCTCGACATCCGCGACCGCGTGGTCGGCCTGGAGAGCCGCGACACCCTGGCCTGCCGCCTCGAACTCGTGGACGGCACCGTGCTCGACTGCGCCGCCCAGCCCCTCCCCGAGGGCGCCACGCTCCTCACCCATATCGACGTGACCGCGAGCGTGAACGTGGAGCGGGCGCTCACCGAGAAGAACGAGGCGCTGGTCTCGGCCGCGGAGCTGCGCGACAGCTTCGTCCACCACGTCTCCTACGAACTGCGCTCGCCGCTCACCAACATCATCGGCTTCACCCAACTCCTCGGCGACGAGTCGGTCGGGGCTCTGAACCCGCGCCAGCGCGAGTACGCCGACCACATCATGCGCTCCTCGGGCGCCCTCCTCGTCATCATCAACGACATCCTCGACCTCGCCTCGATCGATGCCGGCTCCCTGGAGCTCCAGCGCGAGACGGTGGACGTGCGCTCCACCATCGAGGCCGCCATGCGCGGCATCGAGGATCGCCTCGCCGAGTCCCACGTCGCGGTGGTGCTCGACGTGCCGGGCGATATCGGCAGCGTCTACGCCGACGGCAAGCGCGTGCGGCAGATCCTGTTCAACCTGCTCTCCAACGCGGTCGGCTTCTCCCATGCCGGCGACCGCATCGAGGTGATGGCCCGCCGCAGCGGCACGGAACTCATGCTGGGCGTGCGCGACCACGGCCTCGGCATGCCCCCGGAGATCGCGGCCCTGGTCTTCGACCGCTTCGAGAGCCACACCCTCGGCACCCGCCACCGGGGCGTCGGCCTCGGCCTCTCCATCGTGCGCTCCTTCGTCGAGCTGCACGGGGGCCGCGTCCATCTCGACACCGCGCCGGGCTCGGGCACCTGCGTGACCTGCTCCTTCCCGCTGATCGACCGCGGGCCGCAGGCCCAGGCGGCGGAATAGAGCACGATGCGCACAAGCGGGATCCGGTTCTCCGAGATCATCGCGCGATCAGAAGATGGAGCGTCGTCTCGGAAAGGTGGCCGCGGGCTTTCCGAGCGATGCGCGAGCCCGCTGCGCTGACACGCCGGGGCCGGCCGCGTTCACAGTCGCGTAATCGCCGGCCCGCCGCCCTGCCCGGCGCTTGACGCGGAGGCCGTGGCATCCCAGCACCGCGGGCGATGTCTACCCTCGCGACCACGGGCTGGGCCGTCTTCCGCAACGGCGACTTCCGCCTCTTCAGCTTCGCCCGCTTCCTCACCGGCCTCGCCTACCAGATGCAGGCCGTGGCCATCGGCTGGTTCGTCTACGACCTGACCCGCTCGGCCCTGGCCCTCGGCCTCGTCGGGCTCGCCGGCTTCCTGCCCGCGATGCTGGCGGCCCCGGTGACGGGCCACGTCGCCGACAGCTGCGACCGGCGCCTCGTGGCGACCGCGAGCTTCGGCCTGCAGGCGGCCACGAGCTTCGGGCTCCTGGCCTACGCACTCTCGGGGGCGCAGGCGGCCTGGCCGGTCTACGCCCTCGTGGTCTTCGTCGGCCTCGGCCGCGCCTTCGCCAACCCCGCGCTCCAGGCCCTGCTGCCGACGATCGTCCCCCGCGAGATGTTCGGCAGCGCGATCGCCTGGAACTCCACCCTCTGGCAGAGCTCCTCCGTGATGGGGCCGGCCCTCGGCGGCCTGCTCTACGCGGCGGGGCCCGCGGTGGTGTTCGGCGGGGCCGGGGCGAGCTTCGCGCTCGCCGCCCTCCTCGTGGTCGCGATCCGCTACCGCCCCGCCGCCGCCATCGAGCGCCCGCCCGTCACCTGGGAGACCCTCTCCGCCGGCATCGCCTATATCCGCGCCCATCCCGTGGTCCTCGGCGCGATCAGCCTGGACCTCTTCGCCGTGCTGTTCGGCGGCGCCACCGCCCTGCTGCCCATCTTCGCGGCCGAGGTGCTCCATGTCGGCCCCCTCGGCCTCGGCGCCCTGCGCAGCATGCCGGCCGCCGGCGCCGTGACCATGGCGATCTGGCTCGCCTACCGGCCATTGCGGCGGCATGCCGGCGTGCGGATGCTGCGCGCGGTGGCCGTGTTCGGCCTCGCCATCATCGTGTTCGGGCTCTCGTCCTCGCTGCCGCTCTCCATGGCCTGCCTCTTCGTCACGGGGGCGGCCGACATGGTGAGCGTCTACGTGCGCCAGACCTTCGTCCAGGCCGAGACGCCCGACGCCATGCGCGGCCGGGTGGCGGCCGTGAACACGGTGTTCATCGGCGCCTCGAACGAACTCGGCGAGTTCGAATCCGGCCTGCTCGCCGCCGCCATGGGCGCCGTGCCCGCCGTGGTGGCGGGCGGCGTGGTGACCGTGCTGATCGCGGTGCTCTGGGCGCGCCTGTTCCCGGCGCTGCGCGAGCGGGACCATCTGCTCAAGCCGGGGTAACGGCACTTCGCTCGGAATTATCCATTTTCGGGCTTCCAGGGCGCGCGATATGGATAATCTCTTTTCTGACAGGATGTTGTGGCCTATCGTGTTTGCCATCCACGGTCCCGGAGGCGTGTGATTTGGCCTATGCAGAACTTGAAGGCGAGCAGGTTCGCCAACTCATCAACGCCGAGCAGGTGTTCGATGCTTACCGCGCCGCTCGTACGACGTTTCGGGAGCGGTTCGGGGGATCGCTGACTTGGAAGACCGTCGGGGGTCACGATTACCTGTATCGCGCGCATCGGCCCGGGGCCTGGAAATCGTTGGGTCCGCGCTCGCCCGAAACCGAGCTGATTCACGGGCGCTTCGTGGATGGGCGCAAGCGTGCCCGCCTTCGGACGGCCCTGCTGGCCAAGCGTCTCGACCACATGGCAGCGCTCAACCAAGTCCATCGCTTGGGGCGCCTCCCGGTGACCGCTGCCCGGATCCTGCGTGCTCTCGATGACGCGAAACTGACGAAACCGATCGTCGCGACGGTCGGGACAAACGCTCTCTACGTTTACGAACGTATGGTTGGCGTGCAGGTCGCCGAGGCGATGCTCGCGACGGCCGACATTGATCTATTGTACGATGCCAGAGCGAGTCTGAAACTCGTGGTACCCGAAGTCGCCGCGACAGGCGTCGTCGGCCTTCTCCGCAAGGTCGATCGTTCCTTCGAGATTACCGGCAAGGGTGGGTTCCGCGCGGAGAATCGGGATGGGTACGTCGTCGACCTGATCACGCCCGCCCCGCGCGACCCGATACGGCTGAGCCGTGAGCATCGGATCGGGACCGTGGGCGAAGATCTGAACGCGGTGGAAATTTTCGGCCTGTCGTGGCTCGTGAACAGCCCAAAGATCACGGCGACCGTGATGGATCTGCGCGGCTATCCCGTCTCGATGACCGTACCGGATCCACGGGCCTTCGCACTTCACAAATCTTGGCTTGCCGGCAGGCCCGATCGTGAGCCCGCAAAGCAGCGTCGGGACCGTTCTCAGGCCAAGTTAATCGCGACTCTCGTGACGCGATACCTGCCGCATCTCGGCTTCGAGGATGCCGCGCTCAGCGCGCTCCCCGCCGATTTACGCGCCCAGGCTCCGTCGCTGATACGAGCGGATACCTCCGGGCAGGATGAGGGCGAAATCGAGCCCGACTGGTAGCCGGGCTCGAAGCATTTCCCCTACCGCCCCGCGAGCAGCGGCGACCAGGTCGGGTCGGAGGCGTAGGAGGGGGTCGGCACCGGCTGCTCGACCTTGCCGGTGATGTCGACCATGTAGAGCTTGCCGCCGCCCTGGCCGCCGGGATCGCGGAAGAACAGCACGTACTGGCCGTTCGGCGCGAAGGTCGGCCCCTCGTTGTGGAAGCCCTCGGTGAGCACGCGCTCGCCCGTGCCGTCGGGCTTCATCACGCAGATGGCGAAGCCCCCCTTGCGCTGGCGCGTGAAGGCGATGAGGTCCCCCCGCGGCGACCACGCGGGCTGCGAGGCCGAGCCCTCGCCGAAGGAGATCCGGCGCGGGTTCGAGCCGTCCGCGCCCATGACGTAGACCTGCTGCGAGCCGCCGCGGTCGGATTCGAACACGATCTGGCTGCCGTCCGGCGCGTAGGTCGGCGAGGTGTCGATCGCCATGCCGTTGGTGATGGGCTTCTGCACCTTCGAGGCGAGGTCCATGGTCACGATGTCGGCGTTGCCGCCCTGCTGCACGCTCATGACCAGGCGGCGCCCGTCCGGCGAGAAGCGCGGGCTCGCGCTCATGGAATCCGCGTTGCCCACCGCCTGGCGGGTGCCGGTCTCGAGGTTGATCACCTGCACCCGCGGCGGGTGCCCGGTGGCCTGGGTCATGAAGGCGATGTCCTGGGTCGCCGGCGAGTAGCGCGGCGCCACGATGGCGTTCTCGCCCGAGGTGATGGCGCGCACGTTGGCGCCGTCCTGGTCCATCACCATCAGGCGCTTGCGGCGGTTCTCCTTCGGGCCGGACTCGTCGACGAAGGCGATGCGGCTGTCGAACCACGGGCCGAGGCCGGTGATCTTGGTGTAGACCGCGTCCGAGATCAGGTGCCCCGTGCGCCGGGCATTGGCCGGGTCGGTGGCGTATTGCTGGCCGGTGATCTGCTGGCCCGCCGTCACGTCCCAGAGCCGGAACTCGACCTTGAGGCGGCCCGACGCGTCCCGCGAGACGCGGCCGGTGACGAGGCCCTGGACCCCCGTGCCGCGCCACGCCTCGAAGTTCGGGGCGGCGTCGAATTGCGGGGCCTCGGGGAAGCGGGCCTTGTCCAGGGGCGTGAAGTAGCCCGAGCGGCGCAGGTTGTTCGTCACCACGCCGGAGACGAGGCCGCCGAGGCTCGGGTCCCCCGCGAAATCGGTGATCGCGATGGGCAGGGGCTGGAAGGCGCCGCCGCCGATGCGCAGCTGCAGCTGCGCCTGGGCCGGTGCCCCGAAGAGAGCG
Source organism: Methylobacteriaceae bacterium (assembly GCA_947444195.1). Lineage (GTDB taxonomy): Bacteria > Pseudomonadota > Alphaproteobacteria > Rhizobiales > Beijerinckiaceae > Methylobacterium. Next base: position 5,889 of record CANEZL010000024.1, on the reverse strand, counting down.
AGGGCGAGGAGCGCCAGGAGCGCGGCGAGGGGCGCCGTGCGGCGCCGCGGGAGCGGGCGTGAGGGCATGGTTCGGTCCGGGAGAGGAGGGTGAGGCGCGGGCTCGCGGGCGTCGGGCCGCCGGAAGGCGTCAGGTCGCCGTGAACTCGAACTCCGCGTTGATGGCCTTCCAGTCGTTGTAGAAGGGGGCGTACTGGGCGGGGATCTTGTAGGGCGCGCAGCGGCGCACCGCCCGCAGGGCCGCCTGCGCGATCGAGACGTCCACCGCGCTGGCGCCCCCGCGCATCACGCGGGGATCGGCGCCCAGCGACCCGTCCGGGTTCAGGCGGATGTCGAGCACCGGCAGCACCACGCCCTGCGCGGCGCCGGGGGGCGCGGAGTAGCAGCGCTCGATCTGCTGCTGGAGCATGCCCACGAGGGCGTCGCGCAGGGAGGGCGACAGGCGCTGCGCGGTGCCGGTGGGGGCGCCGAGGGCCGCCACCTTCTGCACCTCGCGGCCGGTCGCGCCCGTCGATTGCGAGGGCGTCTTCGAGGCGAGCAGGGACTTGATGTCGCCGGCGTTGAACTTGTCGGCCATCTCCGCCGCCTTGCGCGCCTTGGCCTCGGCATCGGCCTTGGCCCGCGCGTCGGCGAGCGCCTTCGCCTTGGCCTTCGCGGCGGCCTCGGCCTTCGCCTTGGCGGCGGCCTCCGCCTTCTCGTGCTCGGCCTTGGCCTCCGCGAGCTTCCTCTCGCGCTCGGCTTCCGCCTTGGCCTCGGCTTCCTTCCGCTCGGCCTCGGCCTTCTTCTCCGCCTCCGCCTTGGCCTTCGCCTCGGCGCGGGCCTTCTCGGCGCGTGCGGCTGCGGCCTTCTCGGCCTTGGCCTTCGCCTCGGCGGCGGCCTCCGCCTCCTCGCGCTCGATCAGCTTGGCGAGTTCCTCGCGCTTCTCGGCCTCCGCCTTGGCGGCCTCAGCCTTCGCCTCCGCCTTGGCCTTCGCTTCGGCCTTGGCCGCCTTCTCGGCGGCGGCCTTCTCCGCCGCAGCCTTGGCGGCGGCTTTCGCGGCTTCCTTCGCGGCTTCCTTGGCAGCCTCGGCCTTGGCCTTCTCCGCCTTCTCCTCGGCGGGGTCCGGCTCGCTCGTGCGCAGCGGCATCTCGTCGGCGTTGGCCACCTTCATCTCGGGGGGGCGCGTCGGCGGGGCCGGCTTGTCGACCTTCGCGTTCTCGGGCTCGCGCTCCTCCACCGTATCGGCCTTGCGGTCGGCCCGCGGCTTGGCGTCGGAGAGGGGCTTCTCGGCGTTGCGCTCGCCCTTGGTGATCTCGGAGAACTGGTTCTCGGTGATCACCTCGACGGGCACGCCCTCCTGCGCCTCGGGGAGCGCGGGCGCGGAGATGCCCACGACCGCGGCCACCAGCAGCACCACGTGCGTGCCGGCCGAGATCCAGACACCCGGCTGCTTGCGGTCGAAGGTGATGGCCACGGCGGGCGGTTCCTCAGCGCTGCTCGGGCTCGGTGACGAGGGCGACCTTGCGGAAGCCGCCTCCCGTCACGATCGCCATGATCTGCGCCACGCGCCCGTAATCGACCCGCTTGTCGCCGCGCACGAAGACGCGCTCCTCGAAGCCGGATTTGGCCGTCTCGGTGAGCTTGGGGATGATCGTCTCGTCGGAGAGCCTGTCCTCGCCGAGATAGACCTCGCCGTTCTGGCGGATCGAGAGCGTGATCGGCTTGGTGTCGGAATTGAGCGGCGCGGCCTTCGACTGCGGCAGGTCGAGGGGCACGCCCACCGTCATCATGGGAGCGGCCACCATGAAGATGATCAGCAGCACGAGCACGACGTCGATGAACGGCGTCATGTTGATCTCGTTGATCGCGCCGCTGCGCCGTCCGCGCCGCCGCTTGGTGCCGCCCTTGGCGCCCGCTGCCATGGCCATGTCGGATCCTCCGGATCAGGCGGCGAGCGACAGGCGCTCGTCGATCTGGCGGGACAGGATCGCGGAGAACTCGTCGGCGAAGCCTTCGAGCCGCGACTGCGCCTTGGCGACCTCGGCCTGGAGCTTGTTGTAGGCGAGCACGGCGGGAATCGCCGCGAACAGGCCGATGGCGGTGGCGAACAGGGCCTCGGCGATGCCGGGCGCCACCACGGCGAGCGAGGTGTTCTTCGAGGCCGCGATCGAGGTGAAGGCGGTCATGATGCCCCAGACCGTGCCGAACAGGCCGATATAGGGACCGGCCGAGCCGATGGAGGCGAGGAACAGTAGGCGGGATTCGAGGCGCTCGACCTCGCGCTGGATGGTCACGTCCAGCGTCTTGTCGATGCGCTGGCTGAGCGACTGGATCTGCCGGCCCGAGCCCTCGAAGGAGCGCTTCCACTCGCGCATGGCCGCCACGAACACCGCGGCGAGGCCGGTGGCCGGCCGGTCGTTGAAGGAGCGGAACAGCTCCTCCAGGGAGCGGCCGGACCAGAACGCGTCCTCGAACGAGTCCATCTCCGCGCGGATGCGCCGGAACAGGAGCGTCTTGTCGACGATGATCGCCCAGCACCAGACGGAGGCGCTGAGCAGGCCCACCATCACGACCTTCACGACGAAGTGGGCCTGAAGGAACAGGCCGAGCAGGCTCATGTCGGCGACCGGCGCCTGGACGGCCTGCATGGCATCGGCTGGGTTCATGGAGCCTGATCCTCAATGACCGAGAGCGCCTGGCCGGGGAGAGCGCGGCCCGGAGGCGCCCGCGCCGGGACGCGGCGCAGATGCGCAGGGGCGAAATCGGCGAACGATATCAACGGGAATCGCTGTCGAATCTGTCGAAAGTAAGGGCTGCGCCGACGCGTGGTGCCCCGCACAATCCGTGAGTCGAGTTAAGGCCCTGACAGGGTTAAGGATCGGTTGCCGTCCGCGGCGCGAGCGCCCGACGCAGGGAATCCGGTAGGCGGATCGCCCGGCCGTTGCGCACGCAGGCCACCACGACCTCGGCGCGCACCAGCACCGCGCCGCCGCGGGACACCGTCTGCACGAGATGCATGGAGGCCCCGCGCAGCTCGCGGGTGAGGGTGGCGACGACGAGGGCGTCGTCCATCCGGGCGGGTTTTAGGTAGTCGATCGCCATGCGGCGGACCACGAAGACGAGGCCGCCCGCCTCCCGGTGCAGGTCGGACTGGTCGCCGGCGAGCCCGCGCAGCAGCTCGGTGCGCCCGCGCTCCATGAAGCGCAGGTAGCTCGCGTGGTAGACGAAGCCGGAGAAGTCGGTGTCTTCGTAGTAGACGCGCAGCGGGAGCCTGTGCGCGTCGGCGAGGTCCAGGGGATCCATGGGGTCCGGGTTCGCGGAGCGGCGGGCCGCTCGGGTCGGCGCTGATCTAGGGCGCCACGCGGAAAAGTGGAATCCGGTCCCCCGGACGCATCGGGCCTTCGCGGAAGGACGGAGCGCGCCGCTCCCGCGGAGAAGCGGCGCGCTCCGGAGTGCGCTCTCGATTCGGGCGGAGGGCCGCTCCCGGGGCGAGCGGCCCGATCCGGCCGGACGGTTCCGCGGCTCAGCCGCCGACGCGGCCGGCCAGGGTCGCCGACTGGGCGTGCTCGTCGGCGATGAAGGGCAGGGCCTCGTTGGCGAAGCGGCGGCCGGCGGCGCTGTCGCCGTTCTTGGCGTAGGCGTCGTAGAGGGCGAGCGTGCGGGCGTCGGAGCGGGCCTGCTGGCGCACGTAGGTCCGGTCGAAGGCGCGCTCCGAGCGGGCCGCGCGCAGGGCTTCGAGGCGCGCCTGGCCCTGCGGGCCGAGGGCGACGCGGCGGCCGGGCTCGGCCGGGCTGTTGTCGATGATGCCGACGCCGCCGAGCACGCCGCCGACGATGCCCGTGCCGATATTGGCCGCGATGGTCACCGGGGCGAGCACGAGGCCGACCGGGTTGTCGAGACGGGTGGGGATGCCCTGGCGGTCGGAGACGACGCGGCCGGTGGCGGTGAGCGAGGTGCCCTCGGGCAGGAGCGCCTTGGTGGTGGCCTCGCGCTCCACGAGGACGCGGTTGGCGTAGTTGCGCACCCGCGGGTTGCGCGAGCGCTCCAGGGCGATGCGGCTCGCCTCGATGCTGGCGGCATCCGAGCGCAGGGCCTCGGCGCGGAAGGCCGGCGTGTCGGTCGCGGCGGCCCCAATCGGCGTGTCGGCACCGATGCGCAGCGGCAGGGCGTCCTGCGCCAGGGCCGAGGTGGACAGGGCGGCGACGGACAGGCCGAGCACGGCCAGGGCGGTCGTCTTCATGACGGATGATCCTCGGGGTCTTGCTTGACGGTTTCGAGAAGCCGGCGCTCCCGGAGGTGCGCGGTCGAGCCGACAACTTGTGCGCTGCACAGGCGTTCCGCGCATGCACGCTTCCGTGATCTCAGAGGATGGCGCCGCACGTCGGCGACGGAGAGCAGAATCTGAGAGAGGAGAGGTTTTATTCACTGCCAGAGGCTTGGCGGACGATCCTCATCCGATGCCTGCACAACGCGTCGGGCGGAGTTCGCCGCGATCAGCGGCCGATGAGGTGCTCAGGGCAATCGAGATATGCACGGAAGGAATATCTCGCGCCCGCGGCTTGGCCGAGCCGGGATGTCGGCCTCGGGCCGGGGCGACCGCAGCCGACGAACTGTCACCGACGGTCCTCGCGCGAGGCGCGGGTTCCCCCGTGCGGGCTACCGGATCGACACGACGCCTTGTGGAGCCCATCCGATCATCCCGGGGCCGCGCAGCGGAGCCCAGGATCCCTGCACATTGAAGCGCCGAGACGCGAACCTGCGGTGTTCCTGATTCCGGCTCGAGAGGGCGCGAACCGATCGGACGCGGATCTGCGATCGCCCCGGTCTCGGGGCATCCGGCGCACGGGCCGATGACCCGAAAGTCCTGAACCGGCAACGGGTTGCGGGGCGATCCGCAGGCCCCTTCTCAGGTATCGGCCTCGTCGTTCGGGAACAGGCCCGCCTGCTGGCTCGGATCCCGTCTCGGGGGTGTGAGTCCCAGATGTCGGAAGGCGTGGTGTGTGAGGAGGCGTCCGCGGGGTGTGCGCTGCACGAAGCCCTGCTGGATCAGGTAGGGCTCGATGATGTCCTCGATGGCGTCGCGGGGCTCGGAGAGCGCCGCCGCGATCGTCTCGATGCCCACCGGGCCGCCCCCGAACGAGGCCGCGATCAGGCTCAGATAGCGGCGGTCCATCACGTCGAGACCGAGCGGATCCACGTCGAGCAGCCCCAGCGCCCGGTCCGCCAGCGCCCGGCTCACCACCGCCTCCTCGGCCACCACCGCGAAGTCCCGCACCCGCCGCAGCAGCCGACCCGCGATGCGCGGCGTGCCCCGCGCCCGCCGCGCGATCTCGTCGGCGCCCTCCCGCGCCATGCCGATGCCGAGCACGCGCGCGCCGCGCTCGACGATCAGGCGCAGTTCCTCCGCGTCGTAGAAGGCCAGCCGCACCGGGATGCCGAAGCGGTCGCGCAACGGCGTCGAGAGCAGGCCGGCCCGGGTGGTGGCGCCGACCAGGGTGAACTTCGGCAGTTCGATCTTGACCGAGCGGGCGGCGGGGCCTTCGCCGATGATGAGGTCGAGCTGGTAGTCCTCCATGGCGGGATAGAGGATCTCCTCCACCGCCGGGTTGAGGCGGTGGATCTCGTCGATGAAGAGGACGTCGCGCTCTTCCAGGTTGGTGAGCTGGGCCGCCAGATCGCCGGCCTTGGCGATGACGGGCCCGGAGGTGGAGCGGAAGCTGACGCCGAGTTCGCGCGCCACGATCTGGGCGAGCGTGGTCTTGCCGAGCCCGGGGGGGCCGACGAACAGGACGTGGTCCAGCGCCTGTCCGGTCTTGCGGGCGGCCTCGATGAAGACCTGCAGGTTGGCCCGCGCCGCCCGCTGACCGACGAACTCGGACAGCGACAGCGGACGGATGCTCGTCTCCGCATC